>NZ_JBXARP010000008.1:0-316195 GCF_058808375.1 Caulobacter sp. GW821-FHT11E10
GGCCAGCCCATCGTTTAGCGCCCGATGTCGGCGGAGGCGGCTATCTATCCAACCTCGTTTTCCGTGTCAAATCGTTTCTGCAAGAAACTTTCTGACCCAGTCCAGCAAACCCGGGAAATCCCGGAGCCGCCAGAGCCGGCAGCTTCTAGAGAAGCCACCGAACCCAGTCAAGCGTCTTTTTCAAAAGAAAGAGAAGCTTTCCTGGAGTGAAATACTTGGAAACTCTTGCGAGCCTCTTTGTATTTCTGGGAGCGCGGCTTCTAACGAAGCAGACTTCCCGGGTCAACCGCCCTTTTCATTTTTGTTTTCTTGGCGACCAAGGCCGCTTCAGAGCGCAAAAACCGACCGAGGCGCGCCGCTTGGGAGCGCCGTAAGTCAGAAGAGATTCGATTGAGGCTGCGGAACTTAGCGATCCACTTTCCAAAACGCAAGCCCGAAGGCCAAGGTTTTGTCCGGCGGGCCGTGGCCCCGAAGCGAGGGGCGGCTTCTAGAGGCCCAATCCCGACCTCGCAAGCGGGGAATCGCGATTTCATCCCCAGCCCGGCCATTCCTCTGTGCACGAACGGCGTGACGCGGGCCAACCAGGCCTTCCGCCTCTGATATTAAGGGCCCGATCGGTGGTCTCGGATCTCCGGTCGAAACGGACAAGCCCTTGCACGACGCCCTCGCCTCGCTCAGAAGGCTGAGCACTTCGAAAGCGCGGCCTCATGGGATCCGCGCTTATATAAGGTGACCAGCGTCCATGTTGTCCCAGAAGGCCCGTTACGCCCTGCGCGCGATGATCGAGCTGGCGCGCGCCGAAAACCAGGTGACGGCCGGCGAACTGGCCGAGCGCGCCGATGCGCCGCGCAAGTTCCTGGAGGCCATTCTTCTATCCCTGTCGCGCGAGGGGCTGGTCACCAGCCGGCGCGGCAAGTTCGGCGGCTATGTGCTGGGCCGTTCGCCGCGGGACATCAGCTTCGCCGAGATCATCCGCTTGGTCGACGGCCCCCTGGCCCTGACCCCATGCGTCAGCCGCACGGCCTTCCGCCGCTGCGAGGATTGCCGGGACCTGGCCACCTGCGCCCTGCGCGAGGCCCTGCTGCGCGCCCGCGACGCCACCGCCGCGGTGCTGGAAGGCTACAGCCTGGCCGACGCCGCCCAGGGCGTCGGCGCCGAGCTGATCGGGAGCTGAGCCTCTCTTGTATATATGGAGAGCCCTCGCTACCGCTTCGCTGCTTGAGCGAGGCTTCTCCTAGTATAGAGCGCCCGCTCCTCAGCCGGCGGCGATATAGGCCTTGAGGCCGTCGGCCTCGGCCTGGGCCTCATTGATCTTGTACTTCACCAGATCGCCGATCGAGATGATCCCCGCCAGACGCTCGCCCTTCACCACCGGCAGGTGGCGGATCCTGCGATCGGTCATCCGCTCCAGCAGGGCGTCGATCGTCTCGTCGGGCTGGGCGAAGATCACATTGGTGCTCATGCAGCCGCTGATGGGCTTGGACAGGGCGCCGGCCCCCTCCTTGGCGATCATCCGGACGATGTCCCGCTCCGAAAGGATGCCGACCACGGCTTCCTTGTCGTCGACCACCACCATGGCCCCGACTCGCCGGGTGTGCAGAAGCGCCGCCGCGGCGCCGACGGTCTCCTGCGGGGAGGCCGTGAACACGAGATCGCCCTTGTCTTTGAGGATCTGAGAAACCAGCACTGCGCGTTCTCCCTTGTTCTTCAGGAACCAAGGGTCTCGCAAAGCGGCGAAGGGATCAATGGGGATCGGCGGCTTCGGCGCCGGCGCCGGCCCAGCGAGCGCACGGTCCGATCAGCAGAACGCCGGCGGCGAAGCCGATCAGGTGCGCCTCCCAGGCGATCTCGCCCGCCCCCAGGGTCAGCAGCCCCCCGGTGACGGCCATGATCAGATTGACGATCAGCCAGCCCAGTCCCAGCGACAGGACGCGCGGACCGAACATTGGCCCCACCTGTCCTGGCGGGCTGTCCATGCCGCGGGCCGCCGCGCCCATCAGGCCCGAAATCGCGCCCGAGGCGCCGACGACCGGGCCCATCGAGTCCGGGTGGATCGCCGCGAAGCCGATTGCCGAGACCACGCCGCAAGCCAGGTAGAACAGGCAGAAGATTCCCCCTCCCCGGCTGTTCAGTCCCAGCGTCCGCGCCACGGGTGCGCCAAACGCCAGGGCGAAGGCGGTGTTCAGCAGGGCGTGCAGCCAGCCGCCATGCACGAAAAGCATGGTCACCGCGCCGGTCCAGGCGCCGTTCCAGAAGTCCTTGGGGACCAGGGCGAGGCTGTACGCCGCCTCGGGTCCGGCCTTCAGCAGAAGGAGGTAAGGGACAATAACCGCCGCCGCGACCAGCAGGGCCGGCCAGGGGGCGTTGAAGACGGGCTCGGGGCGCGGGTCGCTCATGTCCTTCTATTTAGGGCGTTCCGCGACGATTCGAACCAATGGCGGGCGCTTAACCATTTTTTCTCGACCTTCGCGCTAGACCTGAGGCTGTACCTTTCTGGCACGAGGGTTGCTTGCCCTTCCGTGTCGACAGTTCGCGGAGCCGTTTTATGGCCTGGCATCGGAAAAAACCTCGCAGCGTCGTGGCGGCTCTCGCTGTCGTCGCGCTGGGCGCCTCTTGGACTCTGGGAGGCGGCTCGGCCGCGGCCCAGTCGATGTCGACCAACTCGGCTTCGTTCAACGCGGGCTATGGCCGCTCGGCCGGCCAGGAGAGCCGCATGGTCGAGTATTCGACCCGCGACGTGAACGGCAACCGGGTGGTGGTCGACGGCGTCATGCTGACCGGCGCCGATCAGAGCGTTTATTCGTCGAGCCGCAGCTCGGGTTCGCTGGACGCCTATTCGGGCGTCGGCGGGATCGGCGGCTATGCCGGCTCGACCGCGATCGGCAACAACCTGACGGTCATTACCCAAGGCAACAACAACACGGTCATCGTCAATTCCAGCCAGGTGAACAACGGCAACGTCACCGCGGGCGCGAATGTGGTGAAGGCGGGGACGCCGCAATGATGCTCAAACGAACAGCTCTGGTTCTGGCCCTGCTGAGCACGGCCGCCCTGAGCGCCTGCGGCAGCGTTCCGACGGCCTCGACGGCCGGGAACTACGCCACGCCGATCGGCACGGCGCCGGTCACGGCCAATCCCACCGACTATTCGGCCGCCCTGGTCTGCCTGAACCAGTATGCCCGCGCCAACCGCGTGGCCGCCCCGCGCATCGCGATCGGCCGTATCGCCGACTACACCGGCAAGGAAGAGTCCGACGGCTCGGGCCGCAAGGTCACGCAAGGCGCCTCGCTGATGGCCTTCTCGGCCTTCGCCAAGGCCGGCATGCCCATGGTCGAGCGCTTCGACACCTCGGTGTCGGAGTTCGAGCTGAAATACGCCAACAACAAGCTGATCTCGGACCGTCCCAACGCCGCGCCCGACGCGCCGGCGGACTACCGCAAGATCCTGGCCGGCCAGGTGCCGGGTTCGGACTTCTATGTGGTCGGCGGCATTACCGAGCTGAACTACAACATCCGTTCGTCGGGCGTGGACGCCTATGCGGGCGACAAGGACACCGACGGGCTGAAGGGCAACTTCCGCCGCCGCGTCTTCGTCATGAACATCGCCCTGGACCTGCGGCTGGTGAACACCCGCACGCTCGAGGTTGTCGACGTCATTTCGTACCAGAAGCAGGTCGTCGGCCGTGAGGTCAGCCTGGGCGTCTTCGATTTCCTGAACGGCAACCTGTTCGACATCTCGGCCGGCCGCGGGGCGCTGGAGCCCATGCAGCTGGCGGTGCGCGCCCTGATCGAGCGCGCCACCGTCGAAATGTCCGCCAACCTCTATGGCATGCCCGGTCCGCAAAGCTGCCTGCGCTACGACCCGTTCGGCGACGCCACGGTCGGTCAGACGGGCGCCTTCGTGCCGGCCTACAACAACCTGGGAACCAACAATGCGCAAACCCGCGATGACCCGTCTCGCTGGAACGCTAAGCGTGATCCCGATATTCGCGATGCTCAGCGGGGTCGCTACTAGCCAGACGCTCACGCCGAGTCCGGTTCTCAACAACCAGATCAATCTCGGCGAGATCTTCTCGGAGCAGACCCTGAACGTCCAGACGGTGTCCGAGGGCGTCACGGCGAGCACGACGGCCCAGGCCAATGGCGTCTCGGTCGGCGTGACCAACGCCGACGCCGCCGTGACCTCGTACCAGGACAACCAGGGCAAGGTTTACGGCCACACCATCATCGACGTCGGCGCCAACGCCGGCGCGACCAGCGCCGTGCGCAGCACCGCGGTCGGCAATTCCGCTTCGCTCTCGGCCTCCAACGGCACGATCTCGGCCTTCGCCGTCCAGGCCAATTCGGCCGAGGTCACGGCGCGCGGCCAGGTCGAGGCGGCCAACGCCGAAGCCAATGACCTGACGGTCTCGACCCTGGCCATGGGCAACAGCGCCGGCGTCAATCTGGACAACAGCTCGGCCGGCGCCCGGATCAGCCAGTCGACCACGGCCAATGTCCTGGCCGACGGAGGGGCCATCGTCGGCCACGTCACCGGGACCAGCGCGATCACCGCGACCACGGCGGGCAACAACATCAATATCGAGGGCGCCAACCAGTCGGCGGGCCGCTACATCACCGACCAGGCCAACACCGCCCAGGTGACCCAGGCCAGCAAGTTCACCGCCTATGGCAACAGCTACCTGACGGCGACGACCGCGACGGCCACCGGCAACAACCTGTCGGTCCAGAACGAAGGCCCGCTGGCGGACGTGAAGTCGAACCAGTGGAACGACTCCTATGTACGCGGGCAGGCTGAGGGGACCTCGTACCTGTTCGGCGCGGCCCAGACCAACGCCTACGCGGCCGGCAACTCGTCGCAGGTCGTCAATGTCGGGACCGAGATCGTGCTCGACAACCTGCAGACCAATACCGGCGGCGGCGTCGAGGCCACGGCCAGCTTCTCCGGCAATGACGGCTATGACGCGGTGACCACCGCCACGGCCATGGGCAACGCGGTGACCGGCTCGGTCTGCGCGCAATGCAACGGTCGGATGACGGTGACCAACAACCAGTCCAACAACGCCGACGTCGGCGCCCGGTCCAGCACCACGATCGCGGCCGGCGGCCGCCAGGTCACGGGCGTCTCGACCGCGATCGGCAACAACGCCAGCTTCAACGTCAGCGCGCCGGGCTACTAAGGACCCTTGGCCGGGCTGGCTTTCAGCTCGACGGCGATCACCCGTAGCTCACCATCGCCCACATTCTCCACGTAGTGGGGCGGAAGCGGCGGAGACCACAGGGCCGAGCCGGCCGTCGGCCGACTGGCCATCTCCCGGGAATCGACCAGGACGTTCCCGTCGGCGTCGTACCGCACGAAGTCGCTCCAGCTGACCACATAGAGCGTGCTTGGCCACTCGTGCGCATGCACCTGCGTGCGCTGGCCGGGTCCGATCCAGGTGTCGAGCACCCTGACGGCCTCGTTCTCCAACATGACGGCATGGTTGTCCTTGGACGCGCTCATGGCGTCGAGGGGATGGTCCGCTGTCTTCCCTGTGAACGGTTCGGCTGTCGCTCGCACAATGTCCCCCTGCCCCACGGCCGGCGCCTACTCTCGCCCGAAAAGCGTCCGCTTTCGAGCCAAAGCCGACGTTTGATCGGTTTGCAAATCGATCAGGAGTTAGACGTTCAAGCTCGGACTTGACCTGGATCACCTGACGACGCCCCGCCGCGGACGTTGATCATCGTCAGAAGGGCTGGCTCGGCGGCTGGGAGGACCGAACACTCAACGGAATCCGCCGGTCTCGCGTCACCAGCCTCCACAGCAACCGCCACGCTCCGCTCGCGTTAAGGTCAAGCTCGTAGCCGGCCTTCGCCGGGTGGGGCCTAAGGATATTCCCCATGGCTGTTCGTCGCGTCGGTCTGCCCCTTACCGCTCCCTCCGTACCCCTGTTCGCCATCGCGGTGGTGCTGGCTGTTCTGGCCATGCTGGTCCAGTACGGCGGCATCGACATCCCGTTCGTCAGCAAGCACGTGTTCAACACCCTCGCCGTGGCCTTCGCGATCCTGACCGCCGGCGTCCTGCTGCGCGGAGCCTGATGGAGCGCGGCTGCTGAAAGCCCGTCCTACTGCAACTCGACCGAGGGCTCTGTCAGCGCAACCTGATGGCCGATGCCGCCTGGGCGACCAGCCTCGTCGGCATGGCAGTGTCCGCTCTTAGGGCGAAGGCAAATGATCGTTTTCCACCCCAGCCGACGTCTGGACGCTTCCCTAGGACGACGCGCTCACCGCCCCCAAGGCCAGGGCGTCCGCGACGAGTTCCTCGAGCACGCCCAGATCCACGTCCTTCGTGGATTTGAAGCTGATGCAATAGCCGGTGACCTTGGCCTTCCCGAGCCGTGATCCATAGGTCTCGGACAGGTATTTCTTGTCCTTGAGACCCATGACGTAGACCGATAGCCCGGACGTATTGGCGCTCAGGCCGATCTTGTAGAACGCTCTGGAATCCCCGGAGGCATAGCTGAGCGTCTCCACGCCATATCCAATGTTCGGATTGGAAACGACCTTGCCGTCATCGTTCCGGCCATCCAGGAACCACAGTTGGGCGTCGGGCGAGATCTCCAGGAAGCGCCGGTGGAGATCCCGCAATTCCTCGCGCTTCGCCGGAGGCTGATCGCCGATGTATTTGTCGATCTGCTCGCGCACGCTCATGCCACAGGCCTCCCTCTTCGTTGTCACGAGGCCGCGACGCGCACCGCGAACGTCAGCCTCTCATCAGGAGGACGATCGAACTTGCCTGAACCCTACAAGGTCGGCTGACTTTCTTCGATTTTCGGGGCCGCGCCAGCCCTGGCGGGTCTTTCCACCCAAGTCGACATCTCGAGGGCCTAACCCTCAGCAGACCGGGCAGTGGTCGGCGTTCTCGGTCGTCGCATAGGTGCGCCGGACAATCTCTTCCAGCACGTCCAGGTCCACGTCGGCCAGCTTGTTCAGATAGAGGCAGGCCTTGGAACACTTGTGCTTGCCGAGCTTGGCGAGCAGCGCCTCGTAGTCCGGAAAACCGCCGACATAGAGCACCAGATTGGCCGAGCGCGGCGAGAAGCCGATCCGGCACATGTCGCCCTCGTGGCCGCTGTCGTAGCGGTAGTGATACGCGCCGAAGCCGACGATCGTAGGTCCCCACATCACCGCGGGCTCGCCGGTGACGCGCTGCATCATCGCGCGGATCGTCTGGCCGTCGGCGCGACGGACGGGATGCTCGACGGCCTCCAGAAAGGCGTCGACGCTGACATCGGTGGGCTTGGTCTTGGTCTCGGCCACGCTCTATCCCCAGCTTCCGCGATCGCCTGAACGTCGATGCCGTTCTTACCACCGCTCAGCCGGGCCGTCAGGCCTGCGCGCCGTCCGTTGCGCGCCCTGCCTGCTCATCCTCGCGGCTCTCGCCCCACAGCGCGATCTTCGCCACCAGCTCGCGAGGGCTGATCGGCTTGCCGACGTGGTCGTCCATGCCGCTGGCGCGGTAGAAGGCGATCTGGTCGGGGAGGACGTTGGCGGTCAGGGCGATGATCGGCGTCAGCGCCGCCTCGCCCTCCATGGCGCGGATCGCCCGGGTGGCCGACAGGCCGTCCATGCGCGGCATCTGGACGTCCATCAGCACCAGATCATAGCCGCCCGAGCCCACGGCCTCGACCGCCGCGCAGCCGTCGGCGACGACATCGACCTCGTGGCCCATGGCGCGCACCAGCGTCCCGATCAGCTCGCGATTGGCCTCGTTGTCGTCGGCGACCAGCAGTTTCAGCGATCGGGCCGACGTCCGCGAGGCCTCGGGCTCAAGGCGCTCGGGCGCGGCGATCACCGGCAGCTCCAGCACGCACCAGAAGCGCGAGCCATGGCCATCGACGCTGTCGACGCCGATCTCGCCGCCCATCAGCTCGACGATCTCCTTGCTGATCGCCAGGCCCAGCCCCGTGCCGCCGAACTTGCGCGACACCTCGGGCCCGGCCTGGGCGTAGCGCTCGAAGACGGTGTCCAGCATGGCGGCCGGAACGCCGACACCGGTATCAGAGACGGCCAGTTCGAGGCGCGCCACGCCGGGCCGATCGCCCTCCTGGCAGGTCGCGCTCAGCGTCACGGAACCCGCGCCGGTGAACTTCACGGCGTTGCCCAGGAAGTTGACCAGAACCTGGCGCAGGCGCTCGCCGTCGCCCTCAAGCCATTCCGGGCAGGCGGGGTCGACACTCAGAGTCAGCTCCAGCCCCTTGGCCAGGGCCTGGGCCTCGACCATGCCCGCCGCCTTGGCCAGCAGGGCCCGCAGCTCGAACGGCCGCAGCTCCAGGTCCACGCCGCCCGCTTCCAGCTTAGAGAAGTCCAGGACGTCGTTGAGCGTCTCCAGCAGCACCGTCCCGGCGTCGCGGATGCGCGCCAGGCGGCGACGCTGCTCTCCATCCAGCGTCGAAGACCCCAGGAGGTCCGTGAAGCCCAGGATGCTGGTCAGCGGCGTGCGCAGCTCGTGACTCATATTGGCCAGGAAGTCCTGGCGCGCGGCCATGGCGCTCTCCGCCCGCTCGCGCGCATCGGCCAGGGCGGACTGGGCCTCGACCTCTTCAGTAATGTCGGTCTCGTTGACGAGGACGCAGGGCTCGCCGGTCACCGGGTCGGGCGTGCGGCGAGCGGCCAGGCCGTGCCAGCGCTCACCCTGGGCCGTGATCACCCGATAGGCCCCCTCCACCGGCTCGCCGTCCTGGACCGAGGCCCAGAGCGCGCCGCCGGCGTCACCCTCTGCAAAGATCTCGGCGAAGCGCACACCGGCCCCCGGATAGCTGGCCAGGGCCGCGGGGTTGCCGAAGACGCGGAAGCCATCGGCGTCGTACAGCGAGACCAGCGCGCTGGTGTGGCGCAAGGCCTCAATCGCCCGCTGCTCGTCGGCTGCGGCGGCGACCAGCACGCCCTCGAACAACAAAGCGTCGCGGCCATCGGGCAGGACAATGCGCGAGATCGTGGTGTTCACCGCGACGGGCGCGCCGTTCGGATAGAAGGTCCAGCGCTCCTCGACGGCGGCGCCGTGCTCGACCCTGGCGGCGATGTCCTCCATGCGCACGCGCACGGCCGGGGACTGGTCGGAGAAGTCGCGGGCCAGCAAGTCTTCCAGCGTCGCCGCGCCCCATAGCTCCAGGGCGGCGCGGTTCGCATAGACCTTGCGCTTGCGCGTATCGTCGAACACCCAGATCGGGCGGCGCAAACGGTCGAAACCCAGGCCGAGCAACGCGGGAACATCAGAAGCAGCAATGTTTTCCGCGTACGACGTCAAGGCGAGTACTTGTGCTCCGTAAGGCCAGGTTCGTAGCAAGGTCAGGCTTGGCGCCCCGTTAACACGCAAATTTGTCGCGCCCGCGACGGGCCTGTCCTTGACCCAGCGCAACCGCACTGTGGTTGGAGATTTTGACGTTTCCTCGGCGCCTTGCCTGCTATACGCCCCTCACCTCCGCGACATTCCGCCGCCCCAGATCCGACGACAGTATCCAAGAACGACATGGCTTCTCCGACCCGCGCGCCCGTACTCGCCCTCAAGGACGTCCGTCTCGCCGACGGCGCCAAGCCGCTGTTCGACGGTGTCGACCTGGCCCTGGAGCCGCGCGTGCGCGCCTGCCTCGTCGGCCGCAACGGCGCGGGCAAGTCCACGCTCCTGAAGATCCTGGCCGGCCAGGGCGTCGAGGCCGACAGCGGCGAACGCGCGGTGCAGCCCGGCGCCAAGATCATCTTCGTCAGCCAGGAGCCGGAGATCACCGGCGACACCCTGCTGGACTATTGCACCGCCGGCGGCGCCGAGGACTACGAGGCCCAGGCCGCCCTGGCCGACTTCGGACTGGATCCCGAAAAGAGCTCGCAAGGCCTGTCGGGCGGTGAGAAGCGCCGCGCGGCGCTCGCCAGGGCCTTCGCCGAGCAGCCCGACGTGCTGCTGCTGGACGAGCCGACCAACCACCTGGACATCTTCGCGATCCAGACCCTGGAAGAGGAGTTGGCGAACTCCAAGTGCGCGGCCCTGATCGTCAGCCACGATCGCGCCTTCCTGAACCGGGTCACCCAGCGCACCTTCTGGCTGGAGCACCGCAAGGTGCGGCGTCTGGACAAGGGGTTCGGCGAGTTCGAGATCTGGAGCGAGCAGGTGCTGGCCGCCGAGGCCGACGAAGAGCGCCGCCTCAACAAGGTGCTGGAGCGCGAGAACGCCTGGCTGGCGCGCGGCGTCCAGGGCCGTCGCGCCCGCAACGAAGGCCGCCGCCGCGCCCTGATGGACCTGCGCGCCCAGAAGAAGGACCTGCAAGGCGACAAGCGCGGGTCGATCTACATGGCCGTCGAGACCGCCGCGACCTCGGGCAAGAAGGTGATCGAGGCCAAGCATCTGTCCAAGGCGTTCGGCGATCGCACGATCGTCCAGGACTTCTCGACCCGCATCCTGCGTGGCGACCGCGTGGCCCTGGTGGGTCCCAACGGCGCCGGCAAGACCACCCTGGTCCGGCTGCTGCTGGGGGAACTCGAGGCCGACGCCGGCACGGTGAAGCTCGGCACCAACCTGGAAGTTTCCCATATCGACCAGGGCCGCATGGCGCTGTCGGACAAGATCACCCTGTGGGACTTCCTGACCCCCGGCGGCGGCGACTCCATCCTCGTGCGCGGCCAGCCCAAGCACGTGGCCGGCTACGCCAAGGACTTCCTGTTTACCGAGGCCCAGCTGCGCCAGCCGGTGACCAGCCTGTCGGGCGGCGAGCGCAACCGCCTGCTACTGGCCCGGGCCCTGGCCAACCCCACCAACCTGATGGTGCTGGACGAACCGACCAATGACCTGGACATGGACACGCTGGACCTCCTGGAGGACCTGCTGGCCGACTTTGACGGCACCCTGATCCTGGTCAGCCACGACCGCGACTTCATCGATCGCCTGGCGACCTCGACCATCGCCATGAACGGTCATGGCAAGGTGCTGGAAACCCCGGGCGGCTGGAGCGACCTGATCGACCAGAGCCCCGATTTCTTCAAGGGCGCGCGCGGCGCCTCGGTCGGCGCCTCTTTCACGCCGGTGGCCCGCGCCACCAAGGCCGCACCCACGCCAGCTCCCGCCCCGCCTCCACCGAAGAAGACCGGCAAGCTGACCTTCAAGGACCAGCGCCGTCTGGAAGAGTGCGAGGCCCTGATCGCCAAGAGCCCGGCGATCATCGCCAAGTTCGAGCAGACCCTGGCCGATCCGAACCTCTACAGCCGCGACCCGGCGGCCTTCGACAAGACCATGAAGGCGCTCGACAAGGCCCGCGCCGATCTGGAGCAGGCCGAGATGGAGTGGCTGGAGCTGGAAGAGAAGAAGGAAGGTCTGGCCGGCTGATCCCGCCAGGCCCGCCTTTGCGGCGCAATGTCACATGGCGCTTCGGCTTGGCCCGCTCTTAACCGTTGCGGGCGTCAGGCTCCGCCCTTGCGCGTGAAAACGCGAGAGCTTGGGGACCATGACAGCAGCGACGGACGCCATATCGCCGGCGACGCGCGACGACCGCAGGCAGAACGGGCTGCTGGTCGGCCTGACCGTGGCCTATATCGCCTGCCTCTTCTTCAGCGACCAGTTGACCCGCGACGCCCAGGGCATGCCCGCGTTCTGGCCGGTCAACGCCATCGCCGCCGCTGGTCTTCTGCACCTGAACCGCGCCCGCCAGACCACATTCTGGCTCTTCTGCATCGCGGCGCGTCTGATCAGCCATCGCCTGGCCGGAGACGCCTGGCCGCAGGTGCTGATCTATCTCCTCATCGACTCAACCGAGGTGGTGCTGATCTCGATGATCGTCCACCGGGCCACCCGGGGGCGGGCGACCGTCCGCAGCGTACGCCAGGCCCTGGTTCTGATCGCCTCGGTGTTCCCCGCCACCCTGTCCACGGCGCTGATCGGGGCGGGCCTGAGTAACTTGATGGAGGGGGTCGCCTTCGTCCCCTTCTTCCTCAGCTGGCTGTTCTGCACCACGCTAGGGATGGCCATCGCATTGCCCGCGACCCTGCTCATCATCGAGCCGGTCCGGCGCTCGTACTTCCGCGAGCCGCCCCTGGCGGGCCGGGTAGCGCTCTATGGCCTGGTGGCCGGGGTGGCCGCCCTGGCCTTCTCGGCCCGCACGACGCCGATGCCGTTCCTGATCTTCCCGGCGGGCATGCTGCTGGCCTTCCAACTGGGCCCGCGCGGGGCCGCCTGGAGCGCGGCGATCGTCATCGCCGTGGCCGCGCCCCTGACCGTCGCCGGCTACGGCCCCACCACCATCAACCCGGCCTGGAGCGACGCCGAGCGCATCCGCATGGTCCAGGCCTTCGTCACGACCCTGTTCATGACCTGCCTGGCCTCGGCCCTGTCGCTGTATCGGCTGAACCGCCTGCGCCAGCTGATGGCCAGGCGCAGCGCCCACGCCCGCGCCGCCCGCGCCCGCGCCCAGGCGGCCAGCCAGGCCAAGAGCGAATTCCTGGCCACCATGAGCCATGAGATCCGTACGCCGCTGAACAGTATCCTCGGCTTCGCCAGCCTGCTCGGCGTGACCGAGACCCTGTCGCCCGATGGCAGCCGCAAGCTGGACCTGATCGCCGGCGCCGGCCAGTCGCTGGTCACCCTGGTCAACGACATCCTCGATTTCTCGCGCCTGGAAGCGGGAAGCATCCAGCTGGATCCGCATCCGATCTCGCCCGCCGCCCTGCTGCGCGAGACCGTCGCCATCGTCGCCCCCGACGCCGAGGCCAAGGGTCTCTCGCTGACCGTCGAGATCGAGGCCGACGACGCCGCGCTCCACGCGCTGGACGAAAACCGGCTGCGCCAGGTGCTGCTGAACCTGCTGAACAACGCGGTGAAGTTCACGCCTTCGGGCCTGATCGTCGCGCGGCTGACGACACAGGCGGGCGATGTCCTGCGGTTCGAGGTGACCGACAGCGGGATCGGGATCTCGCCCGACCATCAGGCCAAGCTTTTCCAGCGCTTCACCCAGGCCGACGGCTCGATCAGCCGCAGCTTCGGCGGCGCGGGCCTGGGCCTGGCGATCTGCAAGGCGTTGGTCACCCTGATGGACGGCGAGATCGGCCTGATCAGCGCCGCGGGCCGGGGTTCGACCTTCTGGCTGACCCTGCCGGCTCCCGCCATGCCGGCCCCCGCCATGCCCGAGACCCGGGACGAGCGGACCACCGCCGCCCGCGTGCTGCTGGTCGACGACCATCCGATGAACCGCGAGCTAGGCGAGGCCATGCTGGTCCTGGCGGGCTGCGAGGTCACCGTGGCCGAGGACGGCGACGAGGCCGTGCGCCTGGCCGCCGAATACGACTTCGATGTGATCCTGATGGACGTGCACATGCCGCGCATGGACGGGCTGGCCGCCACCCGGGCCATTCGCGCCCTGGACGGCCCGCGTGGCGCGACGCCCATCATCGCCCTGACCGCCGACGTCATGCCCCAGCAGATCGAGCGGTGCCGTCGGGCGGGCATGGTCGACCACATCGCCAAGCCCATCGATCGCGACACCCTCTACCGGGTCGTCGATCACTGGCTGTCGCGCGACAGCGTCGCGGCCTGAGGCGAATGCAACCCTGAGCCCGGCGGCGCCCTCTTGAATTGTGGGCGAGGCCATGCATTGTCTGCGCCCGTCCGACCTTGAAGCCTGCTGAAAAAACAAGTGTTTAGGGCTCGTTTCGCCTGGTGGGCGTCCTGCGGCGAAACGACACATCGAGCAGTATGCGGGCAACTCGGGAGCTCGCGGGCGTATTGATGGTAACGCTGTTCTTCGTCGCTTCCGGGCGCGCGGACAGACGAAAGTCTTGGCGCGGTCTCCCGAACCCAGTTCGGCCGCCCGTCGCCTGACCGGTCACGTCGCACAACGAAGTGCGACTGAATGGGGGACGGAAAACGATGCCGCACGGGCTGGCCCTGCACGAGGAAAGACGACAGACCGCCCTGCTCCTGGGCCTGTCGATCGCTGTCGCGGCCAGCATGCTGTTCAGCGAGTATTTGACCCGCACCGTCCTGGGCGTCGCCGCCTTCTGGCCCGCCAACGCCCTGCTGGCGGCCGGGCTGATCGCGCTGAACGGTTCACGCCGCATTTCCCTCGCGATCGTCTTCGGCGTCTTCCACTTCTCGATCGCCCTGCTGGTCGGTGACAGCCCGGTTCGCGCCCTGCTCTACACGGCGGTCGACGCGCTGGAGGCGGTGGCGATCTGGACCGTGTGCCTGCGTATCTGGCGCGGCGCGCCGCGCATCCGGTCCCTCCGCTCGCTGGCCTTGCTGCCGGCGGTCACCACGCCGGTCGCGGCGGCCGCCAGCCTGCTCTGCGCCGGCGTGCTGGCCGTCGGCTTCTCCGAGCCCTTCTGGCCCAGCCTGCTGGACTGGTTCCTGCGCGGAGCCCTGGGCCTGGCCATCGCCCTGCCCGCGACCCTGGTGCTGATCGACGCCGAGCACCGCCGCTCGTTCCATCGGTCCTGGCGCGAACGTTCTCTGCTGATGTTCGCCATCGCCACCATCACCCTGCTGTGCGCGCATCCCGCCTCTAGCGCGCCGCCGTTCCTGATCTTCCCCGTCGCCCTGGCCATCGCCTATCGCCTGGGCGCGCGCGGCGCCGCCATGGCTTCACTGATCGTGGCCGTCGTCACCCTGCCGCTCGCGATCTCCGGGACCTCGCCGCGCTTCAACGGCGTCATGGGCGCCGTCGCCCAGACGCGGACGATCCAGGTCTTCATCGTCACGCTGTTCTACACCTGCCTGGCGACCGGCCTGGCCCTGGCCCAGCAGGACCGCCTCAAGCGGCTGCTTCTCCGCCGCGAACAACTGACCCGCGCCGCCCGCGGCCGGGCCCTGGCCGCCACCGAGGCCAAGACCGAGTTCCTGGCCACCATGAGCCACGAGATCCGCACGCCGCTGAACAGCGTGCTTGGCTTTGCTCAGCTGCTGGCGACGCGAGAGGATCTGCCGCCCGACGCCCGCCGGCAGGTCAATCTGATCGACAGCGCCGGCGCGGCCCTGCTGACCGTGGTCAATGACATCCTCGACTTCTCGCGGGTCGAGGCTGGCCAGATCGAGCTCCTGCCCCAGCCGACCTCGGCGGCGGCCTTGATCCGCGACACCGTGGCGATCATGGCGCCCGAGGCCCGCGCCAAGGGGCTCACTCTGGATCTGGAGATCATCGACCCGGTCGACGCCCTGCACGACCTGGACGCCGATCGCCTGCGCCAGGTGCTGATCAACCTGCTCAACAACGCCGTGAAGTTCACCGAGGAGGGCCGCATCGACGCGCGGCTGATCGTCGAGCCCGGCGACGTCGAGGATCGCCTGCGCTTCGAGATCATCGACACCGGCGTCGGCATCGAACTGGACAAGCAGGCCCTGCTGTTCCAGCGGTTCTCGCAGGCCGACAGCTCGATGAGCCGGCTGCATGGCGGGGCCGGCCTGGGCCTGGCCATCTGCCGCGCGCTGGTCGACGTGATGGGCGGCAAGATCGGCGTCGACAGCGTGGCTGGGCGCGGCTCGTGCTTCTGGGTCGAGTTGAATGCCCCGACCGCCGAGCCGATCGCCGTCCCCGAGCGACCCAAGACCACCACACCCGGCGCGGCCAGGATCCTGATCGTCGACGACCACCCAATCAATCTGGAGATCGGCGCGGCCCTGCTGACCCTGGTCGGCTGCGAGGTCGACGTGGCCGAGAACGGCAAGCAGGCTGTCGAGCGGGCCGAGTCCGGCGACTACGACATGATCCTGATGGACATCCACATGCCGCAGATGGACGGGCTGCAGGCGACCCGGGCGATCAAGGCCCTGCGCACGCCGGCCGGCAAGGTCCCGATCATCGCCATGAGCGCCGATGCCCTGCCCCGCCAGGTCGAGCGCTGCTACGCCGCCGGCATGGTCGACCATATCGCCAAGCCCATCCAGCGCGAGGTGCTCTACGCCAAGGTCGAGCGCTGGCTGAACCACCGCGCGACGGCGGAAGCGTAACCGGGCTAGCGGTTCACCGAACTCCTGCTTAACTTCCCCGCGAACAACCGGGGAGTTCCTCCATGCAGCGCCGTGCCTTTGCCGCCTTGAGCTTCATGGCCCTCTTGGCCGCCTGTTCGCCCGCGAAGAAGGAAACCGCCGCCCCGGCCGGCGAGACCAAGCTGAAGCTGGCCACCGACTGGCGGGGCGAGGCCGAGCTCGGCGGCTACTACCAGGCGCTGGCGACCGGCGAGTACAAGAAGCGCGGCCTGGACGTCACCCTGATCCAGGGCGGCCCGGCGGTAAACGTGCCCCAGCTCTTGGCCACCGGCGCGGTCGATGTCGGCGTCGGCTCCAACAGCTTCATCGTCATGAACCTGGCCAAGGAGAACGCGCCGGTGAAGGCCGTGGCGGCCTTCATGCAGAAGGACCCCCAGGTCCTGATCGCCCATCCCGACCAGGGCATCAACGGCATCGCCGACATGAAGGGCCGGCCGATTCTGCTGTCGGACGCCTCGATCACCGCCTTCTGGGTCTGGCTGAAGGCCAAGTACCAGTTCACCGACGACCAGGTGCGCAAGTACAACTATTCCAGCGCCCCGTTCCTGGCCGACAAGCGCGTGGTCCAGCAGGGCTATGCCACTAGCGAGCCCTACCTCATCGAGAAGGAAGGCAAGATCAAGCCGGCGGTCTTTCTGCTGGCCGACAGCGGCTATCCCGCCTACGCCTCGATGGCCCTGGTCCCCGACAGCCTGATCGCCAAGAACCCCGCGGCCGTGCAGGCCTTCGTCGAAGCCACGGCGGCGGGCTGGAAGTCCTATCTCTACGGCGATCCCAAGCCGGGCGACGCCGCGATCCTCAAGGACAATCCGGAGATGACCCAGGACGTCCTCGACCAGGCTCGGGAGAAGATGCGCGGCTACGGCATCGTCGGGAAGGACGGCGAGATCGGCCAGATGAGCGACGCCCGGTGGGCCGAGTTCTTCAAGGTCGCCTCGGAACAGGGCGTCTATCCGAAGGACATGGACTTCCGGAAGGCCTACACGCTGCAGTTCCTGCCTAAGGGCCAGTAGCCGTCGTCATGGACGTCAAACCCCCGCACGATTACAACGCCCCTTGGTACGAGATGGCCATGTCCATGGTCCTCTGGGCGTTGTTCTTCGCCGCGCTGCGGACCGGCGCCGTCTGGCTGCCAGTCGCGGGTGTGGTTCGGCGGAGAGAGCGGCCTTGGGCGTTCTGGAGCGTCAGCGGCGTCCTGCTGTTACTGGCCCTGTACAAGCTGAACCTCTTCTTCGAAATGCAGCCTCGGATCTGATGTCGTGATCGCCAGCCTGTCCGGCGTCGAGGTCGACTACGCGCGGGGCCGCGCCCTGGGGCCGGTCGACCTGAGCCTCGCGTCCGGCGAGATCGTCGCCCTGGTCGGTCCATCGGGTTGCGGCAAGTCCACGGCGCTGCGCCTGCTGGCGGGCCTCGAGGTGCCGACGCGCGGGACCGTGACCCGCGCCGCCGGCAAGGGCCAGACGTCCGTCGTCTTCCAGTCCCACACCCTGGCGCCATGGCTGTCGGCGCGGGACAATGTCGCCCTGCCGCTGGAGCTGGCCGGCGTTTCAAAGGGGGAGGCCCGCGCCGCCGCCGAGGAGGCGTTGCGCAGGGTCGGCCTTGGCCAGGCCCTCGCCGCCCGTCCCGCCCAGCTGTCGGGCGGCATGGCCATGCGCGCGTCGCTGGCCCGCGCCCTGGTCACCCGTCCGCGCCTGCTGCTGCTGGACGAGCCGTTCGCCGCCCTCGACGAGATCACACGCCGGGCCCTGGCCGACGACGTCCTGGCTCTGGCCGCCGAGCTTTCGCCCGCCGTCGTCTTCGTGACCCACAATGTCGAGGAGGCCGTCTACATGGCCCGCCGCGTCGTGGTCATGACCCCTGGGCCCGGGCGCATCGCTGGCGAGATCGCCATCGACGGTCCGATCATCCGTCCGCCCGGCTTCCGCACCACCGAGTCCTTCCGCGCCGCCGCCGAGACGGTCTCGACACTGCTGGCGACCGCGACGGAGCGCGCGGCGTGAAACGGATCCTCGCGCCCTTGATCCTGATCGCCGTCCTGCTGGGCGGCTGGGAGATCGCCTGCCGCGTCCTGGCGGTTCCGTCCTATCTGCTGCCCGCGCCCAGCGGCGTCTGGACCGCTTTGCTGCAGGCCTGGCCACTGCTGCTGGCCTCGGCCTGGGCGACGCTGTCGACCGCCCTGCTGGCCCTGGTGATTTCCAGCCTCGTCGCCTGCGCCCTGGCGCTGGCCGTCAGCCTGAACGGCCTCCTGGAAGACGCCGTCCGCCCGATCGCGGTGACCCTGCAAGTCACACCGCTGGTCGCGATCGCGCCGCTGGTCACCATCTGGGCCGGTATCGATCATCCAGAGCGCGCGGTGATCGGCCTCGCCGCCGTGGTCGCCTTCTTTCCGATCTTCTCGGGCGCCCTGACCGGACTGAAGGCCGTCGATCCCGACCTCGCGCGGCTCTTTGACCTCTATGGCGCGACGCCGCTTCAGCGCCTGGTCCGGCTGCGCCTGCCATCCGCCGTCCCGGCCCTGCTGGAAGGACACAAGGTCGCAGCGGGCCTGGCGGTGATCGGCGCCGTGGTGGCCGAGTTCGTGGCCGGCTCCGGCGGCGCCCAGGGCCTGGCCTGGCGCATTCTCGAAGCCTACAACCGGCTGCAGACGGCCAAAGTTTTCGCCGCCCTTCTGACCCTGGCCATCCTCGGCGTCGTCCTCCACACGGCCATGGAGTGGTTGGAGCGTCGACTTCTGGACTCTTGGCGCGGTCGTTAGCCCAAGATTAAGCGGCGCAGCCTAGGACAGAAGATCAACAGGTTTCCGTCCGGATCGGCCCCATGCGTTCCGCCGCCTTTATCGTCGCCCTGACCTGCGCCACCGCCGCGCATGCGGACGGCGTGCGCGAGAGCCGCTACGGCCCCCAACCCGATCGACCGCCGACGCCGTTGGCCAGCGGCGCCCCCGGTTTCGCCGGCGCGACCTATGACGGCCGCCTGCTCGGCTGGGGCGGCAAACGCGAGACGATCATCGCGCCGCAGGACCAGGTCCAAGCCGTGCAGCAGCCCTGGTGGGCGCAGCAGCAGGCGCCTCAGCCTGTCGCGCAGCAAGCTCCCCGCTACGCGCCCCAGCCGCGGGCCGAGCAGATCCAGCCCCAGCCTGCCCACGCTGAACCAGCCTACGCCCCGGCGACCTATGCCCCGGCGCCGCGCGCCGTGCAGCGCAGCCTCTACGAGGCCGCCCCCCCGCAAGCGGCCGCGCCCGCGCCGATCCAGGCCGCCTATGCCGCGCCCGTCCAGCCCGCGCCCCAGCCGGCCAGGCTGCAGCCCGGCCAGGTCGGGGCTCGCACCTATTCCGTCGGCCGCCAGTTCGGCATGCAGCCCGACCCCATTCCCGCCGCCGGTCCGCCGCGCATGGTCCTGATCGCTCCGCCGGCCTCCGCGCCCGAGGATGAGGACAAGCCGCGCGAAGACGGCGAATGGTCCGCCAAGCCTGAAAAGGAAGGCGCTCAATGATGCAGTCGCGTCTCAACGACCTGATCGCCCTCGCCAACGAGCCTTCAAGCACCAAGCGCCGCGAGCTGTTGCGGGGCGTCACCGACATGTTCTTCGAGGGCGAAGGCCATAGCGGCGTCGAGATGGGCCTGTTCGACGACGTCATGAGCCAGCTGGCCGGCGACATGGAAGAGGCCGTGAAGGCCGAGCTGGCGGAGCGCCTGAGCGATGCCGCCGCCCCGCCGCGCGGCCTGTCGCGCGCCCTGGCCTCGGACTCGATCACCGTGGCCGCCCCGATCCTGCGCAACTCCAGCGCCCTCACCGACGAGGACCTGCTGCACGTGGCCCGCACCCAGGGCCAGGACCACCTGCGCGCCATCTCACAGCGGACCAGCGTCTCCAGCGCCGTCTCGGACGCCATCGTGGCGCGCGGCGACGACGACACCCTGGGCGTCCTGCTGCGCAACGACGGCGCGGTGCTGTCGCGCGAGGCGCACGAGACGGTGGTCGACCGCGCCGCCGCCAACCCGGCCCTGCACGAGGCCGTAATCGACCGTCAGAGCCTGCCGGTCGACCTGCTGAACGAGATGTATTTCGTGGTCGAGGCGCGCCTGCGCGACCGCATCATGGAGCGCAACGCCGACGTCGATCCGGCCATGCTGGAGGCCGCCCTGGCCGCCGGCCGCAAGCGGGTCGCGACCGAGGACGGGGCCCTGCCCCCCGACCACGCCCAGGCCGAGAAGGAATTCCGCACCCTGCGCGGCAAGGGTCAGGTCTCGCCGCAGGTGTTGGCGAACATGCTGCGCAACAAGAAGACGACGCTCTTCCTGGTGGCCCTGTCCGACATGGCCGACGTCGACTTCCACACCGCCCGCAAGATCCTGGAGCGGCGCGAGATGGACGCCCTGGCGGTCATCTGCAAGGCGGCCGATTTCGACCGTTCGCTGTTCCTGACCTTCGCCCTGCTGATCCTCGACCCGTCGGACGAGGTGATGCTGCGGGCCAAGGCCTATGGCGAGCTCTATGCCGCCCTGCCCCGCGAGTCGGCCCTGCGCACGATCCGCTTCTGGCGCCTGCGCCGCCAGACCGGCGACGTCGCCGCGGCCTAAACCACTCCTGCCTTCCTAGGCCTTGTGCCTAGGACCCATGGAAGCGCCAGGCTCGGAATCCACGCTTGGGGCCGAGAAGGCCGCGCCAGGCGCTCTACCTCATAGACGGCCGTGCCGTGGGTCCTGGGTACGAGACCCAGGACGGCGATGGGCCTAGAACGGCCTCATCGCCGCCTTGCATGCGCCATGCGGGACAGCCAAGGTGCGCGCCTCTTTTCTCCTGCCTTGGATTCTCGATGATCAGCGCTTCGCGCTTGGCGCTCGTCGCCGCCGCCGGCCTCTCGGTCGCCGCCTGCTCGCACCTGCCCGCGCCTTCCATGCCCTTCGCGAAGAAGAACGAGGCCTCCGCGCCCAAGATCGCCGAGGCCCCCGCGCTGGGCGGTCCCAAGGTCAGCGATCTCAAGCCGGGCCAGTGGGCCCAGGAAATCTCGGACGTCGCGCCCGATCCGGCCTGGCGCTTCGGCGTGCTGCCGAACGGCATGCGCTACGCCCTGCGCAAGAACGCCACCCCACCGGGTCAGGCCTCGGTCCGCCTGTGGTTCGACGCCGGCTCGCTGATGGAAGCCGACGATCAGCAGGGCCTGGCCCACTTCCTCGAGCACATGGCCTTCAACGGCTCCAAGAACGTGCCCGAAGGCGAGATGATCAAGATCCTGGAGCGTCACGGCCTGGCCTTCGGGGCCGACACCAACGCCCAGACCGGCTTCAACGAGACCATCTACCAGCTGGACCTGCCCAAGACCGACGACGGCACCGTAGACACCTCGCTGATGCTGCTGCGCGAAGCCGCCGGCGAGCTGACCATCGCCCCCGAGGCCGTCGATCGTGAGCGCGGCGTGGTGCTGTCGGAGGAGCGCACCCGCGACACCCCCGGCTACCGCGTCGCCATCAAGACCCTGTCGGCCCAGATGGAAGGCCAGCTGCCGCCCAAGCGGATCCCGATCGGTAAGACGGACGTCCTGAAGACCGCCCCGGCCCAGCGCATCCGCGACTTCTACGAGGCCTATTACCGCCCCGAACGCGCGGTGCTGGTGATGGTCGGCGACTTCGACGTCGACGCCATGGAAGCCAAGATCAAGGGCAAGTTCGGCGACTGGGCCGCCAAGGGTCCGAACGGCAAGAACCCCGATGTCGGCCCGGTGGCCAAGCGCGGCCCGACCGCCAAGCTGATCGTCGAGGCCGGTTCGCCCTGGTCGGTGCAGATGACCTGGATGCGCAAGCCCGACGGCCTGCTGGAGACCAAGGCCGTCGACGAGCGCGACATGCTCGAGAACCTGGCCTTCGCGGTCATCAACCGTCGCATGCAAGCCATCGGTCGCTCCGCCGAGCCCCCGTTCATCGCCGGCGGCGCCTTCAAAGGCGATCAGTACGACGCCGTGCGCGTGACCACCTTCGGCGCGACCGCCCAGGCTGGTCGCTGGCGCGAGGCCATGACCGCCCTGGACGCCGAACAGCGTCGCGCGGTTCAGTACGGCGTTCGCCAGGACGAACTGGATCGCGAGATCGCCAACATGCGCTCGGCCCTGGTCGCCGCGGTCTCGGGCGAGGCCACTCAACGCACGCCCGCCCTGGCCAACCAGCTGGTCGGCACCCTGGGCGACGGCGAGGTCATTACTTCCCCGGCCCAGAACCTGGCGGCCTTCGACGCCCTGGTGAAGGGCCTGACGGCCGATCGCGTCAACACGATGCTGAAGACCGCCTTCGCCGGCAACGGTCCGCTGGTGGTCATCGCCGCCCCGACCAATGTCGAGGGCGGTGAGCCGGCGATCCTCAAGGCCTATGAGGACATGAAGGCCCAGCCCGTCACGCCGCCGGCCGCGCCCGGCGTGACCGTCTGGCCGTATTCCAGCTTCGGCCCGATCGGCAAGGTCGCCGAGCAGAAGGACGTCACCGACCTCGACACCGTCTTCGTGCGCTTCGAGAACGGCGTGAAACTGACGATCAAGCCGACCAAGTTCCGCAACGACCAGGTGCTGGTGAAGGTGCGCTCTGGCCGTGGCCTGCTGGACATGGCCTCCGACAAGCAGAGCCCGCTGTGGTCGGCCTCGGCCTTCATCGAAGGCGGCCTCAAGCAGATCACCGCTCAGGACATGGAGCGGGTGCTGACCGGCAAGATCTGGAACGCCACCCTGGGCGTCGAGGACGACGCCTTCACCCTGAACGGCCGCACGCGCCCCGAGGACCTGTCGACCGAGCTGCAGGTGCTCGCCGCCTTCGCCAGCGAACCCGGCTGGCGTCCGGAACCGTTCAGCCGCATCAAGACCGCCTACGCCACGGCCCACGATCAGCTGCAGAGCACGACCGGCGGCGTCTTCAGCCGTGACCTGGGCGGGCTGATGCACGGCGGCGACCAGCGCTGGACCTTCCCCTCGCGCGAACAGATCGCCGCCTCCTCGCTCGCCGAGCTGAAAGCCGCCGTGGCCAATCCGCTGGCCAAGGGCGACCTGGAGATCGTGATCGTCGGCGACACCACGGTCGACAAGGCCATCGCCGCCGTCGCCGAGACCTTCGGGGCCTTGCCCGCCCGCCCGGGCGATCCCGCCCTGCCGGGCGCGGAGAAGGCGCCCTTCCCGGCCCCGGTCGCCGAGCCCGTCATCCGCACCCACAAGGGCCGCGCCGACCAGGCCTCGCTGTTCATGGCCTGGCGGACGGACGACCTGTTCTCGAACCTGCAGCGCTCGCGCGACGTCTCGATCCTGGGCCAGGTCGTGCAACTGCGCCTGATCGACGAACTGCGCGAAAAGCAGGGCGCGACCTACTCGCCCAACGCCTCGTCGACGGCCAGCGTCGTCTTCAAGAACTGGGGCTACCTGGCGGTCAGCATGGAGGTGCCGCCCGAGAAGCTTGACGGCGTCGTGGCCTCGATCCGCAAGATCGCCGCCGACCTGCGCGACAAGCCGATCACCGACGACGAGCTGGAGCGGGCCAAGAAGCCGCGCATCGACGCCATCGAGAAGTCGCGGGTGACCAACGAATACTGGGTCAGCACCCTGTCGGGCGCCCAGAACGATCCGCGCCTGCTCGACGCCACCCGCTCGGTCGTGGCGGGCCTCACGCGCGTCACCCCGGCCGACGTGCAGAAGGCCGCCAAGACCTACCTCGCCGACGATCAGTCATGGCTGCTGCTGGTGAAGCCGGAAGCGACGGCGCCGGCGGCCGCGAAGTAAGGCGCAACAAAAAGGCCCCGGCGAAAACCGGGGCCTTTCTTCGCATCAATTCTCGTCATCCCGGCCGTAGCGAAGCGGAGGGCCGGGCCCCAGGACAACCGCACCGCGCTTGGCCCCTGGGTCCCGGATCGGCCTGCGGCCGTCCGGGATGACGAGCGTTATTGGCTCAATACACGACGCCGCCGACGCCGCCGTCCAGGCTGAAGCTGGTCGACAGGGTCTGGCGTTCCTGCACCACTTCCTCGCGGTAGGCGGTGTACTTCTCGGTCGTCACGATCGTCAGGATCTTCACGCCGGCGCCGAAGCGACGCAGCAGCGAGCGCTCGTTGCAGTCGCGAGCAGGACGTTGCGGACGGCAGGACAGGCTGCCGGCCTGGCCTTGGCCGCCGTTCACGCCAGCGCCGCCGCCCATGCCGGGGATGTGGTAGAGCGACTCGTTCTTCTGACAGACGTAGGTCTGGCCGCCGCCGCTGGTCGAGATGTCGATCCGACCTTCATAGTCGGCGATCACGTACTGCATGCGCGAGCCGGCGATGCAGCGGTAGAGCTCACCATCATAGAAGTCGTCGATGTCGCGGTCGGGCGTGACCTGTGAGGCCGGGTGCGGCACGTCGCGGTCATCCAGGCAGACCGCGCGGATGATCACGCGGCGCGTCTTGGTGCGGGTGGCCTCGTAGGCCTGACGACGGCGGGCTTCGCCGCCCTCGACGTTCAGGCCCTGGATGTAGCCGCTGGCCATCGGGCCGGAATAGTAGCCGCCGTGGCCGCCGCCGCCGAAATAGTTGACGACCCCGGCGCCCGCGCCCGCTCCAGCCACGGCGCCCGAACCCGCGGCCGCGCCACTGGTCGCCGAAGCGCTGGCATTGGCGTTCACGATCACGGTCGCGCCGATGTTCACGTTCACGCCCGGAATATTGACCTTGTGACCGCCGCCGCAGCAGTTCGTCGGCGGCGTCGGGGGCTTGGGCGGAGGCGGCGGCGGCTTGCAGCACACCGGCGGGGGCGGCGGACACGAGTTGGTGCATCCGGCATAGGCCACGCCGCCGACCAGCAGGCCGCCCAGGAGCGCGCCCAGAGCGATCATCCAGCCGCGCGTGTTCAATTTCGGCGCCTTCATAGGCGGTTCCCTTCGCATCGGGTCGTTCCGCTCGGTTAAGCAAGAATCGGGCCGAAACCCTCCGTTCCGCCTGGTTTGCGCCAGAATGGGACGGTCGAGGCCTTGGCCCGGTTCTCCCAGCAAGCTCCGTGCGGTCGAAAAACAGCCGCGCGGGACCCGCAAGGGGACGACGATGTTCCATCCAAGCACGGAACGGTTGATAGACTATTGGCGTGACAAGAAAGGTGACGAGGCCTTGCCGCGTCGCGCCGACATCAATCCGGGCGATTTCCTCGAGCTTTTGCCGCAGGTCTTCATCCTGGGCCGGGACGGCGGCAGGCTGCCTTTCCGCCTTGCGGGGGGCTTTGTCACCGACCTGCACGCCCGTGATCTGCGCGGCCAGGACGCCCTGTCCATGTGGGCCCTGGCTCATCGCCTGGAGCTAAAGAGCGCCCTGGACGTCGCCCGCAAGCGCCGCACGCCCGTGGTGGTCACCGCCGATATCCGCGCCCACGGCGTGCCGTCGGTCGGCATGGAAGTGCTGTTCGCCCCGCTGCAGGGGGCCAGCGGCGAGACCGACCGCTTCCTGGGGCTCTACCAGCCGATCGCCATGCTGGCCCGCCTGATGGGTCGCCCCGCCTACGAACTGGGCCTGCGCGAAATCAAGCCGCTCGGCGACGACAACCAGGACATGCCCCGCCTGCGCCTGGCCACCCTGGACGGGCGAGCCATCGCCTAGAGCGCGGTAATTTCGACCTAGCCGCCCGCCTAAAGTCCCCTCCCGGGGAAACGGATCTATTCCGCCGCCACGGCCCGACCGTCCTCGAACACCGGCACGTCCAGCGCGGGCAGCGCGGCCTTGCCGCGGATCAGGTCGGCCGCGCGCTCGGCGATCATCAGCGTCGGTGCGTTGGTGTTGCCGCCGACCAGGGTCGGCATGACCGAGGCGTCGATCACCCGCAACCCCTGCAGGCCTTGAACGCGAAGCTGGTCGTCGACCACCGCCAGCGGATCGCCGGCCGCGCCCATGCGGCAGGTGCCGACCGGGTGGTAGATGGTCTCGGCCTTGGCGCGGATCCAGGCGTCGAGGTCGGCGTCGCTGCGGACGTCCGCGCCCGGCGCGTATTCGGCGTCGCGATAGGGATCGAAAGCCGCCTGGGCCACCGTCTCGCGAGCGATGCGCACGCCTTCGCGAATGGCGCGGCGGTCCTCGTCGGTGGCCAGGTAGTTGGCGCGGATGGCCGGATCGTCGAAAGGATCGGCCGAGCGCAGGCCGACATGGCCCCGGCTCTCGGGGCGCAGCTGGCAGACGTGCAGGGTGAAGCCGTCCTTCTCCACCACGACCTTGCCGTGGTCCTGCATGATGGCCAGCACCCCGTGGATCTGCAGGTCGGGGCGGTCCAGATCGGGCCGCGACTTCAGGAACGCGCCGCTCTCCAGGAACTGCTGGCGGCCCAGGCCCTTGCCGAAGAACATGTAGTTGAGGCCGACGCCCAGCTTGTTCAGGCCCTTGTTGGCCGAATAGGCGGTCTTGAGGTTCTTGGTCGTCCACGAGACGCAGACGTCCAGGTGGTCCTGCAGATTGGCGCCGACGCCCTTGGACTCGTGGACGACCGAGATCCCGTGCGCTTTCAGATCATCCGGCGCGCCGATGCCCGACAGCTGCAGGATGTGGGGCGACTGCACCGCGCCGGCGCTGAGCAGCACCTCGGCGTCGGCATAGGCGGTCTTCTTCTCGGCGGCCTTGCCGACCACGTATTCGACGCCGACCGCCCGGCCCTTCTCGACGAGGATCCGGGTCGTGCGGGCCTCGGTGACACAGGTCAGGTTCGGGCGCGACAGGGCCTGGCTCAGATAGGCCATGGCGGCGCTCCAGCGCTGACCGTCGCGGATGGTCAGGTCGTAGGGCCCGAAGCCCTCCTGCTGGTAGCCGTTGAAGTCCTTGGTCGTCTTATGGCCCGCCTGGCGGCCGGCCTCGATCAGGGTCGAATAGAACGGACTGTCGGACTCGCCCTTCGATACGTGCAGCGGCCCCTTGTCGCCGTGATAGGCGTCACCGCCGGCGTGGTGATGCTCCGAACGTTTGAAGTAGGGCAGAACCTCCGAATACGACCAGCCCGACAGGCCCATCTGCCGCCACTGGTCGTAGTCGCGCGCGTGACCGCGAATGTAGATCATGCCGTTGATGGCCGAGCTGCCGCCCAGGCCCTTGCCGCGCGGCCACCAGAGCTTGCGATTGTCCAGGTGCGGCTCGGCCTCGGTCCAGAAGCCCCAGTTCTGGTCGCCCTTGTCCTTGATCAGCTGGCCGACACCCGCCGGCATCTTGACCAGGATGGAGCTGTTCTTGCCGCCGGCCTCCAGCAGCAGGACCTTGATGTTGGGGTCCTCGGTCAGGCGCGCGGCCAGGACGCAACCAGCCGAACCGGCGCCGATCACGACATAATCAAAGCGTTCGCTGGCCATGGCCCCGACGCCCTCCCTCGAAGGTTATCATTGTTAAGCCAGAGATTGGTCCGGCTTCGGCCGGCGCGCAAGGCTCTCGGAAACTTCGTGCCGGCAAAGGCGAGTTGACCGTTCCAACTCAACGCGATCCGCGCTACATACTACCTATAGACGAAATCGGGCATGACTCGCCCGGACCAGCTTGCCGCGAAGACGACGCCTCCTCGCGGTGAGCCCCTCGCGCCCACGTGCCTTGCGCGAGGAGCGGGAGCGCCGCCCTGCATCCCCCAAGCAGCGGGCGGCGCTCCCCAAGCTCCCTTGGCCGCCTAGTTCTCGCCGACCGCCTTCAGGTCGCGGGCGTAGCGCTTCCAGTTCTCGACATAGTGCAAGGCCGAGCCCTGCAGGATCATGGTGTGGTGTTCGCTGACCTCGCGCACCACCTTGCCCGGCGCGCCCATGACCATGGAATTGTCAGGGATCTCCTTGCCCTCGGTGATCAAGGCCCCAGCGCCGATCAGGCAGTTCCTTCCGATCTTCGCGCCGTTCAGGACGATCGCGCCGATCCCGATCAACGAACCATCGCCGATCGTGCAGCCATGAAGCATCACCATGTGCCCGATGGTCACGTTGGCGCCGATGGTCAGGGGAACGCCAAGATCAGTGTGGAGAACCGAGCCGTCCTGGACGTTGCTGTTCTCGCCGATGGTGATCGGATCGTTGTCGCCGCGCGCGATGGCGCCCCACCAAATACTGGCGTTATTCTTGAGAATAACGTTGCCCATCACACTCGCTGTTGGCGCGATCCAGTATTCACCTTGGGCGGGTAGCGTGGGCGTCACGGCGCCTAGGGAATAGACAGTCATCCGTATGCCTCGTTTTCTTGGGGACGATCTTCAGATTAACGACCCGGAAACCATGTTCCCCCATTGTAGTCAGGCGATTCGAGGGGGAACATTCCTCAAGTGGGAATCATTTTTCTCTCGTTACGGGTCGGGGGCGACCACCGCCAACGGCCCACCCGCTGACGAAGACGAGGTGTCGCTCTTGGCGTTTCGGCGTAACTCTCCGCCACCCCAAACTTCTAATGGGGGAAGCTCTCCCGAGCCGCCTCGCCGCGCATGCGGCTTCGTTGCAATCCAGCTCACAGCCAAGGACGACGCCTCACGGCCTCGTCCTTTTTTCATGCCTGAATGGAGGCTTTGATGACCAAGCGAGCCCTGAAGCGAATGGCGCGTGAAGGCGCGTACGAGACCGGCCAATACGGTGATGACGCCAAGGTGCGTCGCCTGCCGATCGATGTTCGCGACCGTGGGAACGGTTGGTCGCCCTTGGGGCACGATGGCGCGCCGAACAATCCAGAGCGCGATCAGAGTTACCTCAAAACCATAAAACCCAAATCGCCAGGCCAGGCCCAGTTGATGGAAGCCATCGACGAGAAGAACCTGGTCATGGCGCTCGGCCCCGCCGGCACCGGCAAGACCTACATCGCCATCTCCAAGGCCGTGGAGGCCCTGGAGGCCGGCCGGGTCAGCCGCATCGTCCTGTCGCGCCCCGCCGTCGAGGCCGGGGAATCGATCGGCTACCTGCCGGGCGACATGGAGGACAAGCTGGCCCCCTATCTGCGCCCGCTCTACGACGCCCTGACCGACCGCCTGTCGGTCAAGCGCATGCGGGCCCTGATGGCCGAAGGCGCCATCGAGATCGCTCCGGTCGGCTTCATGCGCGGCCGCACCCTGAACAACGCCTTCGTGGTGATCGACGAGGCCCAGAACTGCACCTACATGCAGCTGAAGATGCTGCTGACGCGCCTGGGCTGGCACTCGACCATGGTCGTCACCGGCGACCCGAACCAGTCGGACTTGCTGCCCGGCATTTCGGGCCTGGCGGATGTGGCCGCCCGCTTCGAGGCGGTCACCAACATCGCCGTGGTCCGTCTGGCCGACCGCGACATCGTCCGTCACCCCCTGGTCGCGGAGATGCTCGGCGTTCTCTGATCCATACCTTCAAAGAAAACGGGAAGCGCTCCGCTCGCGGAGCGCTTTCTTTTTACTGGTGGTCGTCAAACATGTTGACCGCGCGCGAAAGTTGAGCCCCAATCTCCAACGAACAAGGGAGACTATCGACGATGAACAAGCTCTCCACCCTGGTGCTGGTCGGTCTGGCCGGCGCCGCGCTCGCCACCGCCGCAAACGCCCAGTCCGCGCCCAGCGCGCCGGCCTGGACCCCGCCGCCGGGCAGCAGCACGGGCATGCCCATCACCGGCTACAACTACGATCTCTGGTCGTACATGTCGGTGAAGAAGATGGACGAGAACGTCCTCAAGATCGTCGACAAGCCGGGCTGGGATCGCGCCCGCCAGGCCGCCGCCGCCATCAACGGCGGTCGCTGCGGCGAGGCCGCCGTCATCGCCGCCAAGGCCAACGACGCTCGCCTGATGCAGGGCGTCAAGCGCGCCTGCAAGGTGGTCTAGGCCCTCCGCGCCCATTCCGCCCGCCCCTGATAGAGGACATCGCATGCGCAAGATCATCATCGCCGGTCTCCTGACGCTGGCCGCCGCCTCCACGGCCCAGGCCCAGTCCGTCACCACCATCCAAAGCGTGCCGACCAGCTATTCGTCGCTGAACAATCCTTCGCCCCGCAACGACAACTGGTTCGAGACCTTGAACAAGGTCGACCGGGAACAGCTCCAGGGCGTCGACAAGGACAGCTGGTCACGCGCTCGCCGCGCCGCGGCCGCCATCAACGCCAATCGCTGCGGCGACGCGGCCGCGATCGCCGTCGAGGCCAAGGACGAACACCTGCTGGAAGGCGTCAAGCGCGCCTGCAAGGTCGCCTAGAACGCGTTGGGCAAAGGTGTGAGCGGCTCTGCCCGCCAGAACGCGCTCCAGACCTTCACGGTTAGAGCCTGTTTGTCGTGTTCAGATGATTCCGTCTGAACACGACAGGCCCTAGGCGAAACATCCCCCGGAGCGTTCGTTCCCGCCCGATAAACGGCGAAGAACAGCCCTTTGGGGACCAAATCCGAGCTTGAGTTCGGGGCGGTCGGACGTGCAAGGTCCGACCGCCTTAACTTTATCCGGACCCGTTCATGGCCGACACCGAAGCGCCCCGCACAGAATTGACCCTTCGAGGGATCATACTGGGCGTTCTGATCACCCTCGTCTTCACCGTCGCCCAGGTCTATCTGGGCCTGAAGGTCGGCCTGACCTTCGCCACCTCGATCCCCGCCGCCGTCATCTCGATGGCCCTGCTGCGGGCGTTCAAGACGTCGACCATTCAAGAAAACAACATCGTCCAGACCATCGCCTCGTCGGCGGGCACGCTGTCGTCGGTGATCTTCGTGCTGCCCGGCCTGCTGATGATCGGCTGGTGGGCGAACTTCCCGTACTGGCAAGTGTTCGGCGTCTGCGCCGCCGGCGGCGTGCTGGGCGTGGCCTATTCGATCCCGCTGCGCCGGGCCCTGGTCACTCAATCCGACCTCCCCTACCCCGAAGGCGTCGCCGCCGCCGAGGTGCTGAAGGTCGGCTCCAGCTCGCGCGAAGGCGCCGAGGAGGGCAAGGCGGGCCTGTTCGCCGTGACCGTCGGCGCGATCACCTCGGCGCTGTTCGCCGCCCTGGCCGCCGCCAAGCTGTTCGCCGCCGAAGTGGCCGGCTTCTTCAAGGTCGGCGCGGGCGCGACCGGCCTGGGCGCCTCGGCCTCGATGGCCCTGATCGGCGCGGGCCACATCATGGGCATCACCGTGGGCGTGGCCTTCATCGTCGGCCTGATCATCGCCTGGGGCATCGCCACCCCGATCCTGACCTCGCTGGCCCCCTGGACCGGCGACGTCGCCACCCACGCCACGACCGTCTGGCGCAGCCAGGTCCGCTTCATCGGCGCCGGCGCCATCGGAGCCTCGGCGATCTGGACTCTCGGCAAGCTGGCCGTGCCCGTCTGGCGTGGCCTGATGGCCGCCCTGGCCGCCAGCGCCGCCCGCAAGACGGGCGAAGGCGCCATTCCCCGCGTCGAGCAGGACATCCCGATCGGCATCGTCGGCCTGATCGTCCTGATCGTCCTGGCTCCGGCCGGTTGGCTGCTTTACGACTTCCTGGCTGGCGGTCCGCTGGCCGGCCTGGCCGTGCCCCTGGTGCTGGCCGGCGTGGCCTTCATGGTCGTGGCGGGTCTCTTCGCCGCCGCCGTCTGCGGCTACATGGCCGGCCTGATCGGCGCCTCCAACAGCCCGGTCAGCGGCATCGCCATCCTGTCGATCCTCGGCGCCTCGGCGATGATCGGCGCGATCGGCCACGCGGCCATCGGTCCGAACGTCGACACCGCCATGATCGCCTTCGCCCTGTACGTCACGACGCTGATCATGGCCGTGGCCGTGATCGCCAACGACAACCTGCAGGACCTGAAGACCGGCCAGCTGGTCGACGCCACGCCGTGGAAGCAGCAGGTCGCCCTGATCATCGGCGTCGCCGCCGGCTCGGCCGTCATCCCGCCGGCCCTGGAGCTGATGAACCGCGCCTGGGGCTTCGCCGGCGCGGCGAACCTGCAAGCGGTCGCCGCCAACCCGCTGCCCGCCCCGCAGGCCACCCTGATCTCGACCCTGGCCAAGGGCGTGATCGGCGGGCAGCTGGAGCTGCCGATGCTGACCGTCGGCGTCCTGGTCGGCATCGTTCTGGTGATCATCGACGAGAGCCTGCGCAAGTTCAGCGCCAACAAGTACGCCCTGCCGCCGCTCGGCGTGGGTCTGGCCATCTACCTGCCCAGCGCCGTGACCGCCCCCGTGGTGATCGGCGCGGTCGGCGGCTGGCTGTACGAGAAGTGGGTCCGCAAGGGTCCGAACGCCGAGGGCGCCGAACGCCTGGGCGTGCTGGCCGCCTCGGGCTTCATCGTCGGCGAGAGCCTGTTCAACGTCGCCTATGCCGGCCTGATCGTCGCCACCAACAAGGACGCGCCCCTGGCCGTCCCGTTCGCCCCGTCCGAGGGCGTCGGCATGATCTTCGCGGCCATCGCCGGGATCGGCCTGCTGGTCTGGCACTATGTCTGGGCCAAGGGCGCGGCGGCGCGGTCGGCGAAGGCGTAGGCGCTTTCTCCCAGCCGGATACGAAGGGCGGGCGGTCGCAGGACCTCCCGCCCTTTTTCGTTTCAGCCGGCCGGCGTCAGGATCGTGAACACCACTTCGCGGCGACCACGATAGCCCAGCGACTCATAGAGGCCGATCGCCGTGGCGTTGTCGGCGTAGCTGTGCAGGAAGGCCTTTTCGCCGCGCGCCAGGATCTTGGCGGTCACTTCGCGCAGCAGGCGGGCGGCATAGCCCTTGCCGCGATGGTCGGGATGGACGCAGACGCCGCTGGCCTCGGTATAGCCATCGGGCCGCATCCGCTCGCCGGCCATGGCGACCAGCTGGCCGTCGACGCGGACGCCGATGAAGTCGCCCAGCTGGTGAGTGCGGCCGAAGAACGGACCGGGCTTGGTCAGGGTGGCCAGGGCCAGCATCTCCGCCGCATCGGCGTCGCCGAGGGCCAGCATGTCGAAGGCGACGTCCCAGGCGGGCGCGACCTCGACGGCCTCCATCTGCAGGCACAGGGCGCTGGAGACCCTCTCCGTTCCAGGCACCGGCGGCGGCGCGGCTGGCTCGACGAGACCGACAGTCCCTTGCGCCCGCACCAACTCGCCCAAGGCGGCCAGGCTCTCGGGGCTCTCGTCCACCATCCCGGCGAAGAGGCCGAAGTCCGGGTGCATCCGCAGCGCTCCGCCGTGATGGACGGCCAAGTGGCTCTGGCGGCCGGTCAGGGTCGAATAGGCGGGGCGGTCGAGGGGATGGTCCATGAGGTCCTATTTAGGGTGATCGCTCGCTGGTCGCCACGTTGCGAGAGCGGGACGTATCAGGCAAGTTCGCGGCCTTACTCAACCGGGAGACGCCGATGAGGCTCGCCGCGACCGTCGTCCTTCTGGTTCTGTCCGCCGCTTCGGGCGCCTGGGGCCAAGGCCCGCCGCCACCCGTCCTGACGCCCCCGGAACTCGAAAAGATCTATGACGGCTACGACCTGAGCACGCCCTATCAGCTCTGGCGCTATTGGGTCGAAAACCAGAAGGGTCCCGTGATCGAAGCGTTGATCGCCGCCCCGGATCCCTCCCCTGACGCCCCGGTCGTCGGCCAGCCGCTCATCCGGTTCAAGGGGTCCGGGGACATGGGCCTGGTGGTGGCCGGCGATCTGCGGGCCTATTGCCGCCGCAAGCTTCCCTATGGGTTCGACACCTGCCGCCACGTGATGCGGCGGGTCACCATCCCGATCGATGCGGCCAGCTACGGGACCGAAAACTCGCTGTCGACATGGACCCGCCAGAACTTCGGCCCCGAGCGGCTGGCCGCTCGCCTGAAGGCCGCCGGCTTCGCGCCCAATACCGACTGGTGGACGGCCGATCGGACCCGGATGTTCGACGGTCAGCCCTCGCCGAACGAGGTCCTGCGTCGCGCGGCCATGGTCGAGCGCGTCGACACGCGCGACTGTCCGGCCCTGGCCAAGGCGATCGACGAGATGGAGACCAAGCGGATCGAGGCGGCCGTCGATTTCTGGACCGTCGGTCCAGAAGCCAAGCTGGTCCCGCCTCGCCCACACGCCACGCGCTGGCGCTTTACGCTAGAGATGCTGGTGGGCGGCCGTCCGGTCACGCTCGAGAGCGACGGCGCCATGGTCGATCCCATCGTCGGCCCCGTCCTGGATGCCGGGGAAGCCTGCATGCGGGCCAAGGCTCAGTCCGGGCAGTAGGCGGCGATCAACGCCTTCACGGCGCCGACCACGGCCTTGGCGGGCTTGTCCTCGCCGGCGAACATCTGGCTGGAGGTGAAGACGCCCTCGACCAGCAGCATCATCGCATCGCCCAGCCCCTTGGGATCGGACGCGCCCATCTGCGCGGCCTTGGCCTGGAGACGCTCGCGCAGCTGCTGCTTGTGCGCCTGGGCGACCTGGCGGCCGGCGTGCTGGCGGTCGGGATACTCGACCACCGCGTTGGACAGGTTGCAGCCGCGATAGTCGTCGCCGCCCGAGCGGTCGGCCAGCCCCTGGAAATAGGCGACCATCTGAGCCTTGGGATCGTCCGGGTGCAGGGCCTCTGCCGCCTCGAACCGGTCCCAGAAGCCGACCTCGACCTCGCGCAGCACCGCGGCGACCAGCTCGTCCTTGGACTTGTAGCTGCGATAGAGGCTGGGCTTGGTCACGCCCGCGCGGGTGACGATCTCGTCGACCCCGACGGCGCGGATGCCCTCGCGATAGAACAGCTCGCGGGCCGTCTCGAAGATGCGGTCGGCGGCGCGAAGGCCGGGGCTGTACGGCCCGGCGAGGATCTCTTCTGGCGTTCTCTTGGACATTTTCGGATATCGATCTTGACGATGTTACTTACCGGTACGTATACAGCCAATCAAGCCCGTACCGATCGGTTACATACCTGCAACTCCGAGACACGACATGCTGATCGCACGCCGCCCCTTCGGGCAGAACTACGCCTTCGTGGTCGCCGCCGCGATCTTTCTCGCCCTCTTGGCGGCCGCCGGTCTTCGAGCCGCGCCGGGCGTCCTGATCCTGCCGCTTGAGAAGGCGTTCGGCTGGGACCGCGCCTCGATCTCGCTGGCCGCCGGCGTCGGCATCTTCCTCTATGGCCTGACCGGCCCCTTCGCGGCGGCGCTGATGCAGTCGTTCGGGCTGCGCAAGACCGTCACCCTGGCCCTGCTGCTGATGTCGGTCTCGACCGGTCTCTCGGCCTTCATGACCACCTCCTGGCAGTATGTCGCCACCTGGGGCGTGATGGCGGGGGTCGGCAGCGGCGCGGTGGCCATGGTGCTGGGGGCGACGGTGGTGAACCGCTGGTTCGTCGCCCGGCGCGGCGTGATGATGGGTCTGCTGGCGGCCTCGACCGCGACCGGCTCGCTGATCTTCCTGCCCGGCATGGCCCTGATCGCCGAGCATGGCGGCTGGAGGCCGGTGGTGCTCACCGTCTCCCTGGTGGCCCTGATCCTGGCCCCGCTGATGTGGCTGCTGATCCCCGAGCGTCCCTCGGACGTGGGCCTCAAGCCCTATGGCGCGCCCGACGACTATGTGGCCCCGGCCCCGGTCAGCGGCGGCAGCGCCCTGGCCTATGCGTTCGGGGCCCTGGGCCGCGCGGCCAAGACCCGGACCTTCTGGCTGCTGTTCCTGGGCTTCTTCATCTGCGGCCTGACCACCAACGGCCTGGTCGGCGTCCACATGATCGCCTTCTGCGGCGACCGGGGCATGCCCGAGGTGCGCGCCGCCGGCCTGCTGGCGCTGATGGGCCTGTTCGACCTGTTCGGCACCACGGCCTCGGGCTGGCTGAGCGACCGCTACGACGCCCGCAAGCTGCTGTTCGTCTACTACGTGCTGCGCGGGCTCTCGCTGATCTACCTGCCCTTCTCGGACTTCTCGGTGGTCAGTCTGTCGGCGTTCGCGGTGTTTTATGGGCTGGATTGGCTGGCGACCGTGCCGCCGACCGTGCGCTTGGCCAGCGAGGCGTTCGGGGACCGCGACGGCCCCATCGTGTTCGGCTGGATCGCGGCGGGCCACCAACTGGGCGCGGCCACGGCGGCCGTCGGGGCCGGCGTCATCCGCGCCAGCCAAGGCCAGTATGTCGAGGCCTTCATCATCGCGGGGACCGCGGGCCTGGTGGCCGGCGTCGCCTCGCTGATGATCCGCCGCGCGGTCCCCAAGCCAGTCCTGGCTTGAGGCGCGCGGCGATCATGGAAGATCGTTAGTCGAGGTCCTCGCCGAGGATGGCCATCTCGAACATGAACGAGCCGTCCTCGTCCTCGTCCTGGAAGACCACGCCGATGAACTCACCGGCGACTTCGACCTCGGCCGAGTCCTTCTGCTTCGGGCGCGGCTTCACCTGGATGTGCGGGTTGCCGAAGGTGCGCTTCAGGTGCTTTTCGAGCTTGGCGACGGTCGTGGCGTCCACGGGGGGCCTCTTGTTCTAGCTGAGCGCCCGGGAGCGCGTTATCGGGGCGAAACTAGCGCCCGGGGCGGGCGGCGCAAGCGCTTCCGGCGGATGAGGTGTGGACGCTCCTTCCGCCAGCAACCAATCGCGGAACAGAACAGCCCCTTCACAAGCGCCGTTGGGCGGCGTCACGGCGACGATCGTGGCCCGTCCATGCGCGAATCCCAGAGGCGCGACGAGGCGGCCGCTGGCCAGATCCCCCTGAACGAAGGCCCAAGGCCCGATCGCCACGCCTAGCCCGGCGGCGGCGGCTTCCAGCATGTAGAAGTAGTGATCGAATTCCTGCTCGCTGACCGGCGCCGGCAGTTCGACGAGGTCCAGATTATAGGCCCAGTCCGACCAGCTTTCCCGAAAGGTGCGCGTCAGCAGGCGCGGCATGGCGCAGACTCGCGCCAGCGTCATCGGCTCTCCCGCCGCCAGTTCCGGGGCCATCACTGGGCCATGGAAATGCTCCATGAACGGCGTCACCTCGGCCTCATAGGACGCGGGTTGGCCGAGTACGCGCATCCGAATGGCGAGATCGATCCCGTCATCCTGAAAGTCGAACGGCCCATTGGACTCGGCCACCCGAACCGGAATGTCGGGATGCGCCGCCTGGAAGATGGGCAGGCGCGGGATCAGCCACTTCATCGCGAAGGTCGGCAGGCACGAGATCACCAGCGACCGGGGCCCCGCCTGAACCGGACGCGGCACGGCGGCCTCGATCTGGTCGAAGGCCGGCGACAGGGCCTGGGCCAGCTTCAGACCGGCCTCGGTCATGCGCAGGCGCGAGCGGGGCCCCTCGGTGAGGGCGACGCCCAGGTGTTCCTCCAGCTGGCGGATCTGGCGGCTGACCGCCCCGTGAGTGACGCAGAGTTCGTCGGCAGCCAGTGTCATGCGCCCATGCCGGCCGAAAGCCTCGAAGGCGCGCAAGGCGTTCAGCGACGGCAGCTGGCGGCGAGTCATGTGAAGAAACCTCACAGAAGGCCGACCGATAAGTCGTTATTCGGCGAAGCGCAACCGGGGGATAAGGAGGCCATGCCTCCCGCCGCTCCCCGCCCTGATGGTCGAAAAATCACCCTCCCCCAGGTCCTGGCCCTGATGACGATCTGGACCGCCGTGATCTACGGCCTCACGGCCCAGCGTCCGGCGGACGCGGAACAGATCTCACTGAAGGGAAAGCCCGCCCTCGTCGCCTGCGCCAAGCAAGGCTGATCTCGGCGGAAGTTGGGGCCCAGACAAGGGGGAGCCCCGGCGGCGCTTCGCGACCGGGGAGCTTGGCTATGGACAAGGGTGGGCCCCGGCGGCGCTTCGCGACCGGGGCCCGGGTCCGCCCACTAGGTCGGGGGGGCGTAGAGGGGCGGACGAAAAATAAACGCCATCCCCCAAACCCGGTTCCGCTCGCTACTTGGGCGGCAGCAATTTTATTTCGAACAGCTTCGGCCACAGCTTTCCGGTCACGAACAGCCGGTCCTTGGCCGCGTCATAGGCGATGCCGTTCAGGACGTCGTCGCGCTTTCCGGTGACCCCGGCCTCCTTCAAAAGGCCGGCCAGTTCGACCCAGCCGATGACGTTGCCGGTCTTGGGATCGATGCGGGCGATGCGGGTGGTCTGCCAGACATTGGCCAGCAGCTCACCCTTGACGAATTCCAGCTCGTTGAGGCTGCGCACCGGCACGCCGTGATCCGTGACTTCGATGCGTCCCGTCTCCTTCAGGGTCTCGGGATCCAGGAAGCGGATGAACGAGGTGCCGTCGCTCATCATCAGCCGCTTATCGTCCCGGGTCAGGGCCCAGCCCTCGCCCGAATAGCTGAACTCGCCGACCTTCTCGAAGGTGTTGATGTCGTAGATGAAGCCGATCTCGTTGGTCCAGGTCAGCTCGTAGAGCTTGTCCCCCCAGTCGACGACGCCCTCGCCGAAATAGCGGGAGTCGACGATGCGCTCCTGCTCGGAAGCGCCAGTCTCCAGGTTCCATTTGCGGATGAACGAGCGACCGGCCAGGCCGGTGCTCTCGAACATGAAGCCGTCGCGATAGAACAGCCCCTCGGTGAAGGCGTTGGCGTCGTGCGAATAGGCCTTCACGACCGTGTAGCCGCCGACGGGCGCGGTCTGGGCCCAGGCCGGCGCGCCAACGACGAGGGCGGCCGCGACCGCTAGCCCGCCCAGGTTACGCAGAAGGGTCCGCACGCGTCAGATTTCGTACGAATAGACGGTCTCGGCCAGGGTGTGGTCCATGGTCTTGGCCGGTTCCTCGCAGGTCGGGCAGTTGACCAGGCGCGCGGGCACGCCGGCCGCTGTGCAGTGGGCCGGCACAGGCCGCAGCACCACCGAGCCCGAAGCGATCTTGGCGTAGTCGCCGATCTCGATATTGCCCAGCACCTTGGCGCCGGCGCCCAGCAGGACGCCCTTGCCGATCTTGGGGTGACGGTCGCCACGATCCGCGCCGGTGCCGCCCAGGGTCACGCCATGCAGCATCGAGACATCGTCGCCGACCACCGCGGTCTCGCCGATGACGATGCCGGTGCCGTGGTCGATGAACACGCCCTTGCCGATCCTGGCGGCCGGGTTGATGTCGACCTGGAAGACCTCGCTGGACCGGCTCTGCAGATAGAAGGCCAGGGTCTCGCGGCCCTCGCTCCACAGCCAGTGCGACACGCGGTGGGTCTGCAGGGCCAGGAAGCCCTTGAAGAACAGGAACGGCTGGACATAGCCCTTGCAGGCCGGGTCGCGCTCGAACACCGCCTTGAGGTCGGCCTCGGCCGCCTCGACGATCGACGGGTCGCTTTGAAAGGCGTCGGCGGCGAATTCGCGCGCCGTCATCGCCCGCATCTCCTGGTCGCCCAGCTTGCGGGCCAACTGGAAGGTCAGGGCGTCGGCCAGATTGTCGTGACTCAGGATCACCGCATTGAGCAGCGAGGCCAGGGCCGGTTCATCCTTGGCGGCGTGTTCGGCCTGGTTGCGCAAGGCCACCCACACGGGGGTGTCGGTGTCGGGGGTCACCACTTCGAGATGCTTAGCCATCGGGCTCTCCCTTCCCCGAGCGCGTGGGCGAAAGCCCAAAGCGCGCTCTGACCTCTAACACAGGGCCCGCCAAGGCAGGCCTGGCCAGCGCTACACATAGAGCATCTTGTTAAAAAATGCTCCAATCCGCGACGAACGCCGGTTATCCGAGGATGAGAGCCGCCAGAGCGTCCGGCAGTTCCCCTCGGACCGCCATATGGTGCGTCCTGAGCAATAGCGCCACTGTCATTGAGTCAGGCATATGGCCGGAGACCGCCGCGTCCAGCGCTTCGCGGAACGGAACGCGGGCCACGGCCAAGTCCTCGGTCTCGTCCGGCGCCCGCTCCGTGGCCGACAGATCCATGGCCAGGAAGCCATGGGCGACCTCGTCGGTGACCGAGTTGGAAAGCTCCATCCTCAGGATCATCCGCCAGTCGGCGGCCTGCAGCCCGACCTCCTCGGCCAGTTCGCGCCTGGCCCCGTCCAGCGGATCCTCGCCATGCGGCGCGCCCCCCTCGGGCAGCTCCCAGCTGTAGTTGGCGAGCGAGAAGCGGTTCTGGCCGACCAGGGTCACCGTGCCGTCCTCATGCAGGGGCACGACCCCGATCGCCTGGTTCTTGAACCCGACCTTGCCATAGAGGGCCGGACGTCCCGTGGGCGCGATGGCCTGGTATTCGGTCAGGGTGATCCACGGATTGTCGTAGACGACCTGGCTGGACGAGACGCCCCAGGGCTTGCCGTGCGGCTTCAACCAGGCGGGCTTTTGGTTGGGCGTATCGGACATGGGGCTCCGAACTTATAGGTTTGGCGCGGTATTTATCGGGCGCGGACGGTTCCATCCTGTCCGACTAGGCCCTACCTGATCGGGCTTACTTAGTCTCGGAGACATCGTCTTGGCCGGTTCCGTTCCCACCGCTCCCGAATTTGGCCAGGCCCTGCCGATCGAGGCCTCGCCCGAGGTCGTGGCCTTCCTGGCCAAGCGGCGCTCGGCCAGCGCCATGAGCCTGACCGCGCCGGGGCCGGACGACGCCCAGCTGGCCGAACTCCTGCGCATCGCCGCCCGCGTTCCCGACCATGGCAAGCTGTCGCCCTGGCGCTTCGTCATCCTGAAAGGCGCGGCCAAGGACGCCTTCGCCGAGAAGATCACCGCTCTGGCCGACAGCCAGGCCAATCCGACCAAGGCCAACGCCGCCCTGCGCAAGCTGACCCGCCCGCCGGTCGCGGTAGCCGTCATCTCGCGCTTCATCGAGGGCGAGATCCCCGAATGGGAGCAGCGCCAGAGCGCCTCGGCCGTCTGCCATCAGATGTTGCTGACCGCCGCCGCCCTGGGCTGGGGGGCCAACTGGATCACCGACTGGTACAGCTACGACCCGCGCGCCCAGGCGATCCTCGGCCTCTCGGACGACGAGAAGGTCGCCGGCTTCCTCTATCTGGGCACCTCCAGCGAAGATCCGCAGGAGCGCGTGCGCCCCGACGTGGCGGCGATCACCAGCGAATGGAGCCCGGCCTAGTTCGACGCGTTGGGTCAGGGAGAGTGAGGACACCCCGATGCCGCGACGCAAGGATGCTTGGACGACCTTGGGGACCAGACTGGTCTTCGACACCTGGTCGCTGGGGCTGGAAGCCTCTTCGGTCATCGGCCTGCGGATGATGAAACTCGCCGCCGGCGGGGCCGCCGCCCAGGCCGAGGCCGAGTTGATGATCAGCGAGAAGATGACCGCCAGCATGACCCTGCCGATGCTGGCCATGACCGGCCGGCTGGGCGCCTCGGGCCCCGCGATCGCCGCGGGCTCGCTGACGCATCTGCGCAAGAAGGTGCGAGCCAACCGGCGACGGCTGGCGAAGGGCTAGCAATTCTCTTCCCACGCAAAGATCTCCGCCTTCCTCGCCCTTGTGGCGAGGACCCATGGCGGCGCCAGGCTCGGAATTGATCAGCGGTTACCGCCAGCGTGGACGCGCAGTTGTCCCATCCGCTGCCTTCTGAACGCTGGGCCCTAGGCACGAGGCCTAGGGAGGCGGTGTCTAATGTGAATGGCGCTTAGAAGCCGCCCCTAAGCCTCCTCGAGGTAGGCCAGCCCCAGTCGCGTCTGCACCGCCTTCACATAGGTCGGCCCGACCGGCACGGCCACGCCGTCACGCAGGACCAGGGCGATCAGGCCCTTGCCCAGGCGATTGACCGCCTCGACCCGATCGGGGCTCACGAAGGCCGAGCGGTGGACGCGGATCATCTTGCCCGGGTCCAGGGCCTGCTCCAGCGCGCTCATGGTGATGCGGTGGATATGGCTGCGGGTGGCCGTGTGCAGCAGGACATAGTCCTTGGCGGCCTCGATCCAGTCGATGTCGGCGACCGCCACGCGCACGTGGCCCTGGCGGGTCGCCACCCAGATGCCATCCAGGTCGTTGTCGCGGACCGGAGCGGCCTCGGCCTGCTGCTCGAAGACCCTCTGCAAGGTCCGGCGGCGGCGCGCCCGCTCGACGGCCTGGCGCAGGCGGTCGAAGCGCACCGGCTTCAACAGATAGTCGGCCGCCTCCACGGCGAAGGCGTCCGCGGCATAGACCTCGAAGGCGGTGACGAAGACGATCTCGGGACGCGCCTCGGGCGGCAACTCTGACGCCAGGGCCAGGCCGCTCAACTCGGGCATCTGGATGTCCAGCATGACCAGGTCGGGCGACAGCTCGGCGATCGCCTCGCCGGCCTCGCGGCCGTTGCGGGCCACGCCGACCAGCTTGGTGTCGGGGATCTGGGCGAACAGGGCCGACAACCGCTCCAGCGCCGCCGGCTCGTCGTCGACGAGCAGGACCTTCAGCTCCATTACGCCGCCCTCGCCTTGGAGGTCAGCACGGCCTCGAGTTTCAGCGGGATGCGCAGCAGGACCAGGAAGCCCCGCTCGCGCGGCGCCGCCTGCAGCACGCCTCGGGCGCCGTACAGGACTTCCAGCCGCTGGCGGACATTGGTCAGGCCGACCCCCATGCCGCTCGCCGTTTGGCCGCACGGCTCGCCGTCGTCCTCGATGATCACCACCAGGTCGTCGCCGTCGCGCGAGGCTTCCAGGCGAATGGTGACCGGCCGGCTGGTCTGGGCCACGCCGTGCTTGATGGCGTTCTCGATCAGCGGCTGCAGCACGAAGCTGGGGACCAGGGCGCCCCGCAGCTCGTTGGGGCACGAGAATTCGACGCCCAGGCGGTCGCGGAATCGCTCGCTCTCGATCTCGAGATAGACCTGGAGCGTGGCCAGCTCGTCCTCCAGCGGGATGATCGCCTCGGGATCGGCCGCCAGGGTCAGGCGCAGGAAGTCGGCCAGGCGGGCCAGCATCGACTCGGCCTCGTCATTGCGGCCGGTGATCACCGAGGACGACACCGCGTTCAGGGTGTTGAACAGGAAATGCGGATTGAGCTGATAGCGCAGGGCCGCCAGGCGCGCGGCGCTGGCCTGGGCCTCGGCGGCCAGGGCGGCGGCGCGCGCATCGGCCAGCTGGCGCTCGCCTTCACGGGTCACCCGGACGGCGATCATCATCAGATAGAGCGCGCCCAACAGGGCGTACATCCAGCCCGCGAGCAGGAACTGGCTGGCGGCGCGGGCCGCCACCACGCGCGGCGCCGGATGAGCGTCGTTCAGGATCTCGCGCAGGTAGCCGCCGATCAGCAGGTCCACGGTCGCCATGACCAGGGCTAGGCCGATCACCGTCGGCAGCAGCGCCGCGAAGCCCACCGGCCGCTCATCGCGCGGCGTACGCGCCGCCCGGGCATAGACGAGGCCCGAGCATAGAGCGCCGAGGCCCATGAACAGGAAGTGGCTAGCCAGCGTGCCCGGCAACGGCCCCTTGCCGCTGGCCAGGTAGGGCAAGGCGAACAACAGCGTATCCAGCCCCCAAACGCCCAGCGTGAGGAGGAGAGCTTGCCTGAAAAGGTCCGACTTCAGCCCGACGTCGATATCTTTCATGGGCGCAGTCTAGCCGAAACGACGCGAGACGCAGCCCTCGCCGGACGCACCAGCGACCGGTTTCGTCGCTCCGCCGATGGTTCGCGCGGCCCGGTCGCACGAGGCCTGACGTCAGGTCTGGGACCAGCGATGAAGAGACGGTCCTTCCGGACGACGAGGAACGTGTTTCCCTCATTCGCGCTCCGCCCATCCCTGGCGACGTCTGGAAGGCCACTCTCTGACTGAAGGCCGTCGCGCCCTGAACCCTCGTGGGCGCGGCGGCGTTTTCATCGCCGAAAACGAAGAAGGGCGCGCCCCAGCCGGACGCGCCCTTCCTTTCGTGATCGGACCTTGGAGCGATCAGCCGCGGCCGCGATAGGGCGCCACGCCCTGGTCCGGAACCCACAGGCCCTCGGGCGCCGGGCCCGTCTGCCAGAAGACGTCGATCGGGATGCCGCCGCGCGGATACCAGTAGCCGCCAATGCGCAGCCAGCGCGGCTGGGCGATCTCGACGATCTTGCGCGCCACCTTGACCGTGCAGTCCTCGTGGAACGAGCCGTGGTTGCGGAAGCTGGTCAGATAGAGCTTCAGCGACTTGCTCTCGATCAGCCACTCGCCCGGGGCATAGTCGATCACGAGATGGGCGAAGTCCGGCTGGCCGGTGACGGGGCACAGGGAGGTGAACTCCGGCGCGACGAAGCGGGCCAGGTACAGCACATCGTGCTGCGGATTGGGCACGCGCTCGAGGACGGCGGCCTCGGGGTTCTCGGGCGCATCGACGACGCGGCCCAGCTGGGTGACGTTCAGATCGGTCATCGCCGCGATTTAGGCCTCCTGGCTCCGCGAGACAAGCCGCCTGACCCCGGCTACAACGTCGCGAACAAGTGTTTGGGAGAGAAACATGTCGGGACGGGACTTCGACGGCTTCACGGTGGTGATCACCGGAGCCTCCACGGGGCTGGGTCGCGCGATCGCCGTCGAGACCGCCCGGCGCGGCGCGGGCCTGATCGTCGTCAACTACGCCCGCAGCGTCGAGGAGGCCGAAGAGACCGCTCGCCTGGTCGAGGCCGAAGGCGCCAAGGCGGCGCTGGTCCAGGGCGACGTCGCCAGCGACGAGGACTGCCGCAAGATCGCGGCGGCCGCCGATCCCTCGGGCCGGATCGACGCCCTGTTCAACAACGCCGGCGTCACCAAGTTCGCGCCGAACCATGCCGACCTCGACGCGGTGAACGCCGAGGACTTTCTACGGCTCTATTCGGTCAATGTGGTCGGCGCCTTCCAGATGGTGCGGGCGGCCCGCTCCCTGCTGGAGGCCGCGCCGTCGCCGGGCGCGGTGGTGAACACCTCATCGATCGCGGGCGTGGTCGGCAACGGCTCCTCGGTGCCCTATGCCGCCTCGAAGGGCGCGATGACCACCATGACCCTGTCGCTGGCCCGGGCCCTGGCCCCACGCATCCGCGTCAACGCCGTCTGCCCCGGCTTCATCGACACGCCGTGGTTCGGCAAGGCCATGGACGCCGAGCGGGTCGACCGCCTGCGCGCCGGCGCGGCGGCCGCCACGCCGCTGAAGGTGGCCTCGACGGCCGAGGACATCGCCGGAGCCGCGGTCTTCCTGGCTTCGCCGGCGTCGCGCCATGTCACCGGCGAGACTCTGCTGGTCGACGGCGGCCTGCACCTCGGGGGCGCAAGCCTTTCCATGCGGTAGAGCGCGATCGCCGAAAATCTGGGCATTCGGCGACAATCGCGCTCGAATTTCATGGAAATGAGCCCGATTGGGCGGTTTTGGATGGTCCAGTCGCGGCAAAACCGGCGCTAAAGGCACAGCCAAGCCGAATTCGCTTTTCAGGCGCCTGTTGCCTGGCTGCGCATGTTCTGAAGCAAAATCGTCACACTCGGCTCAAAGTTTAGGCGCCGGGCGCCCTTCTCGCTGGCGTTCGGAGTCCCCGGATTGCAACTAAGGGCGGGTCCCCGACTAATCGGCCGGGGACGCAATGCGCTTGCAGGCGCTGCCGGACCTCGGGAACCAACCCGGGAGACGGCGCAGATAAGGGGATAGAACCATGAAAGCCATGAAGATCGCGCTGGCCGCCGCCACCGCCACCGTCGCCCTCTCCGGCGCCGCGATGGCCCAAGAGCTGAAGCTCTCGTACAACGTCGGCGTCACCAGCGACTACGTTTTCCGCGGCGTCAGCCAGACCCAGGAAGATCCGGCCATCCAAGGCGGCATCGACCTGTCGTCGGGCATCGTCTACGCTGGCGTCTGGGCTTCGAACGTCGACTTCGGCGCCACCGACCCGACCGCTGAAATCGACCTGTACGCCGGCATCAAGCCGACGGTCGGCGACGCCTCGTTCGACTTCGGCGCCTACTACTACGGCTACGTCGAAGACAAGGGCCTGACCCCCGGTTCGTTCAGCTACTTCGAACTGAAGGGCGCCGTCTCGAAGGCCTTCGGCCCGGCCACCCTGGGTGCCGCCGTCTACTGGTCGCCGGAATATCCGGGCAAGGGCGGCGCTTCGACCTACTTCGAAGCCAACGCCGCCGTGCCGGTCGCCGAAAAGCTGACCCTGTCGGGTGCCATCGGCCACCAGGCCATCAAGAACTACGGCGACTACAACACCTGGAACGTCGGCCTGGCTTACGCCCTGACGCCCCAGCTGACCGCCGACCTGCGCTATCACGACACCGACGAACACAACTACGGCAAGATCTACGACAGCCGTATCGTCGTCGGCCTGAAGGCCGCTTTCTAAGCGACTTTCTCGTAGAGTAGACGTTGAAGCCGCTCCGGTTCGCCGGGGCGGCTTTTTCGTTGGGCGCTAGGGCGTGGGGACCCTCGGCGGCCGCATCGCCAGCACGGCGAAGAACACCACCGCCGTGACCGCCGCGAACAGCTGGAAGGTCGGGGCGAAGCTCCCCAGGCGATCGCGCATGGCCCCGGCGATGAACGGTCCCGCCGCCGAGACCGCGCCGACCAGGCAGGTCAGGGAGAAGAGCTCCAGATTGCTCTGGCGGCCGTAATAGTTCAGCAGCAGCACGGTCACCGCCAGCACGGTCAGGCCGAAGCCCACGCCCGTGCCGATGGCGTAGACCAGCATCAGGGCCGGACTCGTCGCCTTGGCCAGGGCCAGCAGGCCGATCACCAGCATCCCTTGGGCGAAGACCAGCAGCCAGCGCGGATCGACCCGGTCGCCCAGGGCGCCACCGGCCAGGCGGGCCAGGGTCTGCATCAGCGATTCCAGGCTCAGCATCTTGGCGGCCAGGGCGCCGGCGGCCACGACGGCGATCCCGGCCGCGACACCCAGCTCGGTCAGGTGGGTGACGGAGACGCTGGCCACGGTCACGCCGACCAGCAGGTGGCTGAAATAGGCGGCGACCAAGATGTAGAACTGCGGCGTCCGCAGCGCCTGAGCCACGGTCCATTCGTGGGCGGTGCGATAGACGCGGGCGTCGGCGGGCGCCGCACGGGCCTCCTGCTCGACCTCGAGGTCGACCTCATGCGCGGCCTGCGCCAGCCACTTGGTCCCGCCGACCATCAGGGCGCAGACCAGGCCGACGATCGCGGCCAGCGCCGCCTGGACGATCCAGTAAAGCCGCCAGTCGTCGCCGCTGCCGCCCATCAGGGCCAGGGCCATCCACGGCCCGGCGGCCCCGCCCAGCGAACCGAAGGTGAAATAGATCCCGAACGGCAGGGCGCGCTTGCGGAACAGCGACGACAGCACGTGGGTCCCAGGGATCAGGGCCGCCATCTGGAAGCCGACCCCGCACGCGGCCGCGCCGACATAGTAGCTGAGCAGGCTCTCCGAATTGGCAAGCCCCAGGAAGCCGCCGGCCAGCACTGCCGCGCCCAATAGTAGGGTCCCGCGCACGCCGATCCGACGGATCAGAATGGCCGGCAGCCACGACGAGGCCCCGGTGAAGACGCCCAGCACCGAAAAGCCCAGGAAAGCCTTCTCGAAGCTCCAGTTCAGCTCGCCGATCATAGCCGGCAGCACCACGCCCAGCGACCCGTAGGTCGAGGCGGTGATCAGGAACAGCAGCAGGCTGAACCCCGCCAGAAGGACCCAGGGGCGGAAGCGGTCGTCAGTTTGGGTCAAGTCATAACGTCCGCTTCAGGGTGGCCCGCCACTCCCTCCCCTTGCCCGGCAAGGCGCCGAGATTGGCGTAGGTGTCGGCGTCGGGGGTGAAATAGAACTTGTCGAACAGGTTATCGACATTGACCGACAGAGTGTAAGGCCCCCGCTGCACAAAAGCTGAAGCATTGACCAGGCTGTAGGCGGGATAGCGCACGGCGTTCTGCACCGTGCCCGCCGTGCGGCTGACATGGCTGACGCCGAGCGTCGCCCCGGCCTGGCCCCAGTCGTAGCCCTTGCTAGTGTAGGTCCCATACAGGCTGACCACCGACTTAGGGGTCAGGGTATAGGCGTAGTCGCCGCTGCGGCCGGGCAGGCCCGCGAAGCTCCAGACCACATAGGAGCCACCGTAGCCCTGCGCCCCGGGCACGCCCGCCGTATAGGCCGGGATGTACTGGAACGAGGTGTCGGGACCCTTCACCGTCGTGCGCTGGCTGTTGCCGGCGAAGGTGAAGGACAGGCGCTCCGAGGCCAGCCAACGGACCTCGACCTCGACGCCCTTGGCGCGCGTGCCCTGCACGGTCGGCGGAGCAATGGCGCCGGCGATCTGGGTGCGGTTCTGCTTGTAGGCCGCGACCGAGCCGATCAGCGTCCCGCGCAGCAGCTGGAACTTCACGCCCGCCTCGGTCAGGTCCGAGCTCGACAGCCACGAGCCGTCGGCCACCAGGTTCGGGGCGACATCGCCGGCCTGGCTCATCTCCAGGGCGGCGGCCTTGGCGTAGCTGACATAGGGCATCAGGCCCATCGGCAGCTTGTAGGTCAGGCTGGCGCTGTAGGTCGCCTTGTCGCGGTCGTCCGCCTGACGTCCGGCGACGACATAGCTGAGGAAGCCCGTGTCCTGGCTGTCGACGCCGTAGTGGTCCCAGCGCCCGCCCAGGACCAGGTTCAGGCGACCGACGTCGATGTCGGAGGTGACGAAGACGCCCGTCTGCTTCCAGGTCGAACGGTTGTCGTTTTCCCACTTCAGGCCGATGCCGCCGGGCTCCTCGCCGAACGGGCTGTCGATGGTGTCGGTGGGCGTGGCGCCGAAGGCGATGTCGCGGCGGTCCAGGGCGATCAGGCCGCTGTTGTAGCTCTCGCGCCGACGGCCCTCGAACCAGCGGTGCGAACCACCGACCAGGGTGCGGGCGCGGGCAGCGCCGAGGTCGGTCGGGAAAGCGTAGGTCAGGCGGATCTCGCTGACCTCGGCGTCGACCGCCGAGGGGTAGCCGTAGGAGACGAAGCGCCGGTTGTCCTGGCGATCATGGAACAGCTGCAGCTTGATCGAACGGTCGTCGCCCAGGTCCTTGGCCAGGTCGAAATAGAAGGTCTGGGTGTTGGTCTTCGAGAAGTCGGCCGGGCTGATATAGACCGTGCGACGGTCCAGCTTGGTCGTGCCGACGCCGACGTCCAGCGTGTGGGCCGCGTCGCTGCCCGGGAAGCCGTAGTACGGAATGTAGAGCGCGCTGGCATAGGGGTAGAAGCCGACCTCGTTGGGCGTCAGCTTGCCGTTGCCGTCGGTGTCCTTCAGCGTCGTGTCGCGACCGGTGATGTAGGTGCGGTTGTCGATCAGGTCCTGGGTCAGCCGGTTCCAGCCCGGCGTCTGCACATCGCCGTCCGAATGGAACACCATGCCGCCGAAGGCCGTGCTCCAGCCGTTCCCGAGGTCGAGATCGGACGAGACCTCCAGCGTCTGGTGACGCGGATAGACGCCTTTGTAGTAGCTGTGGCTGTCCTCGATCTCGCCATAGACATAGACGCCGCCCTCGGCCTTGCCGAGGCTGACCGGCGCGCCGAACTGGCCGGTGACCAGCTTCTTGTTGTAGCTGCCGAAGGTGGCGGCGATCTCGCCTTCCGGCTCGACCAGGAAGCGGCCCTCGTCGCGGGCCGACTTGGGGATGAAGTTGACCAGACCGCCGACCTTGCCGGCGCCATAGACCGGCGTCGGCGGACCACGCAGGATCTCGATGCGCGCCGCCCCGCCGATCGGGGTCGAATAGGTGCCGCGGTTCTCCACCCGCTTGAAGCCGCGGAAGTAATTCTCGGCCAGGGTGCCGCGGATGTTGAGCGCCCCCGGCACGCCGTAGAAGCTGGCGGTGTGGGTTCCCGGCGCGACCTTGGTGGCGCCGTCCAGGGTCAGGACGCCATAGCGCTCCAGGGTCAGGTCGCTGACGAGGCTGGCCGAGCGGGGGGTCTCGATCAGCGGCTTGGCGATGCCGAACACGGTCTGGCTCGGCTGCTTTTCGAGCAGGCCCGCCTTGTCGCGCGCCACGATCACCACCGCGTCGACCTGGTCGGCGACTTGGGCCTCGGCAAGCGCCGGCAGCGCGATCATGCTCGAAAGAGCCAAGACGCTGGCGGACAGGAGAGCGCTTCTGGATGGCATTACGGAAGAAACCTTCACGCCGTCGGGCGGGGAGTTCCCGGCGGTCTAGGTTCCGATATCTGGGGATGACCTAGCGTTCGTCAAAATGCCTTCTGACATTTCAGTTTGGATTGCGAAGCGGCTGTGGCGGGAAAGTCGCAATGATGGCGATCCTCCCCCTGGCGGGGGAGGTGTCGGCTCGAAGAGGCGACGGAGGGGGAAGAGACCAGGCCAGGGCAACTTCCCCCTCCGGTCCTTCGGACCACCTCCCCCGCTAGGGGGAGGATGGGGGCCTAAGCCGCGCCGACGTGCGGCCGCGTCTGAGCCTCAGGCTGAACATTGAGGATCTTGAGCATCGCCTGGCGTGAGGCCTCGGCGTCGCCGCTAGCGATCACCCGGGCGACCTGGCGGTGCTCCTCGATCTCGTCCAGCAGCTCTTGCTCCGTGGCCCCGTTGAACGAGAACACCCAGAAGCGGGCCGCCTTGTGTTGCAGCGGGATCAGGATCCGGGCCAGGGCCAGATTGCCCGAGGCGCGCGCCACGTGGGCATGGAAGCGCAGATCCATCGCCACCAGGGTCGGCAGGTCGCAGGTCCGCGCGGCCTCCTCGCCCTCGGCGAAGACGTCGTACATCGCCTGGGCCTCGGCCTTGCTGGCGTGCCTGGCGGCCAGGGAGGCGCAGTGCGGTTCGATCAGCACGCGGGCCTCATAGCCCTGGCGCAATTCGACGAGGTCCAGCGGCGCGACCGTCGTGCCCGAGCGGGCGCGGCGGATGACCAGCCCCTCCAGCGCCAGCCGGCCCAGGGCGTCGCGCACGCCGGCCAGGCCGGTGTCGTAGTGCGCCGCCAGCGACTGTTCATCCAGGCGCGCGCCGGCCGACAGCTCGCCCAGGATCAGGTCCAGCAGGATCCGCTCGTAGACCTTGGTCTTCTGCAGGTCCGGCGACCAGTCCTCGAGGCCCGAGGAATTGGCGACGTCCAGCACCAGCGTGCGGGAGCCAGGCGATTTCAGCGACGGCGAGGCCATGGAAGATCCGTGAGCGGCGGTCGCTGATAGGTAGTGTGAAATGTTAGAGGTGACTAGGCGCCAGATCCTCCCCTTTCGGGGGAGGTGGCCCAGAGGGCCGGAGGGGGCAGCTCGGCCTAGGCCGCACTAGCCCCCTCAGTCGCTTCGCGACAGCTCCCCCGGAAGGGGAGCATCTCCGCCCTAGAACGCCGGCACCACCGCGCCAGCGTACTTCTTCTCCATGAACGCCTTGACCTCGGGCGTGGTCAGCGCGGCCGCCAGCTTCTTCACGCGGGGGTCGTCCTTGTTGTCCGGACGGCCGACCAGGTAGTTCACGTACGGGCTGGTCTTATCCTCGATGATCAGGGCGTCCTTCGACGGGTTCAACTTGGCGTCGAGGGCGTAGTTGGTGTTGATCACCGCCAGGTCGACCTGGTTCAGCACGCGCGGCAAGGCCGGCGCTTCCAGCTCCTTGAACTTCAGGTTCTTCGGATTGCTGGTGATGTCCTTCAGGCTCGAAAGCTCGTTCTTGATGTCCTTCAGCCCGATCACGCCATTCTTGGCCAGCAGGATCAGGGCCCGGGCCTCGGTGCTGGCGTCGTTGGGGATGGCGATGGTGGCGCCGTTCGGCACCTCGGCGATCGACTTCCACTTGGCCGAATAGGTCCCGATCGGCTCGACGTGCACGCCCTGCAGCGGGATCAGGTTCGTACCCTTGTCGTGGTTGAAGCTCAGCAGGTACGGCAGCGTCTCGAAATAGCTGACGTCGATGCGCTTTTCGGCCACCTGGGTGTTGGGCTGGACGTAGTCGTTGAACACCTTGATCTCGATGTTCAGGCCCTGGGCGGCCAGCTTCGGCTTGATGAACTCCAGCACCTCGGCGTGCGGCACGGCGGTGGCGGCCACGGTCAGGGTGTCGGGCGCGCTGGCCTTGGGCGCCTTCGGCCCGCAGGCGGCAAGGGCCATGGCGGCGAGGCCGGGAACGAGAATAGCGCGGCGGGCGACCATGAACGGCTCCATAAGGCGATCTGACAGGTAGGGTTTTGCCCGGTTCAGCGCGGTTGAGGAAATCAGATTTCCTGAGAGGCCGTCGAGCACTTGCCGCCCCGCCGCCCCGAGATCGCTTGACCCCGCTCTCGAACAGGTCGCTTGGATGGAGATGGCCAAGGAAACCGTCCACATCGTGCAAGCCTATGTCGCCGGGCGCGGCAAGGGCCTGAAGGCCGAGCAGCAGATCGGCTGCAAGACGGCGGAAGAGGCGCGCCGCAAGGCCGAGCGGCTGGCGCCGCTGCGCGAAGGCGTCGTCGCCTTCTCCGCGAGCGCGGACGTCGAACTCGGCGACTACGACGAGAACCCGGACATCCTGTTCAAGGCCGGCCGGCTGCCACACCCGTTCGACCAGGCCTAGCGAGCCGCCCGCGCTTTAGTCGATGTCGTTCGCGGCTTCCGGCACGTCCGGCAGGCCGTGGATGATCCAGCTGACCACGAAGTCGGGCTTGTCGCCGGCCAGGCTGGTCACGCCCGCTTCGGCCGGCGCGATCGCCGAGGTCTGGGGCGGCAGGGTGTAGGTGTCGCCGTCGTGCTCGCCCAACAGGTCCAGCACGATGCCCTCCGCCTCGGTCGCGTCGATGACCACGCCGAAGAACTGCTGGCGCTCGATCAACTCGCCATCGTCGTCGAGGAAGGTCAGGTTCATCAGAAGGGTCTTGCCGATCAGGCTCTCGGCCAGGGCGGCGTCCCAGTGGGAGGCGTCGGGGATGTCGAGGTCGGTGTCGTTGCTCATCTTGTCCCCTATCTGTGCGAGACGCGGCGCACCACCGCGTCGCCGACCATCTGCAGCGCCTGGACCAGCACCAGCAGCAGCACCACGGTCACGATCATCACATCGGTCTGGAAGCGCTGATAGCCGAAGCGGATCGCCAGGTCGCCCAGACCGCCCGCCCCGACCACGCCAGCCATGGCGGTGTAGGAGACCAGGGCGACGGCGGTCACGGTCGCGGCGGCGATCAGGCCCGGCAGGGCCTCCGGCAGCAGCGCGCCCAGCACCACCTGTCGCCGCTTGGCGCCCATGGCGAAGCTGGCCTCGATCACGCCCTTGTCGACCTCGCGCAGGGCCGTCTCAACCAGGCGGGCGAAGAACGGCGCGGCCCCGACGACCAGTGGCGGAATCGCTCCGGCCACGCCCAGCGACGTGCCGACCAGGGCGACGGTCAGCGGGATCATCACGATCAGCAGGATCACGAACGGCACCGAGCGCAGCACATTGACCAGCAGCGACAGCGCGCCGTTGGCCAGGCGGTTCTCCAGCATCTGGCCCTTGCCGGTCAGGAACAGGACGACGCCCAGCGGCAGGCCCAGGGCGATGGTCAGCACCATCGAGCCGCCCAGCATGGCCAGGGTGTCGGCCGTGGCCTGGCCGATCTCGGACCAGTCGATGTTCGAGACGCTCATCGGGCGGTCTCCCCGGTCAGTTCGTCGACACGCACGCCGGCCGCCTGGAACTGGGCGATGGCGGCGGCCACGTCGCCGCCGGTCAGGGCCAGGGTCAGCTGGCCGTAGGGCGTCTCGCGCAGGCGATGGATGCGTCCGCCCAGGATCGAATAGTCGACGCCGGTGGCGCGGGCCACCTCGCCCAGCACGGGCTTGTAGGTCGCCTCGCCCTTGAACGTCAGGCGCACCACGCGGCCCGACAGGGCGGCGTCGGCGGCCGGCTCGCCATCGGCCTCGCGCACGAAGCGGCGGGCGGTGTCGCTGGTCGGATGCAGGAAGACCGCCTCGACGGCGCCCTCCTCCACCACACGGCCGGCCTCCAGCACCGCGACGCGGTCGCAGACGCGGCGGACCACGTCCATCTCGTGGGTGATCAGCACGATGGTCAGGCCCAGCTCGCGGTTCAGGCCCGAGATCAGGTCGAGGATCTGTTCGGTGGTCTCCGGATCCAGCGCGCTGGTGGCCTCGTCGCAGAGCAGGATCTTGGGGCCGGTGGCCAGGGCGCGGGCGATGCCGACGCGCTGCTTCTGGCCGCCCGACAGCTGGGCCGGATACTTGTCGGCGTGGTCGGTCAGGCCGACCCGTTCCAGGAGCTCGGTCGTCCGCGCCTTGACCTCGCTGGCCGGACGGCCAGCCAGCCTCAAAGGAAAACTGACGTTCTGGGCGACGGTCTTGCCCGACAGCAGGTTGAAGTGCTGGAAGATCATCCCGACCCGACGACGCAGGGCGCGCAGGCCGTCGACGCCTAAAGCCGCGACGTCGTCGCCGTCCACGACCACGCGGCCGCCGCTCGGAGTCTCAAGGCCGTTGATCAGGCGGATGAGGGTCGACTTCCCCGCGCCCGAAGCGCCGATCACGCCGAACACCTCGCCGGCCCCGACGGACAGGGAGACGTCGCGCAAGGCGGCATGGCCTCCAAGCCCCTTGGCGGCCGCATAGGTCTTGGAAACAGCCTCGAAGGCGATCACGGGCTCAAGGATCCTCTGGAAGCGGGGCTGGGTGATCGCTCACGCGGCCCAACGGGTCAAGCCAACGTAAGAAGGGCGGGCGATCATTGAAGACCGCCCGCCCCTCCAAGGTTCAACCCGTGCGCCCGATTACTTGCCGGCGCGCGGCGGGGCGTTCTTCACGTACTTGTCCATCCACTGGGACATCTCCCAGAGGGTGTGCATGGTCGACTCCCGCGCGCGATAGCCGTGCGCTTCGTTGGGCAGGGTCACGTAGCGCACCGTGGCGCCGGCGCCCTTCAGCGCGGCGTAGAAGCGCTCGCTCTGGACCGGGAAGGTGCCGGAGTTGTCGTCCGCCTCGCCGTGGATCAGCAGGATCGGCTCCTTGATGTTCGGCGCGTAGGTGAACGGGCTCATCTTCGTATAGGTGTCGGTCGCCTCCCAGTAGGTCCGCTGCTCGGCCTGGAAGCCGAACGGCGTCAGGGTGCGGTTGTAGGCGCCCGAGCGCGCGATGCCGGTCCGGAAAAGGTCGGTGTGGGCCAGCAGGTTGGCGGTCATGAAGGCGCCGTAGCTGTGGCCGCCGACGGCGATCTTGTCGCGATCGGCCACGCCCATCGCCACCACCGCGTCCACCGCCGCCTTGGCGTCGGCGGTCAGCTGCTCGATATAGGTGTCGTTCGGCTCGGCCCCGTTCTGGCCGATGATCGGGAACGCGGGATTGTCGAGGATCGCGTAGCCCTGGGTCAGCAGGAACAGGTGGCTGATGCCGCCGGGACGGGTGAAGCGATTGCCCTCGTCCACCGTCTGGCCGGCCACGGCGGCGTCGGTGAACTCGGCCGGATAGGCCCACATCAGGAGCGGCAGCGGACCGTCCTTGGCCTTGTCATAGCCGGCCGGCAGGTAGAGCACGCCCGACAGGGTCACGCCGTCGGCGCGCTTGTAGGTGATGGTCTGCTTGGAGACCCCGGCGAACTGCGGCGCCCGGTCAGGGAAGGTCGTCAGGGCCTTGGCCTTGGCGCCCTTGGCCGTGGCGTGGATGTAGTAGTTGGGCTGTTCCTTGGCGCTTTCGCGGCGGGTGATCACCGACTTGCCGGCTTCATCGGCCAGGGCGATCGGCATCTCATAGTACGGGCCTTCGGCCTGCCACAGCTTGGTGCTCTTGCCGTCGGCCAGCTCCATGCGGCCGATGAACGGGAACTCGCCCTTGGCCGAAGCGCCCGCGCCGCTCACGAACACCGCCTTGCCGTCCGGCGTGAAGTGCAGGACGTCCTCGCCCTGGGCGTTGCGACGGCTGAGCGCCGCGCCGGGATCGCTGTAGCGGTCCTGATAGTTGCGATCGACGATCACGCGGCCCGCGCCCGGCTTGGACGGATCGACGACGATGAGCTTCTGGTTGCGGGTCTGCCACCAGCGGCTGGTCACCAGGGCGACATCGCCCTTGCCCCAGTCGACGCCGCGATAGCGCTGGTCGAGGTCGATCAGCTTGGTCGGGGCGGCGCTGAACGGCGCGGCCAGGGTGAAGACGCTGTCGTGCACCGCCACCTTCTTGCGCGGATCGCCGCCGTCCTGGGCCTCGGCCCAGGCCAGGGTCGCCGGAGCGTCGGCGCGCCAGCTGACCGAGCGCACGCCCGCCGACACGGCGTCGAACGCCGCCGGCAGGTTGTCGGCCAGCGGACGGTCGACCAGGGTCTTCACCGGCTGGCCGTCGATGGTCGAGACGGCGATCTCGGTCGGGAACAGACCCGCCGGCACCAGGTAGCTGTAGGGGCGCTTCAGGCGGCTGGTCAGCACGTACTTGCCGTCCGGCGAGATCGTGGCGCTGGAGATCACGCCCGGCTTGCCGATCGCCGTGGTCTTGCCGTCGGCCAGGTCCACGCGGGTCAGCTGCGAGGTGAAGTAGTAGTCGAACAGCGCCTCGTCATGGGCGTTGGACAGCAGATCCTGATAGGTGCGGATCGCGGCGACGCGGCCCTTGGACTCCTGGATCGTCGGGCCGGTGGGTGTCGTCGCCTCGACCGGCGGCGCGCCGCGACCGGCGACCACCGTCTGAACCATCAGGGCCGAGCCGTCCGGCAGCCAGTCATAGCCGGCGCCGAACACGGCGTTGACCACCGCCTCGGTCACCTTGCGGGCCGTGGCGGTCTTTACGTCGACCACCCACAGCTCCAGGCCGGTCTTGGCGTCCATGATGACGGCCATCTTCGAGCTGTCCGGCGACCAGCTCGGCGCGAAGAAGCGAGCGCCGGCCGGCAGGGCCACGGCGCGAACCTTGCCCGTCGCCACATCCTCGAACGACAGGCTGTTCAGCCACTGGGCGCGGGCCTCGATCGGACCGTTGGTGCGCGGATTGATGCGGGCGCCGCCCAGGCGAAGGATCGGCTCGGAAACGGCGGCGATCGAGGGCAGGTTTTCGCGGCCCAGCAGGGCCAGGGTCTTGTGGTCCGAGCTGACCGTCACGCCCGGCGTCGGGGCGGCGTCCAGGATCTGGGCGATCGGCGCGGGCGGGGTCTGGTAGCCATCGACGGCCCAGGCCGCGTTGGCGGAAAGCGCCGAGAAGGCGACCGAAGCGGCCAGCGCGAGCGCGCGGCGCCGGAAGGAAGTCTGGAACATGGAAAGGCCCCTCACCTGAAACGCGCTCATGAGCCGGCGCGCCGTACGGGAGGCAGGATTATGCGCCCCCACTAGATAAGGGAACCGATTTTAGTCGCAAATTCCGGCTATGACCCGAAATCGCGCACCATTTTTAGCGAAAGACGGCGGAAATCGATTTCCCGCTCGCAACATCATGTCGAGCGGGAAATTCTGCGGCCCACGGCAATCTCGACAATCTAAACCAACTCGTCATCCCGGCCGCAGCGAAGCGGAGAGCCAGGACCCAGGGCAACCGCGCCGCGCCGGCCCCGGGGTCCCGGATCGGCCCTGCGGGCCGTCCGGGATGACGAGGAAAGTGAGCGTCAGTGTGAGGGTTACGGCTGGCGCACGACCTCGCCGCCCTTCATCACGAAGACCGGCTTTTCCAGCGTCGTCACGTCGGCCAGCGGATCGCCCGCCACCGCGACCATGTCGCCGTAGAGGCCGACGGCGACCTGGCCGACATCCTTTGAGCGACCCAGGGCCTCGGCGGCGGTGATGGTCGCCGACTGGATCGCCTGCAGGGGCGTGGCGCCATAGCGGACCATGACCGCGAACTGCTTGGCGTTGTCGCCGTGCGGATAGACCCCGGCGTCGGTGCCGTAGACCATCTTCACCCCGGCCTTCAGCGCCTTCCTGTAGTTCTGACGCTGGACCTCTCCGATGTCGCGATCCTTGCGAAGGTTGTCCTCCAGCACGCCGTTCTTCTTGCCCTCGGCCTGGGTGTAGTCGGTGTTGTAGATGTCCATCGAGAAGTAGGTCCCCTTCTGGACCGCCAGCTTGATGCCCTCGTCATCGACGAGACTGACATGCTCGATGGTGTCGATGCCGGCCTTGATCGCCTCGCGCACGCCTGGCGCGCCGTGGGCGTGGGCGGCGACCTTCAGCCCGGCCATGTGGGCCTCCTCGGCCACGGCCTGCATCTCAACCAAGGTCAGCTGCTGGGCGCCCGGTTCGGAACCCCGGGAGAACACCCCGCCGGTCGCGCAGATCTTGATCACCTGCGCGCCATACTTCTTCAGGGTGCGGACCGCCTTCCGCGCCGCTTCCGGACCGTCGATGTTGTACGGCGCCTTCTCGTCCATCGAGGGCGGGAAGAAGGTCGAGTCGCAATGGCCGCCGGTGGCACCGATCGACCAGGCCGCCGTGACGACGCGCGGGCCCGGCACATAGCCGGCGTCGATCGCCTCGCGCAGGCCCACGTCATCGAAGTCGGCCGAGCCGACGTTGCGAACGGTGGTGAAGCCGGCCAGCAGCGTCTTCCTCGCATTGGCCGCCTGGACCACGCTCCAGAAGCGGTCGCTGTATTCGAGGCTGTTGTAGCCGCCGATCTCGGCCAGGCTGTCCAGGTGGACGTGCATGTCGATCAGGCCCGGCAGCAGGGTCGCGCCCGGCAGATCGATGACCTTGGCGCCGGCCGGAACGGCGTCGCCCTTCTTGCCGATGCTGGTGATCCGCCCGTCGGTGACGATCACCAGCGGATTGTCGACATACTTGCCGGCGGCCACGTCCAGCAGGCGCGCCGCGCTGACGGCCTCCACCTGGGCCGCGCTCGCGGCGCCGGCCATCAACAGGCCGACCGCCGTCATCGCCGCGGTCCTGATCCCCTTACCCATGCGTCCCGTCCCCGTTCAAACTCGAGCACGGACGCTAGCACGGGAAACGGGGTCGTCGAGCCTTACTGGGGAACAACTTCCCTGGGCGCCTGCATCGTTTCCTGGGCGGTCTGGGCGGAGCTCCGCTGAGCCTTGCGTTGCTCGGCCGTCGTGCAGACCTTGACCGGGAAGTGGCTGCCGGTCGGGATCTCCCGGCGACAGACCACGCCGTCCTTCTTCTTGTCGGCGGTCGAGGCCGGGGCCGGCGCGGGCGGTTCGTTCGCCGTGGGCTGGGCGGTGGGCTGGCCGGAAACCGGCTGAGCCGAAACAGATGTCGCCAAGGCTAGGGACAGGACGGCGACGGACACAAGGAAACGCATGACACCCTCTGGTTCACTGAATGCCCGCTGATTGAGGCGGGCCAGACCAGACAGGTCAAGTTACGACGTCTCCATCCGCGACCAAACCAGACGTTGAGGGTACGAAGCGACCAACGCCCGCGCTCGAACGCGAACGGGATGCGCTCGACGCCCTACCGCCGATCGGCTAAGGCTCGCGGCTTCCGGGCGGGCGTGGCGGAACTGGTAGACGCACCGGACTTAAAATCCGTTGGGCTTCGGCCCGTGCCGGTTCGATTCCGGCCGCCCGCACCAGACGCCTTCCACCACCGGGAGAGCCGTCAAACCTGTCACCCGCAGTGAGTGAATAAACGCTTAGGGGCGGAATTGGCGTTCCTCTGCGCGTCGACTCCGGTCACGATTGCCGTCGCGATATGTGTGAGATGCAGGCCCTCGATGTTCGAACGACTCGGGGCCCGGTTCTGGCGCAAATCGCGCGCGGCGGGGGGCCGCGGCGGGGCGGAATTTTCCGACGCCTGGCCGGGGCCGAGCACGACCTCCATACCCTTGTGTTCCAGTGAGTGAGCATGGCTGACGACAAGACCCCCGATCCCGTCGATATCCACGTGGGCCGCCGCCTGCGCATGCGGCGCAAGGACCTGGGCTATTCCCAACAGGCCCTGGCCGACGCCTTGGGCCTGACTTTCCAGCAGGTGCAGAAGTACGAGGGCGGATCGAACCGGATCAGCGCCAGCAAGCTGCACGCCACCGCCATGTTCCTGAAGACGCCGATCGGCTTCTTCTTCGAAGGCCTGGACGATCCGGAAAGCGCCGACAGCACCGCCGCCGAACTCGCCAACGAGATGGCGCAGTTCTGGTCCCTGCCCGGGGCCCCCGACATGGCTCGCGCCTTCGTCACCATTCAGTCGACCGGCATGCGCAAGCACCTCGTCGACCTGGCCAAGGCGGTCGCCGGCGAGGAGTAGGCTCGCCCGCCTCCCTAGGAGGCTTCCGGCGCCAGCAGCTCGATATTGTTGGCTCCCGCCTCGGTCAGGGCGGTGATCAGCTCGGCCACGGCCGCGTCGAGCTCCTCGGCGTCGCGGCCGCGCAGCACCAGGTTGGCGCCATAGACGTCCGGCGGCGCGAAGAACGGATAGCTGCCCAGCGACATGTCCGGATGGGCCTTGGCCACCGCTTCCAGCGGCGCGGCGATCGTGCCCTCGCCGGTGCCGGTGACCCGGACGGTCTTGGCCAGCACCACCGCCCCGGTCCGCAGGCGCGGGCCGACGTCCTCCAGCATGCCGCGCATGATCGCCGGCACCCCCGCCAGCACGAAGACATTGTCCTTCTGAAAGCCGGGCGGCCCCTGGACCGGGTTCTTTACCAGGCTGCCGCCTTCGGGCACGTGGGCCATGCGCCGGCGGGCGGCGTTGGGCTCGCCCCAGCGCTCGCGCAGCATCGCCATGATCTCGGGATGCTCGGGAGCGGTGACGCCGAACGCCTTGGCGATCGAGTCGGCGGTGATGTCGTCGTGGGTCGGGCCGATGCCGCCGGTGGTGATGACGTAGTCGTAGCGGGTCCGCAGGGCGTTGACCGCGTCGATGATCTCCTGCTCGACGTCCGGCACCACGCGGGCCTCGCAAAGGTCGACGCCGTAGGTCGCCAGGTACTTGGCGATGGCCGAGAGGTTCACGTCCTGGGTGCGCCCGGAGAGGATCTCGTCGCCGATGATCATCACGGCGGCCGTCACGCGCTCGCTGGTCGTCATCGCCTCGATCCCTTATGTCGCTTCGTTCTTAGCTTCCGACTTAGGCTCAGCATGCTGCTCCCGCAACCGCTCGTTCATGGCCGGCTGGTCAGTCGCTACAAGCGCTTCTTCGCGGACCTGGTGCTGGATGACGGCCGCGAGATCACCGCCCACTGCCCCAATCCCGGCGCCATGCTGGGCGTGCGCGAGCCGGGCCAAGGGGCCTGGGTGTCGTGGTCGGACGATCCCAAGCGCAAGCTCGCCTGGACCCTGCAACTGGTCGAGCAGGGCAACGCCCTCGTGGGCATCAACACCCTGCTGCCCAACCGGCTGGTCGCCGAGGCGCTGGCCCAGGACCTGATCCCCGAACTATCCGGCTACGAGACCATCCGCCCCGAGGTGAAGTACGCCCAGGCCAGCCGGGTCGACTTCCTGCTGACCCACCCCGACCGCCCGCCGTGCTGGCTGGAGGTCAAGAACTGCCACTTCTCGCGCACGCCGGGCCTGGCCGAGTTTCCCGACTGCAAGGCCGAGCGGTCGACCCGGCATCTTGGCGCTCTCGCCGCCCAGGTCGCGGAGGGCCATCGCGCGGTGGTGCTGTTCGTCGTCCAGCGCGAGGATTGCGAGACCTTCAGCGCCTGCGCCGACCTGGACCCGGCCTTCGCGCGCGGCCTCGACGCGGCGGCCCAGGCGGGGGTGGAGGTGCTGGTCTATGCCTGTCGCATGGGGATGGAGACGGTCAAGCTCCACCATCGCATCGACTGGCGCCGGCGCTAGCTTTACCGAGCGGCGAGGCATAGCCTCCTTCGCGGGTGACGCAGGGGAGGCCCGCATGAGCAAGCCGATGGCCGCGTTGCTGGGCGGACTTCTGGTGACCATGGCGCCCATGGCGCGGGCCGCGCCCGTCACGATGCTGGATCCCGGCGGCATGACCGGCGCGGAGGTGGCCAAATGGCTGCAGGACGCCGGCTACAAGGCCGAACTGAAGACCGACACCGTTGGCGATCCGATGATCAAGAGCGCGGCCAATGGCGTCAGCTTCGAGATCTACTTCTATGATTGCGTCGCCAAGCGATGCAAGGCGATCCAGTTCTCGGCGAGCTTCGACCTCACCACGCCGCTGACCGCCGACAAGATCAACGAATGGAACCGGAAGAACCGCTATCTGAAGGCCTATATCGACGATGAGGGCGACCCCTTCGTCCAGTATGACGTCAATCTCAACGCGGGCCGGACCAAGGAAGGTCTGGACGACGACTTCGGCGTCTGGACCTCGATGGTCAAGGACTTCAAGACGTTCATCGACTTCTGACAACGCTCACCTAACACCGATTTAAGCTGCAATCGCCCGCGCGTCGGTTACCCATTCGCGTCCGCGCGAACTGAGGGGATCGCATGACGAAGACTATCCTGGCCGTCGCCGTCATGGCGCTCGCCCTCTCGGGCTGCGGCCGCACCGATCCGGGCAAGCCGGAGACCGGTTTCATGACCGGCCTGCGCGCCGTGTTCGCCTTCAAGGCCTGCACCGGCAAGCTGGAGGATCGCTTCGGCCTGAAGGAGATCTCGGGCGTCACCTCCAACGACATGAAGCCCGTCTCCACGGGCCGGCAGGGCGAATGGGACGTAAGCTTCACCGCCGACGTCACCGAGAAGGAGAGCGGCCGGGTCACGCGCTACAAGGGAGTCTGCCACGTGCGCCGCGACAAGCCGACGACCCTGGACGCCACCTTCGTCAAGGAAGTGCGCCCGGCCACCGACACCGTGCGACGCATCAACCCAGCCAAATAGGCGTTGAAATGGGGTCTAGGGTTGAAATCTGTGCTAGGATCAGCAGATACGCCCCTTCCCGCCAGATCGCCGCCCCCTGCGCGGCAGCGACCGCTGAGTAGAGCATGACCTTGGACAACACCCTCGAGATCGAAGCCGAGACCCGCACGGGTCAGATCAAGATCCACAAGTCGGAAGACTTCGAGGGCATGCGCAAGGCCGGCAAACTGGCCGCCGAGTGTCTGGACATGCTGATCCCGCACGTACAGCCGGGCGTCTCGTCGGACCACCTGGACACCCTGGCCCGCGAGTTCATCCTGGACCACAAGGCCCTGCCCGCCTGCCTCTATTATCGCGGCTATCCCAAGACGGTCTGCATCTCGCGCAACCACGTGGTCTGCCACGGCATCCCGGGCGAGTGGAACGTCAAGGAAGGCGACATCGTCAATATCGACGTCACCGTCATCGTCGACGGCTGGCACGGCGACACCTCGCGGATGTACGGCGTCGGCGAAGTCGGCCCGCGCGCCCGTCGCCTGGTCGAGATCACCTATGAAGGCATGAAGCGCGGCCTGGACGCGGTGAAGCCCGGCGCCACGCTCGGCGACATCGGCCACGCCATCCAGTCCTATGTCGAGGCCCAGCGCTGCAGCGTCGTCCGCGACTTCTGCGGCCACGGCCTGGGCAAGGTGTTCCACGACGCCCCGAACATCCTGCACTTCGGCCGTCCTGGCCAAGGCGCGGTGCTGAAGCCGGGCATGTTCTTCACCGTCGAACCGATGGTGAACCTGGGCAAGCCTGCCGTGAAGGTGCTGAACGACGGCTGGACCGCCGTCACCCGCGACAAGTCGCTGTCGGCCCAGTGCGAACACTCGATCGGCGTGACCGAAGACGGCTATGAGGTCTTCACCGCCTCGCCGGCCGGCCTGTTCCAGCCGCCGATCCAGGGGTGATCTGAGTTCCCAATCCTCCCCCTAGCGGGGGAGGTGTCGGCTCGAAGAGACGACGGAGGGGGAAGAGGCGGACGCTCAAGTCCTTCCCCCTCCGGCGCTTCGCGCCACCTCCCCCGCTGGGGGAGGATTTCATATAGACAACCCAGACGATACATCGCCAAGATAGTCGCCTAGAGTCGAGGGCGGCATGGTCAGCGCCGCCCCTGCTCGCGCCGCTCGCCAAGACCACCCGCAAATCCGCCCACGCCCATCACGCCGGCCACCGCGAGCGCTTGCGCCAGCGCGCCAAGGTCGGCGGCTTCGTCGCCCTGCCCGACTATGAGCTCTTGGAGCTCTATCTCTTCCGCACCTATCCGCGCGGCGACGTCAAACCCTTGGCGAAAGCCCTGCTGACCCGGTTCGGCTCCCTCGGCGCGGTTCTGGGCGCGACGATCGAGGAGCTGGCCACCGTTCCCGGCGTCGGCGAGGCCGCGGCGATGGACATCAAACTGCTGCACGAGGCCACGCTGCGAGCCGGTCGCGACAAGATCGTCAAGCGGCCGGTGATCAGCTCGTGGAGCGCCCTGCTCGGCTATGTCCGCGTCGCCCTGGCCAACGAGTCGCGCGAGCAGTTCCGGGTGCTGTTCCTGGACAAGAAGAACCAGCTGATCGCCGACGAGGTGATGAACCGCGGCACCGTCGACCACGCCCCGGTCTATCCGCGCGAGGTGATGCGCCGGGCGCTGGAGCTTTCCAGCAGCAACATCATCATCCTGCACAATCACCCGTCCGGCGACCCGACGCCGTCGCGCCCCGACATCGACATGACCAAGCAGATCGTCGAGGCCGGAAAAGCCCTGAAGATCGCGGTCCACGACCACTTGGTGGTCGGCCGTGAGGGCGTGGCCAGCTTTAAGGCGCTGGGGCTGATGTAAGGACGGAAGATGGGTTGACGGGCCGAGGGACTGCCCCGAGCTTGGCCGCGCACAATTCTCCGGAGTTCCCGCATGCGTCGCTTGCTTACCGTCCTTCTCGGCTCGGCCGCCCTGCTGACGGGCGTCGCTCACGCCGCCGACGCCAAGAAGCCCGTGGAAAAGCCCGGCGACGTGCCCAAGGCGATCAAGACGCTGCATGACGGCTTCCTGACCCTGGACACCCACCTCGACACGCCCGAGCACTTCTCGCGCCCCGGCTGGTCGATGCTCGACAAGCACGCCGTCATCGAGGATGGCAGCCAGGTGGACCTGCCGCGCATGAAGGCCGGCGGCCTGGATGGCGGCTTCTACGTGATCTACACCGGCCAGGGCGCCCTGACCGCCGAGGGCTACCGCTTCGCCCGCGACTTCGCCCTGGAGCGCGCGACCGAGATCCGCGAGATGGTCGCCGCCCATCCCGACCAGTTCGAACTGGCCTATACCGCCGACGACGCCGTGCGGATCAACAAGGCCGGCAAGAGCTACGTCTTCCAGAGCATCGAGAACTCCTGGCCGGTCGGCGAGGACCTGACCCTGGTCCAGACCTTCTACCAGACCGGCGTGCGCATGGCCGGGCCGGTCCACTTCCGCAACAACCAGCTGGCCGACAGCTCGACCGATAAGCCGATCTGGCATGGCTACTCGCCGCTGGGCTTGCGCTGGCTGGCCGAGGCCAACCGCCTGGGCATCCTGATCGACGTCAGCCACGCCAGCGACGACGTCGTCGACCAGTCCGTGCAGCTGTCCAAGGCCCCGATCATCGCCTCGCACACGGGCGCCAAGGCCATCTACGACCACCCGCGCAATCTGGACGACGCCCGCATCAAGAAGATCGCCGACAGCGGCGGCGCGGTCTGCATCAACTCGGTCTATCTGCGCGCCAACGCCGTCCCCAGCCCCGAACGCAAGGCCGCTCTGGACGCCATCGGCAAGGCGCCGGGCGACGAGGCCTCCCAGGCCGAGGTCGTCGCCTGGACCGCCAAGCGCGTCGCGGTCGACAAGCAATACCCGCCGGTCCGCGCCAATTTCGAAATCTTCATGGGCAGCATGCTGCACACCCTGAAGATCGCCGGTCCCAAGGGCGTTTGCGTCGGCGCCGATTGGGACGGCGGTGGCGGCGTCGAAGGCCTGGAGGACGTGGCCGACCTGCCCAAGATCACCGCCCGCCTGAAGGCCGAGGGCTACAGCGACGCCGACATCCAGGCGATCTGGAGCGGCAACGTGCTGCGCCTGGTCGCGGGCGCCCAGGCCTATGCGAAGAGCGTGGCGAAGTAGGCAGCTCCAAAACACCTCGTCATCCCGGAAGCGCGCAGCGCCGGCTCCACGCTTCGCTGCGGCCGGGATGACGATTGATTAGAGGTCCTCCGCCACCTACCCGCGAACGCCGTTCTCGGTTAGGTTGCCCAGGCATCGCCTGGGAGATCCTCCGATGGGTCGCGTTTTCGGTCTGGCCGCCCTGATACTCCTCGCGAGCTTGGCGCTCATCCCCAGCGCCCAGGCCGCCAGCTTCGATTGCGCCAAGGCCGCCACGGCGACCGAAAAGGCCATCTGCCGCGATCCGGCGCTCTCCAAACAAGACGAGGCGGTGGCCGCCGCCTACAAGGCCGCCCTCACCCTGTGGCCCGCCGGGAATTGGGCGACCTATCTCCGCACCGAACAGCGCAACTGGCTGCGAGACCGCGACACGATCTGCAAGGGCGGCGATGTCGCCTGCCTGAAGCGCGACTACGAACTGCGCCTGGGCTACCTGCAGCGCAAGAGCCTGAAGTGGACGGGCCGCTATGTCGCCGGCAATTGCCCCAAGGACGGCATCTTCGTCGACGTCTCGCCCAGCTATCCCAAGGACGAGCTGTCGATCGACATCTATTACTGTCCCAACTCGGCGGGAAACATGCTGCAGCAGGCTCGCGGCATGCCCGACGCGGCGGGGCGACTGGACTACAAGAGCGACGCCGACTGCCCGATCATCCTGGCGTTCACCCAGGACACCGTCACCGTCTCGGGCCCGAGCACGGGAAACTGCAAGCTGCTGTTCGCCGACCGCGTGTTCCGTCGCGACCCGGCCCGCTCGCCCTTCCTCAACGAGAACTAGCCGATGGCCCGCCTGATCGCCGCCCTTCTGGGCCTGATGGCCCTCGCCTTGGCAGGCCCGGCCGCCGCCGCCAGCTTCGACTGCGGCAAGGCGCGGACCAAGGTCGAGAAGCTGATCTGCGCCGATCCCCAGCTGTCGCGCCAGGATAGCGAACTGGCCGCCGCCTATGGCGAGGCGCTGAAGGTCTGGGACGGCAAGATCGCGGCCTATGTGAAGATGACCCAGCGGGGTTGGGTCGGCAGCCGGACCCTGCTGCCCCCTGGCCAGGACATGGGCGGGGTCTATTGCAACGACGACGACAGCCGCCTGTCCTGCCTGCGCGACATCCACGCCGAGCGCATCGCCGTGCTCAAGAGCCCGGGCTTCCGGCTGAGCGGGATCTATGTCCGCGGCCAGGACTTCCTGGCCGTCAAGGCCGCATCGGCGGGGCTGAGGGCGGGCTTCGCCCTGGCCGACCCAAACGCGACCGGAGGCGCCACCGACGAGGACAAGCCGGCGCGCGTGGCCCCAAGCCAGACCGCCGTGACCTTCCCCCTAGCCGGCACGGGTCCCGACGCCTGCCGGCTCGATGCGGTCTTCACCGCCGATGCGGTGGTCCTGACCCAGAAGGGGCCATGCTCGGGTTCAAAGCTCTCCGGACGCTGGACGCGGGATCAGACCCGCGATCCCGAGGCCGAGCTGTTCTAGCGCGCCGGACGCCGACTCCAGGCGTCCCAGGCCCGCCAGCCCATCAGCAGCATGAAGATCCCGCCGTAGATCAGCGGCGGCCGATGGTCGGCCTTCACCAGCAGGTAGTAGTGGATCACCCCCAGCGGGACGATCAGGTAGATCAGCCTGTGCAGCCGGGTCCACGCCGCCCGTCCCATCCGGACTGCCCAGCCGTTGGTCGAGGTCACCGCCAGTGGGATCAGCAGCGTGAAGCCCAGCATCCCCAGGGTGATGAAGGGCCGCTTGAGGATGTCCTTCCACAGCTGCTTGAAGTCGAAGAACAGGTCGACGCCGATGTAGCTGCACAGGTGCAGCACGATGTAGCTGAAGGCGAACAGGCCGATGGTTCGCCGGAAACGGACCAGGCGCGGCATCTTCAGGATCCGGGCCGCCGGCGTGATGGCCAGGCCGACCAGCAGCAGCCGCAGCCCCCAGACACCGAGTTGCCGGATCAGCTTCTCGATCGGATTGGCGCCCAGCTCGCCGGCGAAGCCCTTCCACGCCAGCCAGACCAGCGGCGCGAAACAGGCCAGCCAGACCAGGGCGTAGACGAGGTTGTCCTGGGGCTTTGAAGGACGCTTGCGGGGTGTGCTCACCTCACGCTCCCCCTCTCGTCATCCCGGCCGCGGCGCGCAGCGCGAAGAGCCGGGACCCAGGGGCGGTGCGCACGGCCCCTGGGTCCCGGATCGCCCCTTCGGGCCGTCCGGGATGACGAGAAGAGTGAAGCGCCATCAGAAGTTCTTCTTCAGGTCCATGCCCCGGTACAGATCGGCGACATACTCGCCGTAGCCGTTGAACGGCAGGGTCTCGCGCCGCTTGAACTCGCCGATGCGGCGCTCGGAGCCTTGCGACCAGCGGGGGTGGTCCACGGCCGGATTGACGTTGGAATAGAAGCCGTACTCGCGGGGAGCCAGCTTGTTCCAGGCGGTGACCGGCTGCTTCTCGACCAGGCTGATCCGGACGATCGACTTGATGCCCTTGAAGCCGTACTTCCACGGCACGACCAGCCGCAGCGGCGCGCCGTTCTGGTTGGGCAGGACGTCGCCATAGAGGCCGACCGCCATCAAGGTCAGCGGGTGCATGGCCTCGTCGATCCGCAGGCCTTCGCGGTAGGGCCAGTCCAGGGTGTTCCAGCCCTGGCCGGGCATTTCCGAGGGCCGCATCACCGTCTCGAAGGCGACGAACTTGGCCTTGGAGGTCGGCTTGACCGAGGCGATCAGGTCCTTCAGCGGAAAGCCGACCCAGGGGATGACCATCGACCAGCCCTCGACGCAGCGCATGCGATAGATGCGCTCCTCCAGCTTGTTCCCGTTGATCAGATCCTCGATGCCGACCGTGCGCGGGGACTCGCAGGCGCCGTCGATCCGCACCGTCCAGGGACGCGGCTTGAATTTGCCGGAGTTCTCGGCCGGATCGCCCTTGTCGACGCCGAACTCATAGAAGTTGTTGTAGCTGGTGATGTCCTCTCTCGAGGTCGCTTTCTCGGTGGTCGAGAAGCCCTTGCTGAAGGCCAGGCCCGCCTGGGCCTCCCCCGCCGCGCCGGCCAGGCCGACCCCCGCCAGGCCCGCCATCAGCGTCCGGCGCTTCAGATAGAGCCCCTGGTCGGTGACGTCGTTGTCGGTCAGGTCGGGGGCGTGGCGGATCAGCATGGGAATGCTCCGAAGCGGCTACGTCACTGATACGTCGCCGCATGCCGTTTGGTTACGCGCGAACCGAAAAATCAGTTCGGACCGTCCATCCGCCGGGATGCCGGGGCGTAGACCCGCGCCAGACCGTCGGCCAGAGCCGCTCGCTCTTGCGACGAAAGCGAGGCGGTGAACGACGCCAGGGTCGCCTCGACATTGCCGCGCGCCTGCTGGTCCAGGGCGCGCGCCGAGGCCAGCCGACGGGCCACCTCGCCGGCGTCGTAGCCCGGAGCGCCCAGGGCGGCCAGGGCGGCCTGCCGTTCGGCGCGCGCCTGCTGGGTCAGCGGCTTGTTGCGCTTGTTGGTCTCGTTCAGCGCTCGGCGGAAGGCCCGGCGGCTTTCCGGGGAAAGCCCGTCGCCCGCCGAGATCAGGGGCGGTCGAGGCAAGGCGCCGCGCGGCGAGTCCGCCTCGACAGGCGGCGCGGCCACGGGCGGCGGCGGGCGCTCGACGACCGGCGACGACGGGCGGGTCGGGGCGTGGCGCGGGGGCTTCGGCGTCTCGTCGCTCGTCGCCACGGGAGCCTGCGGCTGGAGCACGGGCGGCGGGCTGGAGGCCGCGACCACGGGGCGTGCGGGCGCGGACGCGCTCGCGACGGGCGCCGGCGGCGGATCGGTCAGCCGCACATAGGCCATGCCCGCCAGCCCGCCGATCAGGAAGACATTGACCACCGCCGAGGCGGCCAGGGCGATCATCCACGGACGCGAACCGCTCATAGTTCGGAAGGCTCCGCGATGGCGTCCTGCAAGGCGGCCGAGGTGTCGACCGCCGTGACCACGGACTCGACCGGCGCCGCGACCGGGGCCGTGACCGGGCTTGGACGACTGATCACGACGCCCACGACCACGCCCGCCAAGGCGGCGGCGGAAAGGCCCAGGGCCGCGCCGAGGCCCGCGACCCAGCGGCGCGCGGTATTGGCGGGCTGCGGCGCGGCGGCGATCAACCGACCCAGCAGGGCCGCGTCGACGCTCTGGGCCGGGGCGAGATCGAGCAGGCGGTCCAATTGCGCGGCGGCGGCCAGCACGGGCGCGGTGCGCTCCGGGTCGGCGGACAGCAAGGCGCGGGCGGTCTCGCGCTCACCCTCGGGCCAGCGCGCGATCTCGCCGCCATAGGTCTCGGCCAGCACCTCGAACCGTTCGAGAGACATCATGACCACGCCTCCTTCATTCCCTTGCCCCCGCCCCATGGCCGGCCAGATCGGCCAGCGCCGCCTTCAGCGACCGGCGGCCGCGTCCGAGCAGGCTTTCCAGAGCCTCGACACTGATCGCCATCAACCCCGCGGCCTCGATATTGCCCAAGCCTTGGTGATGGCAAAGCACGATCGCCTCGCGCTGGCGCGGCGGCAGAGCGGCCAGGGCCGTCTCGACGCGCCGGGTCAGGTCCGCGCCCAGCAGGCCCGCGTCCGGCGCCGGGCCGGTGTCGACCTGCTCGGGCGGCGTATCGGTCGCGATCTCGCGCCGGCGCCTCAGGCGGTCGTAGCAGAGGTTCAGGGCCACGCGGTGCAGCCAGGTGTCGAACCGCGCGCCGCCCGGTTTCCAGCCCCGCGCCTGTTTCCAGGCCCGCAGGAAGGTCTCCTGGGCCACGTCCTCGGCCTCGCCGGGATCGTTCAGCATGCGCCTCGCCAGGGCGAGAATGCGCGGCAGGCGTCGGTCCAGCAGCGTGCGGACAGCGGTCGGGTCGCCCCGGCCCACTCCCGCCAGCAAGGCTTCGTCGGGATCGTTCCCGTCGGACGCCAACCGTCAACCTACCGCGCACGTCGCCATCAGACCCCGACCTTGGCCTTGCCCGGTTTGGCCTGCAACTCCTCGAGCGTCAGGACGCCGTCGTTGTTGGCGTCCATCCGTTTGAAGCGCCAGGCCAGCACGCCGTTGGCCTCGGTCCGCGACAGGGCGCCGTCCTTGTCGGCGTCGAAGCGCGAGAACAGCTTCTGTCCGCGCTTGCCGGCCTTTTCCGCCTTGGCGTCGGCCTCGGCGTTCTGCTTGCGGAAGGCGACGAATTCGTCGGGCGAGATCTTGCCGTCCTTGTTGGTGTCCAGGCGGGCGAACATCTTGTCGCCGTTCGAGGCCTGGAACTGTTGCAGGGTCATGCCAGAGGGCGCTGTGGTCTGCGCCAGAGCGGGCGCCACGACGGCGAACACGGCGCCGGCGGCGATCAAGGTGCGTAGGATCATCGTTCAGAGGTCTCCATGGCTGGAAGGCCGTCCCATGCAGAGTTGAACGCGTGGCGAGGGGGATTCCGTCGTGAGTGTTCCGCAAAATGTCCTCGTCATCCCGGAAGCCTCGCAGAGGCTATCCGGGACCCAGGGGCCAATGGCCGTGCGGTTGCCCCTGGGTCCCGGCTCTCCGCTACGCTGCGGCCGGGATGACGATGGACAAAGGGTTCGTTGAGAGCTTTGCCGTCCTACCCCGGCGCCTGCACGATCGCCTCGTACGCCGCCCGCGCGTCGGCCTTGGCCTTGGCCAGCTTGGGTTTCAGCGACTTGAACTGACCGACATGGCCCGCCTTGGCCAGCAGGGCCTTGAAGGCCTTGGGTTCGGCCTCGGGGTCGCCACCGTCCTCCAGGGCGACCTTGATCAGCTGGGAGAGGTCCTGTTCCAGCCGCCAGGCGACCTCCAGCCGGGCCAGGGCGCCGTCGTCGGCCAGACCCGCCGCGCGCAGGGCCGCCAGGGCTTCGCCGGTGTTCTGAGCCAGCGGACCGCCCTTGGCCGCGTGGGCCAGCTGCAGGAACTGGGCGGCGAACTCGATGTCGACCAGGCCGCCGGGGTCGAGCTTCAGGTCCCAGTCGCCCTTGCCGGGCCGCTCGCGTTCCATCAGCTCACGCATCTCGATGACGTCGGCGGCGGTCTTCTTCCATTCGCGCGGACGGCGCAGGGCCGCCTCGATCGCGCCCTCGGCGCGGGCCTTGAACTCCGGGGAGCTGGCCCAGACCACCCGGGCCCGGGTCAGGGCCAGCAGTTCCCAGGTCTCGGCCTCGCGGTCGTAATAGTCCTCGAAAGCGGCGAAGCTGACCGCCACCGGCCCCTTGGTCCCCGAGGGCCGGAGCTTGAGGTCGACCTCGTACAGCGTCCCCTCCCCGGTCGGCGCCGACAGGGCCGAGGCCAGGCGCTGGGTGAAGCGGGCGTAGAAGACGTCGGCGCTCCACTCCTTGACCGCCGACACGCTGGTGGGCGCGTCGGCGACATAGAGGGTCATGAGGTCGAGATCCGACTTGGCGGTCATCTCGCGCGAGCCGGCCTTGCCCAGGGCCACCACCGCCACCTGTCCGGGGAAGGCGCCGCCCAGGCGCTCGGCCTCCGACAGGGCCGCCGGCGCGAGGCCGCCGATGATCAGGTCGCCCAGCTCGGCGAAGGCCCGCCCGATGTCGCGGGCGTCGGCGCTGCCGCTCATCACCCGCACGCCGATCCGGAAGCTCTGGTCACGGAACAGGCGGCGGGCGGCGTTCATCGCGCCCTCGAAGTCCTCGGGATCCCAGGGCGCGACGGCGGGCGTCTCGATCGGTCCGAAGAAGGCCGGATCCAGCAGGGCGTCCAAGGCCGTCGGTCGCCGCGCCAGGGTCGTGGCCAGGCGCGGCGCGAAGGCCATGACCTCGACGATCAGCTCGAACAGGCGCGGCTGAGCCAGGAACAAAGACTGGATCTGCACCCCCGACGACAACCCGCCGAAGAAGTCGGCGAAACGGTTGAAGGCCTGGTCCGGCGCGCCCGTGGCGTTGGCCGCGTCCAGCAGGCGCGGGGCCAGGCGGGTGAACAGCTCTCGCCCCCGCTCGGTGCGGGTGGCGGCGATGTGGCCATGGTGCCAGCCGCGAATGGTGGCGGCGACGCGCTCGGGACTGGAAAAGCCCATGCGCTTCAGCGTGGCCAGGGTCTCGGGATCGTCCTCGACCCCGGTGAAGACCAGGCTGCCGAAACGCGACGACAGCTCTTCCTCGCCCGCGAACAGCCGGCCATAGCGCTGGTTGACGCCCTTGAGGATCTTGCCCACGGCGGCGTCGAAGCTGCGCAGATTGTCATGGTTCCAGAGGGCGGCGACCTTCTTGCGCTCGGCGTCCGACTCCGGGAGCTTGTGGGTCTGGTCGTCGGCGATCATCTGGGCGCGGTGCTCCAGCGCGCGCAGGTCCTGATAGGCCTTGGAGAGCCAGCCGGCGTCCTCCAGGGTGACGTGGCCGGCGCTGGCCAGGGCCAGAAGGGCGTCCAGCGTGCGTGGGCTGCGCAGATCCGGCTGGCGGCCGCCCAGGATCAGCTGCTGGGTCTGGACGAAGAACTCGATCTCACGGATGCCGCCACGCCCCAGTTTCAGGTCCGCGCCCTTGGCGGTCAGGCGGTCGTCGACCTTGTAGGTATGGATCTGGCGCTTGATCGAGTGGATGTCGGCGATGGCCGCGAAATCGAGGTTCCGGCGCCAGATGAAGGGCTGCAGCCCCTCCAGGAACGCCGCGCCTTCCTGGAAATCGCCAGCCGCGATCCTGGCCTTGATGTGGGCCGCGCGCTCCCAGTTCTGGCCGACGCTCTCATAGTAGTCCATGGCCGCGTCGACCGGGATGGCCGGCGGGGTCGAGGACGGATCGGGGCGCAGGCGCAGGTCGATGCGGAAGACATAGCCGTCGCCGGTCCGCTCCTGCAGCACCCGGCCCAGGTGGTTGGCGATCCGCACTGCCACGGCCTGAGGCTCGACACCCTCGGCCACCTGCAGCTTTTCCGGCGCGTAGAAGATCGAGAAGTCGATGTCGCTGGAATAGTTCAGCTCGAACGCGCCGTGCTTGCCCATGGCGATGCAGAACAGGCCCGGCGCGGGTCCGGCCTCGCCTTCGCCGACGTGGGTCAGCGCGCCGCGCGCCACCTCCTGCCGCACGGCCTGGGCCAGGGCGGCCTTCAGGGTCGCGTCGGCGAAGCGGGTCAGGGCGCCGGTCACCGCGTCCAGGTCCCAGACGCCACCCAGGTCGCACAGGGCGGTCAGCAGGTGCAGGTCGGCCTTGAGCTCACGCAGCACACGGCGGGCGGTTTCGAAATCCGGCTCGGCGGCGACGGCCTCGGCGGCGGCCAGGATCATGGTCAAGTTTTCGCCGGGATCGCCGCCCAGGATCATCGGCAAGCGTCCGCCGGTGCGACGGGCGAGACCGGCCAGATAGGGCGAAGCCGCGAACACCGGAGCCAGGGCGCTCCAGGCCGCGTCGACCCCGCCCATGGCCTCTCCCGCCCGCTTGGCGATCGCCTCGTGCGCCCGTTCGGCGGCCTTGGCGTCGATGACGGGGCCGCAGGGGGTGAGGCGGTCGCCGAGGGGGCCGGGAGTGAGACGAGTCATGCGGGCAAACTGGCCCGCCTTGGACGGTGGAACAAGCAGCGGAACGAGTCGGGGCGTGGCGTCCGGCGGGCGCTACCGGTGAGCGTGCCAGAGAACTATTCGCAACAGGCGCTTGACGTGGGAAATTACAGTTGTAACCATTGAGTCCAAGAAACGGCCAGGAACCGCATCCGACGATGATCGAGCTCTTCGCCCTCGCCCTAGTCCGGGCCCAGATCGCCGCCGCGGCCGCCGTGCTGCTGGTCATCTTGCTGCGCCCGTCGGTTCGGCAGCTGTTCGGCCCCCGCCGCGGCTATGGCCTGTGGGCCATCGTGCCCGCCGCCGCGGCCGCCGCCTTCCTGCCCAGCCTGGCCGAAACCATGGACATCGGCTCGCCCGCCCGTCCGCTGGGGGCCTGGGCGCCGAAGCTGGTCCTGCTGTGGCTGGCCGGCTGCGCCATCGCCACCGCCATCCTGGTTCTGCGCGAGCACCTGTTCCGTCGCCGCGTCGAGCAGGGCGTCGCCGGTCCGGCCGTCATGGGCGCCCTGTGGCCCCGCATCGTGCTGCCATCCGATTTCGCCGAGCGCTTCGACGCCCGCGAGCGCCAGATGATCCAGCTGCACGAGCGCACCCACATCAATCGCGGCGACCCGATCGCCAACCTGGTCATCGCCGGGGCCGGCGTGCTCGGCTGGTGCAACCCGATGATCGCCCTGGCCTCGCGCCTGGTTCGCATCGACCAGGAACTGGCCTGCGACGCCACCGTCGTGGCGCTGCGCTCGGACATCCGCGCCGACTACGCCAGGGCGCTGATGAAGGCGCAGATGAGCGTCTCGGTCTCGCCCCTGGCCTGCGGCTGGGCCACCCATCCGCTGATCCTGCGCGTCTCGCTGCTGAACCGCCGCGAGCCCAGCCTGGTGCGCGACGTCACCGGCTTCCTGACCATGACCTTCCTGGCGATCGCCGCCATGCTCCTGGTCTGGAGCGTCGCCCCGCGCGGCCCGGACGCGGGCGACCTGCGCCCCGGCATGGCGGCGCAGATGGACCCCTATACCGGCGCCATCACCTGGGTTCAGGCGGAGCGATAGCGCTCGGCTAGCCCAGGAACAGCTTGGCGTAGTCCTCGACCGGCCGACGCCTGATCGTGTCGTTGATCCAGATATCGACCGCGCCGTCCGCGCCGGGTTTGGCCAGCCGCACGCCGGCCTGGCGCATGCGGTCGAAGACGCCCTCTGCGAGCTTGGGCTTCAAGACCAGCTGACGGATGTTCGAGGCGTTCGGGGCGGGCTTCAGCTTGGCCGCGCCGGCTTTTTCCAACAGCGCGAACAACTGGTCGGCGACGGCGAAGGCGGCCTTGTGGCGAGCGTCGAAATCGTCCAGCGCGGCGAGCGCCAGCACCGCGCACGGCCAGGCCTGGTAGATCGTTCCCCCGAACTGGTGGCGCAGGGCCCGGGCCTCGGCGATGTCGGCCTTGGAGCCCGCCAGCACCGCCCCGAACGGCGCTTCCAGATACTTGTAGAGCGAGACATAGACGGTATCGAACAGCGCCGCCGTCCCGGCGATGTCATAGCCGGGCGGGGCCAACAGCAGGCGCGCGCCGTCCAGGTGCATCCGGATCCCCTTGCCCTTGGCGTAGGCGGCGATCGCGGCCAGCGCCGCCGGGTCCAGCATCTCGCCCTTGGCGCGGCGCACCGGGCTCTCCAGCGAGATCGCGCCAATCTTCAGCGGATAGGGACCGTTCTCGGCCTCGTCGACGGCGGCCTTGATCTCGTCCAGCGTCGGCCCGGCGCGTCCTGGAGCCAGGTTTACCAGGTTCAGGCCCGACAACAGCTGGGTCGCGTCGCTCTCGTCGCGATAGAGATGGCTTTCGTGCTGCACGATCGCCCGCGTGGCGTCGCCCGCCAGGATGCGGACCGCGACGTGGTTGGCCAGGGTTCCAGTCGGCAGGAAGGCGCAGTCCTCCTTGCCCATCAGGGTCGCGAACCGCTGCTCGAGCTCGGTCACGGCGCCGCCCGAGAGGTAGCTGTCGCGCGGCTTGCCCTTCTGGACCAACTCGGCGAGACGCGCGGCGCTCCTGACCGGATCCGTCGGGGCGCTGTCGCCGACCAGCCAGACGCTTTTGGCGTCGACAGGCGGAAACGGCGGTGGCGCGGGCTGCGCTTGGGCCAGCGCGCCGGCCGGCGTGAACGCGGCGGCCAACAGCGAGGCGGTCAGGAATTGGCGACGGTGCATTGGCTGCTCCTTCCAGATCCTCCCCCGCGACGCGGGGGAGGTGGCCCAGGGGGCCGGAGGGGGCTAATGCGGCCGACCTCCAGCTAGCCCCCTCAGTCGCTCCGCGACAGCTCCCCCGCATCGCGGGGGAGCATCTACCCTACTCCACCCGTGGCAGCAGCAGCGCCACGCGCAGGCCCGGACCCGAGCCGTTGTATTCCCCCGGCCCCTCGGCCAGTTCCAGGCGGCCGCCGTGCGAGGCGGCCACGGCCTGGACCAGCGACAGGCCAAGACCCGCGCCCGGCTCGCTGCGGCTGTTCTCCAGGCGGACGAAGCGCTGGATCACGCGGGCGCGGTCGGCCTCGGGCACGCCTGGGCCGGTGTCGGTGACCGAGAACTCCAGCTCGCCCGACGAGGTGCGACGGGCGCGCAGCATGATCGCCCCGCCTTCCGGCGTATATTTGATGGCGTTGTCGAGGATGTTGGCCAGGGCCTGGGCCAGGAACTCGCGATTGCCCTTGATCGGCAGGGCCGGGACGATCTCGGCCTTGAAATCCAGGCCCTTGTCCTCGCACGACAGCTCGTAGAGCTCGGCCATGTCGGTGGCCAGCTCCGAGGCGTCGAAATTGCGCTGATCGGGAGCCGAGCCGGCGGCCTGCAGGCGGGCGATGGCCAGCACGGCGTTGAAGGTCTTCAGCACGCCATCGGCGTCCATCAGCGCCGTCTCCAGCGCGGCCACCGGGTCGCCCTTGCCGTTCTCGGCGTCGATCAGGGCGACTTCCATGCGGGCGCGCAGGCGGGTCAGGGGCGAGCGCAGATCGTGGGCGATGGCGTCGCCGGCGTGGCGCAGGCCGCCCATCAGGCGCTCGATCCGGTCGAGCATGTCGTTCAGGCCCTCGGCCAGCTCGTCATACTCGTCGCGGGCGCCGCGGATCTTGGCCCGCGCATGCAGGTCTCCCGCGCGCACGTCGTTGACCACGTCCACCAGCCCCTGCATCGAGCGGCTGACATTGCGGCTGATCAGCACCCCGCCCGACATGCCCAGCAGGATGACCAAGGCCCCGGCGCCCCACAGGGCCCGGACGATCTTGCGGACATAGGCTTCCGAAGCGTCGACATCGGCGCCGACGAACAGGATCTCGCCGTGTTCCAGCCGCTGCTGCACCCCGCGCGCGGCGGCCTTGACCTCGGCGCCGTCCAGGTCGGTCTCGGTGACCTTGAAGCTGGCCCATTCGGGTCCGTCGCCGCTGAAATTGGCGACCGGCGACTCCTCGATAGAGCCGGAGATGCGCTTGCCGTTCGGATCGGCCAGGAAATAGAGGAACGGCCGCTCGCCCGTGGCCCGCTCGACGATCGTCTGGTTCAGGGCGTCGACGCCGCCCTGGCGGTAGGCCGCCTCCAGGCTCTCGAACTCGCGGCTGATCTCGGCCTGGGCGCGCCGGTTCACCTCGCCCGCCGTGGCGACGTAGATATAGCCCAGGAAAGCGCTGGCGGCCGCCGCGAACAGGGCCAGGAACAGCAGGGTCAGCCGGAACGGCGTGGTGCGAAGAAGACGCGGCAGACGCATGTCAGTTCCCGGTGGCTAGGCCGCCGCCCGTCTCCTACGGATCGAGCCGATAGCCGGCGCCGCGCACCGTCTGCAGCATCGGACGATCGAAGCCCTTGTCGATCTTGCTGCGCAGGCGCGAGATGTGGACGTCGATGACGTTGGTCTGCGGGTCGAAGTGGTATTCCCAGACCTTCTCCAGCAGCATGGTGCGGGTCACCGACTGGCCGGCGTGGCGCATCATGAACTCCAGCAGCTGGAATTCGCGCGGCTGCAGGTCGATCTCCTTGCCCTGGCGATGAACCGTCCGGTTGATCAGGTTCATTTCCAGTTCGCCGACCTTCAGGGTCGTGGCCACGGCGCCGGTTTCGCGACGGCGCGACAGGGCCTCGACCCGGGCCATCAGCTCGGGGAAGGCGTAGGGTTTGACGAGATAGTCGTCGGCGCCGGCGCGCAGGCCGGTGACGCGGTCGCCCACCTCGCCCAAGGCCGAGAGGAACAGCACCGGCGTCTGGTCGCCTTCGCGACGCAGGGTCTCGACCACGGTGACGCCATCCATCTTGGGCATCATGCGGTCGACGATCAGGACGTCGAAGCCGCCCTTCTGGGCCTCGCCGAGCCCCGCCTCGCCGTCGGGCGCGTGCTGGACGTCATAGCCGGCCTCCTTCAGGCCGTGCGCCATGGCGCCGGCGGCCTCCAGATCGTCTTCAATAATCAGAATACGCATCAGTGAGCCCCTCATGCGCCGGACACGGTGGTGGAACGACAGACGTTCTCCCGATTCTGGCCTAGCGCGCGATAGTCGAGGCGCTTGATAGCGTTTTCGGAGACCGACGTAACTTAAACCTTGGACAGATACGAAAAAGCCCCGCTCCGGCGGACCGGAACGGGGCTGGTTCGTTCAGCGGGTCGCTGATCGGCCTACGGCGCGATCTTCAGCGGCACGAAGACCGGGCGGTTCTGGCGGATCACCTTGACCAGCACGCTGGTGCGGCCGGCCTTCTTGGCGTTGGCCACGGCGTTGGTGACGTCGGCGAAAGCGGTCACCGGAGCGCCGTTGATGTTGGCCAGGACGTCGCCCTTGGCCAGGCCCTTCTCGCCGGCGTCGCTGTCGCCGATCACGCCCGTGATCAGCAGACCCTTGATCTCGCTGTCGATCTTGTAGGTCTGGCGCGAGGCCGGATCGATCGGCGCCAGGGTCAGACCCAGGGCGTCGACCTTCTGGCTGGCGGGTTTGTCCGGGGTCGGTGCGGCGCCGCCGCCCTGATCCGGGTCATCGTTGAGGTCCAGGGAGCCTTCGGCCGGACGGGTGCCCGACTTGACGTCGACCGTGCGCGTCTTGCCGTCGCGGATGACCGTCATCTTGATCGACTCACCCGGGCGAGCCTTGGCGACCTCGCGGGTCAGCTCCGAACGGTTGGCGACCTTGACGCCGTTGACGGCGACCAGGATGTCGTCCGGCAGCAGGCCGGCCTTGGCGGCGGGGCCGCCCGGAACCAGCTCGGCGACGATCGCGCCCTTCACGTCCTTCAGGCCCAGGGCCTCGGCCGACTCGGCGCTGAAGTCCTGGATGGTCACGCCGATATAGCCGCGCACCACCTTGCCGCCCGAGATCAGCTGCTTGGCGACGGCCTCGGCGATATCCGCGGGAATGGCGAAGCCGATGCCGACCGAGCCGCCCGACGGCGAGTAGATGGCGCTGTTGACGCCGATCACCCGGCCATAGATGTCGAAGCTGGGACCGCCCGAATTGCCCCGATTGATCGGCGCGTCGATCTGGATGTAGTTCACGAACGACGAGGTCTGGTCGTTCAGGTCGCGGCCATAGGCCGAGATGATGCCGGCCGTGGCCGTGCCGCCCAGGCCGAACGGATTGCCGATCGTGATGACCCAGTCGCCGACCCGCGGCTTGGCCTGGTTCTCGAAGTCGACATACGGGAAGTCGGCGCCCTTGGCCTTGGGATCGACGACCTTGACGACGGCCAGGTCGGTGCCTTCGTCGCGGCCGACCAGGGTGGCCTTCAGCTCGCGGCCGTCCTTCATCACCACCTGGATGTCGTCGGCGTCGGCCACGACGTGGTTGTTGGTGACGATGTAGCCGTCGGCCGAGATGAAGAAGCCCGAACCGGCGGACTGCTGCTTCGGCGTCGCGGGCGTGTCGCCGTCATCGGCGTCCGGCTGGCCGGGCTGACCCGGACGCTTCTGGCCGCGGGGCACGATGTCGAAACCTTCGAGGCCCGGGATGCGCAGCGACTGCGGCGAGGCCTTGGACGTGACATTGATCTGGACGACCGCGGGGGAAACCTTCTCGAAGATGTCGGCGAACGACATCGGGGCGCCCGGCGGCGGGGCGAAGGCCGGCGCGCCGGCCATCGGGGCGCGGATCGCGGGGGCCTCGGCGGCGCCCGCCGTTCCCATGCGCATCCCGACCCCGGCCAGAGCCGCGCAAGCGACGCCCGCGCCAGCGATGGCGCCAACAATGAAACCCGACTTCCTAGCGGTCATTCTCGTCTTTCCTCACCCGCGCGGCGCGCGCGCGGTCCCTTTAGGCTCGACCAGCGCGCTCCCCGCGCGCGATCGCTTTCAATCTGAGAACCTAGCCCTGGCGACAAAAGGTGCAATGGTCCTCGAATTATCTTTCCGTCATCCGGAAGGTGCTTCTTGCGGCCCCATTTCGGCGCAATCGTGTCATTCGTCCTGGAGCAGACGCTCCAGACGGGCCTCTTCGTCCTGCGAAAGCTCTGCCTCCGCCGTCTCGCGACGCCGCAACAGGCCGAACATCAGAAGTCCGCCCACCGACAACACGCCCAGCGGAGCCAACCACAACACCGCGTTGCCGGCCGAGAACCTGGGCTTCAGCAGCACGAACTCCCCGTAGCGCTGCACCAGGAACGCGCGGATCTCGCCGTCGCTGCGGCCGGCCTTGACCTGTTCGCGGACAATTCGCCGCAAGTCACCGGCCAGCTGGGCTTCGGAATCGTCGATCGACTCGTTCTGGCAGACCAGGCAGCGGACCTCGCGGAACAGCTCGCGGGCGCGAGCCTCCTGGGCGGGATCGGCCAGGCGCTCGGACGGCTCCGAAGCGCTGGCCATCAGGGCGACGGCGGCGAGGGCCGTCAGGACCGCCTTGAACCGCTTCACGCCGCCTCCCCCACTCGCCGCCCGACGCCCAGGCGCACGCGGCGGTCCGACAGCGACGCGACGCCGCCGAGGGCCATGATCAGCGGGCCGAGGAAGATCAGCCGCACCCAGGGGTTCACATAGGCGCGGACCAGCCAGGCCGGCTTGCCGCCCTCGCCCGCCCGGCGCTCGCCCAGCACGACATAGATATCGTCCAGCCCGCGCGCGCAGATGGCGACTTCCGAGGTCGTCTGGGCGCCGGTCGGATAGAAGCGGCGCTCGGGCTCGGCGTGGCAGATCTCGGCGCCGGACGCGTCGGTGATCCTGACGACGCCGCGCTCGGCCAGGTAGTTGGGCCCCTCGACCGTGCCGACATCGCTGAGGGTCATGGTGTAGGCGCCCAGCGCGTGGCTCTCGTTCAGGCTCAGGGCCTGGGCCGCCTCGACGCGCCAGGCGGTCTCGAACGAGGCTCCCAGCACGAAGATCCCGAGGCCCGCATGGGCCAGGGTCATGCCCCAGGCGCCGCGCGGCAGGCCCTTGGCCCGGCGGACGCTCTCGACGGCGGGGACGCGGAACAACTTCAGCCGGTCGGCCAGTTCCAGCATCGCCCCGCCCAGCAGCCAGAAGCCGACGACGAGGCCGCCGCTGGCCAGCGCCTTGCGCGGCTGGATGAGGCCATAGGCGACCAGGCCGAGCGTCGCCGCGACCGCCAGGACGACCCACAGCTTGCGGGCCACGCCGGCGGCGTCGCCGCGCTTCCAGGCCAGCAGCGGGCCGGCGGGCAGGACGCAGAACGCCAGCAGCATCAGCGGCGTGAAGGTCAGGTTGAAGAACGGCGCGCCGACCGAGACGGCCTCACCGTCCATCGCCTCGCGGATCAGCGGATAGAGCGTCCCCAGCAGCACCACCGCCGTCGCCGTCGACAGCAGGATGTTGTTGAGCACGATGGCGCTCTCGCGGCTGATCGGACGGAACTGGCCGCCCTTGTTCAGGCTGGGCGCGCGGATGCCGAACAGCAGGAAACCCGCCCCCGCCGCCAGGCCCATCATGATCAGCAGCAGCACCCCGCGCGTCGGATCGACGGCGAAGGCATGGACGCTGGTCAGCACGCCCGAACGCACCAGGAAGGCGCCCAGCATCGAGAAGGTGAAGGCCGCCAGGGCCAGGAACGCCGTCCAGCCCGGCAGGGCGCCGCGCTTCTCGGTGACGATGGCCGAGTGCAGCAGGGCCGCGCCGATCAGCCAGGGCATGAAGCTGGCGTTCTCGACCGGGTCCCAGAACCACCAGCCCCCCCAGCCCAGCTCGTAGTAGGCCCAGAAGGCGCCGAGCGTGATGCCGACGGTCAGCAGGCTCCAGGCCGCAAGGGTCCAGGGCCGCACCCAGCGGGCCCAGGCCGCGTCGATCCGGCCCTCGATCAGCGCCGCCAGGGACAGGGAATAGACCACCGAGAAGCCGACATAGCCGCTGTAGAGGAACGGCGGATGCACCGCGAGCGCCCAGTCCTGCAGCAGCGGATTGAGCGAGCGCCCCTCGACCGGGACCTCCAGCAGGCGGGTCAGCGGGTTCGAGGCGAAGACCGTGTAGGCCAGGAAGAGCACGCCCAGGCTCCCCTGCACGGCGAGGGCGTAGGCGCGCAGGCGCGGCGGCAGGCTGTCGCCGAACAGGGCCATGGCCGCGCCGTAGCCGGTCAGGACCAGGCACCACAGCAGCATCGAGCCCTCGTGGCTGCCCCAGGCGCCGGCCACCTTGAACAGCAGTGGCTTGGCCGTGTGCGAGTTGGCCGCGACGTTGGCGACCGAGAAGTCCGAAGTGACGAAGGCGTGGATCAGGGCCGCGAAGGCGGCCAGCACCGCCACGAAGGTCGCCATCGCCGCGCCGCGCCCGGCGCCGGCCAGCACGACCGAGCGCCGCGCGCCGCCGACGGCCGAGAGCCCGGTCTGGGCGATCGACAGCATCAGCGACAGGATCAGGGCGAAGGCGCCCAGCTCGACGATCATCGAGAAACCTCCCCCTGTGGGGGAGGAGGCCGAAGGCCGGAGGGGGGCGTGGCCGGGGCGGCAGAACTTCCCCCTCCGTCGCCTGCGGCGACACCTCCCCCCTGGGGGGAGGATTTGTAAGCCGGGGTGCCGGCCCCGTCGCCGCGCCATTCACCCTGCTTCTTCAGCGCCTTGGCGACATCGCGCGGCATATAGCGTTCGTCGTGCTTGGCCAGCACCTGCTTGGCGACGAAGGTTCCGTTGGCGTCGAAGCTGCCGTCGGCCACGATCCCCTGCCCCTCGCGGAACAGGTCCGGCAGGTCACCGTGATAGACCACCTTGGCCGCGGCCCTCTGGTCGGCGACCACGAACTCGACGTCGCCGCCCGGGTGCTTGACCACGCTGCCGGGCTGGACGAGGCCGCCCAGCTGGACCTTGCGGCCGGGGGCGACGTGCGCCTCCCGCGCCTGGGCCGGGGTGTAGAACAGCGAGATGCTGTCACGCAGACCATACAGCGCCAGGCCGACCGCCAGGGCCAGGACCGGGGCGATGGCCAGCAGGATGGTCAGGCGGCGACGCGCCTTGCGAGATTTTGGCCAGAAACTCATGGCGTGGCGACTTTGGCTTGAGCGGGTGTGTCGGCGGCCTGGCGAAGGGCCGACAGCACCTTGGGCTGGTCCTTGAAGCGGGTCCGGGCCGAGGCGAGCGCCGCATCGCGCTTGGCGGTCTCGCCCAGCACGGCATAGGCGCGGACCAGGCGGATCCAGCCATCCGGATCGTCGGGCGATTGGGCCAGGCGCGCGGCCAGGCCCTCGACCATGCCGGCGATCATGCCCTGGACCTGCGGGTTCTCTTCGGCGGCGGGTTCGGCGCTGGCCAGGCCGCCCGAGGCCTCGACCTGGGCGATCTCCTGGGCGAGGGCCGCGCGGCCGGGGTCCGAGGCCGGCAGACCGGACATCAGCGCCCGCCAGTCGGCCAGGCCGCCGGCCGTGTCGCCATCGGCGATCTTGCCGCGCCCCAGGTAGTAGCGGGCGCGCAGGTCGGCCGGATCGATCTTCAGGGCTTCACCAAAGGCCAGCTTGGCGTCGGCGCCGACCTGGCCCTTGGCCTCCATGACGAAGGTCTCGCCCAGCAGGCTCCAGATGTCGCCGCGCTTGGGCTCGAGGCGCACGGCCTTGCGCAGGGCGGCCTCGGCGCCGGTCAGGTCCCCGGCGGCGGCGCGCGCCTTGGACAGGAACACCAGCGGCTCGGCCTCGGTCGGCCGTTCGGCGGCGACGTCCTGCAGCACGGCGGCCAGCTGTTCGGGGCTCAGGGACGCCGGGTCGGAGGCCTTCCACGCGGCCACGCGCTGGGCGTAGGGCTGGTCAGGCGCTCCCGGACGCCCTTGGAAGATATAGAGGCCGGCGGCGGCCACGCAGACCGCGCCGATAACGGCCACGACGGCCTTGCGCGGTCCGGTCCCCTCGCCGACCCAGCTTTCGGTCTGGTCGGCGGCGGCCAGCAGGCTCCGCCCGGCCTCGGCGCGGGCGGCCTTCAGCTCGTCATGCGCCAACAGGCCGTCAGCGGCCAGGCGCTCGACCTCGGCAAGACGTCGGCGATGCGGCTCCAGCCGGGTCTGGGCGTCGTCGACGGGCCGGGCCTTCGCCGCGCCGCGCAGCACCAGCCCCGCCGTCGCGGCCGACAGCCCCGCCGCAGCGATCCAGAAAGCGATCATAGCCGCGTGTTAGCTTGTTACGGCCTCGGCTGTTAGCGGAAAAAGCGCTTAAGGACGGCCGCCGCCCGCCTTGGAGAGCGGGTCCTTGGGACCCTAGGCCGCGATCGCGGCGGCCGCGCGGCGGCGGACGATCTCGGCGGTCTTCTCGTCGCGGGTGTAGGTGATGAAGCCGGCGGCGACGTCCAGGTACTTCACGGCCAGGCCGGCGTCCCCGCCTTCGCCGGTGCGGGCGACATACAGCACGTCCTCGATATAGGGGTCGAGGCGCGCGTTCAGCTTCTCGAGGATCTTGTTGCGCGAGCTGCCATAGCCGGCCTTGTCGGCGCAGGTGCGTAGTTCGGCCACGAACGCCAAGGCGCCTTCAGCGCGGCGGATCATCGCCACGTCCGGCTCGTCGACCAGCTTGGCGACGCCCCGGCTGCCCTTCTTGGCCATCATCGAGATCGGCCGGGTCGGCAGGGCCTTTTCCAGTTCCTTGTCGGCCTGGTCCATGCGGTGCTCGCAAGCCTTGGCCATGGCCTGCTTGTGGCGCGCCAGGCGCTTGCCCCACGGACCGTCCTTGGCGACCTCGACCGACTGTTGGAACTCGGCGATCTGCAGCTGAACCTTGTGGGCGCCCTGCGCGGCCTCACGGCCGGCCTTTTCGCCGTCGGCGAAGTTGAAGGTTTCGACCCGGAGGATCGAGGCGTCGATGTCGGCCAGGATGCGCTCGCCGAAGCCCTTGACCTCGGACGAGGCCAGGTAGCGATCGTTCGGGCGATCCATGACCGCCGAGATGACGCGCAGGATCCGCCACTCGTCGGGCAGGTGGGCCGACAGGATGTCCAGCAGCAACGGGCCGGCGTCCTCGCTGATCCGGCAGGCGTCGCGATAGGCCAGGCGCGCGGCGAAGGCCCGCTCGTCCGACATGCGGCTGACCCATTCCGAAAGCTTGGGCAGGCACGAGCGGGTGATGGTCGAGAGCTGCAGGCACAGGGCCAGATGTTCGGGATCGCACAGTGAACGAACGCTGTCGAAGGAGGCGTTCTCGGGATCGCGCAGGCCCGCGGCGGCGGTCTTGCACAGGTCGTCGAACACCTCGGGGACGCCGTGTTCGAGATCCCACGGATTGCACTTGGCCGCGGCGTCCTCGACGCGAGAGGGCGCGACCACCTTCAGGGCCTTCCAGAGGCGCGGCAGCACCGACGGCGGGAACGACATGCAGCCTTCGGCGCGCGTGGCGCACAGCGGCACGATCGGCGCCAGAATGTTGTTGCGGACGAAGCGGTTGGCGGTCTCGTCCTCGACTAGGCCGCGCACGGAGCCGAGCGCGCCCTGGGTTCCGACCCCAGCCAGCGCGAGCTCCAGACTGCGCAGAGCGGCGTCCGGCGCGGTTTCCACCAGCGTCCGGATGATCTGCAATTTCTGCGCGGCGATAACGGCCATGGTCCCCCGTGTCGGAGAAACGGAATCCGACAGGCGTCAACCATGTTCTCAACGAGGTTAAGGATTTCCGAAATCCCGGAAAAATCTCGATCGCCGGAGCGAGATGTCGCGGGCGGAAAGTTGTTACCTACTAGAGGTTTAGGCAACCGGTGTCGGCGGCCGCCAAAGGCCGCGTCCGTGACGGTTAGCCGCAACCATGAGTTATGTTTCGGCGCGCGGCAGGTCCAATGTCACCCGCAATCCGCCCAGCGGCGATTCACCAAGCTGGACCGTACCGCCGTAGGCGCGGGCCAATTCGTCGACGATCGACAGGCCCAGGCCCGAACCGGGCGCGTTCTCGTCGAGGCGCTGGCCGCGCTTCAAAGCTTGGGCGCGCTCCTCGGGCGGCAGGCCGGGGCCGTCATCGTCGACGGTCAGCATCATGCGCCCCTCGCCGGACGCGACGGCCTGGACACGGATCTTGCCCTTGCACCACTTGCCGGCGTTTTCCATGACGTTGCCGGCCAGCTCCATCAGGTCCTGCTTCTCGCCCTGGAAGCAGAGTTCATCGGGGCAGCGCCAGTCGATTTCGACGCCCCGCCCCCCCGCCTTGTCCTGGAAAATGCGCTCCAGGGTCACGGCCAGTTCGTCCAGGATCGGCTCGACCTGGGTGCGCTCGCCGCTGGTCTGGGAGCGGGCGGCGGCGCGGGCCCGGCGCAGATGGTGGTCTACCTGCTCGCGCATGGTCTGGGCCTGGCGCTCGACCACCTCGGCCAGCTGGCCCGGCTGCTGGCTGGCCTCGGTCAGCATCACCGACAGCGGGGTCTTCAACGCGTGAGCCAGGTTGCCGACGTGGGTGCGCTGGCGCTCGACGACTTCCTGGTTGTGCGCCAGCAGGGCGTTGAGCTCGCCGGCCAAGGGCTCCAGCTCCTCGGGATACTCCCCGTCCACCCGCTCGGCCTTTCCGCGACGCACGGCGGCCACCTCGCGGCGCAGGCGGAACAGCGGCTGCAGGCCGAACCGCACCTGCACCACCACCGCGAGCAGCAGGCCGCCGCCCAGGATCAGCAGGGCGATGGCGGTGATGCCGGCGAAGCGGTCGGCGTCAGCGTCGATCGGCGAGCGGTCCTCGGCGGCCAGGAACACCACCGGCGTCGCGTAGCCAGGCAGGCGGGTCAGGATGGCGGCGGCGCGCAGCGGCTTGTCCTGCGGTCCGCGCAGGTCGAAGTACTGGGTCTTGCCCGGGGCGGCGTCCAGCTGGTCGATCTGGGCCGAGGCCAGCATCAGGTCGCTGTCGAACAGCGAGCGCGAGCGCACGATCGGCCGGATCGAGCCGTCGGCCAGCCGGTCTAGGATCACCCAGTAGCGGCCGGAATAGGCGCGGGTGGCGCGGATGTCGGTCAGGACCGGCGCGCGCAGCTGGCCGTCCTCGACGGTCGAGCCCGCATAGAGGTCGTCGGTCAACACCGCCAGCGACGAGTCGAACCGCCGGATGGCCGCGCCACGGAACTGGGCGGTCAGGAAGATCCCGGCGATCAGCACGACCAGCAGGGTCCAGGCCCCGGCGATCAGGACCAGGCGGCGGACCAGCGAACGGCGGCGCAGGTCCAGCAAGGGGTTAGCTAGCGTCTTCGCCTTCCAGCGGCGTCAGGCGATAGCCCAGGCCCCGGACGGTTTCGATGCGGTCGGCGCCCAGCTTCTTGCGCAGGCGGCCGATGAACACCTCGATGGTGTTTGAGTCGCGGTCGAAGTCCTGGTCGTACAGGTGCTCGACCAGCTCGGTGCGGCCGATCACCCGGCCCTGGTGCATCATCATGTAGTGCAGCAGGCGGTATTCCAGCGAGGTCAGGCGCAGCGGCTCGCCATTGACGCTGGCGCGGGCGGCGCGCGGGTCCAGGCGCAAGGCGCCGCACGACAGCGACGGCGCGGCGTGGCCGGCCGAGCGGCGCAGCAGCGCACGCAGGCGAGCCAGCAGCTCCTCGGTGTGGAACGGCTTGGCCAGGTAGTCGTCGGCCCCGGCGTCGAAGCCGGCGACCTTGTCGCTCCAGGCGCCGCGGGCGGTCAGGATCAGCACCGGCGTGGCGACATTGCCGCGCCGCCAGCGCTCCAGCACCGAAACCCCGTCCACCTTGGGCAGGCCCAGGTCGAGGATCACGGCGTCATAGGGCTCGGTCTCGCCCAGGAACTGGGCTTCCTCGCCGTCCGGAGCGTGGTCGACGGCATAGCCGGCGTCGGCCAGGGCCAGCTTCAGCTGGCGCGACAGGTCGGGATCGTCCTCGACGAGCAGGATACGCATGGAAACTCCTGAGCCTGGTTAGCCGCCGCTGAGGATCTGGCCGGTGCGCGCGTCGACGATGAAGTCGATGCGCCGGCCGTCGGCCGTGGCCCAGCGGACCCGGTAGTTGGAGCCTTCGAGGCCCGCGTCCAGCACCCGGCCCGGCGTGCGGCGACCGATCATCTCGATCACGCGCGACAGCGGCACCAGCTGACCCGATTGCACGCCGCCCCGCGCCTGGTCCGACTGGGCGCGCCAGTCGGCGCCGAGCGAGTCGGGGCTTCGGCCATGACGCTGCGCCGAGGCCACGCCCGGAAGGGCGGCGGCCAGCGCGACGACGACAAGAATGGCGCGGATCGTTTTCATGCTCTCCGGTCTAAAGGACCTCGGCTGAATGGAGACTGAACGCAGGGGTTATGAACGGGCTGTGTCGTTCTGTCACGGTTGGTTCCGCTTTGAACGCACGCGAGGCCAAGTTCCGGCGCTACCGATCACATCGCGATCAGGCTTTTCCTCAGCGTCAGGCGAACCGTGCGGCCCAGCGGATCGAGATAGTCGGACTGGTAGGCCTGGGGCGTGACGCCCTTGGCGTCCTTCACGATCGGGCGGCTGTAGAACAGGTTGTCGGCCGCCAGGGTGACGCGGGCGCCGGCCAGGAGCTTGGAGGCCTTGCCCGCCTTCACGTCGCGCGGGACCTCGTAGAAGGCCGACAGGTTGATCGTCGTCTGGGGCGCGAAACGCAGGGCGCCGCCGTTGATGGGACCGGCGTCGATGACGCTGCCGCCGCGCCAGTTTCCGTTCAGGTTCAAGCCCAGGCCCTGCTTGAAGGCGTTCAGGCGGAAGTTCAGCTCGCGCTTGGGCTGGCCCCGACGGCTGGTGCTGCCCCCGTTCAGGAGGTCCAGCGGCGCCAGGCCGTCGCGCAGGGTGGTCTCGTCGCGCAGGCGCCAGACATAGTTGACCGACAGCTGCACCTGGCCGGTCTGCTTGCGCTGGCTGGCCTTGGCGCCCTTCAGGCCGGCGGGCGGCTTGGAGCCGGGCGGCGGTCCCAGGAAGCGCGTCAGATTGATGCCGCCGCGCAGCTCTTCGCGATCGATGGCGTCGAAGTTCAGCGGGCGGCTGTCGATCGCCGTCAGCACGCCGTCGGCGTTGCGGGTGAAGCGCTCGGGGAAGGCCGCTTCCAGGGCCGGGGTGATCAGCGGGAAGTTGGAGATCGGGTCGTCGATGCGGGTGCGGACGTAGTTGGCGTTCAGGGTCAGACGCGTCGAGCCGCCGTCGCGTCCCAGGGGCCGCAGGTTGACGCCCGCCCGCAGCACGCGGCGGCGGTCGTTCATCAGGTCGGTGTTGCCGCCCTCCAGCCGGCTGACCGTGACGCTCTGGCCAGTGGCGAAGTCGAAGATCGTGACGCTGGGCGTCAGCACCACCGGATCGGCGATCTGGTTGGAGTTCGGCGCCGACTGTTCCTGGCTGACATTCAGATTGAACGAGATCAGCTTGTCCGGCGACCAGTGCAGACCCGCGCCGAAGGCCAGGCGGTCCTTGAAGGTCTGGATGTCGTAGCCGGCGTTGACGCTGGCGCTCAGCTCGCCCAGGGCCGGCATCACCTCGCGGGCGCGGCTGGCCAGGGGCACGTCGATGTCGCCCTGCACCGAGACCGTCCGGCGCGCATAGTTGCTCTCGGTCGGAACGCCGGCGCGGAGGGCCTCGGAGCTCTGCTTGACCCGCTCGCCCCCGACCTTGACCGTCGAGGAGATGCGGCCGGCCGGGATCTCGGCGACATCGCCGTTCAGGACAAGCTCGGCCTTGGCCATCTTGGACTTCGACTTGGCGGTGTCGCGGGTATTGGCCTTGAGCAGGGCGCGGGGGACCGGGCCGAACGGATTGACCGCCGGATCGCGGGCGGCGATGGCGGCCTTCCAGGCGCTGGAGTCGACACCCCGGCCGGTCACGGTCTCGGTGGTGTTGTGGTCGTAGTTGCCGGTCAGCGACCAGCGCCACTCGCGGATATAGCCGTTGGCGGCCATGGCCACCTGGCCCTTGAAGGCGTCGGCTTCGCGCAGTTGCGCCCACTGGGCGTCGAGATAGCGATAGAGCGTCACGTCCTTGGCGAACGGCGAGAACGGGCTGCCGACCGGCAGCTTCACCGACGTGCCGGGCAGGCCCAGGAAGCTGGTGCGATGGCTGTCGTCCAGATTGACGCTCAGGGTCAGGCTGACCTTGCGGGCCAGGTCGCGGGTGATGGCGGCCTTGAAGGTCCCCTGCCCCAGCGACGGCAGCAGGCTGCGGTTGGCGATCGTGCCCGAGAGCTCCGCATCGCCCGCCCCGGCGAAGGCCGAGAGGCCCACGGCGCCGGTCGCCGCCGCCTCGGGCGCGCGGACCAGGGTGACCAGGCGGCCGGCCAGGGCCGAGAGGGCCGGATCGATCTCGCTCCCGAACGGCGAGCCGGCGATATTGCCGACCAGGCCGTAGGGCGAGGTGGCCGACGGCGCGCGGACGATGTCGCGCTCATTCTCGAACAGGGTCGATTCCTGACGCCAGTCGACGCCGATGGTGCTGCGCTCCTCGCCGGCCAGGCGGAAGAGGTCGCCATCGAAGCGCTCGATCGTGCGCCCGCCGCCCGTGGCGCTGGCCTCCTCGACCTCCAGGGCCGCCGAGGCGAAGCGCTTGCGCAGGACGAAGTTCACGACCCGCTGGTTGGGCCGGTAGCCGTAGGACAGGGCCGCGGCGGGCGACAGCACGTCCATGCGCTGGATCGCCTGGGCCGGCAGGCCGCTGATTTCCTGGAAGCCCGAGATGCGACGGCCGTTGGCCAGGAAGATCGGCGGCGGGGCGTCCGGCTCGCCCGTGCTGATCTCGGTTTCCAGCAGGGTCACCAGGTCCTGGACCGTGGTGGCGCCGGTGCCCTCGATCTCGGCGGCGTCCAGGGTCAGGTCGGGCTGGATGGGGCCTTCGGTCTTGCCGCGCAGCGGAGGCGTAATCAGCACGCTCTCGACCAGGCCGGTCTGCTCGCTCTCGGCCACCGGCGGCTGCGGGTTGGTAACCGGTGTCTCTTGCAAGGGAGACGCCGCCTGCAGGAGCGCCAAAACGCTGACCAGAACCATCAAACCCGCCCGACGCCGTTCCCTGAACCCTTGAGTTCCCTACGGGGAGGTTCGGTTGGTGGCAAGTAGATCCTCCCCCTCTGGGGAGGTGGCCCAGCGGGCCGGAGGGGGCAGCGCGGCCTAGGCCGCATTAGCCCCTTCAGTCGCTTTCGCGACAGCTCCCCCGGGAGGGGAGCATCCTACTTCCGCTTCGGCGAATACGGCTTCTGGTCGCGCCAGGCTTCGGCGAACTTTTCCAGGTCCTGGTCGACGGTGTCAGGCAGGGTCACCACCAGACGGGCCAGCAGGTCGCCGCGCTTGCCCTTGGCGTCGGGCATGCCTCGCCCCTTGAGGCGCAGCGTCTGGCCGCTGTTGCTGGCCTTGGGCACCGCCAGCATGACGGCGCCGTCGGGCGTCGGGGCCTCGACCTTGCCGCCCAGCACCGCGTCGGGGATCGAGATCGGCAGGTCCATGACCAGGGCGTCGCCCTCGCGGCGATAGATCGGGTGCGGCTTGATGGCCAGCTCGATCAGGGCGTCGCCGGGGCCGCCGCGGCCGGGGCTGCCCTGGCCCTTCAGGCGCAGGGTCTGGCCTTCCTGGGCGCCCGCCGGGATGGTGACGTCGATCGTGCGGCCGTCCGAGAAGGCCACGCGCTTCTTGCCGCCCTTGATGGCGTCTTCCAGGTCGATGTCGAGCCGGGCCCGCACGTCGCCGCCCTTGGGCGAGAAACCGCCGGCCTGGCCGCCGCCGCCGAACGGGCCGCGCCCGCCGCCGCCCTGGCCGAACATGCCGCCGAACAGGTCCGACAGGTCGATCTCCGGGCTGTCATCGGGACGGAAGCCGCCACGACCGAAGCCGCCGGCGTTGAACGGACCGTTGCCGGGCTGGCCGCCGAAGCCGCGCGACGTCTCGCGACCGTCGGCGTCGATCTGGCCCAGGTCGAACTTCTTGCGCTTCTCGGCGTCACCGACGATGTCGAAGGCGGCGCTGACCTGCTTGAACTTCTCCTCGGCCTTCTTGTCCCCCGGATTGGCGTCCGGATGGTGCTGTTTGGCGAGCTTGCGGAACGCCTTGCGGATCTCGTCCGCCGTCGCGGTCCGGGAAACGCCGAGTTCCTGATAGGGGTCGCGCGCCAAGGAAGGTCCTCTGGGAAAAGTGGGCCGTGTGGATACAGCCCTCCATCTAGAGCCTCCAGAGCGGCGCGCAAGCCTGCCCGTGGCCCCGCGGTCACAGACCTGTCGTCGCAGGGGCGCCCCAGCCGTACAGCGAGGAGCCCTGGCTGACCTCGATCCGCGCCGCCCCCGAGGGCGCGTCGGCGGCGCGCTGAGCGGCGGTGTAGTCGAAGACGGGCGCGTCGAGTTCGGCCTCCCGCAGCACCGTCGTCCCGTCCACGATCCGCACGCGATAACGCTCGGCGGCCTCGCCCAGCGGGACCTCGCCCTCCCAGACGTCACCGCCCAGGCGGGCGCGGCGGATCCAGGAGAACAGCAGGTCGCCGCCCGTCATCCGCTTGCGCAGGTGGGCCGGGGCCAGGGGGCGCAGGGCTCGCCCGCTCCAGATCGTCGACAGTTCGGTCATCGCCGAACCAGATGGCGGACCGCCCGCCGGCGCGGCGCGGACCCGCAGCGGCGTTCCGCGCTCGAAGGCCGCGACGCTCATCGGGACCACCGCCGCGTCCAGCAGCACCACCGGCGCGCCGGCCGGGAGCGTCGCCGCGCCGGCCATCCCGTCCCGCTGGCCACGCAGCAGGCCCGAGAGCCGCCAGACATCCGGCTCGACCAGTTCGGCGGTCGTGAAGGCCAGCACCTCCCATTCCCCCGAGGCCGCCTGGATCGCCACCGCGTTCTCGCCGGCCAGGACGGCGGCCAGGGGCGCGGAGGCCAGGGCGGCGCCCTCCATCCGCACCATCAAGCCGGCGGCGCGGTCCAGGCGATGCGGCGAGGCGGGCGCGAGATCGGTCAGGGTCTCGCCCAGGGTGGCCGGCCCGCCGATCCGGGCGCGGACCGTCAGGGCCTCGACGCTGGCCCCGGCGTGGACGTCCAGCGGCCGCCAAGGCTCGCTCGCCGCCGCGACCAGGGGCCTTGAGTCGTCGGTCAGGCCGCCGTCCGACGGCAGGTCCAGCACATGCAGCACCGGCGGCGCGGCCGGGTCGCGCGGCGGGGCGGGCGTCCAGTCGATGCCGCTCCCGACCCCGAAACCGGCCAGGACCGGAACCAGGGTGGCGCGGGGGCGCTCGGCGAGGTCGAGCCGCTGCAGCCGCCAGACCTCGCCGTCCAGGGCCAGGCGGTCGCCGGTCTCCAGCAGGTGGGCGGCGGAGGGCGACAGGTGGACGATCCGCGTCCGCCGCGCCGCCTCGTCGGCGGCCAGCATCCGGCGGGCCACGGCCTGGGCCTCGGCGGCGACCAGCACGATCGGCGCGTCGGCGTCGCGCGTCCCCTCGCCCGCCTCGCGCCGGACAATCAGCGCCCCGGCCTGGTAGTCGCGGGCGGCGTCGATGAAGCGCAGGCGCAGCGCCTCGGCGGCGGGGTCGAGGGCGCGGGTCTCGGTCTCGCGCGGCGCATCCTCGGGCCAGGCCAGGTCGTCGCCGTCCAGCATCCCGACGGGACGCCCGGAGCGCGACATCATCCGCACGCGGTCACCGCGCTCGACCGGATCCAGGGCGAAAGCCTCGGTCAGGGGCGAGAGGGCGTCGCGCAGCCGCATCGGTCGGTCGACGACATAGCCGCCCACCGAGCCGCCGGCCTCGCCAGGATCGATGGTCACCCCGGCTCGCGCCCCCAGGGCCTGGATCAGCTCGGGCAGCGGCGCGCCGCCGGCTCGGCCCGTCAACCAGTGGCCCAGCACCCAGTTGCCGCCGTCGTTCCAGACGTCCGAGCGGGCCGGAAAGTCCGGATAGGGCCGCGCGTCCCAGCACCAGGCGCTGGCCCCGTCGATCATCGGCCCGCCATAGAGCGGCGAGACCGGATTGGCCTCCGGCTCGTCCAGCCAGGCCAGGACGGCCTCCAGATACCGCCGCTGGCCGAAGTCGTCGCGCTCGCCCGTCGAATAGGGCGGCAGGAAGCTCTCCGAGCTCTTGGGATCGATGAAGAGGTTCGGTGAATTGGCCCCCTTGTCGACGGCCGGACAGCCGAACTCGGTCAGGCGGATCGGCTTGGACCTGGGGACCCAGGCCGTGGGCGTCGCCGACCGCACGCCGCCAGGCCGGTCGTGGTGCGGGTTGCTCCACCAGGACTTGAGGTCCTTGGCCCGGAACATCCAGGGCTCGCCATGGGCGCCGTCGGTGATCGGAGTGCGAGCTTGCGCGTCGCGGTCGGCCGGGCTGGCGTAGAACCAGTCGAAGTCCGCGCCTCCGGTCAAACCCGCGCGCAGATAGGCCGGCTGGTGCGGCCCCAGGAAACCGGCGGCGGCGTCCAGGTGGTCGTCGCCCTCGCGCCAGTCGGTGACCGGCGGATACCAGTCGACGCCGACGAAATCGATGTTGGGATCGGCCCACAGCGGGTCGAGATGAAAGACGGCATGGCCGGTTCCGTCGGCCGGCTGATGGCCGAAATATTCGCTCCAGTCGGCGGCGTAGCCGATCTCGGTCGCGCCCCCGAGGACGCCCCGGACCTCGGCGGCCAGGCTCTTCAGCCTGGCGACGGTCGGATAGGCTCCACCGTCGCCGCGCACCGTGGTCAGGCCGATCAGCTCCGAGCCGATGACGAAGCCGTCCACCCCGCCCGCCCGGACCGCCAGGCTGGCCTGGTGCAGCACCATGCGGCGCAGCCCCCAGGTCCCGTTGAAGAAGGCCTCGACCTGGGCGTCGGCGACGAAGGTCCCGTCGGGTGAGCCCGGCCGGCCCGGCGCGGGATCGCAGGTGATCCGGCCGCGCCACGGATAGGCCGCCTGGCCCTCCGGCGGGTCCATCAGGATGAAGGGGTACAGCGTCACCTTCAGCCCGCGCCGCTTCAGCTCGGCGATAGCCTGCAGCACCACCGCGTCGGCCGGCGTGCCGCCATAGGCCGGGAAGCCGTCCTTGGGCGAGATCAGGTGAGCGGCGCCGCGCGAAACGCCTGCGACCTCCCAGCTGATCGGGAAGGTGGTCTTGACCCTATGCTCGACGCCGGGCCGGATCTGGCACTGGCCGCAACGCAGGTCGGTCCCGAACCAGGCGACCACCAGGGTCACGTGGTTCACGTTCGGCAACTGGGCCTGCAGCTGGTCCAGGGCCACCATGATGTCGGGCCGGCCCTCGGTGTTGTGGACGCTCTCGCTGGACGAGCGGGTCAGGCCGTCGCGGCGCAGGACCGCCTCGGTCGCATAGACGAACTCGCCCGCGCCGGGGATCAGGCAGATACCCGTCAGCCGCTCCTCCAGCCCCGGCGGGGCGCCGGGCGGGCGCGGACGGCGGAAGACCTCGAACGACAGCTGCGGCGGCCGATTGCCGTAGGTTTCCAGCGGCAGGTCCTCGAACACCACATAGGCCACGCCGCGATAGGCCGGCGCCTGGCCCTCGATGGCGGCGATCAGGGGGTCGGGCAGCTGGTCCTCGGTCCCGCGATGGACGCGCATCGTGAAGCCGGTCGGGTCCATGACCTTGCCGTCGGCCCAGACCCGGCCGATGCCGTCGATCGGCCCCTCGGCCACCGCCACGGCGAACGACAGGCTGTAGGCGTAGCTGGTGGTCTTCTGGCCCTTCGAGCCGCCGACCCGGCCCTCGACCCGCTTCTCGCGGAAGCGCGCGGCCCAGATCACCTGGCCGCCGACCCGGGCTCGGCCAAAGACGCAAGGCAGCGGGCCGCCCTCGGCCGCCCCGGTCAGGCGCAGCTCGGGGATGCGCGGACCGACCTGGCGCGCGGGCGTCAGGGCGCTGATCGCCGCCTGGTCGACCATGGCCCCGATCGCCGCCCCGGCCACGGCCCCGATGGGCCCGCCGATCGCCGCGCCGACGCTGGAGAGGATCACCTGGGCCATGCGGCCTCCTTAGCTTGGGGGAAAGCGGAAGGCGCCGACCAGCCGCTCACGCCACCAGCGGCCCAGCGCGCTCTCGACGCAGGCGCGGCCCCAATAGGCGTGGATGATGCGGTCGGGCGCGGAGAGGATCGCGCAGTGCTTGGCCGCCGAGCCGGGCGCCATGCGGAAGACGACGACGTCGCCGAGCCGGGCCTCGGCCAGCGGAACGGGCGTCAGCCAGCGGCCGAACGCCTCCAGCAACAGCTCGCGCCCGCCGGTCTCGGCCCAATCGGCGCGATAGGGCGGCGGAGCCTCGGGTTCGACGCCGTGCAGGCCCCGCCAGACGCCCCGGACCAGACCCAGGCAGTCGCAGCCCGCGCCGAGGGTCGAGGCCTGGTGGCGATAGGGGGTCCCGAGCCAGAGGCGGGTTTGGGCGAGGATGGTCGCTGCGAGATCCTCCCCCGCGATGCGGGGGAGGTGGCCCAGAGGGCCGGAGGGGGCCAGCTGGGCGGATGCCGCGTTGGCCCCCTCAGTCGCTTCGCGACAGCTCCCCCGCATCGCGGTGGAGCATCTTTCGGCGCCCCTCACCGCCGCCCCCCATCATTCCGCTCACCCTCCACCGGATACAGCGTCAGGAAGTCCTCGCCGGGCGCGGTCGGGAAGCCTCGGAAGTTGACGCCGTTCTCGAACGTCCCGACGCAGGTCGCCCAGCGCTTGTCGCAGCTCGTGTCCGAATGGGCGGAGAGATCGACGCCGCAGCGCGCGTCGCCGAACCGGGCGTCGCATGTCCGGGTGAAGGTTCGTCCCGCCACCCGCTCGAGCTCGGCCAGCGGACCGGCCAGGGCGGCCTTGAACGCCTCGCCCTCGCGGGTCACGGCGGCGATGGTCGCGGTCCAAAGGCGGACGAGACGGCTCGGCGCGGTCCAGTCGACGCGCAGGGCCTCGACCCTGGCGCCGTCATAGAGGCCGGCGGCCAGGTCGGCCTCGGTGATCCCCGCGTCGTCCAGCACGCCCAAGGCGGCGGCCTGGCCCGGCGCATAGCCGGCGGCGGTCTCGGCCGCGCCAGGACTCCAGCCGGCGGCGGCGCGGCAGCTCACGCCCTCGACGACCAGGTCGCGGTCATGGTCGGTGAAACCCAGCCGCTCGCCGTCCGTCCGGGTGACGAGCCAGGCATGGGCCAGGCGCGCGTCGTTCAGGTCCTCGGGCAGCGCGCGCATCAGACCCGCACCTCGACCAGGCCGCAGGCGACCACCCGCGCGGCGGCGAAGCCCTCCAGGGTCACGTCCAGCCGGTCGAGGTCGAAGCGCACCGGGGTGTCGAACTCGAAGCCCGCCGTCACCGCCGCTCCGGGCGGCGGCGCGACGGTCAGGGTGACCAGCCCCGTGACCGTATCGACGACAAAGGCGCCGGCCGCGAGCGTCGCGCCGGCCACCGCGACCTTGACCGAGCCGGCCACAGGCTTGGCGATCGGCCGGACCACCGCCTCGGGGCCTGTTCCGTAGGCCTTGCTCAGCGGGAAGGTCTTGCGACCGCCGTCGCCCGTGCCGATCGTCTGGTCGCCGGCCGCCGGCTGGGCCGAGGGCGCGCACGACTTGAAGTCGGCCGGGTCGCGGAACCGGAAGCCCGCCAGCCGGCCGCGCCGGGCCTCGAAGAAGGCGACCAGCTCGGCGACCTCGTCCAGCGGACGGGTGGCGGTGGCGATCAGGTAGCGGCGGCGCCCCAGGGCCCACGGACTGGCGCGACGCTCGAATCCCGAGGCCAGGGTGACGACCTCGGTCCGCCGCTCGACCCCGCCCGTGCAGCCGAACGCCAGGCGCGCGGGCAGGCGCGCCTCATGGAACTCGCTCATGGCGATCCTCGCGAAAAGGGATGGGAAATGGGCGGCGCGGAACGCAGCGTTCCGAGGCGAAACCCGATTAAGTCTGCGTCATGACCCGCTTTTCACTTCTTGCGCGGGTCGTCGGGCCGTAGTTATGGGTCCGAGATTGGAGACCAAGATGGATTGGAAGACCCTGTTCCTCTCGCCGGAAGGCCGCATCGGGCGGCAGGCGTTCTGGATCGGCTGGCTGTGCCTGCTGGGCGCCAGCGCGGTGCTGAACGTGATCCCGGGGATCGGACACCTGCTGATGCTGGGCGTGATCTATTCCAGCGTCTGCATCCACACCAAGCGCCTGCACGACATGGGACAGACCGGCTGGTGGCAGGTGCTGCCCTGGATCGTCGGCCCTTCGCTGGTGTTCGGCGCCGGCGTCTCGATCGGCATCTCCGCGATCAACGCCTCCATCCACGGGGGCGAGCCCGAGATGGCGGCGCTGGCCAACCTGGGCGGCCTGGCCATGTCGGTCTTCCTGTTCTTCGCCATCTGGCTGGCCTTCACCCTGTGGGTCGGCTGCAGCACGGGCCAGGTCGGCGACAACAAGTACGGCGCGCCCCCGCCGAACACGGAGGCCGTGGCGCTGTAATCTTCCTTCTCCCCTTGCGGGAGAAGGTGGCCCAAAGGGTCGGATGAGGGGTCGATAGACCTGTCGGCTCGACGTCCGGTTCCACCACCGTCGCAGCGGATCCGGCTTTCAACCCCTCACCCGACCCGCTTCGCGGGCCACCCTCTCCCGCAAGGGGAGAGGGGTTTTCATAGGTTTCGGGCTCCCAGACCGACGGCCCGCGCCAAGGCTTGAGCCAGCTGCGCGTCCGATCTAACGAGACCGCCGACCTCCCCACCTTGAACATTGACCGTCACCGACACGCCGCCGCTTCCGGTCGGCTCGATGGTTCCCGCGCCGTGCGGGCGAAACACCTCCGGTCCGCGCTCGCCGACCAGATAGGCGCCGCCCGGCAGCACCGGGCCGCCATCGGCCCTCGCGCCGGCAAAGCCCTTCGACAGGGCCTCCGAGAGACCTCCGCCCTTCAGCGCCGCCCCGGCCGCGCCCAGCACCGCACGGGCCAGTTCGCCCAGCGACAGCTGGCCGTCGGACGCGGCGCGGGCCAGCGACCTGACCAGGGACGCCCCGGCGCGGGCGAAGGCGTCGTCGATCGCGCGGGCGGCGCGCTCGGCCGGGGCCTTCAGGGCCTCCAGCGAGGCGGCGGCCTCGGCGGCGCGGGCGGGCACGGCTTCGAGACCGTTCTGTTCAAAACTCATCGGATCTCCTCGTCGGGATAGCGGGCGATCAGGGCGGAAAGGCCCGTTCGGGAGAGCACCGGCGTCGGCGGCGCCTCGGTCAGGGCCCGCCACTCAGCCAGCGACAGCCGCCAGAAGGTTTCGGGCGAGAGGCCCAGCCGCACGGCCAGGCGCAGAGCGTCGGCCCAGGGGCTCACGCGCAGGCCGCCAGGGCGGCGGCCAGGGCGCCGGCGGCCTCGGGGACCGTGGCGCGGGCGGCGATCTCGGGGGCCTCGCCACCGCCGTCCAGCAGGGCGGCGAGCACGGCGGCCAGGTCCTGGGCGCTGAGCGTGGCGATGCGGTCGGGCAGTTGCGACCAGTCGGACAGGCCCAGGGCGGCCTCGATCCGGGCCAGCGCGCCGAGCGTCAGGCACAGGCGACGCGGCGCGCCGGCCAGGGTGACGATGACCTCGCCGCGGGCGGGGTTAGGCGGGAGCATGGAGTTTCCTTCAAATCCTCCCCCTAGCGGGGGAGGTGTCGGACCGAAGGGACGACGGAGGGGGAAGAGACCGGGCCAGGAGGGCTTCCCCCTCCGGCCCTTTGGGCCACCTCCCCCTCTGGGGGGAGGATTTACAGCGCCGTGAACGTCACCGCCCCGGCGCTGGCCAAGCTCAGCGCGAACGCCGCCTCGCCGTCGTGTTCGCCGGCATATTCCAGGGCCGCGACCAGGAACGGCCCTTCCAGCTGGCCGAAGTCGGGCACGATCAGCCGCCAAGTCCGGGCCGACTGGTCGAAGAAGCTCTGGCGCACCGCCTCGTCCGACGCGGTGTCGCGGAACACGCCCGAGCCCGACACGGCGACCGAGCGTACCCCCGCCCCGGCCAAGAGCTCGCGCCAGCGGCCGGCGCTGTCGCTGTCGGTGGCGTCGATGGTCTTGGCGTTGAGGCTGATGGTCCGGGCGCGCAGGCCCGCGACGCTGACGAAGCTCTGGGGCGAGCCTCCGTCGCCGATCTTCAAGAGGATGTCCTTGCCGGCTTGGGCGGCCATGTGAATCTCCGTTGTCTCAGAGGGCTTCGGTCACCGCCCGCACGCGGACGATCCCGAGGGTGGTCTCGCGGTCGGCGCCGGCGAACACGTCGGCATAGGGGACACGCAGGTTGACGAGCCGGCGGCCGGCCAGGGTCGGCCGCGCGTCGTGCAGGGCCGCGCGGACGGCGGCGACCAGGGCGCGGGCCTCCTCCGGCCCGCCGAAGCGGCTGGCGCAGGTCAGGGTGAGGAGGTGCTCGATCCCCTCTCCCTCAACGCCGCCCACCGGCCGGTTCTCGGACCGGGTGACGACGACGCAGGGATAGGTCGGCAGGCGCGGGGCCGTGGCGTGGATCCGCTGGCCGGCCACCACGGTGACGGCGGGCGTGGCCTTGAGCCGCGCGACCAGGGCGTCGATCAGGGGCTTGTCGCTCATAGCCGCGCCTTTCGGTACGGGGCCAGCCACGGCTCGACGAGGGCGAGGGACGGTTCTCCCCCGTTCTCGCTCAGGAAGGCGCGGTGCTCGTAGGCCTGGGCGGCCAGGGTCAGGACCGCCAGGCGCAGCGGCGCGGGGCTGGTCGGGGTCAGGACCACGCCGGCCGCCGCCGCGACACGCGCCTCCGCGGCGTCGATCAGCAGGGTCAGCAAGCCATCCTCGGCGCCGTCCGGCACGCGCAGGAACGCCCCGGCCTCGGCCAGGGTGAGGGATTGGGGCATGGGGGGTCTTTCGGGAAATCCTCCCCCCAAGGGGGAGGTGTCGGCCCATGGGGACGACGGAGGGGGAAGAGGCCGGGCCAGGAGGACTTCCCCCTCCGGCGCTTCGCGCCACCTCCCCCGTAAGGGGGAGGATTTACTGACGCCGAACTAGCTCGCCGCGAACTTCAGCAGTTTGATCGCGTCGAAGTTCTGCACCCCGCCGCCGACGCGCTTGGTGGTGTAGAACAGCACGTGCGGCTTGGCCGAATACGGGTCGCGCAGCACCCGCACCCCGGCGCGGTCGACGATCAGATAGCCCTTCTCGAAGTCGCCGAAGGCCAGGGCGCAGGCGTTGGCGGCGACGTCCGGCATGGCCTCGATCTCGGTGACCGGGAAGCCGAGCAGGCTGGCCGACTGGCCCGGCTGCAGGGCCGCGTTCCAGATGTAGTTGCCCTGCGCGTCCTTGAACTTGCGCACGGCGCTGACCGTGCGGCGGTTCATCACGAAGCGGCCGTTCTGGCGATACTGGGTCTTGGCCGCGTAGATCAGGTCGATCAGCTTGTCGGTCGGGTTGCTGGCCGGCCAGGCGCCGGCGACGCCGGTGGCCAGATAGCCGACCTGACCCCACGTGTAGGAGGCGTCGGGCGCGGCGGTGTAGGCCAGCAGGCCCTTGGGCTTGTTGACGCCGTCACCGGTCACGAAGGCCGTGGTCTCCTGGGCGGCGAAGGCGTCCTGCACCTCCTCGGCCAGCCACTCGTCGATGCTGACATAGGCGTCGTCCAGCAGGGCCTGGGTGGCGGCCGGGCTGGCGTAGAGCTCGCCGGCCGGGAAGTCGATCACGTCGAGCGTGGGCGCGGTGGTCTCCGGCCGCGCGGCGGTCTCGGCCACCCAGGCGGCGGCCAGGCCCGTCGGCGACACCGGCTTGCGGAAGGTCCCCGAGCCGATGGTGCGGACCTGGCAGATCTCGCGCATCGGCGAGGTGGCCGCCAGGCGACGCAGGATCAGCCGCTCCAGCTCCGGCGGGGCGACATAGCCGCCGGCCGTGGCCGTGCCTTCCGACAGGCCCTTGGCTTCCAGCAGCGCCGCCGGGGTCTCGCCGGTCTTCACATAGCGGTCGAAGGCGGCCTTGCGCTCGTCCACCCGCGCCAGCGGCGCGTCGGCGGCGAGAGAGGGCCTGCGCAGGTCGGACATCAGGCGATCCAGGCGCGTCTGGGCTTGGGCGACCGCCTCGTCGATGCGGCCGACCTTCTCTTCCAGCAGCACATCGGCCCGCTTGGTCTCGATGGCCTCCAGCCGCTGGTCATTGGCGGCCTTGAAGCTCTCGAACGCGGTCAGGACGTCCGCCAGCGCCGCGCGAGCCTCGGGCGAGGCCGCGTGTTTGGTTTCCTTCATGGGGATCTCCGGTTTGGGGGCAGAAGAAAATCCTCCCCCTAGCGGGGGAGGTGTCGGCCCGAAGGGACGACGGAGGGGGAAGGGGCAGGCGTCGGGGATGAACGCTTCCCCCTCCGGCCCTTCGGGCCACCTCCCCCGCTAGGGGGAGGATCTTTGGAGCCGCGCCGCCGGCAGCATCGGGAAGGTCACGATCGACACCTCCCACAACTCCACGCGGCTGAGCACGCGCAGGCGCCCCTGCGAACGCGCCTTGACCTGCCGGAAGCCGATCGAGAGGCCGTCCAAGGCGCCGGCCTCGACCAGCGCGGCGACAAGCCGTCCACGCGGCGTGGTCCGCAGGATCCGCCCCCGCACGAATAGGCCCTTGGCGTCCTCGACCACCGTGTCCCAGACGCCGATCGGTTCGGCCTCGTCGTGCTGGTGCAGCATCTTCACGGGCGCGCCGGCGGACAGGCTCTCGGCGAAGGCGCCGGCGGCGGTGACGTCGTCGTTGAGGTCACGGGTCCAGAACAGGGACGCGTAGCCTTCGATCTTCAGCTCATCGGTCATGGGCGCGCTCCAGTCGGGCTTCGATGCGGGCCAGGCTCTGGCGGCTGGCGTCGGCCTGGGCCTCCAGCCGCGCGAGGCGTTCGGCCACGGGCGCTTGCGCCTCCAGGCGGCGCTGGACCTCGTCGATCCGCGCCGAGGCCTTGCCGGCCCACAGCAGGGCGGCGGCGGCCTGCACGAACACCGCGACCAGGACCGCGGCCGAGACCTGGCGGTCCAGCCGCCAACGGTTGGGAGTCGTCATGGGGATCTCCAGATCCTCCCCCCAGCGGGGGAGGTGTCGGCGCAGCCGACGGAGGGGGAAGCGGCCAGCGCCAGGAGGACTTCCCCCTCCGGCCTTCGGCCACCTCCCCCGCTTGGGGGAGGATTTTAGTGCTCCAGCCCCGCCAGCCGCCGGCGCTCGGCGTCGGTGAGGAAGCTCGCGGCCTGCAGCCGCCCCCACAGGGCGTCGCGCTCGGCCGACAGGGCCGGGACGGCGTCGAGGTCGGGGGCGATGCGCGCGCCGGGGAACTTCGCCCCCAGCCAGCCAGTCAGGGCCCGCGCCGCGCGCTCGGCCAGCGGGACCACCGTCCCGCGCCAGAAGGCGGCGTTGGCCTCGCGATAGTTGGCGTAGGTGTTGTCGCCGGGGATGCCGAGCAGCTGTGGCGGCACCCCGAACGCCAGGGCGATCTCGCGGGCGGCGGCGTGCTTGCCCTGCGTGAAGTCCATCTCGGCCGGGGTCAGGGACATGGCCCGCCAGTCGAGCCCGCCCTCCAGCAGCAGGGGCCGACCGGCGTTGGCCTGGCCCGAATGGGCGTTGGCCAGCTCGGTCTTCAGCCGGTCGAACTGCTCGTCGGACAGGCGGTCGCCGGCGTCCTTGCTGGAATAGACCAGGGCCCCGGACGGTCGCGCCGAATTGTCCAGCAGCGCCTTGTTCCAGGCGCTCGACGCGTTGTGGACGTCGATCGCGAAGGCGGCGGCCTCGAGCGGCGAGAAGCCGTAGTGGTCGTTGGTCGGGTTGAACAGCTTCAGGTGCAGCACCGGCAACCAGCCGTCGGCGTCGCGGGCGATGCGAACGGTGCGCCCCGCCGCCTGGTAGTCATAGGCCAGCGGCCAGCCGCGCGGCCCGGGGACGAGCGTCATCCGGTCGGGGCGCAGGGCGTAGAGCTCGCTGGGCTGTGTATCTCCGGCCGCCTCCAGATAGGCGTTGCCGGCCGTCTGCAGGCTCCCGAAGAACGCCTCCATCAAGTCGGGCCCGCCCTGCTCGGGATTGGGCCGGTCCAGCAGGCGTTTCAGCGGGTGATCGTCGGCGCGGCGACCGTCGATGAAGACGGCCAGCGGCGTTGACGCGGCCGCCTCGGCGATCATGCGCACACAGCGATAAGCGACCGGGTTCTTGGCGAACCCTTCGGCCGCGAGGGCGCCGTAGTCGCGCGGCGTCCACTGGGGACGGCCGCCCGTGGTCAGGGCGATCAGGCGCGCGGCGCGGGAGTCTTTCACTTCCGGCGGGCGGGGTTTGAAGAGGGGCATCGGGATGGGCTCCGGGGTTCGGAGTTGAGAACAAAACGTGAACAATGTAGGGTTGTGGGGAAGGCGAAACGTGAAGACATCCTCTCCTCCCCCTCCGGGGGAGGGGGACCGGCGAACGCCGGTGGAGGGGCCAGCCGAAGGAGCCGCGCGTGGAAACGGAACGGAGAGAGAAGCCACGCATCGCCCGCGCCCGAGCGCTGCGTCGCAAAATGTCGCTGCCGGAGGTGCTACTTTGGACGGCGCTACGAGGCGGGCGCCTGGACGGTCTCAGGTTCCGTCGTCAGCACCCTATTGGGCCGTACGTGCTCGATTTTTACTGCCCGTCGGCTCATTTGGCTGTCGAGGTCGACGGCTGGTCACATGCGACTGAGCAACGACCCGAAGAGGACGCAATCCGCGATGTGCGATTGGCGGAGCGCGGGATTTTCACGTTGCGGATACCGGCGGCGGAGGTTCTTCGTTCAATGGATGACACGCTGGCGACTATCCTGGAGACAGCGCGGCCATGGCGCCCAGATCCTCCCCCCAGCGGGGGAGGTGTCGGCCCGTAGGGACGACGGAGGGGGAAGAGGCCGGGCCAGGAGAACTTCCCCCTCCGGCCCTTCGGGCCACCTCCCCCGCTGGGGGGAGGATTTGTCTCACAACGCCCTCAGCCTCGGCCTCCGCGCCGCTCCCAGCATCAGCTCGCTCACCGCCCAGACCAGGGCGTCCGCGCGGTCGGGGCTGTGTTCCAGGTCGCCGGAGCCCAGGGCCATCAGCTCCTCCTCCAGCATCGGAAAGGCGCCGCAGTGAACCACCCGGCCCTGCTCGTACAGGGCCGCCACCGGCTCGGCGCGGGCGCGTTTGCCGATGCTGGCGCGGACCAGTTTGATCCGGCACGGCGGGTCGGCCTGGGCCAGGACCGAGCGGACCATGTCGCCGCCCTGGTTGGCCTCGGCCACGAGGGCGTCGGCGGCCCAGGTCCTCGCGGCCGCCACGGCCTTCTTGGCCCAGCCGGCCGGCGACAGGCCTCGGGCGGTCTCGTCGGCCAGAACGAAGGCGCGGTCGTCGCGGCGGCCCACGACCACGATCCCGCAGGCGTCGCCGGTCGCGGTGGCGGGCGGGTCGACGGCCACGACCACGCGGTCGAAGCGCGCCGGCCGCGCGGCCCGGCACCGCGCCAGGTCCTCGGCCCGGAACAGGCCGCCGTCGGTCTCGACGATGATCCCGTCCAGCTCCTGGGCGGCCAGGCGCGTGCCGCCATAGAGGCTCTCCAAGGTCCGCAGGAACGCGGGCGCCAGGTTGCCGGCATTGGCGCTGGTGCCGGCGCGGGTCAGCTCGACGCCGGGTTCGGCGATCAAGGCCTTGAGCGCCCGGATCGGGCGCGGCGTGGATGTCACGACCAGGCGCGGGTCCTGCCCCAGCCGCAGGCCGAAGCGCAGCATGGCCAGGGTCTCGGCGGGCTTGGGCCAGGCGCAGAACTCGTCGGCCCAGGCGGCGTGGAACTGGGGCCCGCGCAGGCTGTCGGGGTCCTCGGCCGAGAAGGCGTAGGCCACCGCGCCATTGGGCCAGACCAGCCGCCGGCGCGAGGCTTCCCAGCGGGGGCGCGCGTCGGGCGGCGAGAGCGCTCGAAGACCGGACGGGCCTTCGATCATCACTTCACGCACGTCGTGGAAGGTCGGGCCGATCAAGGCCAACCGCCCGCCCGTCTCGGCCTGCTCGATCATCCAGGCCGCGCCCGCGAAGGTCTTGCCGGCGCCGCGTCCGCCGAGGAACAGCCAGGTCGACCAGGCCTCAGCCGGCGGGACCTGGTGGTCTTCCCTCGGCCGCAGCGTCGTCAGGCACCGTTCGACCAGACTGGGCGAGCTCCCGTTCAGCCAAGTGCTTAAATTCTCGGGATCCAGCAAACTTCGCCAGTCGCTCGCGCACCCTGGCGTGAAGCTCGGCGATACTTTCGGGGGTCCATCGAGAGTCATCGTCATTCATCGCGGTCTCCTGATCGTCCGGGACGGCTTGGGTGCGTTGAAGGCCACCGATGGCCTTGGCGACGCGCCGGCCGTTTCCACGGAAAAGCTTCACGGCCCGACCGGCCTTGGCGGCCTCGGCGGCCGCCTTCAGGCGGGCCTCGGCCGACTTGCCTTCAGCCTCCTCGAGCGCCTCGGACGCGGCCTTCGCGTAGACACGCGCCACCAGGTCCTCGACTTCGCTCAGCAGGACTTCGATGTCTTCGCTTCTTCCGGCCATGACACAAAGATACGGGACAAGCGGGCGCGGATGATCCGGGGCCGCATAAAAGTGACAAGCCGTTGATCCGGCGGCCTTTCGCCTCGGCAATTCAGAGCATCCAGCCGCGCCAATCCCCGTGCTTGACGCCAGGGGCGGCTCGACAGGCCCGCCCGGCCTCGCCACCCTGGCGAAAAAGGGGAGCAAGCCATGACCGACCAGAGCCTTTCGGGACGGACCGTGCTGATCACCGGGGCCTCGTCCGGCATAGGGGCGCATCTGGCGCGCCAGGCCGCCGCCGCTGGGGCGAGGGTCGCCCTGGCCGCTCGCCGGGCCGACCGGCTGGAGAGCCTGGTCGCCGAACTGGGTCCCAACGCGGCCGCCTTCGCCATGGACGTCGAGGACGAGGCCTCGATCATCGCCGCCTATGACGCCATCGAGGCCAAGCTGGGCGCGCCCGACGCGGTGATCGCCAACGCCGGCATCAGCATCCAGGGCATGGCCTTGGACATCGCCGCCGAGGACTTCGACAAGGTCATGGGGGTCAACACCCGCGGCGTCTTCCTGACCGCCCGCGAGGGCGCGCGGCGGATGATCAAGGCCGGCTCGGAGCAGACGGGCAGAGGCCGGGTGCTGCTGGTGGCCTCGATCGGGGCGCACAAGGTGCTGCCGGGCCTGACCGCCTACTGCACGTCCAAGGCCGCCACGGCCATGCTGGGCAAGGCCCTGGCCCGCGAGTGGATCCGCAAGGGGATCAACGTCAACGTCCTCTGCCCCGGCTACATCAAGACCGAGCTGAACAGCGACTGGTTCGACAGCGAAGGCGGGCAGAAGCTGGTGGCGGGCTTCCCCAGGCGCCGGCTGATGGCCGAGGACGACCTGACGGCGACGGCGCTGTACCTGTGCTCCGACGCGGCGCGGGCGGTGACGGGCAGCGTGTTCACGGTAGACGACGGGCAGTCGCTGTAGGGGGGCGCTGACAGACAAATCCTCACCCTAGCGGGGGAGGTGGCGGCTCGAAGAGACGACGGAGGGGGAAGAGGCAGGATCAGCAAGCACTTCCCCCTCCGGCGCTGCGCGCCACCTCCCCCGCTGGGGGGAGGATTTGACCTCACCGCCGATAAAGCCACCCGCCCGGCAACCCCATCCGCTCGCAGGCCTCCCAGGGCGGCGCGCCGGGGATGGCCGTCCGGTCGGCGAGCCTGGCCGCCGCGCGGATCACCGGCAGTTCGAACGGTCTCGGCGACCACTCCCGCCCAAGCCCCAGCACCGCCCTCACCTCACCCGGGACCAGCTCCACCGCCGCCCGGATCAGCGGATGCTGCAGGCGGCTGAGCGGCCCCGCGATCCGCACCGCCCGCATCAGGGCCAGGAACTCCAGCACGATCTCGGAGCGCTCCAGCTTGGGCAGCATGGTCGCCAGCTGGGTCCGCCATTCGGCCTCTGAGGTCGGCGCGCCCAAGGCGCCGTAGAGCCGCGCGGCGGGCGCCGCCTCGCCATAGAACTGGTCCCGCTGGGCCTGGGACAGCGGCTCGACCAGGGCGTGATAGGCCTCCAGGAAGCCGAAGCTGGCCGTGGCCTGCACCCAGTCCAGGAGCTCGACCTCGTCGGCGCGATAGGCCATGCCGTCCGGGGTCACGCCGCTGATCCGCGCGTGCTGGCGCCCCACCCCGGCGATCATCGCCTCGGCCGTCGAGCGGGCGCCATAGACCGTGACCATGGCCGCCAGCCCGGTGCGCTTCAGCCGGCCCAGCGGGTCGGTCTTGAAGCTGGAATGGTCCCAGACGCCTGAGCGCACGCGCGGCTCGGCCAGCTCCAGCAACACCGCCGTCACCCCGCCGACGAACAGGGCCACCGGGTTCTTGAACACTCGCCACGACACCGAATCCGGCGCCGCCAGCGCCGGCTCGCCGAGCGGCCGGGTGAAATCGACGCGGGGGCCGTCGGCGGGGCTGGTCAGGTCTCGAACCAGGCGGGTGAGCGCCGAGCGGGCGTTCATGCGGCATCCCTTCGCGGCGCCATTGGGCGGCGTCGAAAATACAATAGATCAATCCGCCAATCGTATTGGACTTGTCACCGTCCGGCGCCCATCTAAGCCGACCTTTTGAACCAACTTGCGGACGACCAAAGTGCATCTGACGGGCGAGCTTCTGATCGGCGGCGAAAGCCGCCTGGGGACCAACGGCGAGATCAAGGGGGTGAACCCCGCGACCGGCGAGACCCTGGAGCCCGCGTTCGGCGGCGCGACCAAGGCGGATGTCGACCAGGCCGCTGCTCTGGCCGCCGAGGCGTTCGGCCCCTACCGGTCCCTGCCCTATGAGACCCGCGCCACCTTCCTTGAAGCCATTGCCGAGCACATCGAGGCGATCGGCGATGACCTGATCGTCCGGGTGATGGCCGAGACCGGCCTGCCCCGCGCGCGCCTCGAAGGCGAGCGGGGCCGCACCACCGGCCAGCTGCGCCTGTTCGCCAGCGTGCTGCGCGACGGCGGCTTCCTGGAGGCCCGCATCGACCCGGCCCTGCCGGAGCGCAAGCCGCTGCCGCGTCCGGACCTGCGCCTGCGCAACGTGCCGCTGGGCCCGGTGGCGGTGTTCGGGGCGAGCAACTTCCCCCTGGCCTTCTCGGTGGCCGGCGGCGACACCGCCAGCGCCCTGGCGGCCGGCTGCCCGGTCATCGTCAAGGCGCACCCGGCGCACCCTGGCACGTCAGAGCTGGTCGGCCGCGCCATCCAGGCCGCAGTGGCCTCGGTCGGCCTGCATCCGGGCGTGTTCTCGATGATCCACGACAGCGGCTACGAGGTCAGCCAGGCCCTGGTCGCCGATCCGCGCGTCAAGGCCGCCGGCTTCACCGGTTCGCGCCGTGGCGGCCTGGCCCTGGCCGCGATCGCCCAGGGCCGTCCCGAGCCGATCCCGTTCTACGCCGAGATGAGCAGCATCAACCCGGTGATCCTGCTGCCTTCTGCTCTTAAGCAAAGAGGCGCCCAGATCGCCCCGGACTTCGTGGCCGCCTTGACCCTGGGCGCGGGCCAGTTCTGCACCAATCCGGGCCTGATCCTGGCCATCGAGGGCCCCGAGCTGGACGCCTTCGTCGAAGCCGCCGGCAAGGCGGTCGAGGCCGCTCCAGCCGCCGTCATGCTGACGCCGGGCATCTGCAAGGCCTTCGCCCACGGCGTCGCGGCTCTGTCGGAGGACAAGGCGGTGACCACCGTCGCGCGCGGCCTTGAAGGCCAGGGCCACACCGGCCGCGCGGCCCTGTTCAGCGTCGCGGCCCAGGACTTCCTGGCCAATCCGCACCTGCACGAGGAGGTCTTCGGGGCTGCCTCAGTGGTGGTGCGCTGCGCCGACCAGGCCGAGCTGTCCAAGGTCATCGACGCCCTGGAAGGCCAGCTGACCATCGCCCTCCACCTGGAAGAGGCCGACCACGCTATCGCCGCCGACCTGCTGCCGGCGCTCGAGTTGAAGGCCGGCCGCATCCTGGTCAACGGCTTCGGCACCGGCGTGGAAGTGGCCCACGCCATGGTCCACGGCGGCCCCTTCCCGGCCACGAGCGACGCCAAGGCGACCTCGGTCGGGACCCTGGCCATCGCGCGGTTCCTGCGGCCAGTGAGCTACCAGAACCTGCCCGAGGCGCTGCTGCCGGCCGAGCTGCGCGGGGAGAATCCGCTGGGCATCGCGCGGCGGGTCGATGGGAAGGTGAAGCTGGCTTAGGGGGCACACCCCAAAAATCCTCCCCCTCGCGGGGGAGGTGTCGGACCGAAGGGACGACGGAGGGGGAAGAGGCCGGGGCCAGGACAACTTCCCCCTCCGGTCGCTTCGCGACCACCTCCCCCGCTAGGGGGAGGATCTCCTTTCGCCCAGACACTTAAGCAACTACTTGACCATCCCCTCGCCTCGCGATACTTAACCCCATGCCTAACCAACAGCCGACGCTCGACCTCATGTTCCAGGCCCTCGCGGATCCCGCGCGGCGGAGCATGGTCGAGCGGCTCTCCCGGGGTCCCGCCTCGGTGAGCGAACTGGCCCGGCCGCTCGCCATGTCGCTGCCGGCGGTCATGCAGCACCTGGCCATGCTGGAGGCCGGCGGGATCGTGACGTCGGAGAAGGTCGGCCGGGTGCGCACCTGCCAGATCCGTCCCGAAGCCCTGAGCCTCGCCGAACAATGGATCAACCAGAGGCGCACCCAGTGGGAGCGACGCCTCGACCGGCTGGGCGATTTTCTGGCCGCCGAAGATGAGGACACCTGAATGACCGCCCAGACCGAGCGCAACGCCATCCACGCCACCTTCTGCGTCGAGCGGGTCTATGCCGCCTCGCCCGCCCGGGCGTTCGCCGCCTTCGCCGACCCCGAGAAGAAGAAGCAGTGGTTCAAGGGGCCCGAGGAGTGGGGTCCGCCGGACCAGAAGTTCGACTTCCGGGTCGGCGGCGAGGAGCACAGCATCGGCGGCCCGATCGGCGATCCGCCGCACCGGTTCTACAACCGCTACCTCGAGATCGTGACCAACGAGCGGATCGTCTACACCTACTGGATGCACCACGGGCAGCCGCTGGCCTCGGCCTCGGTGGCGACGATCGAGTTCCGGCCCGAGGGCGGCAAGACCCGCGTGGTGATCACCGAGGTCGGGGTGTTCCTGGACGGCTACTACTCCGCCGAAGGGCGCGAGGAGGGCATCCGCCTGCAGCTAGAGGCGATCGCGCCGGTGATCGAGGGGTGACCGCTGAAATCCTCCCCCTAGCGGGGGAGGTGTCGGCGCGCAGCGGCGACGGAGGGGGAAGAGACCGGGCCAGGACAACGTCCCCCTCCGGTCGCTTCGCGACCACCTCCCCCCCTAGGGGGAGGATCTGACCCCCCCCCCGCTAGTGACTCCGCTCCGCCGGCGGCCGCGCCAGCTTCGCCACGTCCGCTTCCGTCACCGGCTTCGCGTAGGCGTTGCCGAAGTGGGTGCGGACATAGGTGATGGCCTCGGCCATCTGGGCGTTGCTCAAGGTTCCGACGAAGCCCGGCATAGCGCCCTTGCCGGCGGTCACCACCATGATCGGATAGGCCGCGCCGGCCAGTTTCGGATTGGCCGCCAGGGCCGGAATGGTCCCCGCCCCCGCCGCGCCCTTGGCGTCGGCCATGTGGCAGGCCTGGCAGACCGCGCCGTAGACCTGTTCGCCGGTCACCGGTTTCGGCGCGCGGACGATGCCGCCGCCGGTGTCGCCGCTGGCGGGGGTCTGGGCCATGGCCGGGAAGGCGATCAGAGCCGCCGTCAAGAGAACGATCTTCTTCATGACCTAGGCCTCCAGCGCGCGCTTGTGCAGACGGGTGATGGCGTCGATGGACGAGAGCAGCGCCCCCTCCATCCAGCAGCCGACATAGCTGGCGTGCTCGCCGGCCAGGACGATGCGGCGGTCCATGGCCACCAGGGTCTGGTAGTGCTCCTTGCGCGTCTCCTCGTTCCAGCGCGCGCAGCAGCCTAGGGTCCACGGCACCCGGCTCCAGGCCACAGAGGCCCCGCTGGCGAACTCCTTGCGGTACGAGTTGGGATGCAGGACCGAGCCCTGGGCCAGGGCGACCTCGATCCGCTGCTCGGGGGTCATGCCGGCCAGGCGATAGGCCCCCATCTCGCGGGCGAAAGCCCCCAGCAGCACCGCCGGCCCGTCCTTGAACATGTTGTTGTTCGGATAGGAGATCAGGGCGATCTCCTGGTCGGTGAAGCTATGTCCGCCATAGATGAAGTCGTCCTCCTCCCAGAAGCGGCGCTTCATCTCCAGGCCGATCTTGACCTGGCCGGAGTATGGGACGGCCTTGATGGCGGCCATCATCTCGTCGGTCACCTGCAGGTCCATCTGGCCCAGGATGCCCAGCGGGATCGTACAGACGCACCAGTCGCCCTTCACGTCGCTGACCTTGCCCGTGGCGGCGTCGGCATAGGTCACCACCACGCCCTTGTCGTCCTGGGCGATCTTGCTGACCTTGGCGCCATAGGTGATCAGGCTCTCGACCTGCTTGGCGAAGGCCTTGCCGATCATGTCCATGCCGCCCACGGGCTGGAACATGGTGGTCTGCATCTCCGAGCCCATGAAGAAGGCCATCGAGGTCCAGACCTGCGGGTCCAGCACATCATGCAGGCTGTAGAGGTCCTTGGACGGGATCGGCGCGCCGTTCACGCCGCCGCCGCCCGGCCGCTCGAAGCCCCTGTGCGAGGAGGCCCGCAAGGACGCCGAGTAGCGGTAGTCCTTGTCCAGCATGCCCCAGCCCTTCAGGGCCTCCAGCAGCTTGTCGCGGTCCTCGGCGGTGACGGTGTCGTCCAGGGCCTTGGCGTTGACCGACTTGGCCAGCAGCTCGGCGATATTGCCCTCGAAGTCGGCGGCGGCGGCGTTGAAGCGCACCGGCTTGCCGCCGAAGGCCTGGGACGAGTGGACCCAGCCGCTGTGATTGAACTGGATGAACGGCTCCAGGGCCACGCCGAACTGCTTGCAGTAGTGCAGCAGGGTCCGGTGGTGGTGCGGGATCCGCCAGGGGCCGGGATTCAGGTAGTTGCCTTGTGAGAACCCGACCTTCTGGGTCGCGCCGCCCAGCTCGGTATAACTATCTCCCCCACGAAGCGACCAGTTGCGGCCGCCGGCGCGGTTCTGGAATTCCAGGATCTTGACCTTGTAGCCGGCCTTGGTCAGCTCGAAGGCGGCCAGCATGCCGGCCAGGCCCGCGCCCAGCACGATCACCGTGGCGCCGGGCCGCGCTCCCTGCAGGTTTGGCGGGCCGTGGAACTGGGTCTCGGCCGCATGGCCCAGACTGGTCATCGCCTGATACAGCGCCGCCGTCCCGCCGACCTTGGCGATGGCCGAAAGCAGCTGACGCCGGGTCGGCGCCCTCACACCGGATTCCATGAAAGCTATCCCCTACCGAACCGCCCCGGCTCGCGAGCGAGTCCGGCGGTGTGGCGCTAGGGGTTCACGGCGAAGCCGGTGGCGGCGAGCGCTTATGCTGCGGCGCAGCGCAGGTCGCGGCGGAGGCTCTGAATTATCGGCGCCCTGAGGATCGAGATGCGCGGGAAGTGGGCAGAGCCTCAAATCCCATCAAATCAGTTCGTCATCCCGGCCGCAGCGAAGCGGAGAGCCGGGACCCAGGGGCGACCGCAGTGCGCCGGCCCCTGGGTCCCGGATCGGCCTTCGGCCGTCCGGGATGACGAGGAATTTGAGGGAGAGCGCCCCTAGCGCACCACGCGCAGCGCCGGCTTGTCCGCCACCGCCTGGGTCAGGGGGATGGTGAAGTGGAAGCTCGAGCCCAGGCCGGGGCTGGAATGGACCCCGATGGTGCCGCCCATCAGCTCGACCAGCTCGCGGCAGATCGACAGGCCCAAGCCGGCGCCGTCGTGGGCGCGGGTCAGGGAGGTGTCGACCTGGGAGAAGGTCTTGAACAGCTCGGGCACGTGCTCGGCGGCGACGCCGATGCCGGAGTCCTCGACCTCGAACCGCAAGCCCTTGCCCGCCGGGCGGACGCGGACGGTGACGCCGCCCTCGTCGGTGAACTTGACGGCGTTGGCCACCAGATTGCCCAGCACCTGGCGCAGGCGCATCGGGTCGCCCGTCCAGCGGCCGCGCAGGTCGGGCGCGATGTCGACGATCAGGTCCAGGTCCTTGGCCGCCGCCGCGCCGGAGAAGGCCGCGCAGTTGGCCTCGACCAGGGCGGCGAGGTCGAAGATCTCAGCCCGCAGGCGCACCGCGCCGCTTTCCAGTCGGGCGATGTCGAGGATGCCGTTCAGCAGGGTCAGCAGCGAGCGGCCCGACTCCTCCAGGATGCGCAGGCGCCTGGCCTGGGGCTCGGACAGGGTGTCGACCGCCATCACCTGGGCCATGCCCAGCACGCCGTTCAGCGGGGTGCGGATCTCGTGGCTCATATTGGCCAGGAAGCGGGTCTTGGCGGCGTTGGCGGCCTCGGCCTCTTCCTTGGCGGCCATCAGGGCGATGCGGCCGGTCTCCAGCTTGCGCAGGGCCTCGACGACCCGCTGCATCAGCACCGCGCCGGCGCCGGCCAGGACGAGAAAGCCGACCAGCAGCCAAGGGGCGACGCCCTTCAGCAGGTTCAGGCCGGGGTTCTCCGCCCGCCAGGCCAGGGCGCCGAACGGTCGGCCCTTGATGTCGGTCAGCACGACGTTCGGCGGCTCGCCGCCCGGGCCGCTCAGCAAGGCCAGGTCCTTGAGCCCAAGGTCGCTGGAAAGCTCGTTGACGAAGGCGGCGTCCATGCGCCGGGCGCTGACGACGATGGTGGGCGGCCCGTCATAGGCGTCGGCGACGGCCTGGCTTTCCGGCGTCACCGCGGCCATGGCGATCAGATAGACCACGCCCTCGACCTTCATCAGGCCGGTGCGGGTCACCTCGCCCTTAGTGCTGAGCAGGCGAGCGTGACGGGCGTCGCGGGCGGCGGCGGACAGGTCGGCCACGATCGGCGACGCCTCGGTCGGCAAGCCGCCCAGCGCCTCCGTCGTCGTCCGTTTGCCGTCTCGCGAGGCATAGACCACCTGGCCCGACCGCATGACGAAGGTCAGGTCGTGCTTGAACTGGTCGTGGTAGTAGGTGGCGAAGTCGGTGTCGGCCCACTCCGCGTCGATCTTCCAGCCCATGGCCTTGTAGGCCGCGTCCCAAACCGTGGCCGAGGTCAGTTCGCGCTCGGTGCGCTCCAGGGTGCGGGTGATGGTGCGCTGGGTGATCGCGATCTCGTCGACCGCCTCCATGCGGTCCAGAGCGCGCGCGGCTTGGATCATCAGGGCCAGGCCGCCCAGGATCGAGACGACCACAAGCACCGCGGCCGCGCCGACGATCCCGTGGATCAGTCGCATCGGCCGCGCTTCGGGTCCCTCTGAGATCGGTTCCGGCCGCGTCATGTCTGAGCGATAGCTTCGGCTTGGATAGCGAAGCGTAAAACGCGGCTCTTGGCCGCAGGGCGTCGCCTAGCCGACCCTCGCCCTGACCCCGTCCAGCACCAGGGCCGTCACCGCCGCCCGGGTTTCGTCCATGAAAGCCTTGTCGGACAAGGACTTGCCGCTCAAGGCCCGCACCTGGACGGCGAAGTCGGCATAGTGCTGGGTCAGGGCCCAGACGGCGAAGATCAGGTGCGGCGGATCGACCGGTCGCAGCTTTCCGGCCGCCACCCATGCTCCGACCACGGCGCATTTGGCGTCGAACACCGCGCGCAGGGGGCCCGCCAGGACCGGCTTCAAGAGCGGCGCTCCGCGCAGCATCTCCAGGGCGAACAGGCGGGAGACCTCGGGATGGTCCCGGCTCATGGCCAGCTTGGCGTCGATCAGGGCGGCGATGGCGGCGGCCGGGTCCTCGTCGGCGGTGAAGCGGCTCAGCGGGGCCAGCCACAGCGACAGCCCCTGCTCCAGCACCGCCAGATAGAGGGCCTCCTTGGAGGGGTGGTAGTAGAGCAGGTTGGCCTTCGACACCCCCGCCGCCTGGGCGATGGCCTCGACGCTGGCGCCGTCCGGGCCGAGGCGGGCGAAGACGGTCAGGGCGGCCTTGAGGATCAGCGCCTTGCGGGCCTCGCCAGCCTGAGCCCGACGGCCCCGGGGCGGCTCGACCGCCACGGCGTCGCCCACGATCTGGGCGGCCTTGACCAGCTTGCGGGCGCCGGAGCCCGGCTTGGCGGCCGTGCGGGTCGCGGGCTTGCGCGTCGGCTTGACGGTCTTGGCGGAAGAGCCGGTCATCTCACCTCGAACCTGGACCATTTGGTCAAACATGGACCGAACGGTTCGGATTGCAACGTTACGCCGGATGGTATTCCATGCCTCTCGCAAATCACAAGGCGCCGTGACGATGAGTTCTCCGATCACCCCGCTCAGCCCCGACGCGGTCATGCTGCCGGCGCGGCCCGAGCCCCTGCCCGTGGATCCCAAGACCACGGCGGTGATCGTCATCGACATGCAGAACGCCTACGCCTCGCCGGGCGGCTATCTGGACCTGGCCGGCTTCGACATCACCGGCGCGGCCGCCTGCATCCAGCAGATCAAGGGCGTGCTGGAGGTGGCCCGCTCGGCCGGCATGACGGTGATCTATTTCCAGAACGGCTGGGACGACCAGTATGTCGAGGCCGGCGGCCCCGGCTCGCCCAACTGGTGGAAGTCCAACGCCCTGAAAACCATGCGCGCCAAGCCCGAGCTGCAGGGCAAGCTCCTGGCGCGCGGCCAGTGGGACTATGAGCTGGTCGATGAGCTCAAGCCCGAGCCCAGCGACATCCGCCTGCACAAGACGCGCTATTCCGGCTTCTTCAACAGCCAGCTGGACAGCGTGCTGCGGGCGCGCGGCATCCGCCACCTGATCTTCACCGGCATCGCCACCAATGTCTGCGTGGAGTCGACCCTGCGGGACGGCTTCATGCTGGAATATTTCGGGACCGTCCTCGAGGACGCCACCCACCAGGCGGGCCCCGAATTCGTCCAGAAGGCCGCCCTGTTCAACATCGAGACCTTCTTCGGCTGGGTCTCGACGACGGCGGACTTCAAGGGGGCGTTCGGGCAGCTGGCGCCGAGTTGAAAACACCCTGCGTCCTTCGAGGCGCGCTCAGGAGCGCGCACCTCAGGATGAGGAAGATAGAGCACTGAACCCCTCATCCTGAGGCGCCCGCGCAGCGGGCCTCGAAGGACGCAGGGCCTGACAAGCAAGGGAGTTGAACCATGCCCAAGACCGTCATCACCCCGCCCGGCACGGGCACGCCCATCGCGCCGTTCTCGCCGGGCACGCTCGCCGACGGGATCGTCTACGTCTCGGGCACCCTGGCCTTCGACAAGGACAACAACGTCGCCTTTCCCGACGACGCCGAGGCCCAGACCCGGCAGGTGCTGGAGACCATCAAGTCGGTGATCGAGACCGCCGGCGGGACGATGGAAGACATCACCATGAACCACATCTTCGTCACCGACTGGTCGCACTACGCGCCGATGAACAAGGTCTATGCCGAGTACTTCCCCGGCGACAAACCGGCCCGCTACTGCATCCAGTGCGGCCTGGTGAAGCCCGGCTTCGTGGTCGAGATCGCGTCCGTGGCGCACATCGGCAAGAAGTAGATGATTACCACCGGAACTACGGACGGGCTCTACTACGAACTGCACGATCGCGGTCCCGACGATACGCGGGAAGTCGTTCTGCTGTCGCCTGGCCTCGGCGGTTCCGGTCAGTTCTGGGCGCCGCAAATGCAGGCGCTGACCGAACGGTTCAGCGTCCTGCTCTACGACCATCGCGGCACCGGGCGCAGCGCGCGTACACTTCCCGACCCATACTCGGTGAGCGCCATGGCTGAAGACATGGTCAAGATCATGGACGGCATCGGCCTCGATGCGGCCCACGTCGTCGGCCACGCGGCCGGCGGTAATGCAGGATTGGCTCTGGCTCTCGAGTATCCTGACCGGCTGGACAAGCTGGTCGTCGTCAACGGCTGGTCGCGGCCCGATCCGCACATCCGCCGCTGCTTCGACACCCGCATCCACCTGCTGAACGACAGCGGGCCGCGGGCCTATGTCCACGCCCAGCCGATCTTCCTCTATCCGGCCGACTGGATCTCGCGGAACCACACCCGCCTGCAGGCCGAGGAGGCTCACCACGTGGCCGGCTTCCCGCCGCGCGAGGTGATGTTGGCCCGCATCCACGCCCTGCTGGCCTTCGACGTCGACGCGCGGCTGGAGGAGATCACCCACCGGGTGCTGATCAGCGCCAGCGCCGACGACATGCTGGTGCCCATGAGCTGCTCGCAGCGCCTGGCCGCCCGGCTGCCGAACGCGGACTTCCAGCAGGTCGCCTGGGGCGGCCATGGCTTCACCGTCACCGATCCCGAGACCTTCAACGAAGGCCTCGTGAAGTTTCTGGAGGGCGTTTGAAATCCTCCCCCCAGCGGGGGAGGTGGCGCGAAGCGCCGGAGGGGGAAGTTCTCCTGGCCCGGTTTCTTCCCCCTCCGTCGTCTCTTCGAGCCGACACCTCCCCCGCTGGGGGGAGGATTTCGTCGGCGTCCACCAATTCCTAGAAGGGCAATAATCCCATGCAGGTCGGCGTCTTCATCCCCATCGGCAACAACGGCTGGCTCATCTCCGAGAACTCGCCGCAGTACATGCCCAGCTTCGAGCTGAACAAGGAGATCACCCAGAAGGCCGAGAAGTACGGCTTCGACTTCGCGCTCTCGATGATCAAGCTGCGCGGGTTCGGCGGCAAGACCCAGTTCTGGGAGCACAATCTCGAGAGCTTCACCCTGATGTCGGGCCTGGCGGCCGTGACCTCGAAGATCAAGATCTTCGCCACCGTCGCCACCCTGACCATCCCGCCGGCCATCGTGGCCCGCATGGCCTCGACCATCGACTCGATCGCCCCCGGCCGCTTCGGCATCAACCTGGTGACCGGCTGGCAGAAGGCCGAGTACTCGCAGATGGGCCTGTGGCCGGGCGAGGAGCACTATACCGACCGCTACAACTACCTGGCCGAATATACGACCGTGCTGAAGGACCTGCTGGAGACCGGCGTCTCGGACTTCAAGGGCAAGTACTTCACCATGGACGACTGCCGGGTCAGCCCGCACCCGAAGGAGACCAAGCTGATCTGCGCCGGCTCGTCCGACGAGGGCCTGGCCTTCACGGCCCAGTATGCCGACTACAGCTTCGCGCTGGGCAAGGGCACCAACACCCCGACCGCCTTCGCCTCGGTCAACAAGCGGCTGGAAGCGGCCGCCGAGAAGACCGGCCGCGACGTGCAGTCGTTCATCCTGTTCATGATCATCGCCGACGAGACCGACGAGAAGGCCATGGCCAAGTGGCAGTCCTACCGCGAGGGCGCGGACCAGGAGGCCCTGGCCTGGCTGACCAACCAGGCGGCCCCGAACGCCAAGGCGGGCGCGACGACCAACACCGCCCAGCTGGCCGCGCCGGAATCGGCGGTGAACCTGAACATGGGCACCTTGGTGGGCAGCTATGAGAGCATCGCCCGGATGATGGACGAGATCGCCGCGGTGCCGGGAACGGCCGGCGTGCTCCTGACCTTCGACGACTTCGTGAAGGGGGTCGAGGACTTCGGCGAGAAGATCCAGCCGCTGATGAAGAGCCGGGCGAAGTAACAAAATCCTCCCCCTCGCGGGGGAGGTGTCGGCCCGCAGGGACGACGGAGGGGGAAGAGTCCGGGCCAGGACAATTTCCCCCTCCGGTCCTTCGGACCACCTCCCCCGCTGGGGGGAGGATTTGGGATCAATCCACCGCCAGCATGCCGATCAGCTGCAGGCGGAACACCAGCACGCTGTCCGGCGGGATCTCGCCCATGTCGCGCGAGCCGTAGGCCAGGTCGGCGGGGATGTAGAGCACCCACTCGTCGCCGACCTTCATCTTCGGCAGGGCTTCCAGCCAGCCCGGGATCAGGCCGTCGGCCGGCATGATCGCCGCCTTGCCGCGCGCGAAGCTCGAGTCGAACACCGTGCCGTCCAGCAGCTTGCCTTCGTAGTGGACCTTGATGATGTCGCCGAGCTTGGGCGAGGGGCCGGTCTTCGGGCCGCTGGTCACGACCTTGTACTGCAGGCCCGACGGCAGGGTGACGACGCCCGGAGCCTTGGCGTTCTTGTCCAGGAAGGCCTTACCGGCGACGGCGGCGGCCGACGGCCCGGCGTTCAGCTGCGGCGGGGCGGACGGCTGCACCTGGGCATGGGCGGCGCCGGCGGCGGCGAGAACGGCCGTGGCGGCCCAAGAAGTAAACAAGGAGCGAGCAAGAAGGCGCATGGAGGTCTTTCGGGACTCAAGAGGGTGTCAGTGAGCGACACCGTAGCGATCCTTGACCCGAACTTCGCGGCGAAATTTGGGGTAAAATCCTCCCCCCAGCGGGGGAGGTGGCGCGAAGCGCCGGAGGGGGAACGTGTCCTGGCCCGGACTCTTCCCCCTCCGTCGGCTGCGCCGCCACCTCCCCCACTAGGGGGAGGATTTGAGCTATACTAACCCCCGCCTCGCCGCCTCCAGCGCCGCCTCGGCGCGAGAGCAGATGTTCAGCTTGCGATAGATCGCCTTCACATAGCCCGCCACGGTCAGCTCGGTGACGCCCATCACCTTGGCCGCCTCGCCCGAGCGCAGGCCGCGGCCGATCAGGCGCAGGACCTCGGTCTCGCGCGGGGTCAGGGCCGCCTCGGGTTCGTTCAGCTCCACCGGCACCGGGCGATTGCGGAAATAGTCCAGCATCCGCCGGGCCACGGCCGGCGAGAGCGGCATCTCGCCGGCTTCCAGGCGACGCAGGTAGCGGACCAGATCCTCGCGGCCCATGTCCTTGAGCAGATAGCCGCCCGCCCCCGCCGCTATGGCGTCGAACAGGTGGGCGTCGTCGGCGTAGATGGTCACCACCACCGATCGCGTCGCCCCGCCGGAGCGCTCGTTCAGATCGCGCAGGAAGTCGACGCCCCGCCCGTCGGGCAAGGCCAGGTCGACCAGGGCCAGGTCCGGCGCGCCGGCGGCCAGGAACGAGCGCGCCTCGGCCAGGTCACGCGCGCCCCGGGCGACGACGCCGGGAAAGGCCTCGGCCAGGGCCGCCAGCAGGTGCTCGCGGGTCTCGGCCTGGTCCTCGAGAACCAGGGCGGTGGTGGGCAGGCTCATGCGGCGGCGCTCGCGTCTATGGGCGCCGAGAGACGAATGACGGTTCCCTTGCTGGTGTCGGGAATGTCGACCGCCCCGCCGATTTCGCCGAGGCGGCGTTCGAGATTGGCCAGGCCGCTGCGTCGCCCGCCGGGCTCGCGCGGCAGGCCCACGCCGTCGTCGCTGATGGTCAACTCCAGCCGGCCGGCTTCCTCGTGCAGGGTGACGACCACCTGGGTCGCCCGGGCGTGGCGGATGGCGTTGGACACCACCTCGCGCACGGCCGAGGTCAGATTCTTGTAGACGCGATAGGGCGCGGTGACGGCCGGGTCGGCCAGCTCGATCGGCGTCCAGTCCAGGGCGATTCCGGCCGCCTCCAGGCGCTCGGCGGTCTCGTGGCGCAGGTCGGCCAGCACCGCCTCCAGCGGGAGGTCGTGGCCCGACAGGCCCGAAACGATGGAGCGCAGGTCGCCGATCGCCCCGCGCATGGCCTCGCGGGTCTGGGACAGGTCCTGGCGGTGCAGGCCCGACAGCAGCCGGGCCCCGACGTCGTCATGCAGGTCGCGGGCGATGCGCAGCCGCTCTTCGACCACGCCCCGGGCATAGGCGTCGCGGCCCTCCTCGATCTGGCTCAGGAGGCCCACCAGCTGGTCGGCCAGCTGGGCCTGGGCGGCCCCGAACAGGCCTCGCCCCCGGAACGGGAAGCGCAGGGTGATGGCGGTCGCGCCGGCGGCGGCGGGCAGGCCCAGGGCCACGCCCTCCTCCAGGATCTCGGCCTTGGACTGGGTGGCGGAGCCGGCGGTGATCTCCAACGGCTCGTAGACCTTGGACAGCAGGGCTTTCCAGGCCTGGACCCGGGCGTCGACGTCGTGGATCAGGGCGACCTGGGCCACGGCGGCGAACATCTCGTGCTCCTTCATGGTCTTGCGACCGATCGTGCGCCGCCACAGGACGTCGCGGAACGGCAGGTAGATGAAGGCGACGATCAGCAGCGAGATGCCCAGGGCGGTCTGCGGATTGGTCCCCAGGGCGGTGATCAGCAGGCCGTCCAGGGCCAGCATGGCCGCGCCGGCGCTGATGTAGAACAGGATCCGGAACGCCCACTGGTCCAGCTCGAACAGCTTGTGGCGGCGCAGGCCCACGGCCATGCCGACATAGATGATCACGAAGAAGCCGAGCGAGAACCGGGGGTCCAGGAACGGCCGCATGCCCAGGGCGATCGGCACGGCGACATTGGCGATGAAGGCCCCGGCCCCGATGATCACCGACAGGCCGAGCCACCGGGTGGCGGCCATGGCGGCCGGGTCCTTGCGGCTGACGAAGGCCTGGACGACGATGGCCACGACGATCAGCAGCATCTCGATCGAGGTGGCCGCCTGGCCGGTGCTCTCGACCGCCGGATTGCCCGGCAGCAGCGGCGTCGCTGCCCACAGCGCCACGCACAGCGGGGGGACCAGCACGACCGGCAGCCTGGTGACCCGCTTGGGATAGGCCAGGAAGAAGGCGATCATCGCGCCGCCGAACGACACCGCGCCCAGCATGTTCAGGCCCATGACCACGGCGAACAGCGTCTGGTCCATGGCCAGCTCGACACTGGCGTGGACGGCCCAGCCGAAGGTGAAAGCCAGCATCGACAGGCCCGTCAGGCCGAACAGCTGGGTCGACAGATCGCGCGGCCGCAGGGCCCAGACCCAGCCGACGATCAGGGTGGCGATCAGGCCGAAGGCGAGGTTGGCCCAGAACTCCGCGCCCAGGGTCGACAGCGGCCGTATGCGGTCGTCGAGGGTCAGCGCCCGCTGCACCCCGTCCGGGCCGGCCAGGCGCAGGACCAGGGGTCGCGCCTCGAGCTGGCGGGCGAAGTGGCCTTGGCGACGGGCCTGCTCGACGGCGGCCTTCTGGGTGACCGGGCTGTCCAGGCCGCCGATCTCGTCGGCGTGCAGCACCGGCGGGGCGGCGGTCCCGCCGACAGCGCCGACGCCCGTCAGCCGCTCGCCGGTCTTGGCCCCGGCCCGCGCCAGCGGACCATCCGGCGTCAGGCGGCTGATCACCACGGCGCCATCGGGCTTGTTCTCGAAGGTCGCTCCCAGCCAGGACGGGGTCAGGGCCAGCCACACGCCGGCCAGGGCCGTCGCCACGCACAGCAGAACGACGCCAAGCAGCAGGGTGGTGGGGGACGATGCGCGCATCGGGCCTTGCGACAGGTTGAGAACCACCCGAACCTTGAGGCAGGACAAGCGTGGCCGCAACCATCGGCGAACGCCGTTATGGGGTCGGTTCACCTGTCCGGAGGCGTTTTTCGTGTTCGATTTTTCCCTGGCCTCCGCGCCGAGCATTTCCGTCCGTCGGCTAGGCGACGAAGGCGAGCCGGTGATGACGGTCGATGGGGTGATGCGTTCGCCGCAGGCCCTGGTCGACTATGCGGCCGGCGAGACCTTCGCCATGCCGCCGGGGGGCGAGAACTTCTATCCGGGCCTGCTGGCCCCGGCGCCGCTCGACTATGTCGGCGCCCTGTGCCGCGCCCTGGCCCCGGCGATCATCGAAGCGTTCGGGCTGGAGGGCGTCAAACTGTCGGGCGCGACCTGCAACTATTCGCTCGTCACCCTGGCGCCCGAGCGGCTGAACACCGCCCAGCGCCTGCCGCATGTCGACACCGACGATCCCTTGCAGTTCGCGGTGCTGCACTATCTGTGCGACGCCCCGTTCGGCGGCACGGCCTTCTACCGGCACCGGGCGACGGGCTACGAGACCCTGCGGCCCGAGCGGCTGGCCCGTTACAAGGCCGTGCTGGCCGACGAACTGGCCGCCGCCCCGCCGCCGGCCGCCTATGTCAACGGCGACACCGCCCAGCACGAACGCATCGGCGAGGTGGCGGCGAAGTTCGACCGGGTGGCGGTCTATCGCAGCCGCCTGCTGCACTCGGGCCTGATCGCCCCGGACGCCCCACTCAGCGCCGACCCGAGGACGGGCCGGCTGACGGCGAACGTGTTCCTGAATTTCCGGGCGGTTTGAAGATGCTCCCCCGTTGGGGGAGCTGTCGCGGAGCGACTGAGGGGGCCATCGCCGCCGGCGCCGCGCTGCCCCCTCCGGCCCTCCGGGCCACCTCCCCCTGAGGGGGAGGATCTACTACCCCTTCCCCATCGCGTGCCCCACGAACGCCCGCACGTTCCGCGTCAGCTGGGGCGAGAGCGGGCCCAGCACGCCCTTCATCTCCGGGCTCAGATGCGCGCCGGGGTCGTCGTCGCCGAACACATAGTGGTCGAACACCGCCCGCCAGGCCGCGCGCTGCGGGGCCGGCAGGTGGCGGACCGACATCATCGCGTGGATCAGCACCTCGAACGGCGAGCCGGCCGCCGCGGGCATGTCGTTCCACCAGTAGTTCACCAGCACGTTCAGCGGCCCGATCGAGCGCACGTGGTGCCACCACAGGGTCGGGATGTAGAGGGCGTCGCCCGGCTCCAGCTCGGCGACCAGGGCGTGGTCCAGGGCCTCCGCGAACTTCGGATAGCGATCGAGATCCGGGGCTTCCAGGTCGACCATGCTCACCGGCTGGCCGGCCGGGGTGAAGTCCAGCGGGCCGACATAGAGGTTCTTCGTCTGCTCCGGCGGGATCAGGGTGAAGCGACGGCGGCCGGCGACGCAGACGGCGATGTTGTCCGAGAGGTCGTAGTGGGCGGCCACCACCGTCTCGCCGCCGATCCAGACACGCGGGATCACGCCCGGACCCAGCACCGGATTGGCGTTGGCCTCGGCGAAGCCCGGCAGGGCCTGGGGCGCGGGGGTCGAGCCGACATAGACCGACGGCGCGTCGGCCTTGCCCGCATTGGCCAGCACCTCGTCGACGATCGCCGAGACCCGGCCCTCGCGGCGGCTGAAATTCAAGGCCCGTCCCTGGGGAGCGTAGAAGAACTTCCCGCCGATCTCGGGCGGTCCGACGAAGGCCTGGACCGGCGCGCCGGCGTCGTGGGCCTTGAGATAGGCGGCGATCGCCTCGGGACCTTCGCGCCCGGCCGCCACGGCGGGCCAGTGCGCCGCGAAACCGCGCAGGATCACCGGACGATAGGCCGGGAGCAGCTCGTCGCGGAACTGGGCCGGGGTGACGGCGGAGAGGTCGAGGATTGGGGTCATCTTGGCAATCACACTAGGTGTCATCCCGGCCGAAGCGAAGCGTAGAGCCGGGACCCAGGGGCGGCGCGCTCGGCGCTCCTTCACCCCCTGGGTCCCGGATAGCGCCTGCGGCGCTTCCGGGATGACACGTGTTTTGGGTGTTGAGGACTACTTGCGCTCGAAATACCGCGCCGCGAAGTCCAGGAAGTACGGCCAGTTCGGGCCCGGCGTGTGGCCGCCCTCGTGCTGGCGGAAGGCCAGGTCGCCGTCGGCGATCAGGGTCAGCGGAGCCGGGAACGTCGTCGCCCCCAAGTCCTTGGCCCCCAGCAGCCGATAGACCGGCCCGGCCGCCACCGTGGCCATGAACATGCCGCGCGAGTCGATCCAGGCGTCGGCCTCGTCATTGCCGACGCTGATGAACAGCGGGCGCGGAGCGACCAGGGCGATCAGCTCGTGGCTGTCCACCGGCAGGTCGTCGACAGTCAGCGGCCCGGCATATTTCAGGAAGTTCCCGGCCATCCAGTGGTGCTGGCCCTCGGCGGCCAGGTTCTCGACCTGCTCGCCGCGCTTGCGCCGATGCAGCTTGGCCCCGCCCTCGCCGGACGAGGCGATCAGGCCCACGGCCAGGCGCGGCTCGTAGGCCATGGCCAGCAGGGCGGCCTTGCCGTAGCGCGACAGGCCCTCCATGCCGATCCGCTTGGGATCGATGGCGGGATCGGTCTCGAAATAGTCGACCGCGCGGCTGGCGCCCCAGGCCCAGGCGCGCAGGGCGCCCCAGTCGTCGGGCTTGCGAGGGTGACCCTTGTTGGCCAGGCCAATGATCCCTTGCGAAAGCTTGGCCGGATCGTCGGCCTGGACGCTGGTCGGGTCGAGGATGGCGTAGCCCCAGCCCCGGCCGATCACCAGGTCCTTCCAGTCCGGCCCGGGCGGAGCCGGACGCCCGCGCATCCACGGCGCGCCGTCGGGGAAGCCGAATTCGAGGATCAGCGGGACGCCGGTCTTGCCTTCTGGAGTCACGACCAGCAGGTCCAGCGAGACCGAGATCGCCGGCGCCTTGCTGTTGTCGGCGACACCCGCCAGCCGCTTCTCGATCACCGGCACGCCGGCCCGGACCGCTTGGGTTTCCTTGACCACTCGCCAAGTGATCTTCGGCGCGTGTTTCGGGACCCGGCCGTGTTCCTCGCGGGCGTAGAGTTCGACGATCTGCGGGCGGCGCACCTCCCACCAGGCCTTGGCGTCCGGCACGGGCTGGCCGTTCTGGAAGCGCAGCGGATCGGGCAGCAGGCTGAACGGCCCGGCCTTGGCCTCGTCGTAGTTCACCGCGTTGGGCGCGGCCTTGTTGTAGCCGTCGACGCCGGGCCGCAGGGGCTTGTCGATGCCCAGGACCTTGAGCATCCGCGCATGCTCGGCCTGCCCCGCGGCGACGTCGCGCTGGGGGAACTGGGCCAGGGCCGCGGAGGGCGCGAGGGTAGCGGTAACAAATGCAGCCGCCACGGCGATTTTCAGCATTGATCTTACAAGTGTCATGACATCATCTGACCTTTGACATGCGTAACACGATATCGATCCTCGCGGCCGCCCTCATGGGCCTCGCCGCCGTCACGACGCCCCATTCGGCCCGGGCCGAACAGGCTCCCCGCATCGCCAAGGTCGACGGCGTCCATCGCCTGCTGGTCGACGGCAAGCCGTACCTGATCCTGGGCGGCGAACTGGGCAATTCCAGCAGTTCGGACCTGAAGGACCTGTCCCGGCACTGGGCGGTGATGAAGGCGGCGAACCTCAACACCGTGCTCGCGCCCGTGACCTGGGAACAGGTCGAGCCGGTCGAGGGCAAGTTCGACTTCACGGTGCTGGACGGGATGATCCAGCAGGCCCGCGCCAACGACATGCGGCTGGTGCTGCTGTGGTTCGGCGCGTGGAAGAACAGCATGTCGACCTACACCCCCGGCTGGGTGAAGCGCGACCAGGCCCGCTTCCCGCTGGCCCGCACGGCGCCAGGCCCAGATGGGGGCAAGGCCGTCGAGATCCTCAGCGCCTCGTACAGCGCGACCCGCGACGCCGACGCCAAGGCGTTCGCCGCGATGATGGCGCACCTGAAGGCCGTGGACGGCGATAAGCGCACCGTCCTGATGGTCCAGGTCGAGAACGAGATCGGCATGCTCCCGCAGGCCCGCGATCACGCCAAGGAGGCCGAGGCCGACTTCGCCAAGCCGGTTCCGGCGGCGGCCCTGAAAGCCCTGGGCGCAAAGGAGACGGGGACCTGGACCGAGGTGTTCGGCGCCTCGCCGGCCACCGACGAGCTGTGGCAGGCCTGGACCTTCGGCCGCTATGTCGAGACCGTCACGGCGGCCGGCAAGAAGGCCTACGACCTGCCGATGTACGTCAACGCGGCCCTGAACCGGCCGGGCGCGGCGCCGGGCGGCTATCCCAGCGCCGGCCCCCTGCCCCACCTGATCGACCTGTGGCGCGCGGCGGCCCCGTCCTTGGACATGCTGAGCCCCGACATTTACTTCCCGGACTTCACCCAGCGGATGCCGCCCTATGACCGGGCCGACCAGCCGCTGTTCATTCCGGAGGCCGACCAGGCCGGCAAGACGCCCGCCCCGGGCAACGCCTTCTGGGCCTTCGGCGAGCACGACACGATCGGCTTCTCGCCCTTCTCGATCGAGAACCTGCCGCCCGAGGGCGTGAAGACCCTCGGCGCGACCTATCGCCTGCTGGACCGGCTGAAGCCCCTGATCGTCACCCACGACGGCGGCAAGACCATGCGGGGGTTCCGGGCGCCGGTGGCCTATGACGGGACCGTCGACCTGACCCCGCGCAAGGCCAGCTTCGGCCCGTGGGACTTCACGGTGACCGTGGTCGATCCCTGGACGCCCAAGGACAAGCAGGACTATGCCAGCCACGGCGGCCTGGTGATCCAGACCGGCCCGGACGAGTTCATCGTGGCCGGCCGCGGGATCACCCTCACCTTCGCGACGAAGGATGGGAGCGTCGGCTTGGATGTCGTGCGGGAGCTGGAATTCCAGGATGGCAAGTGGGTCGATGGCCGCTGGCTGAACGGCGACGAGACCCACCAGGGCCGCCACGTGCGGCTGCCGCCGACGGAGTTCGGGGCGCAGCGGGTGAGGCTGTATAAGTACCAGTAATCCCTTCTCCCCTTGCGGGAGAAGGTGGCCGCCGCAGGCGGACGGATGAGGGGTCGCACCGAGGACGACCGCTTCGTCCAGCCGAAGTGCTGTCGCGGCTGATCCGCTCATCAACCCCTCATCCGGCGCTGCGCGCCACCTTCTCCCACAAGGGGAGAAGGGTCATTTTTCGGAGCCATGCGCGTAGACGCCCAGCATGGTTCCCACGAAGCCGCCCGCCACCTTGGTGCTCAGCGTCGTCCCGTCGGTGCCGGCCTTCAGCGTTTGCCACTGGCCCGGCGCGGTTGCGTAGGCGAAGTCCAGGGTCCCGCCGGTCGCGGTGATCTTCAGGTTCAGCGGCGCGCCGGGCTTCAGGGCCAGGGGCTTCTCGGCCGCCACGGCGCCGTCGACCGGATCGCCCTTCCCCGTGCGCTTCTCGACCCGGACCAGGGTCTTGCCGCCGTCGCGGACCAGGCCGACGAACCAGTAGAAGTCGTCGTTCTGCACGGCGACCAGCCCGGCCTTGTCGCCATCGGCCTTGGGCTCGAAGCGCAGGGTCGTCTGGACCGTGGCGTTCATGTGCTGCTGGCGACGGGCCCACATCGAGGGCTGGTCGTTGTCGCCGATCCTGGCCTTGCGCGCCCGCAGGCTCAGCGTGCCGTCCTTCACCGACCACCAGCGCGAGGTCGGGATGCGCATGGTCATCCAGGTCTTCGGCAGCTCCGGGCCGGCGAAGGTCTCGGCGGCCGTGAACGGGCCGGACATCGGCGCCGCCGTCATAGCGGGCAGCTTCGGCGCGGCCGCCGCATAGGGGATGGTCTTGCCGTTCTCCAGGATCACCGGCCAGCCGTCCTTCCACTCGACGGGCAGCAGGAAGGTCTCGCGGCCGGTGTTGTAGAGATCGTCGCCATAGGGCCGGACGGCCAGGAAGGTCGCCCACCACTTTCCGTCGGGCGTATCGACCAGGTCGGCATGGCCGGCCGAGGTGATGGGCAGCGGGCGGTCCTTGGGCAGGCCGCGCTGGGTCAGGATCGGATTGTCCGCATACGGAACATAGGGGCCGGTGACCGACTTGGCGCGCAGCACCACCTGGCTGTGGCCCTCGGCCGTGCCGCCCTCGGCGGCGACCAGATAGTACCAGCCGTCCTTCTTCAGGATGTGCGGCCCCTCGGGCCAGATCGGCTTGGCGGCGGGATTGACGCCTTTATCCAGCAGCACCGTGCGCGGGCCGATCGTGACCTTGGCCTTCTGGTCGTATTCCTGGATCCAGATGGCGCGGTGGCCGCTGTACTCGGCCGGGCCCGGTGGCTCGTCGTTGTTGACGATCCAGGCGCGGCCGTCGTCATTGAAGAAGATCGAGGCGTCGATGCCGCCGACCTGGGGCAGCCACACCGGGTCCGACCACGGTCCCTTGGGGTCCTTGGCGGTGATCAGGAAATTGCCGCCGCAGTCGACGCAGGTGTTGAGGATGTAGAACGTCCCGTCGTGCTCCTCGATCGCCGGGGCGAACACCGCGCGCGACAGGCCCAGGCGCTTGAAGTCCAGCATGCCGGGGCGGTCGAGGGCGTTGCCGATCTGCTCCCAGTGGACGAGATCGGTCGAGTGGAACACCGGCAGGCCCGGGAACCAGGCGAAGGTCGAGTTGACCAGGTAGTAGTCCTCGCCCACCCGCGTGACGCTGGGGTCGGGGTGGAAGCCCTGCAGGATCGGGTTGCGGTACTGGCCGGGCGTGGCCTTGACCGCGTCGGACGGGTCCGAGCCGCTGTAGACGAAGTTGGAGAAGGCGGCGGTCTGGGCCTGGGCGGCGGTGGCCGCGAGGAGCGTTAGGGCCAGGGCGGTCAGGGTCGGGCGGAACATCGGCTTACTCCTACGCACCAAAATCTCGTCATCCCGGACGGCCCGGCGGGCCGGTCCGGGACCCAGGGGGTGCGTGAACGCCGTGCCGGCCGCCCCTGGGTCCCGGCTCTTCGCGCTGCGCGCTCCGGCCGGGATGACGCATGGAAGAGGCCCTACCGCGCCGGCGCCGCCTTCAACGCCGCCGCCACGGCCTCGCGCAGCGGCTTTGCCTGGTAGTTGTCGTCGTACAGGGTCGGGCGCTTGGGCTTCTTGTCCTCGCGGAACCACTGGTTCTGCAGCCACGAATATTTGTCGACCATGCCCCAGGCCAGCACCTCCTTGGTCTGGCGGTAGGACAGCATCATGTCGAGGAAGGCCTTGGCGTAGGCGGCGACCTCGGCGTCGCGCGGGGCGAACGCGGCGGGCAGGCCCTTGTCGTGGACGTCGAACTCGGTGATCAGCAGGTCGTAGCCCATGCCGGTCGCCTCATCGATGAAGGCCTTCCACGCCTTCTCCTCGGGCTTGCCGAAGCCGGTGAAGGTGTCGGCGTTCTCGGCCCCGATGTGGCTCTGGACGCCCAGGGCGTCGACGGGCGTGCCGCGCTTCTTGAAGCCTTCGAGCAGCTTCAGCACGCCGTAGCGGTGCTTCTCGTTGCCGGTCTCCTGGCTCATGTAATCGTTGTAGACGAGGCGGGCCTTGGGGGCGGCCTCGCGGGCGACGTGGAACGACAGGTCCAGCACCGCTTCCTTGCCCATGGCGTCGGAGAAGGCGGTGCCGCGGATCGAGCCGTCGATCGGATCGACCGTCTCATTGACCACGTCCCACGAGATCATCTGCGGATAGCGCTTGCACAGCGCCTGGATGTGCTCGGTGACCATTTTCGCCGCGGCCTCGGCGGGCTTGGGGCCGAAGTCGTAGCCCTTCACCCAGTTCGGGAACCACTGCGGGTGGTGCCACAGCAGGGTGTGGCCGCGCAGGGCCTGGCCATTGGCCTTGGCGAACTCGGCGATGCGGTCGGCGCGCTCGAAGTCGAAATACTGCGGGCCTCGGGCCCGGATCACGTACCACTTCAGCTCGTTCTCGGGGACCAGGACGCCGCACTCGCGGGCCAGGATCTCGCGGTATTTGGGATCCTCGAACGAGCCGGTCAGCGCGCCCTTCGGCCCCGCGCCCACGGCGCTGCCGAAATAGAGGCCCTTGGCCTTGGCCAGCTCGCGCAGCGAGGGACCTTCGGCGGCGAAGGCGGGTCCGGCGAAGGCCGACGCCGCGCCGGCGGCGCTCAGCGCCAGAAGGTCTCGGCGGGAGAGATTCTCACGCATCTCTAGGCTCCAAGAAAAACGCGCACCGCCGAGGAAGACGATGCGCCCGAGGCCTTCCCGATCGCGACCTATCGCGAGCGGACAGAAGGCCTCGAGCCAATAAAAAGGAGCCCGTCTCGTTTGGCTGTTCAAAGCAAAACGAAACGGGCTCCGGAAAGTTGGCAGGAGTAACCGAGCTCCGCCGCCCGACCTCACAGGAGAAAGGCCAAGCGTCGACGAAACCCATCCGTGACGTCCCGACCCGAGTGAGGAACCCGGGTCGGGAAATCAGCGGAACTAGAAGCTGGCGCGCAGGACCAGCGAGTAGCGACGGTCGTTCATGAACCAGGAGCGGCCCGTATCGAGCAGCTTGTTGTTCAGCACCTGGTTGGTCTGGGTGATCTCGTTGAGCAGGTTCACGCCCTGCACCCCGACCTTCATGTTCGAGTTGATCGTGTAGAACAGCGAACCGTCCAGCTGACCGGTGGCCTGGTTCATGATCGGCGCGAACGGCACGATCACGTCACGGACGGTCAGCAGGAACTCCGAGCGCCAGTTGTAGGCGAGGCGGGCCGAGATTTTGCCCTTCTCGTAGATGGCGGCGAAGTTGGCGTTGTGCTTCGACAGGCCCTGCAGCGGCAGCAGGCTGGTGTCGATGTTGGCGACACGGCCGGCGGCGACGTCAGGGTCGGTCGCCGACAGCGTCGACTGACGCACGCCCGAGCTCTTGATGTAGCTGTAGTTGGCGTTGATGCCGAAGCCATCGAACGGCTTGGGCAGGAAGTCATAGAACTGCTGGTAGCCGATTTCGAAGCCGTCGATCTTGGCCTTGTCCTTCGAGTTGACCGGCGTCGTGATGGCCACGTCGAAGGTCGCACCGTTGTTGGTGAAGGGCAGACGGGCCGTACCGTTGGTGATGACGTTGGTCAGGTCCTTGTGGAACAGGGCCACCGTCAGCGAGCCGACCGGCGCGAAGTACCATTCGCCCGACAGGTCGATGTTGGTCGACTCGATGGGCTTCAGCTTCGGGTTACCCACGGTCGTGGTGCCCGACGGACGGCCATTGATGATGCCGTCGGCGTTCGAGTTGACCGAGAGGTTGTAGTAGTTGCGGACCAGACCGACGTCCGGCGGCGTCACCGTCTTCGACAGGCCCAGGCGGAACTGCATCTTGTTCGGCAGGGCCAGCTTGGCGTTGAAGCTCGGCAGGAAGTAGTCGTACGAGGTGCCGGCCGTGTTGGCGATCAGCGCGCCGTTAGCCCAGTTGCGCAGTTCCTGACGGGTGGCCGCGGTGAGCGCCGTACAGAAGATCGGCAGGGTGGCCGGCGGCGTCACGGGCGTCGAGCAGGTCGCTTCGCTCGTCACCGAGCTCGACAGCGGATAGGCCAGGAAGCCCGAGGTCTCGCGGTCGGTCTTGGTGTAGCGCACGCCGATGTTGCCGGTCAGGCGGATGCCGCCGTCGAAGTCGTGCTTGAAGCGCGCCATCAGATAGGCGGCCTTGTTCTTCTCTTCGATCGGGTTGACTTCGTTCGGACGGAACGGCGTGCCGGCGACGGTGCCGCAACGCTGAGCCAGAGGCACCCAGTTCTGCGGGCAGCCGTCGGCGGCGTACGTCGGACGCCATTCAGCGCCGACCTGCTTCACGAAGGCCGCGAAGGCCGCGTAGTTCTGGGTGATGTTCTGGTTGTAGAACGGCCGCGGCTCGTTGCCGGTCGGCAGCGGAACCTTGTTGCGGAAGAAGTTGTCGTAGGTGAACAGCTCGATCTTGCTGGTGCTGTCCTCGCCGACCGTGCCGGGCACGCCGTTGAGTTCCGGCACGCCGTTGACCTTGTCGCTCATCCAGACCGGGCCGCCTTCGCCCCAGATCTCGCTGACCACGCCCCAGTTGTAGGACGAGAAGCGGGTGGTCTGGTCACGATCCGACCAGCGCACGCCGGCCTTGACCGAGTCGAGCCACGGGCTGTCGTCGAACTTGTACTCGACGTCGAACTTGAGGGCGTCTTCCTCGCCGTCCGACATCTCGTAGTGGTCCATGGCGGCGCGCCAGAACGAGTTGTACGGGCTGCTGAAGCTGTTGTTCGAACCGTTGTAATAGGTCGGGCAGCTCGAGGTCGGCGCCGGGCACTGAACCACCACGCCGCCATTGCTGGGCGGAGCGAAGCTGAAGATCGGCGGCTCGTTGCCGCGCAGGTTCATGGCCAGGTTCTGGAAGCTGGAGCCCCACAGACCGACGTCCAGCATCTTCACCTTGGAAGAAACGTGCTGGTAGTCGAGCTGGAAGCCCCAGTTGTCGTTCGGCGTCCACTTGAAGTTCGCGCCGAAATCGCTGGTCGTATACTTCTGGTCGACGTCGCGGCGGACGTTGTTCGACTGCAGGCCGTCGATCGGCGTGCGGCGCTCGCCCGAGTTCTGGTCGGCGCGCCAGCCGGTCGTGCCGGTGACCAGCCCGTTCGTGAAGATGCCGTCGCCGTCGAAGGTGAAGCTGGTGCCGGCGACCGGACGCGAGTCGCCGTTGGCGGCGACGTTGTCGGTGGCGACTTCGATCGCGTGCTCGGTCCACTGCTGGCGCGAGTCCGAACGCAGGTACTGAACCGTGGCGACCATGGTGCGGTCGGTGCTGCGCCATTGGATGGCGGCGGCCTGACCTTCACGATCACGCTCGGTGGTCGTCGAGCGGAACGCCGCGCCGCGCGGGAACCACACGCCGCGGGTGCCGTTGCCGCAGTCCGCGGGCGTCTGGCCCAGGTTGGTGCGGCAGGCGAAGTTCGAAGCCTGGGTGCCGTCCGAACGGGTCCAGAGCTTGGAGTTGGTGTAGCTGGCCAGGACGCCGAACTCACCGATGCTGGTGTCGAAGCGCTTGCTGCCCATCAGCGTGAAGCTGGGGGCCCACTTCTTGATCAGGTCGCCGTAGCTGTTTTCCAGCGACATCGACAGCATCTGGCGCTTGCTGTTGTCGAACGGCAGGCGCGTACGCAGGTTCACGGTGCCCGAGATGCCGCCTTCGATCAGGTCGGCCGACGGGCTCTTGAAGACGTCGACGCCGCCCATCAGTTCCGACGGGACGTCGGCGAACGACAGGGAGCGGCCGTTGTTGGCCGAGAAGCTGTCGCGGCCGTTCAGCTCCGAACGCACGAAGTTCAGGCCGCGCACGACGACGCCCGAACCTTCGACCGAGAAGTGGTCGGGGTCGACGCCGGCGGCGAAACGGTTGATGGCCACGCCCGGGATGCGCTGCAGCGCTTCGGTGACCGAGCGGTCCGGCAGAGCGCCGATGTCTTCGGCGGTGATCGAGTCGCCGATGATTTCGGACGACTGCTTCAGCTGCTGGCTGCTCTTGAGGCTCTGCTTGATGCTGGTGACGATGACTTCGTCGACCGTCGCCGTGTCAGGCTTCGCGGTTTGCGCCATGGCCGGCGCGCCGACGACCAGCGCGCCCAGCGCCAGCATCGAAGCCCCGTACTTCAGTCGCGTTGTGAAGGAATTGCGTCCGCTCTTAGCGGACGGCCCGTTGGCCGTGCCCATTTAGTCCACCTCCCCTTTTTGTCGTTCTGGTAGCAAGGTAGCGCTACCATTGATCATGTTACCGTGACCATTGTGGTCAGATCACACGACAGACCACTGGTCGTCAAGCGTTGTCACAAACGCCAGGTTCGTTTAGCCATAAGGAATGGGAACGTTACCATTTTGGGTAGCAGCCGCCCCGCCACGCGGGCTTTGCGCGCTGTTTCCGAACCTGGTCACCTCCCCTTCCGTGGTCTGGCCACGTCGACCGGATTCTTGTCGTCCGGCTATAAGAACGATGACAACGCTAGACAGCGTTGTCAATTTTTGACTGCTCGGTATGGGTCCTCTGACGTACCCGGCCTGAGAAAACGGCCCCTGGGGGAGGGAGCATAATGATGGACGAGACCGTCCGCGCGGGCCCAGGAGCCGTTTCGACGGGGCGCGTCCGAATGCCGCACCCTTCCCTCCGCGGCGCGACGAACCCTAAGCTCCGTCCATGACCCCCATTCGCAAGATCGTCATCGTCGGCGGCGGCACGGCCGGCTGGATGACCGCCGCCGGCCTGGTCGCGGTGCTGAAGGGCCTGCCGATCTCCATCGCGCTGGTCGAGTCGGCCGAGATCGGCACCGTCGGCGTCGGCGAGGCCACGGTCCCGCACATCCGCAACTACAACGCCCGCCTGGGTTTGGACGAAGCCGACTTCATGCGGAAGACCCAGGCCACCTACAAGCTGGGCATCGAATTCCGCGACTGGGGCAAGAAGGGCGAGGCCTACGTCCACCCGTTCGGCGCCTTCGGCCATCCGATCGGCGGCATCCCCTTCCACCAGCACTGGCTGCGGGCGAAGGCGCTCGCCGAACGGGAGGGGCGCGAAGCCGATTCGATCCAGGCCTACAGCCTGCCGATCATGGCGGGCCTGGCCGGCAAGTTCGCGCCGCCCTCCCCCGATCCGCGCTCGCTGGGCTCGACCTTCAACTACGCCTACCAGTTCGACGCCGGCCTCTACGCCCTCTATCTGCGCGCCTATTCCGAAGCCCGGGGCGTCGTTCGCACCGAGGGCAAGATCGCCACGGTGCAGCAGCGCCCCGAGGATGGCTTCGTCACCGGCGTGACGCTCGAGAGTGGTCAGACCATTGAAGGCGACCTGTTCATCGACTGCTCCGGATTCCGGGGCCTGCTGATCGAGGGCGCGCTGAAGGCCGGCTATGACGACTGGACCCAATGGCTGCCCTGCGACCGCGCCGCCGCCGTGCCCTGCGAGTCGGTCGAGCCCGCCACGCCCCTGACCCGCGCGACCTCCGACCAGGCCGGCTGGCGCTGGCGCATCCCGCTGCAGCACCGGGTCGGCAACGGCTATGTCTATTGCTCCAGCTATATCAGCGACGACGAGGCCGCCCGGGTGCTGGTCTCGAAGCTGGACGGCAAGGCGCAGCAGGACCCGCGATTCCTCCGCTTCGTCACCGGCCGCCGCAAGAAGCAGTGGCTGAAGAACGTCGTGGCCGTCGGCCTGTCGTCGGGCTTCCTGGAGCCGCTGGAGAGCACCTCGATCCACCTGATCCAGGTGGCGATCACCACCCTGCTGGAACTCTTCCCGCACCAGGGCTGCGAACAGGCCGACCAGGACGAGTACAACCGGGTCATGGACCTGGAGTTCGAGCGGATCCGCGACTTCCTCGTGCTGCACTACCACGCCAACCAGCGGGACGATTCCGACTTCTGGAACGACCGCCGCGCCGCGCCCATCCCCGACAGCCTGGCCGGCAAGATGGACTTGTTCCGCGAGCGCGGCCTGGTGGTCGGCTACAAGGACGGCTTCTTCAAGGAGCCCTCGTGGCTGGCCGTCTATCTGGGCCAGAACATCGCGCCCGACGGCCATGACCCGCTGGTCGAGGCGGTCGATCCGGCCCAGTCCGCCAAGGTCCTGGCCGAGCTGAAGGCCGCCGTCGCCCGCACGGTCGCGGCCATGCCGGAGCACGAGACCTATCTGCGCTCGGTCGCCGACGCCCGAACCTCCGAAAAAGGCGTCCCCGCATGAAGCGCGTCCTGATCGTGGGTCGAGGGATCGACGCCTGGATGACCGCCGCCGCCCTGGCGACGGCGGGCAAGGGCGTGGCCGAGGTCGTGGTCTCCGAGACCGGGCCGCCGCCGTCCGGCCGCATCGCCACTCTGCCGTCCCTGCGCGGCCTGCACGCCCGCCTGGGGGTTTCCGAGGTCGCCCTGGTCCGCACCGCCGCCGTGGCGCCGCGCCTGGGGGCCCGCTACGGCGAGACGATCGCGCCGTTCGGCGAGACCGGGGCCAGCTTCGACGGCCTGCCGTTCCATCACTACTGGCTGCGGGCCGGAGAGGGCGCGCCGCTCAGCGACTGGAGCCTGGCCGCCCAGGCCGCCCAGCGCGGCCGCTTCGCCCCCGCGAGCCCGGACCCGCGCTCGCCGCTCTCGACCCTGGACCACGGCCTGACCCTGGACGCGGCGGGCTATGCGACCCTGCTGAAGGACGTGGCCCTGAAGGCCGGGGCCCAGGTCACGGACGGCCGCCCCGACGCGGATCTCCTGGTCGACGCCTCGGGCGAGGACGCTGTCCTGATCGGCCATGAAGCCTGGATCGACTGGAGCGCCTGGCTGCCCAGCGGCCTGGCCATGACCGAGCCCAAGGGTCTGCTGCCGGTCTTCACCCCGGGCGCGCCGCTGAAGGCCGGCCGCCGGGCGCGGGCCATGGTCGGCAACGTCGTGGCGCTCGGAACCTCGGCCGGCGCCATCGGCGCGGCGGACGGCGGCGACCTGCAACTGCTGCAGAACGACGTCTCGCGCCTGGTCGCCCTGTTCCCCACCGGCCCCGCCGCCGTCGACGAATATAACCGCCTGTCGAGCGCTGCGCTGGAGCGCGCCCGCGACATGGCCATCCTGCGCTGGGGCGTGCTGGACAATCCGCCCGAGCCCCTGGCCTGGAAGCTGGCCCAGTTCGAAAGTCGGGGCCGCGTCGTCATGTACGACGAGGAGGCCTGGCCCGAGAGCGCCTGGGTCCACGCCCTGCTGGCGCGCGGGATCGTCCCCAAGCGCTGGGACCCGCTGGTCGAACGCATGCCGCTGGAGCGCACGCGCGAGACGCTGAGCCGCATGAAAGCGGTGATCGCCCAGACGGCGGAGGCGATGCCGCGTGTCTGAACCCACCCCCTATTTTCCGTGTCATCCCGGCCGAAGCGCGCAGCGCGTAGAGCCGGGACCCAGGGGCGGCGTGCGCGGCGTTCCTTCCCCCCCTGGGTCCCGGATCGCCCCTCCGAGTCGTCCGGGGTGACACATGATTTTCTGTTGAGTTCGAACCCATGACCCCAAACCCCATCCGCAAGGTCCTGATCGTCGGCGGCGGCACCGCCGGCTGGATGACGGCCGCCGCCCTGTCCAAGGTGCTCGACACCAAGGGCGTGTCCGTCACCCTGGTGGAGTCCGACCAGATCTCCACGGTCGGGGTCGGCGAGGCGACGATCCCGCCGATCACCACCTTCAACCAGATCCTCGGCATCGACGAGGCCGAGTTCATGCGGGCCACCAAGGGCAGCTTCAAGCTGGCCATCGAGTTCAAGGACTGGATGGGCCCCGGCCATCGCTACCTGCACCCGTTCGGCAATTTCGGCCTGGATATCGAGGCGCTGAAGTTCCACCAGTTCTGGCTGCGCGCCCACCACGAGGGCTGGGCCCCGCCGATCGACGACTTCAACCTGCCGGCCACCGCCGCCACCCACGGCAAGTTCATGCTGCCCAGCAAGGACCCCGGCCAGGTGCTGTCCAGCATCAAGTACGCCTTCCACTTCGACGCCAGCCTCTACGCCAAATACCTGCGCGACTATGCCGAGAAGCGCGGCGTGGTCCGGGTCGAGGGCAAGGTCGCCGAAGTGGGCCAGAACGGCGAGACCGGCTTCATCACCGGCGTCACCCTGGAGGATGGCCGGGTGCTGGAGGCGGACCTGTTCGTCGACTGCACCGGCTTCCGCGCCCTGCTGATCGAGCAGACCCTGAAGACCGGCTTCGAGGACTGGGGTCACTGGCTGGCCAACGATCGCGCCGTGGCCCTGCAGTGCGAGATGGGCGGCGACGGCCTCTCGCCCTTCACCCGCGCCACCGCCCACGAGGCCGGCTGGATCTGGCGCATCCCGCTGCAGCACCGGATCGGCACCGGCTATGTCTATTCGTCCAAGCACATCAGCGACGAGGACGCGCTGAAGACGCTGGAGAGCACCCTGGACGGCGCCCCGACCCAGAAGCCGAACTTCATCAAGTTCCGCCCCGGTCGCCGCAAGCAGATCTGGAACAAGAACGTCGTGGCCATCGGCCTGTCGTCGGGCTTCCTGGAGCCGCTGGAAAGCACCAGCATCCACATGATCCAGGCCGGCATCACCAAGCTCTTGGCGCTGTTCCCGGACAAGGGCTTCAACCCCGTCGAGATCGCCGAGTACAACCGCCTGACCATCCTGCAGGTCGAGCTGATCCGCGACTTCATCATCCTGCACTTCCACGCCAACAACCGGCCCGAGCCGTACTGGAAGCAGCTGCGCGAGATGGAGATCCCGGCCGACCTGAAGCGCAAGATGGACCTGTTCCGCGCCTCCGGACGCCTGTTCCAGTCGGACTATGACCTGTTCGCCGAGCCCAGCTGGATCGCCGTGCTGCTGGGCCAGGGCGTCACGCCGCAGCGCCACGACCCGCTGGTCGACCAGTACGACGAGGCCTTCCTGAAAGGCCAGTTGGAGCGCCTGGCCAGCCTCGTCCGCCAGACCTCGGACGCCCTGCCGACCCACGAACAGTTCATCGCCCGCTACTGCGCCACGCCCGGATTCACCGCATGACCGCCGACCACCGCCTGCGCCGCATCGTCATCGTCGGCGGCGGCACCGCCGGCTGGATGACCGCCGCCGCCCTGGGGCGCTTCCTGAAGGACGGCTACACGAAGGTCACCCTGGTCGAGTCCGAGGCCATCGGTACGGTCGGCGTCGGCGAGTCGACGATCCCGCAGATCAACATCTTCAACCGGATGCTGGGGCTGGACGAGAACGACTTCGTCAAGAAGACCAAGGCCACCTTCAAGCTGGGCATCGACTTCGTCGACTGGCAACGGATCGGCCACAGCTACCACCACCCGTTCGGCCCCTATGGCGTCGACATGGAGGGGGTGTCGTTCCACGCCTACTGGCTCAAGGCCCGCGCCATGGGCCTGGACGACGACCTGGGCGCCTACAGCCTGCAGACGGTCGGCTCGCGCCAGAGCAAGTTCATGCGGCCTAGCAACCAGCCCAATTCGCCGCTGGGCCAGATCGCCTACGCCTTCCAGTTCGACGCCGGCCTCTACGCCAAGTTCCTGCGCGAATACGCCGAGGCGCGCAGCGTCGTGCGCCAGGAGGGCAAGATCGCCTCGGTCCAGCAGGACGGCGAGAGCGGCCATGTCACCTCGGTGACCCTGGAAAGCGGCCAGGTGCTCGAGGGCGACCTGTTCATCGACTGCTCGGGCTTCCGGGGCCTGCTGATCGAGCAGACCCTGAAGGCCGGCTACGAGGACTGGAGCCAGTGGCTGCTGAACGACCGCGCCGTGGCCATGCCCTGCACCCTGGCCGGCTCGCTGGCCCCGGTGACGCGGGCCAGCGCCCGTCCGGCCGGCTGGCAGTGGCGCATCCCGCTGCAGCACCGCCTGGGCAATGGCTACGCCTATTCCAGCCAGTTCATCAGTGACGACGAGGCCACCGCCGATCTCCTGAAGAACCTCGACGGCGAGCCCCTGGCCGAGCCGAACCTGCTGCGCTTCACCGCCGGCCGCCGCAAGAAGAGCTGGGACAAGAACGTCGTCTCGATCGGCCTGTCGGCGGGCTTCATGGAACCGCTGGAAAGCCAGTCGATCCACCTGATCCAGGTCGGGATCTCGCGCCTCTTGGCCCACTTCCCCGACCGCCATTTCCGGCAGGCCGACACCGACCGCTACAACCGGACCATGACCTTCGAATACGAGAAGATCCGGGACTTCCTGATCCTCCACTTCAAGGCCACCGAGCGCAACGACACCCCCTACTGGGACTATCTGCGCGAGATGCCGATCCCCGACTATCTGGCCGACAAGATCGAGCTGTTCAAAGGCTCTGGCCGGATCTTCCGCGAGAACGAGGAGCTGTTCAACGACACCTCGTGGTTCGCCGTCTTCATCGGCCAGGGGATCGTTCCCGAAGGCTACGACCCGATGGCTGACAACATGGACGAGGGCCTGTTCAAGTCGCGCATGGCCGAGATCAAGTCGGTCATCGCCAAGTCCGCCGAGGTGATGCCGGACCACATGGCGTTCATCCGGGAGAACTGCGACGCGATGGGCTGAGAGACGGACGTTGAATCCCTCTCTCTGAGAGAGAGGGAGGGGCCCATGCGCAGCATGGGAGGGTGAGTGGTTACACCCTCACCGAATGGAGCTCTGACGAAGCCGCCGGAAGCCGGCGGTCAGATCCGGAAATCTCGCCGCAGCGCCCCCACTGCAGAATGATCCCTGGGTTCCCGGCAAGCGGTGTAACCACTCACCCTCCCACGCCTCCGGCGCGGGCCCCTCCCTCTCTCTATGAGAGAGGGCTCGATCCCCCTAAACCATCACCCGCGCCCGCGCCGCCGCGCTGACCACCGCGTCGACGAACAGCGGGTGCGTCGCCTCGGGCAGGTCGTGGCCCATGCCCTCGACGATGCGCAGTTCGGCGCCGGGAATGGTGGCGGCGGTGTCCTTGCCGCCCTCGACGCGGACCAGGGGGTCGGCGTCGCCGTGCAGCACGACGGTCGGGGCGCTGATGGTCTTCAGCGCCTCGCGACGGTCGCCCGAGGCGATCACGGCCACCATCTGGCGCGCCACGCCGGCGGGGTGGAAGGCTCGCTCGATGGCGGCGCGCAGCTTGGGCCGCTCGGTCGCCGGATCGACCGGCCAGGCCGGGCTCTGGATGGCGATCTGGGCTTTCAGGGCGTGCTCGACCAGGCTGTCGAGATCGGTCTTCTCAGGGCGAGCATAGAGCACCGACAGAGCCTCGGGCGTGGCCGGGGGCACCGCCGGATTGCCGGTCGTGGACATCACCGAGACCAGCGACAGCACCTTCTGCGGATGCAGGGCCGCCAGCATCTGGCCGATCATCCCGCCCATCGAGACGCCGGCCACGTGCGCATGGGCGATTCCCAGCGCGTCCAGCAAGCCGGCGGCGTCGGCGGCCATGTCGGCCAGCAGATAGGGCACGGCGGGCTTCTGGCCGCTCATCATCGCCCCGATCACCGTCGGGATCTCGGGCACGCCGGCCGCGTCGAAGCCGGTCGACAGGCCGATGTCGCGATTGTCGAAGCGGATCACCCGGAAGCCCTCGGCGACCAGCTTCTCCACCAGGTTCAGCGGCCAGCGGGTCAGCTGCTGTCCCAGGCCCATGATCAGCAGCAGCGGCTCGCCCGTCTCGGGACCATGGACGTCGTATTCGAGCTCGATCCCGTTCGCGGCGATCCTGGCCATGCGTCGTTCCCCTATCGCCCTTGCTGGGCGAGGAGAGCTTAGGCCAGCGGCGAGCGGCGTCAAACAGTTGTTCGCCGACCTGTGAGCCCCTACCTCCCCGCCACCCCCAGCACCGCCAAGGTCATCGCCCGCACCCCCGTCCAGATCGTCGGCTCGGGCGTGGGGGCGAAGAACGGCGAGTGGTTGGTCGGCAGCGGCTTGCCCTCGGCCTTGGCCTTCTCGATCACCGCCGGGTCGTAGCCGCCGATGCCGAAATAGACCGAGGGCACGCCGGCCAGGATGAACTCCGAATAGTCCTCCGAGGCCGAGCCCGGCTTGTCCTGCGCCACCGCGCGGGGGCCGAAGGCGGCCTTGAACACCGCCGCCGTGCGCTCGGTCAGGGCCGCGTCATTGACCACCGCCTTGCCGCCGGGGGTGAGCTTCAGCTCGGGCTCGGGCGCGCCGGCCATGACGGCCACGGCCTTGGCGGTGCGCTGGACCCCGGCCAGGATCTTGTCGCGCACCTCCGCGTCCTGGGTGCGGATCGTGCCGCGCAGCCGGGCCCGGTCGGGGATGATGTTGCCGGCGCTGCCCGCCTGGATCGAACCGATGGTGACGACGCCGAACTGGGCCGGGTCCTTCTCGCGGCTGATCACGCTCTGGACGTCGACCACGAAGCGGCTGGCCATCAGGATCGGGTCGATCGTGGCGCTGGGCATCGAGCCGTGCCCGCCCCGGCCCACGAAGGTCAGGTCGATGCCGTCCGAGGTCGAGGTCAGCACCCCGGCCTTGTACGAGACCTGACCGGCCGGATCGTTGCCGACGTGCAGGGTGAAGCCGTAGTCGGGCTTGCCGCCGATCTTGTCCCACAGGCCGTCGGCCAGCATGGCCCGCGCGCCGCTGACCGTCTCCTCGGACGGCTGGGCGACGAAGACCAGCGTGCCCTTCCATTTGGCCTTGAGGGCCACCAGCTGGCGGGCGGTCCCGACCCAGGCGGCCATGTGGATGTCGTGGCCGCAGGCATGGTCGACAAAGACCTTCTCGCCGTTCCACATCGCGGTCACCTGGCTGGCATAGGCCAGGCCGGTCTTCTCCTGCATCGGCAGGGCGTCCAGCTCGGTACGGACCAGAATCTTGGGGCCATCACCGTTCTTGAGCACCGCCACCACGCCGGTCTTGCCGACGCCCTCGGTCACGGTGAAGCCCAGGGCGCGCATTGCCTCGGCCAGCTTGGCGGCGGTCTCAACCTCCTGGAACCCCAGCTCCGGATGGGCGTGGATGTCCTTGTAGAGCGCGTCCAGCGCCGGGTAGTCGCGGTCGAGCTGGACGTCGATGGTCCTGAGGGCAGCCGGAACGTTGAGCGGGGCGGCGGAGGCGGCCGTGGCCAGGAACGCGGCGACGATCGTGGTGGCGAGGAGCTTCATGCGGGGCGGGGCTCGGTGAGAGGGGGTCAGGGGAACTGACGAAGCAAATCACGCAAACCGCCAGCCCCCAATCCTCCCCCTAGTGGGGGAGGTGTCGGCGCAGCCGACGGAGGGGGAAGAGGCAGGGCCAGGACAAGTGCCCCCTCCGGCGCTTCGCGCCACCTCCCCCGCTAGGGGGAGGATCTAATTCCCCGGCGCCCACGGGAACTGCATCGCCTCGTACGCCTCCAGGCTCTTCGGCGGCGGCTTCTCCCCGGCCGGCAGCGGGCGTTTCGAGAAGCTCCCGAACCAGGCCACCGAGGCGTCGCGCCACCATTGGGCTTCGTCGCGCTGGATCTTCAGGTAGTCGGCGACCTCGGCGTGACGCTGCGGCTCGACATAAGGCGCCATCCCCGACCAGGTCCGCGCCATGCCGTCCACGTATCCAACGCCCCGGCCATAGCGCTTCACCAGCCCGTCCCACAGGGTGTCGCCGGACTTCAGGCGGTAGTCCCAGGGCAGGTGGTGGAACCACAGCAGGTCCTTCTCGTCGACGCACTTGAGGTCGGCGAAGCAGGCCCCGACCGCCGGGGCGTACTGCGCCGTGGCGTTGCTGCCCGAGGCCGTGCGGTCGAAGCCCAAGCCGTCCGGTCCGGCCTTGGCGTAGTAGACGCTGGTCCAGTCGGCGCGCGGCCCGCCGGCGACCCAGGGGCCGGGACCATAGTGGTGGCTGCGGCCCATCTGGTGGTGCAGACCCAGCGGGGTCATGTAGTCCACGGCCGCCTCGCGCGAGCCCATCATCATGTCCACGACCGGCTTCACGAAGCGCGGGTCGTTGGTGAAGGTCATCTTCGCCCAGTCGGTGGCGATATCCTTGGTCGAGGCCTCCGGGTCCCAGGCCAGCCGGCCGAAGACGTACCAGTTGGCCTGGTCGAACTGCGAGCCGCTCCAGTTACGGTCGCTGCCGATATTGGCCACGCCGGCCATCACCGTCAGCTTGCGCCCGTCCAGCTGGCCGTCGACCACCTTGGCCACGGTCGAGCCCTTGCCGTGGGCCATGGTGTCGGCGCGCAGGGTCTCCTCGTAGAGCGGGCCCAGATAGACGAGGTGGGTCGAGAAGCCGAGATATTCCTTGGTGATCTGGAACTCCATGCCGAGGTTGGATTTCGGCATGGCCCCGAACAGCGGGTGGAACGGCTCACGCGGCTGGAAGTCGATCGCGCCGTTCTTGACCTGGATGACCACGTTGTCGCGGAACTGGCCGTCGAACGGCTTGAACTCGTTGAAGCCCTGCTTGGCGCGGTCGTCGGGCTGCTCGTGCGAATAGACGAAGGCGCGCCAGATCACGACGCCGCCGTGCGGACCGACCGCGTCGGCCAGCATGTTGGCCCCGTCGACATGGGTGCGACCATAGTCCTGCGGACCCGGCTGGCCTTCCGAATTGGCCTTCACCAGGAAGCCGCCGAAGTCGGGAATGGCCTTGTAGATCTCGTCGGCCTTGGCCTTCCAGAAGGCGGCGACGGCGGGGTCGGCCGGGTCGGCGGTCTTCAGCCCCCCGATCTCGATCGGCGAGGAGAAGCGGGCCGACAGATAGACCTTGATCCCGTACGGCCGGAACGTGTCGGCCAGGGCCGCGGCCTTGGCGATGAACGGCGCGGTCAGGCTGTCGGACTTGGCGTTGACGTTGTTCAGCACCGTACCGTTGACGCCGATCGAGGCGTTGGCGCGGGCATAGTCGACCATGCGCGGGTCGACGTGACCGGGCAGCCGCCACCAGTCGAAGATCGACTGGCCCGCATAGCCGCGCTCGACCGTGCGGTTCAGGTTGTCCCAGTGGTTCAGCATCCGAAGCTTCACCTTGGGCGAGCTCATGATGTCGAGCTTGTCCACCGGCTGGCGGGTCTGGATCAGCGAGAGATAGCGATAGACGCCGTAGAGGGCGCCGATGTCCGTGTTCGCCGCGATCACCGTCGTGGCCTTGCCGTCCACGGCCAGGGTGCGGATCAGGTAGCCCTCGTCGCCGAGGTCCTTCAGCGGCAGGTTCAGCTTGGCGATGGGAGGGGACCAAGCCGCGCCCATCAGGATCACCCCGTCGCGCGTACCGGCCACGGCGCTGGCGGGCTTGCCGACCATTCCGGTGAGGCCGCGCAGCAGTTCGGCGCGAGCGGCCTGCAGCGTGGGCGTAATCGTGTTCGGCGCGATGGCGGCGGCGCGGGCGGCATAGGCGCTTCTCGCCGAGGCCTCGACCGGCTTGTAGCGGAGCCACAGGTCATAGCCGTCCTCGGCCCGGGCGGCCGGGGCCGCCAGGAGCAGAAGGGTCGCCGCGAACGCCAACAAACGCATGTCTCACTCCCATCTTCCCGACCGCCTCGGCGAAAGCCGGGGCCCAGCTGAAGGGGCTGTGAGGCGCCTGGAGGGGCCCACGCTCAGACTGGATCTGGATTCCGGCGGTCGCCGGAAGGCCGGATATTTTATGCGGTTCTTCCCGCTTCGATCGTTGTGTCTCGACAGCGCCGTCAAAGGTCGGGACACTACTTTTGTAGTGGTCAGACCACCGGGTTGACAACCCTCATGGTAGCGGTAAACCGGTATTCAGGGAGGAAGATGGACGTATCGCGCCTGGCTCATGGCGCGTCCGCGATCTTCGGCCCCGCCCCCATTGGTCCCAACCAAAGCGTTTCATGCCCAAGATCATCGCCGCCAAGACCATCGTCACATGTCCGGGGCGCAATTTCGTCACCCTGAAGATCATGACCGACGAAGGCGTGTACGGCATCGGCGACGCCACGCTGAACGGCCGCGAACTGGCGGTCGAGGCCTATCTCTCCCAGCACGTCATCCCCTGCCTGATCGGCCGCGACGCCCATCAGATCGAGGACATCTGGCAGTATCTCTACAAGGGCGCCTACTGGCGGCGCGGGCCCGTGACCATGGCCGCCATCGCCGCGGTCGACACGGCGCTTTGGGACATCAAGGGCAAGATCGCCGGCCTGCCGGTCTACCAGCTGCTGGGCGGCGCCTGCCGCACCGGGGTCATGGTCTATGGCCACGCCAATGGCGAGACGATCGAGGAGACCCTCGACAACGCCGCCCACTATGCCGAGCAGGGCTACAAGGCCATCCGCCTGCAGACCGGCGTGCCGGGCATGAGCGGCACCTACGGCGTCTCCAAGGACAAGTTCTTCTACGAGCCGGCGGACAGCGACCTGCCCAAGGAGACCCTGTGGTCGACCGAGCGCTACATGCGCAGCACCCCCGCCCTGTTCGAGGCCGCCCGCGAGCGGCTGGGGCATGAGCTGCACCTGCTGCACGACGTCCACCACCGCCTGACGCCCATCGAGGCCGGCCGGCTGGGCAAGGATCTGGAGCCCTACCGCCTGTTCTGGATGGAGGACGCCACCCCGGCCGAGAACCAGGCCAGCTTCCGCCTGATCCGCCGGCACACCACCACGCCGCTGGCCGTCGGTGAGATCTTCAACTCGATCTGGGACTGCAAGCAGCTGATCGAAGAGCAGCTGATCGACTACATCCGCGCCACGGTGGTCCACGCCGGCGGCATCAGCCACCTGAAGAAGCTGGCCAGCTTCGCCGATCTGCACCACGTACGCACCGGCTGCCACGGAGCCACCGACCTGTCGCCGATCTGCATGGGCGCGGCCCTGCACTTCGACCTGTCGATCCCCAATTTCGGCGTCCAGGAATATATGCGCCACACGCCCGAGACCGACGCGGTCTTCCCCCATGCCTACAGCTTCAAGGACGGCATGATGCATCCGGGCGAGGCGCCGGGTCTGGGCGTCGACATCGACGAGGCGCTGGCCGCCAAGTATCCGTACCAGCGCGCCTATCTGCCGGTGGCCCGCCGTCTCGACGGCTCGATGCACGACTGGTGATCCCCAAAGTGGCCCACGCGCTCTCGCTGCATCCCGACCGCCTGTTCCCCGCCGACCCGCACATGCGCGACATCGCGCGGCGGCTGTACGGCCGGATCAAGGACCTGCCGATCGTCAGCCCGCACGGCCACACCGATCCCAGCTGGTTCTCGAACAACGAACCCTTCGCCAATCCGGCCGAGCTGCTGATCATCCCCGACCACTATGTCTTCCGCATGCTCTACAGCCAGGGCGTGGCGCTGGAGGACCTGGGCATTCCCCGCGTCGACGGCGGGCCAGTCGAGACCGATCCCCGGGCCATCTGGCGGCGCTTCGCCGAGCGCTACCACCTGCTGCGCGGCACCCCCTCGCGGATGTGGCACGACTGGGTCTATGCCGAGGTGTTCGGCCTGCGCGAGCGGCTCTGCGCCGAGACCGCCGACCGCTATTACGACACCATCGACGCGGCGCTGAAGCGGCCCGAGTTCCTGCCCCGGGCCCTGTTCGAACGCTTCAACATCGAGGTGATCGCCACCACCGAGAGCCCGGTCGACAGCCTGGACCACCACCACGCCATCGCCGCCTCGGGCTGGAAGGGCAAGGTGGTCACCGCCTATCGCCCCGACAATGTCGTCGACCCCGAGCATCCGGACTTCGCCGACAGCCTGAAGCGCTTCGGCCAGATCACCGGCGAGGATGTCGCCACCTACGACGGCTACCTGCGGGCCCATGAGAAGCGCCGCGCCGACTTCATCGCCGCCGGGGCCACCTCCAGCGATCACGGCCATCCCAGCGCTTTCACGGCCAACCTGCCGGACGCCGAGGTCCGCGCCCTGTTCGCCCGGGTGATCGGCGGCAATCCCTCCCCGGCCGACGCCGAGCTGTTCCGAGGCCACATGCTGGTCGAGATGGCGCGGATGAGCACCCAGGACGGCCTCGTCCTGCAGATCCACCCGGGCTGTTTCCGCAGCCACAACCAGGGGGTCTTCGAGCGCTTCGGGCGCGACAAGGGCGCCGACATTCCGGTAGCCACCGAATACGTCCAGGCGCTGAAGCCGCTACTGAACCGCTACGGTAACGACCCGCGCCTGACGATCATCGTCTTCACCCTGGACGAGACCAGCTACAGCCGAGAGCTTGCTCCGCTGGCCGGCCACTATCCGGCGATGCGCCTGGGTCCGGCCTGGTGGTTCCACGACAGCCCCGAGGGCATGCGCCGCTTCCGCGAGCAGACCACCGAGACGGCGGGCTTCTACAATACGGTCGGCTTCAACGACGATACGCGGGCCTTCCTGTCGATCCCGGCGCGCCATGACGTCGCCCGGCGGATGGACTGCGTCTGGCTGGCTCAACTGGTCGCCGAGCACCGCATGGACGAGGACGAGGCCCACGAGGTCGCCCACCAACTGGCCTATGATCTGGCCAAGAGGGCCTACAAACTCTGACCAATCCGACGAAAAGCGCGAAAAAGTAGGACAAAACGGCCCGGTCTCCGTGGTAGGAATCACGAACGCCGTCAATCGCCACGCGTCTTTTCGAGCTCCCGCCGACATGTCTGACAACGTCAAGCTCTACCGCAAGATCGCCGACTCCGTGGCCGACTCGATCGAAGCCGGTCAGTACAAGCTGGGCGACCGCCTGCCGACCGAGCGCGAGCTGGCCGAACAGTTCGGGGTCAGCCGCCCCACCCTCCGTGAAGCGATGATCGCCCTGGAAATGCTGGGCATGATCGAGGCCCGTCACGGCCTGGGCATCTATGTCACCGGCAATGTCCGCCCCGTCGCCCCGTCGGCCGAGATGGACTTCGAGATCGGGGCCTTCGAACTGATCGAGGCCCGCCGCCTGTTCGAGGGCGAGGCCGCCGCCCTGGCCGCCACCTCGATCAGCGACGAGCAGATCGCCGTGCTGGAAGGCCTGCTGCAGCGGATGCACGAGGAAGAGGAAATCAGCGGCGAGGGCGCCGATCGTGAATTCCACCTGACCATCGCCCGCGCGACCGGCAACGGCGCGATCATCGCCACGATCGAGAACCTCTGGGACTGGCGCAACCGCTCGCCCCTGGCCCGCAACATCCTGACCCGCGCCCGCGGCATGGGCCTGGAGCCCCGCATCGTCGAGCACCGCCGGGTGGTCGACGCCTTGAAGGCCCACGATCCCGGCGCGGCCCGCCAGGCCATGCGCGACCACCTGGAGCGCGTCATCGACCACCTGCTGCACGCCACCGAGACCGAAGCCGTCCAACGCGCCCAGCAAGAGACCAAGGCCCGCCGCACCGCCATCGCCAAGAGGGTGGCGATCTAGGATCGCTTCCTTGATCCTCCCCCTAGCGGGGGAGGTGTCGGCTCGAAGAGACGACGGAGGGGGAAGAGGCCGGGTCAGGCGAACTTCCCCCTCCGGTCCTTCGGACCACCTCCCCCGCTGGGGGGAGGATTTTGATCCCCCGCATGACACCGCTTTAACTGGCGCGGCCTCCCGGCCCGGCTAACCTCCCCTCATGCACCCGCCGCTCCGGCACACCCTGACCGGCGACGCCATTCCGCGTCACCTGCACGCCCGGCCCTATGCGGCCGTGGTGCTGGCGGGCGGCTATGAGGAGGCCGGCGAGCGCGGGCGGTGGCGGGTCGAGGCCGGCGACGTGCTGGTCCACGCCGCCTTCAGCGCCCACTGCAACCCCGCCCCGGCCCGGCGCGCCGTCGTCCTGAACCTGCCGCTGGCCGAGGTCCCGGACCTGGCGATCGCCCGCATCGCCGATCCGGACGCCCTGGTCCGCCTGGCCGAGCGCGATCCCACCGCCGCCTCGGCCTGGCTGGCGCGCGGCTGGACCGCCGGCCGCCCCGCCCTCGACGACGCCCCCGACCGCATGGCCGCCGCCCTGTCCGACGCCGGCGACCTCGGCGTCGAGGCCTGGGCCCGCGCCCACGGCGTCGCCCGCGAAACCGCCTTCCGCTGGTTCCGCCAGGTCTATGGCGTCGGCCCGGCCCGCTACCGGGTCGAGGCCCGGGCGCGGCGGGCCTGGGGGATGATCACCGGCGGGATGACGTCGCTGGCGGACATCGCGGCGGAGGCCGGGTTTTCGGACCAGGCCCACATGACCCGGGACGTGAAGGCCCTGACCGGCCGATCGCCGGGCGCGTGGCGATCGATCGCCTAGTTATCGGTTCAAAAGGCCTCGTCATCCCGGGCGGCGTAGCCGACCCGGGACCCAGGGGCCGGCGCACTGCATTTGCCCCTGGGTCCCGGCTCTCCGCTTCGCTACGGCCGGGATGACGAGGTTTGTTGCGTCAGGGCGGTCGCTTGACCATCGGCGCGCGCCACCCCACCACTTCACCATGCTGAAGCTGCCCCCCCTGAAACCCGACTCCGACCAGATGCTGCATCTGGACGCCCTGCGCATCGTGGGCGCCGTCATGATCGTGGTGTTCCACTTCAACCGGTTCATCAATCTGGACGGCCGCTGGCAAGCGGTGGACGACACGGTCAAGAGCTTCAGCCTGATCGTCGACCTGTTCTTCCTGATCTCCGGCTACGTCATGGCGGCGATCTATACCGGCCGCATCACCACCTTCGCCAAGTACCGAGACTTCCTACAGAAGCGGGTGGCGCGGCTGGGACCGTTGCACTGGCTGACCTTGCTGGTCTTCATCGTCATCGCCGCCCTCGGCTGGGCGGGCGCGATCAACGAGCGCGACGCCTCGCGCTACGACGTCGGCTGCATCGCCCAGAACGTGCTGTTCATCCACGCCTGGGGGACCTGCGAAGCCCAGACCTGGAACTTCGTCAGCTGGGCGATCAGCGCCGAGATGGGGCTCTATATCGCCCTGCCCCTGCTCTTTCGCATTACCGCCTTGGGCCGCTGGCCCACCGCCGCCGTGGCGCTCGGCAGCCTGGCGCTGCTGCTGTGGATCTCGCGGACCGGGACGCCCTTCTCGCAGTGGACCTACGACTTCGGCGTCGCCCGCGCCGTGCCGGGCTTCATGCTGGGCATGCTGGCGTTCCAGATGCGCGACCTGCTGGGCAAGCTGCCCCTGGCCCGCTTCGTCATGTGGGCCCTGGTGGCGGCGTTCTTCGCGGCTTCCTGGGCCGGGGCGTCGCGGACCTCCCTGCTGCTGCTGGTCTACGCCATCGGCCTGGCCGGGGTGGCGGCCGACGCGGCCGGCGTCCAGGGCGGGGTGAGCCGGGCCATGGCCCCGTGGGCGCAGCTCAGCTTCAGCCTCTACCTGCTGCACCCGATCGCCCTGAAGATCGCCCTCAACTGGGTCGGCTTCGGGACCTGGCATCTGAACGGCGACGCCATGCGGCTGTGGTGCCTGTTCTGGGTCATCGCCCTGTTCCCGATCGCCTATCTCTCGCTGGTCGCGTTCGAGCGACCCGCGCGGGATTGGGTGGCCAAGTTGGGCAAGGCCAAGACGGCGCTGAAGGGCGCCGGCCCGCAGGTCGCGCCGTAAAGCTCCCTCTCTCTTAGAGAGAGGGTTGGGGTGAGTGGTTACGGAGCTCGACGGAGTGCCGGCACGCCGTCAACCGGCGTAACCACTCACCCTCCCACGCCTTCGGCGCGGGCCCCTCCCTCTCTCTCAGAGAGAGGGATCAGGATTGGGCGATCCCATCCACCCAGCCCGGCAGCTCGCCGATATTGGCCAGCTCGGCATAGCGCTCATGCCCCTCCGGCGCCTCGGCGGCCTCATGGGCCCAGACCAGGGGATAGGGGATCAGGGCGCTCCAGCAGCCCGCCTCCAGCGCCGGCAGGATGTCGGACTTCATCGAATTGCCGGCCATCACCGCCTGGGCCGCGCCCGTGCCGTAGCGGTCGAAGACCCGGCGGTAGGTGCCCGCGTCCTTCTCGGACACGATCTCGACGGCGACGAAATAGTCGCCCAGCCCCGACGAGGCCAGCTTCTGCTCTTGGTGCAGCAGGTCGCCCTTGGTGATCAGGATCAGGCGATAGCGGTCCGACAGCTCGGCCAGGGCCTTTTCGACGCCGGGCAGCGGCTCGATCGGCTCGGTCAGCATCTCGCGGCCCACGGCCAGGATCTCGCGGATCACCCGGGTGTCGACCGCGCCGTCGGTGACCTCCAGCGCCGTCTCGATCATCGACAGGGTGAAGCCCTTGGCCCCGTAGCCATAGACCCGCAGGTTCCGCTTCTCGACGGCCAGCAGCTGGCGCTCGATCTTCTCGGCGTCGCCGTGCTCGGACAGCAGCTCCAGGAACCGCGCGTGGGACAGCCTGAACTTGCTCTCGCAGTGCCAGAGGGTGTCGTCGGCGTCGACGCCGACGGTGGTGATTGAAGTCATGGGGCGAAATCTAGCACCGGATATCGCATAAGGATATCCTTATGCCGACCTTGTGGGCGCGTGGGCGGACGGTGACAGTGCATTCAATTCTTGTTTCAGCTTGCGCCCCCGCTTGGCGGGACTGAGCGAGCGACCTGATCGGCGCTCCAGATCCTCGAGGAACGCCGCGCCGCCCACCGGCCGCCCGATGGTCTCGGCGCGTCGCAGGCTCGACGACAGCGCCTCGTCCTCGCCGTCGGCGATCGTCGCGGCGAAGTCTGGATAGCGCGACAGCACCGGCTCGGTGCGGGTCAAACCGTCGCCCCGCCCGGGGTCGAGGCATGCCCGCAGGCTCGACCAGGGCCAGTCCGCGGCGCGCTCGACCAACCGCGCCCGCACGGGGTTGAGCGCGACATAGCGCAAGGCCGCGCCCAGATGCGCCTCGTCCATCGCCACGCAGCCGAAACGGCCCTGCCAGAAATGGCCGGTGCGCCCCTCCCGCCCATGGATGACGCCGGCACAGCGACGGTGTGTCGGCGCCGGGCAGCGACGCAGGCCGTCGGGGTCGGAAGGGACCAGGATCAGGTGGACGTGGTTGGGCATCAGCACCCAACCCCAGACCTCGACGCCCGCCTTGGCGGCGTTCTCGGCGAGCAAGTCGCGATAGAGTTGATAGTCCGCCTCGCCAAAGAACGTCCGCGCCCGACCATTGCCACGCTGCGTGACATGGTGGGGAACGCCTTCGAAGACCGTGCGCGCTAGTCGGGCCCTGCGCGACGCTGGCACGGCGAGGATTTGGCGTCAATTAATGCACTGTCACCGTAATTCCGTAATTCTGCTCCTTGTAATGATAGAGCGGAGCTTCCCAGAGTAGGAGCCCGTCAGGCACAAAGCACAGGTCAGCGCCTAAATTGCCTGCTTGGCGGATTCTCGTTTTTGCAACAGCTTCGAAACAACTTCGGCCTTTATAAAAGCCGAAGGAGACAATCCAGAGTTAACAACTACAGGCAACCCCTTTGCAAGCTTTAGCGCCATGTTGCCCGGCATATATATGTACGGAACAGAACCAAACCTCTCAACGAGACGCTTCTTTCCCGTGTACAACGCCATGGCCTCACGACCGTTGTCCTTAATCGTTAGATAGGAAATATTATTTAGATCTCGAATCTCACCGTTTTCGGTAAGTGTTTCTTTCGAAACAACCAAATAAACTGGCGCATCCATAAGGACGTCATTTAGTCCTTTTCCGGATGGCGCTTTTCCTTGGGATGAGAGGACCAGCGCTACCTCAAGTTCGTTCTCCGGCTTGATATAGCCTGCCGAAATATTTGAAGGCCCGCTACAGGCCAAAACGCCTATGGCGACAAGCGTCACCGCGATACCCACAAAAAGCTTACCTGCTCGTCGCCATACTAAATGACACATGAACGATTGAACTCCCTATCGATCAACAAGCATTGAGCGAGCGAGTACAGATTGAGCCGTACGCCGCCACCTTCGCATCATGCGCAGCCTGCTTGAGCTGCGAGGCCAATGCATCAATTCCACGCTTTTGCTCTTCGTTGAGCGGTATCATCACCTTGACCTCCACCCCAACCGTTGCACTTCCCGGCAAAGGACTCCAACCGCCATTGACTGATGATGCGTAAGATCCAGGCTGCGCCGAAGCGCCAACAAAGGGAATTGCACCCGAGACGAAGGGGCTTACTCCCGTCGAAGGCCTTTGAGCAGAATGTTCCACCTCAGCCGAGCCCTCCAGGGATATGTCGCCCCCGCCAGCAACGGCCGCCTTTAGGACAAAATTATCCTGACTCGTGCCCGATTTAAGATCCTCAACCCTAGCGAACCCAGCACCAACCTTTCCACCAAATACGGCAACAGAATTTATATTCGCCGTGATTGATGTTGTTCTGTAATTCATCTCGATCTCTTTCACCGGCTTACAGACACCAGCTCTTACGCACATGGGATTCGCCTGCGTCTGCGTCCCTGTCGGATCTTCATTGTTGACCGGGTCATTCCCCACATACGCGTAGAGATTGTAGTCATCCTCATACCCAATCGGGTCCGTCTGCAGGAACCGGCCGAGCTTGGGGTCATAGACCCGGGCCTTGTAGTGGTAGAGCTGGGCTTCCGGCAGGGCGATCTGGCCGGTGTAGCGGAAGCGTGAGCTGGTTCCGACGGCCCAGTTCTGTGGTTCGCCATAGGGGCCGTAGGCATAGGCGGTCAGGGCTCCGGCCTGGCTGGACGTGCCGATGATCGAGCCCTGGCGGTCGGCGTGCAGCCAGTTGCGACCGCTGCCGCCCGAGATCTCGTACCAGACCAGCGGCTCATCGGTTCCCACGCCGTGGGCGTAGCGCCGCAGCAGGGTCCCGCCGCTGGAATATTCGCCCACCAGGCGGTCGCCGTCATAGAGGAACCGGGTCACGGTTCCGGCCGTCGTCGTGGTCAGGAGCCGGCCCAGCGGATCGTAGGCCAGGGTCAGGCTCGACGGGCCCGTCACCTGGATCAGCCGGTTCTCGGCGTCATAGGCGAAGGTGCGGCTGCCGCCCTGGGCGTCGCGCAGCTGGTTGCCGTTGCAGTCGTAGCCGGCCTGCGGATCGATCGGCAGGCAGGCGCCCGGGTTCAGGATCGCCACCGCCTTGTCCTGGTTCAGGCCGTTATAGGTGGTCGAGGTCGTGGTCGTCGGGTGGCCCGTCCACACCACGTTCGGATTGGACTGGGTCTGGGCCGTGACCTGGCTGGCCGGCGTGTAGAGCGCCGTCTGCAGCACCGGCGCGCCGCTGGTGAAGCTGGTGTGGCCCAGGCTCTTGAGGCGGCTGGCCTCGTCATAGCCCAGGCTGGAGGTCACCCCGTTGCCGCGGGTGATCGCCTCGCGCCGTCCCAGGCTGTCATAGGTGAAGCCGATCAGGTTGTAGGCCGTCGACTCCGTCAGCGACTTCAGCTGCGAGGCCCCGTTGTAGTCGTAGGTCAGGTGGAAGCCGTCGCTCCAGGTCACCCGATCGCGATTGCCGGCCGCGTCATAGCGCGAGTTGATCGCCAGGCCGTTGGTCGTCTCGCTGAGACGGCGGCCGGCCTTGTCGTAGGTCGACACCACGCCCGTCCCGGTCCGCGAGGCGAACAGCGCCTTGGTCGGCCGGCCCAGCAAGTCGTAGTCGGTATAGACGTCCTTGCCGGCGTCGCCGGGGTAATGCTTGACCACCTGACGGTTGAGGTTGTCGTACTCGAAGGTGAACACCCGCCCGTCGCGCTTGCGCAGCGAGGTGCGGTTGCCCGCCGCGTCGTAGCCGTAGTCCTCATAGTCCAGGGCGTTGGACCCCGCGCCCGAGGTCTTGGGGAACTCCGTGCGCGCCAGACGGTCGAAGCGGTCATAGGTGTTGGTCGAGACGTTGCCGTTGGCGTCGGTCACCGTCAGGACCTTGCCGTTGGCCGAGTAGCTGGCCTTCGACCAGATCTGCGCCTTGCTGGTGCCCAGGCCCCGGTGCTCCTCGATGACCTGACCTTGGCCGTCATAGACCTTCATGCTGATCTGGTCGGGCCCGTAGAGGCTGTTGGTCGTGGCCGCCTGGGCGCAGGCGTTCCAGGTCAGGGCGGCATAGGTCCCCGGATCCATCCGCACCGCCGTGCAGGTCTGCCGGTCCAGTTCGTCATAGGAGAACTGCTGCACCGCCAGCGGCGGGGTCCCCGCCGGCGCGGTCGGCGACGAGGTGGTCTGGCGCGCCAGATTGCCGACGTCGTCATAGACGTAGGCCGTCTTCTCCAGCGGCGTGAAGTCGGAGCCATCGGTGGTGGTCGTCGTGCCGATCTCGATCCAGTCGACCAGGCCGTCGGAATCGTAGTGGTAGCGCTCGGCCCGCCGAGGCTTGCCCCCCGCCCCGTCCGGGTCCGGCCCGACCTTGAGGGTCAGCTGCCGCAGAGTGTTCCACTGGAAGTAGGTCGACAGGTCCGACGGCGTCAGGTTCGTCACGTCACGCGCCAGCGCCGGGGCGCCATGGCCGGCCAGGACCAAGGCCAGCATCGCCCCGCCCAGGAAGCGGCCTGCCGTCGCCGCGCGGCGCGAGAAGCGCGTCTTGTTCATCTCTCGGCTCATGGGCAGGTGCTCGCGCGAGCGTCGGTGACGCTGATCAGGTTGCCGCGATTATCGAACTTGTAGCAGCCGCGGATGGCCAGGCCGCCGGGGTCGATGGTGGAGGCCTTGACCACATAGTGGTTGGCGGCGTCGTACTCGTAGGTCGTCGTCACGCTGCTTGACCCGTCGATCTTCTCGATCTTCTGGTCGAGGAACTGCATGCCGTTGAGCGTGACGTAGGCGAAGTCGACCTGAGGCTGACGATTGTCCACGTCGGCCGGCGACAGGACTTGGGCCAGGGTCCCGGTCGTGTCGTTCCAGCTATAGTTCGTGACCTTGCCGCGCGCGTCGGTGGTCGAGGCCGGCTTGTTGCAGCGCGCCGCCAGGGCCACGCCGCCGCAGTCCAGCGTGGTCGGGCCCACGACATAGCTGGTGTAGGTCGTCAGAGACGGCGGCGGACTGGCGCCCGGCTTGGGATTCTGGGTCTCGCTCAGCACATTGGAGCGATAGTCGTAGGTCTTGACGGACCAGTCCTGCTCGGGGTTCTCGACCCGAACGACCCGGCCCATGCCGTCATACTGCGTCCGCGAGGCGGCGTTCCGCGGGTCGAAACTCGCGATCTGCCGGCCGCTTCCATCGTAGACGACGCGGCGTCGATAATCCTTGGCGTCCTTCGACGCGCCGAGATAGGCGCCCGTCGTATAGAACTTCGACGTGTTGCCCCGGGCGTCCGTCACATGGGTGACGTGGGGTCGAACGGCGCCGGGCTTGACCGCCCAGGTGAACGTCGCGCGCGGCACGCTCCCATCCTTCACCTCCGTCAGGAAGGTGTAGGCGTTAGGATCCTGGTAGTAGGCATACTCGCGGAGCTTGAAGCCGGTGTGGGTGACACTGCCCAGGCGGCCGTAGCAGAGATTGGTCCCCTTCTCGCAGATCATCGGCATGTAGCCGAACACGACGCTGTCGGGAGCTGAGCTGTTGGGACCGGCGGTCACCTTCTTCAGCGTGCCGGCATAGGTGCCCTGCAGCCAGCATTCCTTCTCCGGAAGCAGCTGACAGAGGTCCTTGTCCAGTTTCTCCTCCTGCTGGAACGAGAGCTCATGGCCAAGGCTGTTCCTGACCTTGCGCAGCGACGCCCAGTTGTCTTTCAGATCGACGGCGTACTCGAGATCGACGCGCATCCCGCTCGGGAACGTCCAGGCCTTGAGCGCCTTCTGCGCGCCCGGCTGCCTACCGCCGGGATCGTTGTAGTATTCAAGGCGCCGGTACTCCTGCACCGACCCGTCGGCCATCCGCCAATCGTATTCGGCGTGTGCAGGATCGGCGTCATTGGTGATGACCGTCAGGAGGTCCGACGGCGAGGCGCTGTTGCGCCAGGATCCGTCCACCAGCCGCACGAAGCGCGCGCTGGCCCCGCCCCCCGACAGATTGCGCACATTGCTCACCGTCTGGCCGCGCCACCAGCGGGCCACGGCGCCGGCGACCAGATTGGCCTCGATCGTGTCGCGACGACCGGCCTCCAGGAACATCATGGCGGCGATCAGGGTCGGCGCGCCCGTGGCGCTGTCGGCCTCGGGGAAGAGCGCGAAGGCGTCGGAACTGGCCGAGACCGACGAGGCCCAGTTGTAGGTCCAGCCGGCGCCGAGCCCGCCGCCCTGGGCGGCCGCGCCGCTGGAATTGTAGCTGCGCACGAAGCTCAGACTGGCCGGGAACTCGCCGGCGCCGATGGTGACATCGGGATCCTCCGAGAAGGAAATGGCGCCGCTCTGCAGATCGACGACGCCCAGCTTGGTCGGGGCCAGGTTCTTGGAGATCGCCTTGACCTCCTGCTTGCCCAGGAAGTCCAGCGGATTGGGTATCGGCGCTGTCGTGGCGCCCTTGCGGAACACCGGCGTGGCGCTCGGTTCCATGATGATCCAGGCGCTTTCGGAACCGTCCGAGCGGCGCGCGAAGAAGCTCGCGCCCCCGCCGCCGTTGAAATCGCTCACCGCGACGCTGAAGCCTTGCCCCAGATAGAGATCGGCCTGCGTCTTCACCGCCGGAGGCGTGGCGGCGGGGAGCAGGACCGAGGTTTCTCCCGGATCGAGCACCGTCACCGACGTCCCCGCGGCCATGCGCTCGGGGGCGTTCAGCGTATTGGGATTTATTATCGCATCGCCGAGGCGATCGCCCTCGCCCAGACTTTCACGGTCGGCGAGCGAGGTCGAAAGCGCGGAGCTTTCGAACGCCACCAGCGCCGAGGACAGGGCCTGAAGCACCTGTTGCGGTTGATAGGTCGAGCCCATCGGGGCCACGGCTACGGCCGTATCGATGTCCAACGCGCCAAAGCCGTTGATGCTGGGCTGGAGCGCCAGGCCCAGGCTGTGCTGGGGCAGGATGCGCGACTGGCTGAGGGGCTCGAACAGCGCCAGAGCGCGATCGACCTGCGCCGCCCACAGGTTGGCTAGGTGGTCCTTGCGGAATTTCATTTCCGCGCCGCGCACCTGTCCAAAGGAGAACAGGCCGCCTGTCGTCTTGAAGTAGGCGGGGCTCACAACCGTGGCGCAGTTTGTTTCGCCTTCCGGATCGACCGTCAGCGGCGGCTGGTCGCCGATGTAGCAGTTGTCGAGATCCTTGGCGCCGGGGATGAAATTCGCGCCGATGAAGGTGTCGACCGCCGCGCGGTGGGTCGAATAGCGTTCGCCGGCCCCGCCGGCGGTGCGGACGATCAGGTCGACGCGGCGTCCCAGCTCGGTGGACTTGACCACGGTCTCCTGGCCGAAGGCTTCCGCGCCAGGATACGGATGGGTGATCGACAGGGTGACCTTGCCGTCCCAGGTCGCGCCGTTGATCGTCACGCCCTGTCGATAGTTGATGCATGGATCGGTCGTCAGCGCGTCCGGCAGCGCCTCGCACACCTGGTCATAGACGCGGAAGGAAGCGTTCCGCTGGGGGTCGGAATACATCTGCAGCTCGACCCGATCGCCGTAGATGCTCGGCAGATCGTAGAGCTGTTCGAAGCCGGCGGTGACGATCCGCAAGGTGGCCCGATAGGCCGCCGGCGCCTCGCCGGTCCAATAGGTCGTTCCGGACTCGCTCGGCAGAGCGGCCTGACGCAACTGGGCTTCGCCGCTCGGCGTGATCGACCAGCCGCCGACGAGCTCTTCCATGCTCTTGGAATGCAAGTCGGTCTTTAGCCGCCCCACCAGGGTCGAGCCGATCCCGGTCAGGGTGGCGTTGATCGCCGCGGGGCTGTAGCCGCTGACATTGCGCGCGCCCTGGCTCAGGCTGGGCGCCGCCGACGACCAGGCCGTAGTGGCGCTCGAGCCGGCCAGAGCCCAGATGTCCTGGCCGCTGCTCTTCACGTGGGTCTTAAGCGAGGGATCGAACTCGTAGCTCTGTGTACCGGTCGGCGTAGGGATCTGCGCCCGGACCCAGACATGCAGCATTTTCACCGAGGTGATCGCGCCCAACACATTGGCGCAATCGGTCTGGCCGTTGACCGTGGCCGGGGTTCCGCCCGACGCCAACAGGATGCACGCGGCTTTGGCGTCCGTGACGCGCAGAATGGAGCCGGCGTTGGCGCCCAGTTCCACCACACCGACCGCGTACTGGGCGGTGTAGCCTGACGCGCGCAGCAGATCGACCATCAGCGCGGCCTGATCGAAGGCCCCACCGGCCCGGTCCATCAGGATGCCGTCGCTGCCCTTGTGCAGGCCGAACTGCGGCTCGAACTCGAAGTTGTCGCGCACGAACTGGTAGATCCGGTCGGGATCCTTATCCAGGCCCTCGGCTAGGTCCTGGATCCTGGCTTTTTGGACCGCGGCGGCCGCGGGCGAACTGGTGTCGATCGTCACCAAGGAAGGCGACACCAGCTGCGTGCGCTGAAGCAGCCGCACGCTCGGTAGACGCGGCGCCGGATAGCCCGATTGAGCCAAGGCCACGACCGGCGCAAGCAGCGCGCCGCCGATGACCGCCGCGCACAGCGCCCGTCGCAGGTTCCAACCGGACCGCCTGGAGACACGCATCACGTCAAATCCCATGTTCTGGCTGTGCAGGGCTGAGCGGTTTGAGAGGAACTGGATCATTGGCCGTACGCCGGCACGGGGGCGCCGGCCGCCAGGTGGTGGAACTGCGGCTTGCGGATGACGATGCCGTGGGAGCTTGAGCTGCGGGTGTTGCCGGAGTCCTTGGGCTCGACGACGACCAGGGCGTAGGCGGCGTTGGCCGGTACGGTCATGGCCGCGCTGGTTCGGACAAAGCTCCCCGAGGTCAGCGTCTTGGTGGTGACGCTGGAGGTGCCGGCGCTCGCCCCCGAAGCGGTGTAGTAAGCGACGTTCACATCGACGTGGGTGGTCGCCCCTACCGGCTTGCCTTCAAGGGCGAAGCCGATGCGCTCGCCAGGCGTAACAGCCCAAGAGCCAGCGGCGGCGCCCGCGAGCGTCACGCTGCCGGGGAAGGTGTATCCCCCTGTATAGGTGGCGCTGCTGATCACCCCCTTCTGCAGGGTGAGTATCGCAAAGCCTCCGCTGTTCGGGTTGAACGTCTTGGTGAAGTCCACGCCCGTGTTTCGACGATTGAGATCCACAGCGCTCGCGGTGGAGAAGGTCACCCAGACATTCCCACCGGTCGGCGCGGCGCTGATGGTCACCGAAACGGTGGCCGTGGCCGTGCCGCCTTTCCCGTCGGAGATGGTGTAGGTGAAGCTGTCGGAGCCGGTCGAACCGGTAGTCGGCGTATAGATGACCGAGGTCCCGGAGATCGAGACCGCCCCCTTAGCGGCCGAACCGACGGCACTGATGCTCAGCGTATCGCCGTTGTCGTCGGTATCATTGAATAGAACGGCGATGGTCTTGGCGGTGTTGTAGGTCACCGAGATCGGACCATCGTCCACCGCTATCGGGATGGCATTAGGGAAGTCGACCACCACCGTGACCGTGGCTGTCGCCGTACCGCCGTGACCATCGGAGATCGTGTAGGTGAAGCTGTCGATACCGCCGTAGCCCGGCGAACCCGTGTAGGTGACGTATTCTCCGCCGATGATCTGCACCGCGCCATGGCTAGGCTGCGTCACCGAAACGATGGTGAGCGGGTCGTCATTCGGGTCGCTATCGCCACTCAGGACGTTGATCGACAGCGCCTGGTTGTGGGGCGCGCTGTACGCGCCGTCGTCGTGCGCGACTGGCGGTTGTTGAGGTGTCGCAATCTTCACATAGACGGTGGCCGTGCTCAAACCTTGGACATCGTCGGTGAGGTCATAGGAGAAGCTGTCGGAGCCGCCCGCGCCAGTATTTGGAGTGTAGATCAGCGAATTGCCGGAGACCGTAACCACACCCTTTTGCCCACTGCTGTACCCCCAGATTCTGAAGGCGTCGCCGTCGGGATCGCTGTCGTTGGTCAGGACATCAATGGTCTTGGCGGTATTGTAGGCGATCTGGATCGGGCTCGTAGGTGTCCCATCGTTCACGGCGATGGCCGCGTGATTGAGGCTGCCGGAACCGTCTATCGTAACCGTAACGGTCGCGGTCGCCGTGCCGCCGCGGCCGTCGGAGATGATATAGAAGAAGCTGTCAGAACCAGTCTGGCCGGTGTTCGGGGTGTAGATCAGCGACGTGCCGGAGATCACCGCCGTCCCCTTGGACGGCGCATTGTTGCCCAAGATGCTCAGCGTATCGCCATCGGCGTCGGTGTCGTTGGCCAACACTCTGATAGTTCTGGGCGTGTTGAACGCCACCACGATCGGACCATCGTCCGCCGCCGTCGGATTGATGTTGGCGGACGGGTTGGAGCCGCCATCCGCTCCCGAGAACAGCCTGAAATCACCAAGACCGAGATATTGGTTGGCCTTGCGGACCCGCACATAGCGAGCCGTGACGCCGCCCATGTTGATGGTCGTATAGGCACCATCGGACGCGCTCGACACCGTAGTCACGGCTGCCCAGTTGGAGCCGTCCGTCGAATACTGAACGGATGCGCCGTTGAGATAGGCCGCCCCCCAGAACAGAGTGGCGGTGATTGGCGCGACCTTGATGCTGCCTACCGCCTTCGCAGACCCCAAGTCGGCGCGGATCCAGGCCTCGGCGCCGTTACCTGTGCCATGAACCGAGCTTTCGGCGACAAACCTGCCGTCGCGCATGCCATTGGGCGTCGTCAGTCCCTTGTAATCCGGACTGCCGGACGAGGCGCTGAAGCTGGCGGGAATGAGCTCATCGCTCGTTGGCTCGCTGACGGTCACCGAGACCGTTGCCGTGGCCGTGCCGCCGCGACCGTCGGAGACGGTGTAGGTGAAGCTGTCGGCGCCGGTCTGGCCGGTGGTCGGGGTGTAGATCACCGACGTGCCGGAGATCGACGGCGCGCCCTTCGCCGCCGTGCCGACCGCGCTGATGCTCAGCGTGTCGCCATCGGTGTCGGTGTCGTTGGCCAGGACCGCGATGGTCTTGGCGGTGTTGTAGGTCACCGAGATCGGGCCGTCGTTCACCGCCGTCGGGTTGGTGTTCGGGGCCGCGCTGATCATCACCGAGACCGTCGCCGTGGCCGAAGCGCTACCGTCGGAGAGGGTGTAGGTGAAGCTGTCGGCGCCAGTCGCGCCTACAGTCGGGGTATAGACCACTGAAGTTCCGGAGATCGCCACCGCCCCCTTGGTAGCCGTACTCACGGACGAAACGCTTATGGCGCCCCCATCGGGATCGATGTCGTTTTCCAGGACCGGGATCGTCTTGGCTGTGTTGTAAGCAATAGAAATTGGGCCGTCGTTCACCGCAATCGGGTTCTGATTGGCTAGAACCCTCACCGACACCGTCGCCGTCGTCGTCGCCCCTCGGTCATCCGAAATCGTGTAGGTGAAACTGTCGGAGCCGCTGTAACCGGACGCGCTGCCATAGGAAACCAAGCCCAAGTTCCAGGACACGAATCCATGACTGGGCTGGGTCACAGAAATGATTCTGATCGCGTCGCCATCCGGATCGCTGTCATTCTCCATGGGTGAGAAATGACCAGCGCCGTTGTAGACCACGGGAGCATTTTCGTAGTTGTCATCCATTGCGACGGGTGCCTGGTTCGGCCCCGCGCCAATCGTCACCGAGACAGTGGCCGTGGCCGCGCCGCCACGACCGTCGGAGACGGTGTAGGTGAAGCTGTCGGAGCCGGTCTGGCCGGCGGTCGGCGTGTAGATCACCGACGTTCCGGAAATCGCCACCGCGCCCTTCGTCGCCGTGCCGACCGCGCTGATGCTCAGGGTGTCGCCGTCGGCGTCGGTGTCATTGGCCAGGACCGTGATGGTCTTGGCGGTGTTTTCGGCCACCGAGATCGGACCGTCGTTCACTGCTGTCGGATTGTTGTTGGCCGGCGGATTTCCGCCGCCGCCCGGATTCGAATACAACCTGAAATCACCAAGCCCGACATAGTCGTTGGTTTTTTGGATACGCACGTAGCGCGCCGTGATCCCTTGGGTGTTGATGACCGTGTACGAACCGTCCGACGCGCCGGACACTGTGGCCACGGTCGTCCAAATGGCGCCGTCGCCTGAGAGTTGAACGGCCGCTCCGTTGAGGTAGTAGGCCCCCCAAGAGCCATCGGCAGCGGAATCGGCGGGTGCGACCTTGATGCTGCCCACGACCGTCGGCGAGCCCAGATCGGCCATGATCCAGGCGTTAGCGTCTGGGTTCGTTCCATGGATCGTGCTGTTGGCGAGGAACTGACCATCGCGCATCCCATTGGGCGTCGTCAGGCCGGTATAACCAGATGTCGCATAGCTATAGCTGGACGAGGCGCTGAAGCTGGCGGGAATAAGCTCATTATTGGCCGGCAAGACCTCGACCGTGACGGTCGCGGTGCTCGTGCCGCCGCGGCCGTCGGAAGCGGTGTAGGTGAAACTGTCAGGACCAACATAGCCTGGCGTGCTGGCGTAGAGCGCGTAGCGTTCGATGATTTGGACTTCGCCATGGCTCGGCTGCGTCACCGAGCTGATGCTGAGCACATCCCCGTTCGGGTCGCTGTCGTTGTTCAGGACAGCGATGTAGTTGGGGCTGTTGAAGATCACCTCGACCGGGCCGTCGTTCACCGCCGTCGGATTGGTATTCGGCGGCGGATCGCCGACCGTCACGAAGATCGTCGCCGTGGCCGTGCCGCCGCGACCGTCGGAGACGGTGTAGGTAAAGCTGTCGGGACCGCTGTAGCCGGTGCTCGAGTACGTGATGATGTCGTTCGGAAGCAGCTGGGCGACGCCATGGCTCGGCTGGGTCACCGAAATGAAGGAGATCGGATCGCCATCCGGATCGCTGGCGCTTGCTTTGATGGCGAAGTACGCGAGGCTGCCGTAGAGGGTCTGCGCGCTGTAGTTCACCGCCACAGGCGGCTGATTGCCCGCCGCTTCGATCGTCACCGATACGGTGGCCGTGGCCGTGCCGCCGTGACCGTCGGAGACGGTGTAGGTGAAGCTGTCCGCGCCGGTCTGGCCGGTGGTCGGCGTGTAGATCAGCGACGTCCCGGAGATCGCCACCGTCCCCTTCGTCGCCGTGCCGACCGCGCTGATGCTCAGCGTGTCGCCATCGGTGTCGGTGTCATTGGCCAGGACCGTGATGGTCTTGGCGGTGTTGTAGGTCACCGAGATCGGGCCGTCGTTCACCGCCGTCGGATTGGTGTTCGGGGCAGCGCCGATCGTCACCGAGACCGTGGCCGTGGCCGTGCCGCCGCGACCGTCGGAGACGGTGTAGGTGAAGCTGTCCGCGCCGGTCTGGCCAGTCGTCGGGGTGTAGATCAGCGACGTCCCGGAGATGGTCGGCGTACCCTTCGTCGCCGTGCCGACCGCGCTGATGCTCAGCGTGTCGCCATCGGCGTCAGTGTCATTGACTAGGACCGCGATGGTCTTGGCCGTGTTGTAGGTCACCGCGATCGGGCCGTCGTTCACCGCCGTCGGATTGGTGTTCGGCGCAGCGCCGATCGTCACCGAGACGGTGGCCGTGGCCGTGCCGCCCTTACCGTCGGAGACGGTGTAGGTGAAGCTGTCCGCACCGGTCTGACCGGTGGTCGGCGTGTAGATCACCGTGGTCCCGGATATCGCCACCGCGCCCTTCGTCGCCGTGCCGACCGCGCTGATGCTCAGGGTGTCGCCATCGGCGTCGGTGTCATTGGCCAGGACCGCGATGGTCTTGGCGGTGTCGAAGGTCACCGAGATCGGACCGTCGTTCACCGCCGTCGGATTGGTGTTCGGGGCAGCGCCGATCGTCACCGAGACCGTGGCCGTGGCCGTGCCGCCGCGACCGTCGGAGACGGTGTAGGTGAAGCTGTCCGCGCCGGTCTGGCCAGTCGTCGGGGTGTAGATCAGCGACGTCCCGGAGATGGTCGGCGTACCCTTCGTCGCCGTCCCCACCGCGCTGATGCTCAGCGTGTCGCCGTCGGCGTCGGTGTCGTTGGCCAGGACCGCGATGGTCTTGGCGGTGTTGTAGGTCACCGCGATCGGGCCGTCGTTCACCGCCGTCGGATTGGTGTTCGGGGCAGCGCCGATCGTCACCGAGACGGTGGCCGTGGCCGTGCCGCCGTGACCATCGGAGACGGTGTAGGTGAAGCTGTCCGCGTCGGTCTGGCCGTTGGTCGGGGTGTAGATCACCGACGTTCCGGAGATGGTCGGCGTACCCTTCGTCGCCGTCCCCACCGCGCTGATGCTCAGCGTGTCGCCATCGGCGTCGGTGTCGTTGGCCAGGACCGCGATGGTCTTGGCGGTGTTGTAGGTCACCGAGATCGGACCGTCGTTCACCGCCGTCGGGGTTTGGTTGTTCGCCGGCATCACCTCCACGCGCACGGTGGCCGTGTCGGCGCCGCCGCGACCGTCGGAGATGGTGTAGGTGAAGTTGTCATAGCCGATGGAATTGGGGATCGGCGTATAGGTCACCGACGCCCCCGCGAAGGTCACTTGGCCGTGCTGGGCGCCGCTCACCGCGCTGATGCTCAGGGGATCGCCGTCGGCGTCGGTGTCGTTGACCAGGACATTGATCGAGACGGGCGTGTTGTACGCCATCCGGACCGGGCCGTTGTCGCGGGCGACGGGCGGGGTGTTCGGCGCGGGCAGAACCGTCAGGTTGACGGTCGCGACGGCCGTGCCGCCATGACCATCCGAAACCGTATAGCCAAAGGAATCCACGCCTACATATCCGGTGTCGGGAACATAGGTCACGGTTTGGCCGCCGACGAAGGTCGCCTGGCCATGGAGCGGCTTGGTCGCCGCGATGACCGAGAGCGCGTCGCCATCAGGGTCGCTGTCGTTGCCGAGCACGCTGATCAGCTTGGCGACGTTGAACGGCGCCTGGATCCCGTTGTCGTTGGCCGCGCTGGGCGGCCGGTTGGGGGCTGGCAGGACCGTCAGGGTCACCCGCGCGGTCGCCGCGCCGCCCCTCCCGTCCGAGACCGTGTAGGTGAAGGCGTCAGGGCCGACGTAGTTTTGGAAAGGCGTATAGATGACCGTCTGGCCACTGGCCGAGGCCGAGCCGTGGGCCGGCATGGCCGCAAAGGAGAGTGTCAGCGGGTCGCCGTCGGGGTCGCCGTCGTTGTCTCGCACCGTCAGGGTCGCGGGAGTGTTGTAGGCCACCGCATAGCTGTCGTCGCCGGCCTGCGGGCTGGCGTTGGCGCGCGGCTGCACCACGATGTAGGCTTGACCGCTGGCGTAGCCGCCGCGACCGTCGGTGATCTGGTAGGTGAAGTTGTCCGGACCGGAGTAGCCGGTATTGGGCGTATAGGTGACCGCGCCGCCACCAGGCTTCACCATGGCCGAGCCGTACGATGCGGCTCCCGAGATCTGATAAACGGTTAGCAGATCACCGTCCGCGTCGGTGTCGTTGTTCAACACCGGAATGTCCGTGACGGTGTTGTAGCCCGCCGGCATCGACGTATCGCTCACCGCGACGGGATTGTTGTTGGCCGGGGGAACGATCGTGAGGTTCGCCGCCTTCGTCGAGCTGCCCCCATGGTCGTTCGAAACGACGAAGGCGAAACTGTCGGCGCCCAGATAGCCTGGATAGGATCGATAGGTGACGTATCCGCCGCCGACGTTGGTGGCCACGCCGTGACTAGGCGTAGTGAGGTTGGTCACCGAAAGCGGGTAACCGTTGGGATCTGATGCACCGCCCAATAGGTACATGGATGTGAGAGTGTCGCTCTGTACATTGTTGTCCGTATAGGGCTGCACGACAGGATTTGGTGTCTCCTGCGGCACCGACGCCGGCATCGCTTCGACCTCCACAGTGACAGCCGCGGGGGCGCCCAATCCGCCCGCCCCTTCGGCGCGGAACTGGAAACTCGTGGTCCCGCTTCTGTTCGTGGCCGTATAAAGGACCCGGTACCCGGACGAGACCGTGCCTGAAAGCGGCGACGGCTGACCTGGTAGGATAATGTCAGCGTGACCAAACGACGGCTGAGCAACAATAGACATGTTGCTGTAGGAGCCCGTCGCGTGGACTTCGGCTTCGGCTTGGCTGCCGGCAATGCCGGTGGCCGACATCCTCGTCGGAAGCGCCTGCGGCGCGGGTTGCCCTCCGTATCCTACATTGAGGGTTACAATGACGGGGCCAGAACTAACACCGACTGCGGTCGTGTGTCCGTCCGACAAAACATAGACGATCTCCGTCGTATACGGCGCAACATTCTTCTCAGGCGTATACTTCAGGAAATTGCTAAAAAGAGCATTTTTGCTCGGATCTATTGAATATTGGACCACCGATCCTCTGGCCGGCATACGGGCATTATCCATGCCAGCGGAGCCGATCCAGATCGGATCCTGGTCCGGGTCAGAATCTTGATTGGTCACCGGGTCAAAAATAAAGGGATCGTTCGCGGGAATGTTGTAGGTCTTATTGACTCCGACGGGGAGGTGATTGTCCGCATTGACGACGTTGACCGTAATGGTCCCGGTAGAGTTGCCCCCACGACCATCTGTGATCGTGTAGTTGATAGTAGCGTTACCGATAAAGCTTGCGGTCGGGGCAAAGTTCACGGTTTTGGCCGAGAAAGTGACGTTCCCCGCAACGGCGCCGGTCGAGACTGCCCTCGCATCCGACACCCCGATAACGGTGAGCGCATCACCATCTAGGTCATCGTCGTTCTGGAGGACTAACATCCCAAGGATTGAGCCGAACTGACCGGGCGGGTTCTTGAACATCGTGTAGTTGTCGGCGACAGCCGTAGGCTGATTGTTTGTGGCGCCCACTATGTTGATCGTCACCGTCTCCGTAGACTCGGAGCCGGCCGTGCCGTCGTCCACCGTGTATTGGAAGCTATCGACCCCCGTCGCGCCGCTCGGCGGCGTATAGGTGATTTGCGTCTTGTCGGGCGAGATCGCCATCGTCCCGCCGCGCTGGGAAACCGGCGACACGCGCACAACCCGCAAAACCAAATTGGACTGGTTCTCCGGATCGAAATCGTTGATGCGCGGGTCGCGGGTGACCGGCCGGTTCTTGCTCGTCGTCCAGTTGTCACTGACCGTCAGCGGCGGCTTGTTGACCTGACCGGACGCGGGAAGGACCTGGATTGAGCCATAGCCAACCGCGATCTCTTTGCCGTCGGTTACGCGGTAGCTGAACTGGTCCGTGCCCGACCAGCCGGGCGGCGGATTGTAGGTCGCGGTCAGGCCGCCGGTCGGGGTCACCGAGCCGTAGGTGAACGTCGGCAGCTGAGCAAACTGCAGAGGGTCGCTATCGCGGTCCACGACAAAGGACGAGAGATCAAACGGCTTCGGGGTTTGGAAGCTGGTAGTGCCGCTGTAGGCCGCCCGGATCTCCGGCGCCCGATTGTTGGCGCCGACCACGTTGATCGTGATCTGAGCGCTGGCGGTCAGTCCGTGCGCGTCCGAAACCGTATAGGTCAGGGTCTCCGTGCCGATGAAGTCCGTCCTCGGCGTGTAGCTGATCGACGTCGACGTGAAGGAGAACGACTGCTGGTTCACAGCGCCGCCGGCCTGGGTAATGATCAACGGCCCGTCATCGTTTTCGTCGTTGACTCGCGGGTCGAACGCTAGGGGCTGGTTCTTGTCGATGCTAACGACGTCGCCTCGCGCGACGGGCGACTGGTTGTAGGGCGCGGCCGTGCTGTAGACGCGGAAATCCCCGACGCCGACAGCCGCGGAGGCCTTGCGCACGCGCACATAGCGCGCCTGGACCCCGTGCAGGGCGATGTTGCGATAGACTCCAAGCGTCATGCCGTCGACGGCCGGGCCCAGGTTCCAATTGGAGCCGTCCAGCGAATACTCGACGACCGCGCCGTTCAGCGCCGCCACGCCACCGCCGCTGAGGGCGCTGTCGGGCGCGGCGATGTCGACGTGATCGATCCTCTGTCCGGCGCCCAGGTCGGCCTGGATCCAGGAGAGCGTTTGAACCTGGGTGACGTGCGTGGAGGCCTGGGTGTTGAACACCTGGTCCTTCATGCCGTTGGTCGCCGTCAGGCCGGTGAACCCTCCGGCGTTCGAGGAGGCCGAAAAGCTCGCGGGCTGCAGCTCGCCCAGCGGCGCGCCATTGCTCAGGCTGACGCGGTTACCGGCGTCGTCGTACTCGTAGATGACCGTCTTGCCATCGCCGTCGACGGCCTGCTTGAGCCGTCCGAGCGGATCGTAGCTGAACTGGGTCGCCGTCTGGCCGATGGCGTCAAACGCGATCAGCGAAGCGCATGCAAGCGCCAGCGCGCTCGCAAAGCGGCTATCAACCCAAGACATCGCGCCCCACCCAAGACAATCTCGGGGTGCACACTTCTTGATTGCCGTAAGCTTGACAATAGCCGCTTAGGTAGCTCGCGCCCCGCGAGCGTTAATTTTTGTTAAAATCCAAGAGGTAGACCCCCGAAAATTTTTTCGGCGAGGCTGGAAGGCAGGTTCGCAACGCCTCGAGGGCGGCGGCCTCGGCCTGAAGCTGGGTGCGGTCGAGCGCCCGCCGGTCATTGCGGATGACTTTGGGAGGGCCACGCAGACGACCCAGCATATCCAAATCGATCTGTAGACGGACATTGGCCTGACCCGGAACCGCGACGCGCCGCCAGCAGGGCTCGACCACGCCCCAGAGAGCGCCCGCCGCCGGCCCGCCGCTACTGGCCGCCGCGGCGGACTTGCCGTCGGCCGCCTCGCCCTGAGCCTTGGACGGCTGGCGGCTCTTGCCCGCGCCTTCGCCGAGCAGCTCTTCCAGCGAGGTGGAATGCGACGGCGCGCTGGCCGCTTGAACAGGCATCGTCTCGGGGCTCTGGACGTCCAGCCTGGCCAGCAACCGAGCGGCCGGATCGGATTGAGCGGGAGCGGCCGCCGCCGAGGCTGAAGCGGCCGCGCTGGACGACGCGGTCGCCGGCTCGAGCGTCACCTCCATGGCCGCCACATCCCCGATCCGATCTCCCGCGGACACGGCCCGGCCGCCGTCTCCCCATGGCAGCAGGACGGCGAAACCCAGAGCGTGACCGGCGATCGAGACGCCAAAAGCGACCCCTCGCCGACGCGCGTTGGGTCGCTTCGCGCGCGCGGTTCGCTCTCCCATCAATCGCACTCCGCTCCGCAAAAAATCCCCGGTTGCAGCAGCGCCTATATGTGCTAGCTGCACTGTGCAAGCTGTGGGGGCGGCGTCGTGAATATCGGTGGTTGTGTCGCGAGATTGGCTGGCAAGGCCTGTGCCGGACCGACGTCGCGCGCCCTCGACGAGGGCTATGTCGCGGCCGAAACGCTGATGGCGATGCTGATCTTGTGTGCCGCCCTGGCCTTTGGCCTCGTGGCTTTCGTCAAGGCGCAGGCGGCGGGCGAGGCCGCGCGCGACCTGCGGCGCGCCCACGGACTGGCGTGGGCTCAGATGCATCGCAACCTGGCCCAAGAGGGGGAAACTCTCGGCCAGACCGCCGACTTCAACTGGCGCACGACGCTGCGCGACATCGGCGCTCCCGGATTGGTCCAGGTCTGCCAGCGCATCATCACCGTGGACGGTCGATCGCCAGACGCGCGGCGCTACGCGCTCTCCGCGCTGGAGGCCTGCCCACCGAAAACCCAATCGTGAACGAGGACGGCTACAGCTTGACCGACACCTTGGCGGCCCTGGCCATCCTGGCCCTGGCGATCACGGGACTGACGGCGGGTTTGGCCGTGCTGGCCCGCCTCCAATGGATGACCGAAGGCGCCACCGCGGACGCGCGCGCCATGGCGCGCGCCAGCGGCCTGCTCGACCAGGTCCTGGGTCAGGCCGGTCCTTTCAGCAATCGGGACCAGCGCTTCCAGGGCGACGCCGACGAGTTCAGCTTCGCCTGCCAGGAGCGGCTTTGCCGCGGCCGACTGGAAGCGATCGGACAGCAGACCCGCCTTACGGTCTGGGGGGACGACGGCGTTGAGCGGGGCGTCTCGCTGCGCGGAAGCCCGTCCCTGCGCTTTTCCTATTTCGGGTCCCGGACGCAGGGACCGCTCTGGCCTTTGATCACGGATCAGAGCCAGCGCCTCAAAGGCCTCGCGATCGTGGACACGGCCAAGGACCGCCCCGTGGCGACAGTCAAGCTGTGGAGAGACCAGCCGGCGGTCTGCGAGTTTGACGTGATTTCGCAGGATTGCCGATAATGGACGACAGCGGCGCCTTCATCGACAACCGAGCCTCCAACGCACCGCCGAAGGTGTTCACGCGCGTCATCATGGCGCCGCCCGGGCCGCCTTGGCGACAGCGTCAGATGGCGATGCTCGAAGCACGCCAGAGTGCGCCGATCGCGCTGTCGGACGTGGCGTTCCGACTACAGCGAATGGGGATGTGGGACGGCCGGTCGGCTCGCTTCATCGCCTTCTACGTTCGCACGGTGGACTTCCATCAGAGCATCGTCACGGACCTGCAGGTCGATGGAGAAACCATCCGCCTCAGGATGCCCCACCCGAGCGAGGAGAAGCGCCGCTCGGCGACCGTGGCGCTGATCGGCGGCCTGACGGCGCTGGTCGTCGTCGCCTGCGCGGCGGCCTTCGCCAGCGCGGCCAGCCAGCGCGAGAGCCTCACCCAGGCCGTCGACGCGGCTGAACGCCAGGCCACCTCGCGGCTGCGACAGGCGCAGGGGGCCAACCGGCGCGCCAAGGAAGCCGCGGCCCTCGCCGCGGCGTCGCGCAACGACCATCGCGTCAGCGAGGTTCTCGCCGACATGAACTGGGTCGCGGCCAATCGCGCGCCCGGCTCGCGCCTGCAGGCCTTCCATTGGGAGGACGGCGCCCTGGCCTTGGAGTCGATGGGATCCAGCCCTCCGATCGACGCCTGGGACCGCCCGCTCATCCGCTCGGCCAAGCCGCTTCGTCCCGGCGTCTGGGCGTGGGCCGCGGCCAGGCCCCGCGCGCTCAAGCCCGCTGTCGCAGCGCCCGTCGCGAGCCAGATCCGATGAACTCTCGCGCCTCTCCTTCGGCTCAAAGCCTCAGCTTGGCGGCGCTGGTCCTGGCGGTCTGCGCCGGCGGCGTCTTCTTTGGCCTCGCCGCCTATTCCCAGCCCGAAGACTTCGCCACCCGTGTCGGCAATCTGCAGGATCGCGCCGAGCAGATCACACGGCTGTCGCGCCTGTCTCCAGCCGCCCGCGCCTACGCCGCCGGCGAACTCTGTCCGGCATCCTCGGACGAGGCCCTGGCGGTCGTGGCGTCCTCCTTGCAAGGCCAGGCCAGCCAGCTTGGCCTGGAGGTGGTCAACTTCAATCTCTCTCCGCCGGCGGAGATCGGAGACACCGCCGCGCGGGTCGATTTCCAGAGCGAGTACGCCGGCTCCTATGAATCGGCGTCGCGCTTTCTGGCCACCGCCGGCGCCGGCGCCCCTCGCCTCTTCGTCGACCGGGTGGATCTGATCGATCGCACCTCTGCCGTTTCCCTCAGGTTCGCAGGACACTTCTATTGTTCGACAGGAAACTGATCCTGAGCGCCGCGCCCGTGGGCGTCGCCCTGGGCGCGGCCATGTGGCTGGCGCTGGGCCGCGGCGGCCCGCGCGCGGAAACGCTGGAGCACGTCCAGGCCGAGCTTTCGCGCATGCGGCCGGCCACCGCGCGCGCGACGGGTCGCGCCGGCCAGATGAGCCTGGCGGCCGCGCCGCTGTTCGGACCGGCGGCCGGTGAAACCGTCGCGCCGGAGGCCAGCATCGCCTTGCAGGGCATTGTCCGCACCGCGCGCCGCCAAGCCGCCCTCGTGGTCATCAACGGCAAGCCCCCCGAGTGGCTGGGCGTTGGAGAAAGCCGCGACGGCGTCACCCTCGAGTCGCTGTCGACATCGACCATCACCGTGGTCTCGGCCAACGGCGCGCGGGAGGTCGGTTTTGGCCCCGCCGGCGCCCTGCCCGGTCCCGCGTCGGAACCCTCGTCCAATTTCAAGAGTCCGCCGCCGCCCGCGAGCGCGCCAGGAACGCCATAAGTTATGATCCGACGTCTCCTCGATAGCGGTTCACGCCGCGCGGTCACGCCCCTGTTTCTGCTGGGCCTCGCATTGGGCGCCCCTCTGGTCAGCGCGCCGTCCCTGGCCCAGGCGCAGGCCAGCGCGAAGGCCGAGACCTATCTCTTTTCGTTCCAGGACGCCGACATCGCCAAGGTCGCCCAGGAGGTGCTCGACACCGTCAACGCGCCCTACGCCATTGACCCGGCCGTCACCGGGCGGATGTCGCTGCGGATCGATCAGCGGCTCACCAAGGCCCAGTTGATCCAAGCGCTCGATGCGGCCCTGGCGGCCTACGGCGTGACCATGGTGCGGGAGAACGATCGCCTGTTCATCACGCCGATGGCCAAGGCGCGCTCGTCGGCCAGCGTGCGCCCCTATCAGGAAGGCGCCAAGCGGCTCGGCTACGAGATCGTCGCGGTGCCGCTCTCCTACGCCCAGCCGAGCGAAGTCGCCAAGGCCATCGAAACCATCGCCGGCAAGGACCTTCTCCTCGTCCCCTACGACAAGCTGGGGCTGATGGTGATGGGCGGCGGCGGGCAGGATCTCAATTCGGCGCTCGAGACGTTGAAGGTGTTCGACCAGGACGTCTTCGCCGATAGCAAGGTCCGCTGGTTCCCTCTCAACCAAGCCTCGGCCGTCACCGTGGCCGGCGAGCTCGACCGCCTGATCCAGGGCTCGGGCGCGGCGGGCGTCAGCGTCGTGCCGATGAAGCGGCTGAACGGGATCATGGCGTTCGCCCGCTCACCCAACGTGTTGGACCAGCTGCGCAAGTGGACGACCCAGCTCGACATCCCCGACAGCCAGGCCGCCAGTTCCCTGTGGATCTATCACCCGCGTCACACCAACGCCGAAGCCCTGTCCCGCACCTTGTCGGCGATCATGATGGCCGATCGGCGCGCGCCCGAGGATGGGTTTGGCGCCCCTTCCTCATCGAACGCCGCCGCGGTTCCGAGCGCCGCCGGCGTCGATCGGAAGACGGGCGGCGGCGGCTCCATGGAGGGGGCGTCCACGGTCTCGGACTCATCCGGCCGGATCACCGTCGACAAGGAAAGCAACACGCTCTTCGTAACGGGCAGCTCCAGCGATTGGATGAAGGCCCAGCGCATCCTGGCGGAAATTGATCGCCTTCCGGCCCAGGTCCTGGTGGAGGCGTCGATCGTCGAGGTCACGCTGGGCGACGATTTCCGGTTCGGCGTCGACTGGTCGGTGCTGTCGGGCGACTTCAAGCTCACGAGCATCAACAACAAGACCGGCGCGGTGACCCCCAGCTATCCCGGCGCGTCGGTCACCTTCCTGCACGGCAATATCCAGGCGGCGGTCAATGCCCTGGGATCGGTGGCCGCCATCCAGGTGGTTTCGGCGCCGAAGATCATCGTCCTGGACAACAAGACCGCGCGGATCCAGGTCGGCGATCAGGTTCCGACGGTCAGCCAGTCGCAGCAGAGCACCTCCAACGGCGGCGCGCCCCTGCTCAATTCGATCGACTATCGCAGCACGGGCGTTCTGCTGTCGGTGACCCCCCGCATCAGCGGCGAGGATCGCGTCAGTCTCGAGGTGTCCCAGGAGGTCAGTTCGGTCGCCAAGACATCCTCTTCCAGCATCGACTCGCCGACCATCCAGCAGCGGCGGTTCGAGAGCGCGCTGACGCTGCAGAGCGGCGGCGTGGTGGCGCTGGGCGGCCTGATCAGCACTAATCTTTCGGAATCGCGCTCCGGCGTGCCGGGGCTCAAGTCCATTCCGATCGTCGGAGATCTGTTCAGCAGCAGCGGCCGAAACCTGTCGCGAACCGAGCTGATCGTGCTGATGTCCGCCAAGATCCTGCGCGACGAGCCGTCGACCAGCGCGGCCATGACCGACCTCTATCAGGACATGAACGAACTGCAGCGCCGTGGCCTCCTTCCCCAGCGCTAACGATCCCGAGGCGGGCTACGCCACACCCGCGGCGCTGGTGATCGCCCTGACGATCTGCACCATCGCCGCGGCCTTGCTGGCCCGAAGCGTTTCGGAGCTGCGCGCGGCGCGGCGTGAGTTCTCGGAGCTTCGGCGGCAAGCCGTTCTCGATGGCGGCCACCTGCTGGCCGCCGCCGCCATCGTTTCCAGCCAGCGCGAGGGTCCCTATCACTGGACCGTCGCGTCAGAGGCCGGTCGCCTGGACATCCTCGCCGAGGAAGAGGCCGACAAGCTTGGTTTCGCGCCGGCGGCGGATCTGCCCGAGGCGGTGTTCGCCGAGTTGGGCGTGACCGACGCCCCGGCCTTGCGGGGACGATTGGCCACGGCCGGCCCCGAGACGGCCGTTGGAGACCTGGACGCCGCGCCGCTCTGGCGCGCTTGCGCGCCGAGGTTCATCTCGGCCTTCAGTGTACGGAGCACTTATGATTTCGTGGCGCCCGCCGAGCCGGGCCCGGGACCACTTCCGCCTTCCTGGCGCATCGGGGAGGTTTGGCGCGTGAGTATTGCAACCCCCGATGGATGGCGCGACAATAGGATCGTGCGGTTCACCGGCGATGCGCTTCGCCCCGCTGCAACTGTTACGCGGCGTCTTTATCGAACCGACCTGACGGGGGAGCTACAAGCTTGCGAGGAACTGCTAAACGGCCTAGCCGCTGGCTAGGCGAGGCCGACGACGGCTATACTCTGACCGAAATGCTGGTGGTGATCGGCGTGATCGCGCTCATCGCGGCGGTCCTGACGCCCAGCCTGCTGGGCAACATGCAGCGGGCCCGAGCCAAGACCGCCCAGATGCAACTGCAGACGATCTCCGCCGCGGTGGAAACCTTCCGCAGTGACGTCGGCCGCTATCCCTCCCAATCCGAAGGCCTGAACACCCTCGTGGCGACGACGGACGATGTCGAGGGCTGGACAGGTCCCTACTTGAAGAACGCGCGCTACCTTCAGGATCCCTGGGGGCGAAGCGTTCAGTACACGCTCGACACGACCGGCCAGGGTTTCACCGTCCGCAGCCTCGGCGCGGATGGCGCCGCGGGCGGCGACGGCGCCAACCGGGATCTGACCGCGCCTTGACGCCACCGCTTGCCAACGCTCTGGCCGGGTTTGTCCTGGGCGGCGTGGTCGGAAGCTTCGTGACGAATTGGGCGCTTCGGCGGACTCGCGGCGAGCAAGCCTTTGTCGGCCGCTCGGCGTGCGAGGCCTGCCGTATCCCGTTGACCTTCGCGCAGACGGCCCCGTTCGTGTCCTACCCGGCGCTCGGCGGCCGCTGCGCCGGCTGTCGGGCGACGATCGATCCTGTTCATCCCGCCGGAGAAATCGCGGGCGGGATGATCGGGTGTCTGGTCGTCGCGGCCCCGAGCCTCGGCCAGAGCGCGCTCCTCGGCGTGCTGGGTTTCGCCCTGCTCGCCGCCGCCGTGATCGACGCGAAGATCTTTCGCCTGCCCAACCTCCTGACAGGGCTGGTGGGTCTGGCGGGCCTGGGCCTCGCTGTCGCCCGCGACGCGCTGGTCGCGGGTGTTCTGGCGGCCCTTGTCGTCGGTCTTTCGCTGCTGGCGGTCAATCGCCTCAGCGCCCGACGTGGCGGCGCGGCCGGCCTTGGACTGGGCGATGTGAAGCTCGCGGCCGCCCTGGCGCTTTGGCTCGGCGCCTTGAGCGCCCCGATGCTGGCGCTCGCGTCCCTGATGGGCCTGGCCTTCGCCGCCGCCACCAAGCCGGCCGATCGGCGACTTGCCCTGGGCCCCTGGATCGCGCTCAGCGCCCTGCTGGTCGGCCTTGGCCGCGAGTGGCGCCTTTGGCCAGAGTTGTTGACATGATGGGCGCGCCGAACCTGGAACGATCGCGCGCCGAGGTGCTCGCCCATCTCACGGCCGAGGGTCTGGTGGATTCCGCCGCGGTCGCGCGCGCCGAGGTCGTGGCCGCGCGTACGCGCCAGCCGGTGGAACAGGTCCTCAATCAACTCGGCAGCCTTTCGGACGATGACCTCGCCGAGGCCTATGCGAGCACCGGAGCCTGCGAGGTCTGGACGCCATCGCGTCAGCCCGTGTCCATCGCGACCAGCGAGATCGGCGTGTCGGCGGACTATCTCCGGCGCGCGCGCCTGCTTCCCATCCAGCGCGACCAGCAGCGGATGCTCTGCGCGGCGTGCGACCCGCTCGACGACGAGGCGCTGTCGGGCCTGGTCTTCGCCACCGGCTGCACGATCACGGTGCTAGCCGCCCGCCCCGCCGAATGGCGACGCGAATTCGACCGCGCGTTCGGCGGCGAGACGGTCGACGCCGCGCCCGACGAGCGGCGGCTGGCCAACGAGATCGACCTAGTGTCCGACCGCGCCTCGGACGGCGCGGGCTCGCGTCTGGTGGCCGACGCCTTCGAGGCGGCCATCGCCGCCAACGCGTCCGACATCCACTTCGAACCGACCCGCCACAACTTCCGCATCCGCCTGCGTGTCGACGGACGCTTGATCGAGCACAAGGTGGTGTCGCTGGACCTCGCCGCGCCCGCGGTCTCGCGCATCAAGGTGATCGCGAACCTCAACCTTGGCGAACGACGCTTGCCGCAGGACGGGCGGACAAGCTTCGTGGTTCAGGGCCGCCAGGTGGACGTTCGCGTCGCGACCTCGCCCACGGTCTTCGGCGAGGCGGCGGTTCTGCGTCTGCTGGATCGCTCGAACGTCCCGCTGGACCTCGACGCCCTGGGCTTCAGCCCGAACGTGATCGACGTCATTCGACAGGCCACGCGATCGGCCCACGGCATCTTCCTGGTGACGGGGCCAACCGGCAGCGGCAAGACGACCAGCCTCTACGCGGTCCTGCAGTCCTTCGTGGGCCTCGAGCGCAAGATGCTCAGCATCGAGGACCCGGTCGAATACCATTTCGACCACGTCACCCAGACCCAGACCGCGCCCCACCTGGGGCTGACCTTCGCTACGGCCCTGCGCTCCTTCCTGCGCCAGGATCCGGACATCATCCTGGTGGGTGAAATCCGTGATCCCGAGACGGCCGCCGTCGCCATCCAGGCGGCCATGACCGGCCATCTGGTGCTGGCCTCGGTTCACGCCAACGACGCCCTGGCGGTCCTGCCTCGCCTTCGCGACATGGGCGTCGAGCCCTACCAGCTCGCGGCGGGCTTCAAGGGCGCGGTGGCCCAACGGCTGGTGCGCAAGCTCTGCCCGAAATGCGCCACCGAGGCCCCGCCAAGCGAGAGCGAGATCCTGTTCATCGAACGGGCCGGCCTCGAGGCGCCCGAGCGGGTTCCCAAGGCCGTCGGCTGCCGCGCCTGCAAGCAGACCGGGTTTCGTGGACGCGTTCCGATCGCAGAGGCCTTCGTGGTCGACGAGCCGCTCTTGCGCGCGATCGCCGATCGACGCTCCGGCGCGGAAGTGGAAGAGATCGCCAAGCGCAACGGTTGGCGCTCGATGCTGGATGATGGCCTGGGCAAGGCCCTCGCCGGAGTCACGACGGTCGAGGACGTCATGGCGGTGATCGATGGCTAGCGAGCGTCAGTTCGCCTATGGCGCCGTCGATGCGACCGGTCGCGACCGTAAGGGCCTGGTAGGGGCGTCCAGCAAGGCCGAGGCCTTCATGATGCTTCGCGCCGACGGCTTGGCGCCGCTCTGGATCAAGCCCGCCAAAAACAAGAAACTTGCGTCCGTGGGCCGCCTCGGCGACCGCGAGACCGCCGACTTGCTCGGCAATCTGGCCGAGCTGCTGGTCGCCGGAGCCGACATCCGGACCGCGCTGGCGATTCTGGGCGCGCGCGCCGACCGGCCCGCGATCCAACAGGTCTGCCAAGCCCTGGCCAAGGACATCGGCGGAGGCGAGGCCCTCGACCGCGCCTTCGGCCGTGGCTTCAGCCGTCACCAGGCGCTCGTGGCCGCGCTGGTCGCCGCCGGGGAAACCTCCGGCGACCTGCCGGGCAGCCTGCGGCGCACCGCCCAAATGGTCGAGGCCCGCCTGAAGCTACGCGAGCAGCTTGTCTCGGTGCTTGCCTACCCCGCCTTCGTGCTGCTGAGCGCCGTGGCCGCGCTGCTGGTCATCCTCCTGGTGATCGTACCGACCCTCGCGCCGTTGGTCGCCGATCTTGGCGGCGAGCCGCCCGCGGCGATGCAGATGATGATCGCCGCGAGCGACTTCCTGCGCGACTTCGGCCTGTTCGTCCTGGCCAGTCTCGCGCTCGCCGGGGGCGCTATTGGCCTGGCCGCCAAGCTTCAATGGCTGACCGCGCCGATGGAGCGCCTGTTCCTGGACGGCCCAGCCCAGCGCACCGCCTCCAGCGTGGTCTATGGCGGCTTCTCGATCGCCCTGGGCACCATGCTCGCGGCCGGCGCCCCGATGAACGAGGCGCTGCGCTTGGCGACCAAGGCGATCGGCGTCGGCGTGGCCCGTCAGCGCCTCGACCTGGTCGGGGTGAAGGTGCGCCAGGGAGAGTCGTTGTCCGCGGCCCTGTCGCGCGTGAAGGGCTTTCCCAACGCCATCGTTCGTCTGGCGGCCGTCGGCGAGGCGTCGAGCTCCCTGGGTCAGATGCTCAGTCGCGGCGGAACGCTGGAAGAAGACGGCGCCCTGCGGCGCATCCGCGCCATCGGCCAGATCGCGGGGCCGGCGCTCATCGTGTCGATGGGCGTGTTTCTCGGCCTGCTGATGGCGGGTTTGCTGTCGGGCATATCGCAGATGGGGCAGGGAATCAGCTGACGGCCGCCGTCTCACGCGTGAGCATCCGGCTCCGGGGCCCCGATGCGTCTGACCGCTGGCCAGCGAGACCCGTACGCGCTACGCCGGAGGCATGACGAGCAAGCCTGATGCGCCGCGGCGCCTGATCGACCTCCCTGGCGTCAGCGACCTGGAATACAGGGCGCTGCTGAAGCGAGACTTCGCCGAATCCGAGGCCCGGGCCGAGTTTCCGGAGATCAACGCCTGCGTCAGCGCCCTGTTCGGCCTGACCCCGGACGAGGCCGAGGCGGTGGCGCGACCGTCGGACTGGGACGACGTCGAAACCCACCCTCCGGCCGCGCAAGTCGCCGCGTTCGAGGCCGTGGGCTGGGACGTCACCGACGACAAGCGCCGCCCCTTGCGCGTCCTGGGCCATTTCTGCGCGCCGCTGTGGTTGGCGATCCGAGGCGTGGCCGGAACCCTGCCCTTCAAGCCGGAAAGCATCGAGCCGGAAGCCTGGATGTCCAAGCTCGAGGCCGAAGCCAAGCGCTTTCGCAAACGCTAGCCGATCCTGACGACCGCGCCGGGCCAAGGCCCGCGACGCCTCGCCCAGCCCACGGCCACGCTTGTTCAGGCGCGCTTCATGTTGGAAGGCGGATGCTCCGATCCTCGCGGACGGCAAGCCCTCTGATGGGCTTGCGACCGTCTCCGCTTGCCCAACGGCGACAAGGATCGAGCGATGGCGGACGGCCATTTTCCAGACGTCGAACTTCTGCGGCGCGAACTCGCGGCCCTGATCCTGGAATGGGCCGGGAAGGCGGTGAAGGACGACCCGGACGGGCCGATGTCGACCGCCCTGACCCGCGCGGTGAGCGAAGCGGCTAGAACCGCTGTCGCCGAACAGCACCAGGTCCTGGCCGCCGACGCCGCTGATCGGATCGTCGAGGCGCTAGAACGCCGGGGCAAGACTGGCGACCATCTCCGCCCTTGGCTCCTGGGCCTGCTCGCCATCACCGCGGCCGCCCTGCTGGCCGTCGCCTTCCTGCTCGGCTTGCGGATGGGGCGGACCGAAGGCGCCCTCCCCGCCACGCCGGCGACAGGCGCCGCCGCGCCCATCGCCCCGATCGCGCCGCCGGTCGACGAGCCGGCGCGAACCGCCTCGGTCCCGGCCGCCACGCCGCCGCCGATCGTCCGCGCCAAGCGTCCCGAGCCCGACTCCGCCAAGCCCGCCAAGGCCGCCAAGCCCGCCACGCGCCCGCCGCCGCGCGAACTGGGGCGCCCCGCCCCGGCCAGCGATGAGGCCAAGCCCGGTTCGACCCAGCCGGTCGGCGCCGCCACGCCGCCCCCGGCTTCGACAGCGCCGACGCCGCGATGACCGCCCTGGCCCCCACCGCCGTCATCGGCCCGAAGGCCCAAGGCCGCAACTACGGCCTGCGCCGCTACGCCGGTCCGCGCCTGACCTCCGAGAGCCAGGCCCGCCTGGCCGACTTCGCGCTCTCGCTGGCCGGATGGGCCATGCTGCGACGCCTCCGCTTCGTCGCCATGCTGCCGCTGGCCGCCGACAGTTCGTCCTTCGCCGTGGCCAGGGCGCGCCATCTGGGCGAGGGCGAGCTGGGGCCCGTGGCCGTCGCCCATCTGCTGATCGTCGACGCCGCCCTGCTCGAAGCGCTCGACTGGGCCTCGCCGCGCCTGCTGGCCCTGTTGCCCGAACCCGAGGACGCCGCCTTCGGTCTCAAACCGATCCTGATTTCGCCGAACGAACTCGCGAAGCCCTTGGTCCGCCCCATCGCCGCGCCGCGCGTCGGTTGGGGCGATGTCGCCGTCGATGTCGGCGAGGGGGATCCTGAAGCCACGCTCCGCGCCCTGGTCGAGGGCGTGGACTCCCCCGCCCACCGGGCGCGCATCACCGGCTGGGCCAGCACCAGTCTGATCGCGCCGGCGGGCGATCTCGACCCCGCCCGCGTGTTCAAGCTGGTGACCCACGCCTCGGCCGAAAGTCCGGCGGCGTTCCAGGCGACGCATGAACTTCTGTCGCTCAAGGCCCTCGCCGAACCGTCCCTGGCCTGGAAGGCGTGGCTGAAGCTCGCGGCGATCGCGGAGCGCGAACCGGCCGCCGCCGCCCTGCGCTCGGTGCAATGGTCCCAGGACAAGGCGCGCCTGCCCGCCGACGACGTGATGTTCGAGGAGATCGCCTCGGCCTGCGCCAACCTGGCGCCCCCGGCGATGATCGCCTTGCTGCGCGCGGTGATGCGCCACGCCGACGGCGCCGACGCGGTCAGCGCGGCGTTGCGCGATGGCGTGTCCGAGACCTTCAACGCCCTGGTCGCCGTCGCCGACGCCGAGGGCGCCGCCTTCTATGTGCGCGGCCTGATCGACGGCCCGGACCCGGTCTCCCTGACGGCCTTGCCCGGCCTGGACGCGGTGATGGCCAGGCCCGCCATCGCCGCCTGGCTGGGCGACATCGCCGGTCGCCTCGATCTCGCCGAGGTGGCGCGCCTGTGGGCGGCCCAGCTGGCGGCCGAGCCCGCCTTCGCCGAGTCCGTCATCGTCGCCGGTCCCGCCTTCCTCGACACCGTGCTGGACGCCGCCCTGGCCCGCCTGGACGACGAGGACGCACGCCGGCTCGCCGGAACCCTGTTGCGCCTGCATTGCCTGCGTCCCGCCGTGGACGGGGCCCGGGTTCGCGCCGGCCTTTCGGCCCTGCTGGCCAAGCCGCCGACCAGCGCGGACGCCGCCCTCGCCGATCCGGGCGTGTTGGCGGCCGCCAGGACCTTCGCCCCGGAGCTCTCGGCCACGCTGGCGGCGCGGGCCATTCCCACTGGCCTGCGCCAGGCCCAGCGCCCGGACGAGTTCACCCGCGCCGCGTGGGCCCTCGTCGCCGCGGCCAGCGCGGGGGGAACGGCGCCATGATCTATTGCGAGATCTGCACCAACGAGTTCTCGGGAGAGGACTTCGCCGACTGCCCGCACTGCGCCCTGGCCGAAGGCCGCGCGCCGACGCCGGCGGTCCGCGCCCTGGACGCTCCCACCCCCGGGGTGACCATGGGCGAGGTGATCGACACCCTTCGCCGCATGACCCCGCCGCTCCAGCCGCCGCCCCCGGCGTCGACAGAGCCGCAGGCGCCCGAGGGCCTCAGCGAGAGCCTGCGCGCGCTCGTCGAGCAAAAGGTCGATCAGGCGGCGGCCGCCGCGGCGGAACTGCCCTCCTTCGCGCCCGCGCCGCCAGAGGACGAGGCCACCGCCAACGGCCCGATCGTCGGCCACGCCGCCCGCGAGCTGGACGTCGAGACCCTGCGCCGCATTCGCGAGTCCGGCGTGTTCACCGTCGTGCTGCTGGGTTTTCCGACCGCCGGCAAGACCTGGTTCCTCAACCGACTGAAGTACGAGCTTCAGGAGGGCGACGCCTATGCCTGCTATCCGCGTCGCGCTCCGCCCGGCGACGTCGAGAACACCGTGCTCTTCACGGCCCACCGCTTCCGCAAGGGCGCCAACGACTTCTACGTCATCGACATTCCGGGCGAGCGCTTCCTGCGCGCGGTGGAGGGCTCGTTCCTCGGCGAGTCCAACACCCTGATGCGGCACGTCATCTATACCGGCCAGGCCTTCCTGACCCTGTTGCCCGCCGACGAGACCCTGCTGTCGGAGCTGGCCCACGACGTCCTTTGGCGACGCGCCGCCGCCGGCGGGACCGCGCCCGTGGACCCCGCCAGCCTGCCGCCGGCCCAGGCGCTGATCGAACGGACCGATGCGCTCAAGCGTTTGATCTCGCAGGCGCGTAAGGCGACGGAGGCGGGCGATGGCAAGGCGCAGGCCAAGCTCAAGGCCCTGGTCCGCGAGCGCCGTCGCCTGCTGGAAGGGGGGGTCGAGCAGGCGATGCAGCGCCTGGCCTCCAAGCACGAGGAACTCGGCGAATATATCAGCGGCGTCGGCCTCATGGCCCAGCTGATGGTGGTGATGGAAGAGCGTGGCGGCCCCGATCTGGATCCCTCGATCGACGCCTACGCCGTGTTTGATCGCAGCCGCGACGCCGAGCGCAAGAAGCCCGCCAAGCCGATGTTCATCGTCCTCTCCAAGAGCGACGACCTCACCCATCGTTCGGACGCGGTGCAGCTGCCGATCCGCAGACTTCTGCAGGGCCATCCGCGCGCGGCTCACCTGCTGCGCATCCTTCGGCGCGAACCGCACAAGGCCGACGCCTTCGCGACCCTCAACGCCCTGCGCCCCGGGGTCGCCCGCCAGATCGACGAATGGTTCGCCTTCGCCAGCTTCCAGTTCGCCACGGCCTTCGAGGGCGTGGCCCGGGGGTCCAAGACCATCAACTACAGGCTGGGCCACGTCGGGGTCACCGAACTGATCCGCGCCCTGATGCGCCTGAAGGAACACACCGAGAAGCGGCGCGCCTGGGACGGCGTGGCGGGCCTGTTCCGACGACGCCCGGCGGCCGAGGCCTCGCTCGCGGAGCCCGCCCCATGAACCGGCATGGCGGACCCTGGCGGCTGGTCACCAACGGCCTCGTGGCCGTGCTGGCCATGATCGCGGTCGCCTGGGCTTGCGGCCTGACGCCCAGTCTTGGAACGGCGACGGTCGGCGCGGCGCCGACCCGTGGCGGCGGCCCCTGGATCGAGCGCCTGGGCCTGTCGCAACTGGAGCCCTGGTCATCGCCGACCCCGGCCTTCGCCGAACGCCTGGCGGCCCTTGGCGACACGCCGCAAGCCGCGGCCCTGAGGCGCAACCTCTGCCAGGGCGGCGGCATGGACGCCGATCCCGCCTTCCGCGAGGCCCGGCGAGCCCTGGCGCGCAACGACTCCGGCCTTTGCGCGGCGCCCATGGCGCGCGTCACCGCGGTCTCGCCGGTGATCGTGGCCCTCGGTCCGCGCCTCGGCTGGCCGTGCCTGATCGCGGTGTCCGTCGCGGGCCTCGGCCTGGCCCTCTGGCGCCTCCTGGCCCTCAAGCGAACCCATGACCGTTGGCGGTTGCTGGGCCGGTCCACGTTCGGGGCGGCGCGGAGGGCGGGCAGCGGATGAGCGGCGTCCTGCTGGGTGCGGTCTGCCTGGCGCTTGGCCTGGCGTTCTGGCGTGTGGCGAGCGACGGCGCTTCGGCGCGGCGAAAGCCCTCGGCCGCGCGGGTCGCGGCCCTGGTCGTCGGGATCGCCGCGCCGGCGGCCCTGATGCTGGGATGCCTGTCGACGGCGGCCGTCCAGGGCCGCACGGGCGAGCTTCGCGTATCGCTGCTGCGGCTGACGGCCGAGGTCCGCCAGTTCCCGCTGCGGATCGGCGGCGACGCCAGTCGCGACGACCTCGTCACGCCCCGCCTGCCCGCCGGCTTCGCCACGGTCGAGCCCGATCTTTCCCGCAGCGGCGACACCCCGCCCCTCGCGCTGGTCATCGCCGGCTCCGACACGGCGCCCCCGCAGGTCGTGATCGGCCTGCGCCAGGGTCGACGCCTCACCTGGCCCACCGCCCTGGCCTTCGCCCCGGGCGACGCCGTCTGCGTCCAGGCGCCTTGCGAGCGCGACGGCGCGCCGTGGGCCGTCCTGCGCGGGCGCGTTCTGGTTCCGGCCGAGTGGCGCGACGGCGCGGTGACGCCCCGCCCCGCGACCGCCGCCGGTCCGCCCATGCCGGAGCGCAAGACCCTGCTGGCCTTCAGTGGCGTCAACGATTGGACGCCCCTGCAGGCGATCCATCCGTTGCGCGATTTCTTCCCCCGGCCGAGCGCCGGCGAGGTCGCCGCCGGGCTCGCGGACTGCGACCGCTGGCTCTGTGTCGGCAAGGGCGCCGCGCGCGCTCCAACCCGCAGCTTCCTGTTCCAGCGCGGCGGCTTTCGCGGCTCGGCCTGGGCGATCATCCTGGCCGATCCGGGCGCGCGCATCGCGCGGGGCGGACGGGTCGTTCCCTATGCGCCGGCCTCCGCCATCCCGCTGGGCGCGGGGATTCGGGCCGAGATTTTCGAGCCGCGCTTCGTCGACGGCGTCCTTGACGGACCGGACGACCGACGGGGCCGCCTGCAACTTCGCCGCAGCGTGATCCTGGCCGAGCGCGACGGCCAGGCCCAGATCAGCTTCGCGACCCCGCCGACCGAAGTCGTCGGCCGCTGCGAGCGCGGCGCGGCGCCACGCCGCCTTGGGCTCGAAGCCGCCGTCGTCGGCGGCCTCACGGCCGACGCCCTTCGCGCGGCGCCGCTTCTGCCCCAGGGGCCAGCCTGCGGCCGCTTCACCCACGCCAAGCTGGATGTCCCGGCCGCCGGACCCGCCCTGCGGACGGCGCATCTGACGCTCGACCGGCTGGCCGCGCCCTGGCCCGCGATGCTGATCGTCCTGGCCTGGGCCGCCGGCGTCCTCCTGGTCTGCCGGGACCTCTTCCACCGCCGCCCGACCTTGTGGGCGATCCTGAGCCTGCTGCAACTGCTGCTCGCCCTGCGCCTGCTGATCGGCCTCGCCGCCGCCCAGGCCGATCCGACTCTGGACTGGCGCGAGATCCTCGGCGACGCCGCCATCGCCTATGTCGCCGTCCCGGCCGCCCTGCTGGCCTGGGCGCGGGCCGGCGAGCCGCGCAGGCCCGGCGACCTGACGCTCGACCTGGCCCCACCGCTGGCCGCCTTCGCGGTCCTGGCCTGGACCCGCCACCTCAGCGTCCTGAGCCTGTTGCTGCTGGCCGGCTGGGGCCTCGCCCTGCTCTGGCGCGCCGTCAGCGCGCCGCCGGCGTCCCTGGGTCGCCGCGCGCCCCAGAAGCCCGGATCGCCATGGTTGTCCGGCGCCGTGCTGCTCGTCATCGTCCTCCTCGTCCGGCTCGCGGTCGGGGCGGTCGGCTGGAAGGAGCGCATCGACCTTGGGGTCACGGTGCTGGCCATCAGCGTCGTCTATACGCCCTTGATCCTGCTCGGCTTCGGCCGCCTGCTGGCCGCCAGCCAAGCCCGGCCGGAGGGGTGGGGTCGCCCGATCGCCTTCTGGGCGCTGCTGGCCATGGCCACCTTTGTCGTCCCGCTCACCGTGCGCGACAGCGGCTACGCCCTGATGTTCCTGCCGATCGCCGGGGTCGCCGCCGGCCTGGCCTGGCGTCGACGCATCGCGCGCTTGCCGTGGGCGGCGCCGGCGGCCGCGGCGATGGCCGCCCTCCTCGTGCTGCCGACCCTTGGCGCCATCGGGGCCGCCCGCGCCGACCGCCTCGGCCAAACCGCCCAGATGTCGCGCGGCCTCAGCGACGAACAGGCCCTGGCCTCGCTGGAGGGCCAGGCCAAGGCCAGCCAGAACCTGCTGCGCCTCTATCTGATCGCCGCCCCCGAGGCCCTGGGGTCGGATGTCTCCACCGAGGCCGAGGGTCTCAAGGTCTGGTCGGCGCAGCTTTCCGACTACACCGGCTCCGTGTTCGGACGCGGCTATCTGTCGCCCGCCAACCTGACCGCCCTCAAGCCCGTGCAGGCGACCGACAACCTCACCGCCGTCCACCTGATGTCGCCGTTCGGACGCCTGGCGACCGGCCTGTTCCTGGCCCTGCTGGCCGCCGCGCCGATCGCCGTCGGAGCCATGACCCGCTCGGCGTCCCTCGACACGCGGCGCGCCACCGGACTTCTGGCCCTGTGGTGCCTGTTCGGCGCGGCCGCCTACATGACCCTGGCCAACCTGCAGCTGGTCCCCTTCACCGGTCGCAACGCCTACCTCCTGGCGCCGACCTCCGGCGGCGACCTGCTGGAGGGCGCGATCCTGTTCGCCCTCGCCGTCTGGGGCCTGGCCGAACGGTCGTCGGAGGCGAAGCGATGAGCCGCCGGCCGAAACGCGGCGCGGCCTGGCTCCGCGCCCTCGCCATCGCCGGCCCCTTGGCCGCCATCATCGGCCTGGTGGCCGGCGCGCCGGCGGTGCTCGCCGCCCTCGGTCGGCCGTCGGGCCAGGGCCTTACGAGCGGCTACGACCGCCTGGTCGACGCCATCGCCCAGCGACAGTGGCTGGCGGTCCGCTACGACGCCGAGGGCGAGCCCCGGATCGTCCTGCGCGACGGACCGGTCGGCAGGGACCGGCGCCTGCGCGCCTTCGTCAACGCCTCCTATCTGCGCGGCGACCTGCAGGATCCGTCGGTCTGGCGCCTCAGCGACGACGGCCAATGGGTCGAGGGCATCGATCCCTACGCCCACCATATCGACCGGCCCTTCACGGGCGGCGGCGCCTGGAGCGGGCCGATCCAGTTCCGCGGCGGTCCGGCGCCGGGCTTGCGCCTGCTGCCGCTCGGCGATCCGTCGCCGACCCCGATCCTGCTCGAGCCACGGGGCGCGCCCGCCCCCGCTTGCGACATCCTGATGCCGACGCGCCGCGTGAGCGCGCCCGGACCGCGCCGCGCCCTCTCCATCTGCCTGAAGGACGGCGACGCGCCGCCACACGCCATCGGGTCGCTGATCCTGGTCGGCGACCAGGCCGTCGTGCGTGTGCAGGTCCCGTCGATCCTGGAGATCCGGGTGGGCGCCCGCGACGTGCGGCCGCGCGCCGATGGCGATGTGACCCTCACGCCCTTGGCCCCGGGTGAAACCCTCACCCTGCGGACCGGCCAGTCGGTGCTGCGCCTGCGCCTCGATGGCGGCGCGGCCGACATCGCCCACAGCGAGCCTTCCGGGGCCCGCGCCTACTTCCCCGCCCTGCGGCCCCTGGCTCAACCGCTCGAGCGGGTCATGGCCGGTCGACCGCCCGCGCCCCTGCGGTTGTCGCTCGACGCGCGCCTGCAACAGGCGGCGCAGGACGCCCTGGCCGCCGGCGTCGCCACCGTGCGGTCCAGCGGACCGCCCGACGCCAAGCCTGAACCCGCCGACGCCTTCAAGGCCGCGGTGACGGTCATGGACACCACCAGCGGCCAGGTGCTGGCCGTCGCCTCCTGGCCTCTGGCCGAAGCCGATCTCGCGCCCGCCCAGCGCCGCACGCGTCGCGGCCAGAACCTGATCGCCCAGAACCACAATCTCGAACGCCTGCCCGTCGGCTCGATGGCCAAGGGGCCGTTCTCGATGGCGATCCTCGACGCCGACCCCGCCCTGGCGACCCTGAAGATGCAGGGCGGCGCCACCGGCCGGGTCCGCACGGTGCTGGGGATGGATCTCGGCAAGGGCGGGTTCGACAACCACGGCCTCGGCATGACCGACTTCCCGAGCTTCCTGGAGCACTCCAACAACCGATACGCCCTGGCGCTGATGATGCTGGCCTATCGCGACCTCTCCGGGCCGTCGCCGGCGCCGCGCGTCCAACCGCCGCCCGTGGAGGCCTGGTCGCTGGAGGGACGCAGCCGCACCGACACGCCGCCCCTGCCGGTCTTCGGCGAGGCGACCACGCCGGGGCCGTTCGGTTGGATCCTGCGCCCCCCGCCCGGACGGGGTCCGGCCTGGCCCGATCGCCTGGCCCGGCTGTTCGAGCTCGACGCCGGCCAGGGCGGCGGCTGCCGCTACGACGTCGCCGTCTGGCGCGGCCTGACCGGGGCGACGCCGCCCTGCGCCTCGCCCCTGGCCGGCGGTTCGCCCGAGCGCGAGCGCCTGGGCTTCGACGCCATCGCCTCGTTCCGCAACGACTATCTGATGGCCGTGCTGGGCGGCAGCCGCTCGACCTGGAGCACGGTCAAGATGGCCGAGGTCTATTCGCGGATCGTCACCGGCCGCCAGGTGCGCGCCCGCTTCACCCCCGCCGCCAGTCCGCCGGCGGACGACCTGCCGATGCGCAACCCGGGGACGCGCGCGACCGTGCTCGAAGGCCTGTCGCGCGTGGTCAAGAGCGGCACCGCCGCCTGGCTCGGCCGCGAATTCGCCGGCATGGGCTACGGCGCCGACGTGACCCTGTTCGGTAAGACGGGCACCATGAAGGTGGCCGGCGAGGCCCCCAGCGAGCCCGGCGCGGCCCTGCTGCGGCAGCTGGCCCGCAGCGACTGCGGCCTGCGATGGGACGCGGCCGCCGGGACGCTCAAGTTCGGCTTCGTCGCCCCCCGCGACCAGGCCGAGGCGACACGGCAGATCCTGGAGCTCAAGGAGACCCGCTGCCGGGTCCGGGTCGCCGGGCGGCCTGACCTGGCGCGGGAGGCGGCGGCCGAAATGCAGCGCCATGCCTGCGGCTATCGCCATTGCCAGCCCAGCGACTTCGAACCCCTGCCGGACGGCCGTGTCGTCGACCTTCCGCTTCGGCCGGCCGAGCCGCCGCTGCTCGACGGTCACGCCATCGCCGTCGTCGCCGTGCGCCAGGCGGACGGCCGGCCGGCGCGGGGCCTGACCATCGTGGTCAATCTGCAGGACAAGCGCCAAGCCGAGAGCCCGGCCCTGGCGATCGCCGCGGCGATCCTGCGCTCGCCCGGGGCCCATGCCTGGATCGCGGGGAGCGGGACATGAAGCGCTGGGCGCCCTTCCTCGCGATCGTCGCGCTGTGGCTGGCCGCCATCGGACTTGGCGCCTGGATGGCCCGGCCGTCGCCGGCCCCGCGTGTCGAGGCCGAGGCCCCGCGATGGCTCACCGTCAAGGTCGCCGCCGACAGCCCCGCCGCCCGCGACTGGCCGCACTTCTTCGCCTGTTCCGGCCTCGCCGGCGACCCCGCGCTGATGCGCGCCACGCTGGGCCTGAACGGCGGCGGCGCGGAAAGCGTTTGGCGTCGTGATGGTTCGGACACGCCGATCCGTGTCGCCCTGGCGCCCGTCGAGACCCCGTCGGCGCCCGAGGCGGACCGGATCATCGAGGCGGCGACCCGGGCCGTCGCCGATTGTGGAGAGATCCCATGACGTTCCTCCACGCCGAAGCGCCGCTCCGCCTGAAGGTCGATGGCTTCCGCAAGCCGCTGCGCCTGACGGCGCTGCGTCGCGAGGGCGCCTTGGAGACCTTCTCCGTCCTTCAGGCCGATGGAGGGGGAGAGCCGCTGGAGGCCGTGCGCTTCGTCCCGGAAGGCGCCGTGCTAGAAGCCGGCGGCCGCCTGACGGCGATCCCCGAGGCGGCCGAAGCCTATGCGGCGGCGCTGGATGAGTTCGAGGCGCTCGGGAAACGACTGCGGGAGGCGGCGCCCCACGCGGCCCTGCCGGTCGAGGCGGTCGTCCGGTCGGCGGAGGGCTGCTTCTGGCTGCAAAGGCCCGCGGGCGTGACGCTCGAGGCGTGGCTGGCCGATCATCCCGGGCCCGTGTCCCAGCCGGTCGTCGCCGCCTTCGCCCACCGCCTGGCGAGGGCGCTGGAGGAACTGCACGCCATCGGCATTGTTCACGGAGACCTGTCGCCCCGAGCCGTGCTGGTCGGCGATGGCGAGGTTCGCCTGACCGGCTTCATGGTCGATCGTCGTCCCTTCTTCCGAGCCCTGCGCGGCCAGCGCGGCCTGGTCGAACCGGGCTATGCGCCGCCGGAAGCCCATGACGGCGCCCTTCGGCATCCGATCGGCCCGGCCGCGGATCTCTATGCCGCCAGCGCCCTTCTCCAGCGCCTGCTGACCGGCCGCGCGCCGCCGGCCGCCAACCTCGCCGCCCGCGTGGGCGGGGACAACGCCTGGCCGACCGAGGCGACCGCGTCCCCTGCCTTGCGCGCCGGGATCGAGGCCGGCCTCGCGCCGGTCGCGACGGCCCGTCCGAACAGCGCGGCGGCCTGGCTCGCGGGCCTTGGTCTCGGCGCCGAGGCCGCCGACGGCGCCTGGTTCGACGGGCTGGCAAGGACGCCTCCCGTCACCCCGCCGCCCGAGCCGGAGCCCGAGCCGGAGCCCCACCCGCTTGACCTGCCGCCCCTGCCCTCGACCCAGCGCGATCCCGTCGAGCCGCCACGGGAAACCATCGAGGCCCCGCTGAGGCTGGCCCGCGATGCGCCTGCCCGTCGCCGGTTTGGCCTGTGGGTCGGCGCGGCCGGGATCGCGGCCGTGGCCGTCGCGGCCGTCGCCTTGGTGGCGCCCAAACTCGGTTCACGCCCGCCGGCTCCGACGCGCGCCGATGCGCCCCAGGCCGCCGCGCCGGCCGGCTGCCAGTGGCTCGCGGCCGCCGACGGCTGGCGTCTGCGCTGCGCGGATGCGCCGGCCCAGGGCCTGCGCCTGCCCGAACGGTTCGACGCCGAGACAACGGCGCGCGCCTCGGCCGGCGAACCGGCCGCCATGGAACGACTGGGCGCCTTCTACCGCCTGCGCGCCGCCGAGACGGCCAACCCCAATCGCGGGGCCTACGCCTACCAAGCCCTGGGCTGGCTGCAACGCGCCGCCGCGACCGGGGACGACGGCCGGCCCGATACGGCGCGGGCGCGCGACGATGCGGCCTTGGCCCTCGGCCAGATGCTGGCCCGTGGCGAAGGCGGCCGCGCGCCCGATCCTGTCGCCGCCGAAGCGCGCCTTCGCCAGGCCGCCGCCGGCAGCCGCGCCGACGCCGTGCTCGCCCTGGGCCAGCTCCTGGAATCCCAGGCGGACGGAGACCCCGATCGACTGGCCGAGGCGCGAGGCCTCTATGCCCGCGTCGCCCAACTCGGCGACGCCTCGATCCTGCAGCGCGAGGGCGAGCGGGGCCTGGCTCGCATCGACGCGCTCGCCAAGCCGCCGCCGGTCGAGATCGCGGCGCGGCCGGAGCCTCCGGCGGAGCAGCCCATCAAGCAAACGCCGGCGGAGAGTCCAGCGCCCACGCGGAAGCCCGCGCCCAAGGCCAAGCCGCCCGCCAAGATCCCGGCCAAGGTCGTCGCGACGCCGCCAACCGCCAAGGCCGCCCCGCCCAAGCGCGTCGCCGCGCCGGTCGTCCGCGCCCCACCGGTGACGACACCGCCTCGCCGCGCCATCGCGCCCGTCCCGCCCCCCGTCATTCGCACCTGGACCGCCTCGACCTTCATCAAGGTCGATCCGACGACGAACTTCTCGTCCTCGGTAGAGCTGGCCGGCCGCGCCGCCTGCGACAGCGAGGGCGGGGACACCCTCTCGGTCCGCGCCGGCGACACCATTTGCCCGAACGGCGTCAACTACTGCCAAGTGCGCGCCGTCGCGACCTGCCAAGGAACCCGACCATGATCAAAGCGACGCGATCCTTCGCGGCGACCACCGCCGCCCTGCTCCTGGCGGGCGCGACCCAGGCCCAGGCCCAGAACAGCTTTCGGGGCGATTGCGAGCAAGCCAGGCGGTTCGCCGAATCCGTCGCCTTCAAGGCCTCCTACCGGGGCGTGCAGCGCATGACGCCGCAAGCGGCCGATCCGTGCGGGCGCGATGTCGTCGCGGTCTACGACCTCAAGCGGCGCGAGGAATCCAACGCCAACTACGACCTGATCGGCCGCTACTACTATCTGTGGCCCGACAACACCGCCTGCCGCGAGGAGGTGCACGACCGCCTGAGCGGCGTCGCGCGCATTACCCAGGAGGTGCGGCCCAACGGCTTGCTCTGCGAGGTGCAGCTCAACCTCGAATTCGACGTGACCAAGGACGAGAAATACGGCCCGAACCGTTTCGCCAAGCTCGTCACCCTGATCGGCGCCGACACCTCCCGCTTCGCCGCCACCGCGCCGGGCGAGACGGGCGCGACGGTCTTCTACGAAGCGCCGGCCCATACCGTCGACCGCGCCGCCGGCCCGGCCGACGAAGACAGCGAGATCGTCACCGATCGCAGCGCCCCGCCGCCGCCCGCCGTCGCCCGGCCCTTCACGATAAACCGGCGCCAGTTCTTCGATCGGCGCATGGGTCGCTTCTACTTCTACGATCCGGTGCGCGAGGCCTATTTCTGGGAAGACGGCGAGCCTCGCGACTAGGGTCGCGGGGAACGCGGGCCGCCCCTGGCGTGTGGGGCCTGACTAGCCGCCCGGGTGCAGCCCCGGCGCTTCCTGGCCTGTGCGGGCGACATATTCGGTATAGCCGCCGCCGTACTGGTGAACGCCCTCGGGCGTCAGCTCCAGCACGCGGTTGCTCAGTGCGCCCAGGAAGTGGCGGTCGTGCGAGACGAACAGCATGGTGCCCTCGAAGTCCGCGAGCGCTGCGACCAGCATCTCCTTGGTCGCCATGTCCAAGTGGTTGGTCGGCTCGTCCAGCACCAGCAGGTTCGGCGGATCGAACAGCATCTTGGCCATGACCAGACGCGCCTTCTCGCCGCCGGACAGGACGCGGCAGGGCTTTTCGACATCGTCGCCGGAGAAGCCGAAACAGCCCGCCAGGGTGCGCAGCGCGCCCTGGCCGGCCTGCGGGAACGAGCGCTCCAGCGATTCGAAGATCGTCTCTTCGCCTTCGAGAAGATCCATGGAATGCTGGGCGAAATAGCCCATCTTGACGCTGGCGCCGATGGTGACCACGCCCTGGTCGGGCTTGGTGTCGCCGGCCACCAGCTTCAGCAGGGTTGACTTGCCGGCGCCGTTGGCGCCCAGCACGCACCAGCGCTCCTTGCGGCGCACCAGGAAATCCAGGCCGTCATAGATCGGCTTGTCGCCGTAGCCCTTGTGGACGTGGCGCAGGCTGATCACGTCCTCGCCCGAGCGCGGCGGGCTCTGGAATTCGAACTGGACCGCCTGGCGACGGCGCGGGGCCTCGACGCGTTCGATCTTGTCGAGCTTCTTGACCCGGCTCTGCACCTGGGCGGCGTGCGAGGCGCGCGCCTTGAACTTCTCGATGAACTTGATTTCCTTGGCCAGCATGGCCTGCTGGCGCTCGTACTGCGCCTGGCGTTGCGCCTCGCCGAGCGCGCGCTGCTGGTCGTAGAAGTCCAGGTCGCCCGAATAGGTGATCAGCTGGCCGCCGTCGATTTCCACGACCTTGCCGATGATGCGGTTCATGAAGGCGCGGTCGTGCGACGTCATCAAGAGAGCGCCATCATAGTTCTTGAGGAACGCCTCCAGCCAGATCAGGCTTTCCAGGTCCAGGTGGTTGGAGGGTTCGTCCAGCAGCATGCCGTCGGGCCGCATCAGCAGGATGCGGGCCAGCGCCACGCGCATCTTCCAGCCGCCGGACAGCTGGCCAACGTCGCCGTCCATGCGTTCCTGGCTGAAGCTCAGGCCGGCCAGCACTTCGCGGGCCCGCGCTTCCAGCGCATAGCCGTCCAGTTCCTGGAAGCGCTCCAGCACCTCGCCGTAGCGCTCCATGATGGCGTCCAGCTGGTCGGCCTGGTCCGGATCGACCATGGCCGCTTCCAGTGAGGCCATCTCGGCGGCTAGGGCGCTGACGGGACCGACGCCGTCCATCACCGCGGCGACCGCGCTCTGGCCCGACATCTCGCCGACGTCCTGGCTGAAATAGCCGATCTTCATGCCGGGATCGATCGAGACCAGCCCGTCGTCGGGCTGCTCCTGGCCGGTGATCATGCGGAACAGCGTCGTCTTGCCGGCGCCGTTCGGGCCGACGAGCCCAGCCTTTTCGCCCTTCTGGACGCCCATCGAGGCTTCGATGAACAGGAGCTGGTGGCCGTTCTGCTTGGAGATATTGTCGAGGCGGATCATGGGGCGGTCTGCTAACGCGGGCGGAAGCAGAACGCCAGCCTTTCAAGCCGAGCGCTCCGAATGCGCTCGCCGGCGGGCGGAGCGCCTCGGCGCCGCGAAGCGGGGGGCGCGCGCGCCTTGCCCGCGCGTCGTATCCCGTCGTGGCCGGCCCTAGAAGCTGAGCACCACGAAGACCACCGCACTGATCGGAATCGCCGCCGAAAGGACCATGTGCAGAAGGCTCTCGCCCAGGCCGAAGGCCGAGCGGTTGGACGTGGGAACCTTGACCGGGGTGGGGTTGGCGGCGGGGGTCATGTGAGGTGCTCCTTGCACGCTAGAGCTTGCGCCCCAAAGCGTTAACGAAGCTAAAGCTTGGCCGTCCGCGCGCTTGCGACAGATTGTCCGCTGGAGGGGCTCCAGGCCCCCCGCAAAAGCACGGCGCGCTCTTGCAGGAGCGCGCCGTGAAACCCGCGCGGGCCGGGAGGAGGAAGCCTTGGGACCCGCGCGATGAATTGAAAAAAGGGCCCCGCCGGCCAAGGGAACGCAGAACCGGCGGGAAGAGGGAACAGAGGGCCCCAGCCTCCCGCCGGCTGGCGGGAAGCGCGCTATGCGATGACTTAGAACTTGCCCCGGATGCCCAGGATGATCTGGCGGCCCGGCTGGTACTGGGTGAACGTGGCGTTGTCCCAGTAGAAGGTCTGGCGCTGCTGCTCCTTGGTGATGTTGATCACGTCGAGCGTCACGCGCGGCTGGGTCGGCAGGCTCTTGAACTGGTAGCTGGCCGAGAGGTCGAACTGGCCGCGCTTGTCGGTGTTCAACGTCGCGAACGGGATGCCGTTCTGATTGTTGCCCGACGAGACCTGGGCGTCGTTCCAGACATACGACAGGCGGATCGAGGCGCCGTGGTCCTCGTAGAAGCCGGTGATGTTGTAGGTCCAGGGCGAGATGCCGACCGCCGAGGCCGGGGCGCCGGTGCCGCGCGGGTTCTGCTCGACGTGGGTCAGGTTGGCGGTGAAGCCCGAGCCCTTGAGCAGGAAGTCCAGCGGCTGCACCCAGGTGACTTCCTCGCCCAGGATGGTCAGGACGCCGTCGGCGTTGACCTGCTGGCTGACCGTGACCGTGGCGGTGTTGGGGCCGCCACGGTTGGTGATCGCCTGCTGCTGCAGGTTGGTCAGCTGGTCGTACGGCACGCCCAGCTGCAGGAAGGGAATGGTGTTGGTGCCGTTGACGGTGAAGCCGGTCAGCTCCTTGCGGAACAGGGCCACGCCGATATAGCCGGCGCCGCCGGTGTACCACTCGCCGCCGATGTCGACATTGTTGGAGATGTAGGGCGTGAGGTTCGGATTGCCCTGGTTGGCGGTCTGGGCCGACGGGTCGCTGAACGTCGTGCCCGGCAGCATGGCCGACGGGTTGGGGCGGGTGATGGTCCGCGAGGCGCTGGCCCGCAGGATAATGTTCTCGGCCAGGCTATAGGCGGCGTTGAACGAGGGCAGCATGCCGTCGTACTTGGTCGTGCGGCTCAGGAACGACAGCACGCCGTTGACCGTCTGCGGGCCTTCGATCAGCTGCTCGGTGTGGTAGTAGCGGACCCCGGCGTTGAAGCGCAGATCGCGATCGACCACCTGGGTGACGCCGTTCATCTCGATATAGGCGCCTTGGGTCTTCTCGCGGATGTAGCCCGAGGCCGCGCCCGTGGCGGCCGACGACGAGAACGGCGCGGCGGCGTTGAAGGCGTCGTACTGGGTGGTCCCGAAGAACTTGTCCTTGTCCAGGGTCACGAAGCCGATCGGGCCGGCCTTGATGAAGCCCGACAGGGCCGCTTGCGGCACGGCCGAGCCGGCGGCGCCGTTACACGCCGGGGTCGGCGCCGGAACCGGACTCTGCGGGGTCACCCCGCCGCCGCCGCAGGTGAAGGTCTGCCAGCGGCCGGAGTTGTCGATGGCGGTGATGCGGCGGCCGACGTCGTCATAGGCCAGGCCGACCTTGAAGTTGACGGCCTTGTCCTCGCCGAACGTCGCGTCGAAGTGGGCCCCCTTGGTGAAGGTGACGCGCTTTTCGTTCTGGATGTTCACCCGGCCGCCTGCCCAGACCCAGCCCAGGTTCGGGTCGTTCAGGCTCTTGGAGGCGACGATGCTGGGCTTGTCGCCGCCGTCGTTCTTGTAGGCCACGTTCAGGCCGGTGTTCAGCGGGGTGTTGAACAGCACGGTCGGCGCTTCGCGGAAGAAGATCGAGCGGCTCCAGTTCACCTGGCCGTCCAGCTTGATCCAGTCGTTGGCGCGCCAGCTGAAGCCGGGGTTCACGTTCAGGACCTCGACGTCTTCCTTGTACGGGCGGTACTCGAGGAAGAACTGCGAGTTCAGGAAGGCGCCTTCGGTGACCACGTTGTTGCCGTCGACCTTCACGCCGACCGGGATCATGAAGTTGGAGTTCCGCACCGACCAGTTCATGTCGATCCGCTCGAACTCGCGGTGGGCCTCCGAGAACATCGTGTCGAGATAGAACTCGACACCGTCGTGCGGACGCCACTGCAGCGAGGCGACATAGCTGTCGCGGTTGCGGTCGCCGGAGCTCCACGAGTCCCGGCCAAGGCGCGGCAGCTGGGCGTCGGACAGCTGGACCAGGGTCGTGCCCGGGTTCAAGGCCTGCAGCAGGGCGTTGTCGACCGTCTGGCCGGGGGTCAGGCCGTTGCCGGTCACCCCCGCCGGAACCGTCGTGGCCCAGTTGAAGCCGTTGCCCGCCGTGACGTTACAGCCCGTGCAGGTCATGTTCGCGTTGGTCCAGCCGATCGTCTCGAAGCCCGTCGTGGTGGACTTCTTGCGGGCAAAGGCCGCGCCGACCAGGACGCCGAACTCGCCGGCATTGGTCTCGAAGGTCTTGCTGGCCAGGATCGAGCCGCGCGGCGACAGCTCGTCCGACTCGGAGTTCTTGCCGCCCTGGATCGAATAGACCAGCTGCTGGCCGGTCTTGTAGTCGAACGGACGGGCGCTGCGCATGTTGACCACGCCGGCCACGCCGCCCTCGACCGTGCTCGCCACCGGGCTCTTGGCGACGTCCAGGCGGTTGAACAGCTCGGTCGGATAGAGGTCGAGGTCGATTTCGCGGTTCTGGTTCTGGCTGTCGGTGCGGCCCGACGAGGCCACGGCGGCGTTGGCGCCGTTCAGCAGGATCTTGGTGAAGTTGGTGCCCAGGCCCCGGATGGCGACGTTCAGGCCTTCGCCGTCGATCTCGCGGGTCAGCTGCACGCCGGGGATCCGGTTCAGCGACTCGGCGATGTTCAGGTCGGGAAACTTGCCGATGTCCTCGGCGAACACCGAGTCGGTGAAGGCGACGCTGTCGCGCTTGGCGTTGGTCGAGTCGGTCAGCGACTTGCGGAAGCCCGTGACGACCACCTCCTCGACGACGTCGGCCTGCGCGGCGGGCGCGGTCTGGGCGTGGGCGGCTTCAGCAAGGGCCAAGGTGGTCAGACAGGTCGCGCCGATCAGGGCCAGGCGACGCGTGGAACCGTGGTGTCGGATGGACGGCATGTTTCTTCCCCTAAGAGCGGTGCTCTGCGCACTTGTTCGTTGTCGCCACGGGTCGGCCGGCCCGTTTTCGGGCTCGATCTGGTCACCCCACGCGGCGTGGTAGCGGTCACAGAGAACACGGTTACGAGGTAAGTTCTCTCAAGTCAACGTGGTCAGACCTCATCGCCAGACAACCTATTGACCATTGGCGACCGATCGTTGCGCACCAGCCACGCTCGGCGCGGTGATCGCGGACGCAGAGGGATCAATGGCGGAGTTTTCCGCGAATGTTCACGTGCACATCGCTCTATTGCTCAGACCGGTCGCGCGCCGGCGATGGTCGACCTCGTGGCTTGTGCTCGGGCCGGGCAAGCGTCGACGGCGCTCCGGTGTCAAACCTTAGCGCGAATACTCAGACAATAAGGTCAGACCAATGGCGCTCGCATAAGTCTCGGACCACCAGGCGTCTCAATCTCGACGCGATCACGCGACAAGCTCCGCCGGATCACCGCCTGGAGCGCCCTGATGCCCGCACTGTTCATGGCGATGACGCTGGCCGCCACCGGCCAGGATGTCTCGACGCTGCGGGTCCCGCGCGTGGCGCCGCCGGTGCAGGTCGATGGCTGGCGATCGCCCTGGGCGCGCGAGCTTCAGCGCTCCTGCGCCGCGCCGGCCCGTGGCGAACTCGTGCCGTTCGAGCAGCTGCCGCCCGAGGCGCTGGCGGACCTCCGACGAACAGACCCCAAGATCTCGCCGCCCGGCGGGCCGTTCAACGCCGGCGACGTGGACGACGGCAAGACGCCCCACACTCGGGTCATCGCGGCCATGCGCCTCGGCGGCCGCCTCGCGGTCGCCTACGAGAAGGGCGGCTGGGGCTACGGCGTCACCGTGCTGACCTATGACCCCGACGTTCGCACGGGCCTGATGGCGGCCAGCGGCCTGCACACGCTCAATCCGCGCGAGACGCCCAACGGCAGGGTCGACGAGCGAGCTGCTTGCGCGGCGTTGGAACGGGCGATCGGGGACATTCCGCTCAAGCCCTAGGCGCGCGCCAAATCCCTCTCTCTCTGAGAGAGGGATTTTTCGGTCCGGCCCTAGGCCCAGCCCGCCGGGGGTTGCTCCGGATCGCGCCGCGTAGGCCGGGAATACCGATGCCCCTTGTTCACCCGTCGCAGCGAGGCGGGGAAGCGGTGCAGCTGGTTCTCGGGCCGGATCGGTCGCGCCACCAGCCCGCCGCCGCAGTCGGGGCAGGTCTCGTCGAAGCGCAGGTCCGAGCAGTCCGCGCAGAACGTATGCTCGAAGGTGCAGATTCGCGCCGCGTCGCTGGCGGGCGGCAGGTCCGCGTCACAGCACTCGCAGTTGGGACGCAATTCGAGCATGGGCCGTCCTCCCGTGTTCGTCGCGCTTCAATGGCTTGGAAGCCTTGCACCATAAGGCGTTTTGGGGCCGCCGCGCGAGGGTGCGCGTTCATCGATCACGGGAATGTGGAGCCAAGCGAAATTCGCGTGATCAGCGGGGGTTGACCCCCTCCCCCATACCCCCTAGACACCCCGCCGTTTGCGCGGCGGGTTGGGGTTACTCCCTGCCCGCCTTTTTGCGACAATAGGCGGCCCTTTCCGGCCGATCGCGTTCAGGAGGCGCTCTACAGAATGTCCCAAGACCTTCTTCCCGGCGTCACCGGCGTTCTGGCCCTGGCCGATGGCACCATCCTGCAAGGCGTGGGCTGCGGCGCGGTCGGCGACGCGGTCGGCGAGGTGTGCTTCAACACCGCCATGACGGGCTATCAGGAGATCCTGACCGACCCGTCCTACATGGCCCAGATCGTGGCCTTCACCTTCCCCCACATCGGCAATGTCGGCACGAACGTCGAGGACGTCGAGCAGATCACCGGCGTGGCCGAGACGGCCGCCCGCGGCGCCCTGTTCCGCGACGTCCCGACCGAGCAGGCCAACTGGCGCGCCAACAGCGACTTCGACGCCTGGATGAAGCTTCGCGGCGTCATCGGCCTGGCCGGGATCGACACCCGCGCCCTGACCCGCAAGATCCGCGAGACCGGCATGCCGCACGGCGTCATCGCCCACTCGCCCGAGGGCAAGTTCGACCTGCCCGCGCTCGTCGCCAAGGCCAAGGCCTGGGCCGGCCTCGAGGGCCTGGACCTGGCCAAGGACGCCTCGACCACCCAGACCTTCACCTGGGACGAGGGCCTGTGGTCGTGGCCGGAAGGCTACGCCAAGCTGGACAAGCCCAAGTACGAAGTGGTCGTCATCGACTACGGCGTGAAGCGCAACATCCTGCGCGCCCTGGCCCATGTCGGGGCCCGCGCCACGGTGGTGCCGGCCGACACCTCGGCTGAGGACATCCTGGCCCGCAATCCGGACGGCGTGCTGCTGAGCAACGGCCCCGGCGACCCGGCCGCCACGGGCGAGTATGCGGTTCCGGTCATTCAGACGCTTGTCGAGAGCGGCAAGCCGGTGTTCGGCATCTGCCTCGGCCACCAGATGCTGGCCCTGGCCCTGGGCGCCAAGACCGTGAAGATGGAACAGGGCCACCATGGCGCCAACCACCCGGTGAAGGACCTGACGACCGGCAAGGTCGAGATCGTCTCGATGAACCACGGCTTCACCGTCGACAGCGCCTCGCTGCCGGCCCCGGTGCAGGAAACCCACGTCTCGCTGTTCGACGGCACCAACGCCGGCATCCAGCTGGCCGACAAGCCGGTGTTCAGCGTCCAGCACCACCCGGAAGCCTCGCCGGGCCCGACCGACAGCCTCTACCTGTTCGAGCGCTTCGCCGGCCTGATGGACAAGGCGAAGTAGGAGCCGATCGCGGTGCTCGGGATCGAAAGCGTCGGACCGAACACCGCGATCGAACGCCTGCGGGGCCTTCACGACTACGCGCACTTTCCCGAGCTGTTCGGCTGGATGGCCGACGGCGCGACCGTCTTCTACGAGCCCGCCTTCCGCGAGTTCACGATCCCCGACGCCGACGGCGTCTCGGCGTATGTGCTGAACTACTGCCCGCTGTCGGGCCGCCGCCTGCCGGCGTCGCTCCGCGATGAATGGTTCGACAGCCTCGAGGTCGCCGGCCTCCTGGCCGTCGACACCCTCCCGCCGCCGGATTTCCTGGCGCCGATGGCCTACCGCGCCGACCAATGGTGGCGCGACACGCGCCTGGCCGACCTCGACTAGCGGGCATTGGCCTGGCGCGCGGCGACCGCCAAATGCGGTTTCCACTTTTGGCCGTCACGCTCTATGACCCCTTCATGACCACGCGCAGCCTCTTCGTCACGCCGCTCTATGAAGCCAGCCTCGCTGGCGAGAAGGACTTCGAGACCTTCGTCGACCAACTGCACGACGCCTGCATCGCCATCGCCGAGGACGACGAGGCCGGCCAGGCCTGGGCCTATAACAAGGGCTATCTGGGCTACACCTCGTACGCCTCGCTGAACGACCTGCCGCAGCGCGACAGCCTGTTCGAGAGCCTGAAGAAGAAGCTCGACAAGCACGCGGCGGTCTTCGCCAAGGACCTGCGTTTCGACCTGGGCGGCGGCAAGCTGGTGATGGACAGCTTCTGGATCAACATCCTCGAGCCCGGCGGCCAGCACAGCGGCCACATCCACCCCCACAGCGTCATCTCCGGCACGGTCTATGTGACCATCCCGCCGGGCGCCTCGGCCCTGAAGTTCGAGGACCCGCGCCTGCCGATGATGATGGCCGCCCCGACCCGCGAGGACGACGCGCCCGAAGGCCTGAAGCCCTTCGTCTACGTCCAGCCCGCCCCGGGCACGATCCTGCTGTGGGAAAGCTGGCTGCGCCACGAAGTGACGCCCAACCAGGCCGACGAACAGCGCATCAGCATCAGCTTCAACTACGCCTGGCGGTAGGGTTGGGAATTCCCTCTCTCTCAGAGAGAGGGGTTCCGTTGCCCCGCCCCCGGCCACGCTAAACTCAGCCGGCGACGAAACTTGACCAGAGGCTTGAGTGTTGTGCGGTTGAAGGAGACCGCCATGGCCCAGACGCCCGATCGTCAGACGCCGCAACACTCCGGCGACACCATTGTCATCCACAAGGTCACCCCGTTCGGCGAGGGTGACATCGTCCTGACCACCGCCTCGGTGGACCGGGACGGCCGGCTGGAAGACCGCCACTCGGCCTATCACGAGAACCGTTCGCCACCCCTGATCTGGACGCCGATCGAGGGCGCGGCGGCCTACGCCATCGTGGTCGAGGACCCCGATGCGCCGCGCGAGCACCCCTTTGTCCACTGGCTGATCTGGAACATCCCCGGCGAGGCGACCAGCCTGCCCGAGGGCCTGCCGAACGAGGCCAGCCTGGGCCTGATCGGCGGCGCGGTGCAGGGCGTCAACGGGGCCGGCAAGATCGGCTGGTTCGGCCCGCGACCGCCGGCCGGACACGGCGTGCATCGCTACCACTTCCAGATCTTCGCCCTGGCCGAGCGCATGACCTTCGGCCCCAACGTGCCGATGGAGACCCTGGTCAGCGCGCTGAAGGGCGACACCCTGGCCGACGGGCTGATGGTGGCGATCTATGAGGCGCCGGAGAGCCAGTGAGGCTCTAGGGGCCGCAGGTCCAGGTTCCGGCATAGACCCGGCTGAGCCCGTCGGCGCGGGTGTAGGTCAGGGTGGCGGGACGAGGCGGAGACTCGCCCCCGCCGGCGGCCGGGCCGGTCGCCTGCACGGCGATCCTGGTGTTGTTCGCGCCATAGAAGTTCGCGCCGTCGACCATGGTGTCGAAGCCGCCGGGATCGGAGATGCGCTCGACGCGGCCCGACACCTTGACCAGGCCCTGGGCGGGGTTCGGCAGGCCGGGCGAGCCCATACCCACCAGGAAGGGATCGGGACCAGCCACATTGAAGAAGCAGCCGATCTCGCCGGCCAGCGGGTTGGCCTGCTGGTCGGCCAGCGTCAGGCCCTCCAGCAGGGTCGGTTCGACGAGCGGAGTCGTCGGCGCGGCGGCGGGCGCGGGCGTGTCGGTCGCGGCCGGCGGCGAGGCGGCCTCGTCCTTGGGTTTCTGGTCCGAGCAGGCGCTCAAGGTCAGGGCGGCGGCGAGCACGCCCAGGAAACAGGCGCGGGTCGCGTGGCGTCGGCGGCCGATCATGATGGCGGGTCCCCCTTCGTTCGACTGCTCCCGGCAGCCGGTCAGAAGGAGCCTAGACGACCACCGGTTGCGCCGCCAGGGTGGTCCGCTTCCACCCCCGCTCCAGGGTCCAGGCGGCGATGGCCAGCCACAGCAGGCCCAGGAAGGCGTGGCCACGCTGCCAGTAGCCGACGTCGTGGCCGGTGCGCACGTTCCACACCCCCGTCAGCAGGGCGAAGACCAGCAGCAAGCCCAGGAACCAGCCCAGCGAGAAGTGGGCCAGGCGGCGATAGCCCGGCCGGCCCCACAGGGCCCAGGCGGCGAACATCGGCGCGAACTGGATGGCCAGGCCCACTCCGCAGGCGCGGTGCATGGGATCGGGCCAGTGGAACACCCCGGCGAAGAAGGCGCCCAGCCCCGTCAGCGCCACGAACAGCCCGGCGAAGGCCGAGACGATCCGTCGTCCGCCCGCTTGCTCCAGGGCGTGGGCGAAGCCGGCTCCGGCGAACAGGCCGGCGATCCCGGCGATCATCATGCCGTAGTTGAACACCGCCGGCATCGGCGCCTTGGGCCCGCCCAGCTCGCTGATGAACTGGGCCCCGGCGTCGAAGCCCGGGAACAGGCGCTGGGCCAGCCACACGTCGGCCACCATGATGGCCGGCGCGATCACGCCGATCTTCAGGAAGGCGCCGGTGCGGACGGTCACGCTGGGGTTCCGAAATTCCGAAAAAAGAGAGGGCGGCAGAATCTCTTCCGCCGCCCTCCGGGTCAATGGTCCAAACGCCCCTCTTCGTGCCATCCCGGATAGCCTCTGCGAGGCTTCCGGGATGGCACGGTAAGGATGCTACTTCGCCGCCGACGGGTGGCCGGCCGGGGCGAAGGTCGAGCCGAAGAAGTCGCCCTTCTTCCAGACCGGGCGGGCCGGCGCATTGGCCAGTTCGCGGGCGATCTCGTAGTTGACCAGGGCGAACTTGGCGGCCGCCGTGTAGTCGATCGGCTGGTTCAGGTCGTCGCCCGGGTGGTGATAGTTGCCCTTCAGGAAGGTCGTGAAGGCCTTCTCGCCGCCGTTCTGGAAGCCGGTCATCAGGAAGACCGAGGGGATGCCCTGCTCGACAAAACGGTAGTGGTCCGAGCGGGTGAACAGGCCTTCCTCAGGCAGCGGGTCGCCCGACAGGCCGATACCCACGCGCCCGGCGGCCTTCTTGACGGCCTCGCCCACGGTCGAGCGGTCGGCGCCGAAGGCGATCACGTCGGTGAACGGGTACAGCAGAATAGGCATGTCCAGGTTCACGTCGGCGGCGATGTCGGCCTTCTTCACCGTCGGATTGTTGGCGAAGTAGTCCGAGCCCACGAGGCCCTTTTCCTCGCCGGTGACGGCCAGCAGGATGATCGAACGCTTCGGGCGGACCTTGGTGTTCTTGAAGCCGCGGGCGACTTCCAGCAGCGTGGCGATGCCCGAGGCGTTGTCGAGCGCGCCGTTGTTGATGGCGTCCTCGCCCGGCTTGGCGTTCGGCTTGATGCCGATGTGGTCCAGGTGAGCCGACAGGACGATGGTCTGGGCCTTGAGGGTCGGGTCCGAGCCCTCGATCATGCCGACGACGTTGCTGCTCTCGCGCTTCTCGATCTCGGTCTTCAGCGCGATGTTGGCCTTGGTCGCCAGGGCGAAGCCCTTCACGACGCCGGCCGGCTTCTCGGCCTCGGCCAGGACGGACGCCAGCGGCGTCGCAGCGCCAGCAAAGAGCTTTTCGGCGCCGGCCTGGCTGATCGTGGCCAGCGACGGCGCGCTGGGGGCGCGGATGGCGCCGACGTCCTGGGCGTTGCGCCAGATGACGCGCCAGCCCTTCATCTGGCCGATGCCAGCCGCGAACGGACGGCGCTTCTCGGCGCTGGCGCTCGACATGGTGATGACGCCGACGGCGCCACGGTTGGCGGCTTCCTGGCGCTTGACGTTGACGTTGCTGTAGTGCGCCCGGACCTCGGTCTGCAGCGACGCCGGGGCGCCGGTCAGCATGACGACGATCTTGCCCTTCACATCCAGGCCCGCGTAGTCGTCGCGGCCCGCCTCGGGAGCCACCAGGCCGTAGCCGACGAAGACCAGCGGCGCCTCGACGGCGAGGTCGGCGGCCTGGGCCTGCGGCGACGGCAGATAGTCCTCACCGAACTTCAGCGGCGCGGTCTGGCCGTCGGCGCCCGTCAGGGCGAACGAACCGTCGGTGGCCGGGCGGTAGGCCAGCAACGGCACGCGCTGCTGATACGAACCCTTGTCGCCGGCCGGCTTCACGCCCAGCAGGGCGTATTGGGCGGCGACATAGTTGGCGGCGATGTCATAGCCGCGCGTGCCGGCCTCGCGGCCTTCCATGGCGTCATCGGCCAGGAAGGTCATGTGGGCCTTGATGGCCTCGGGCGACGGGGTGAAATCGGAGACCGGCGCCTTCTTGGCGGCGGTCTTAGCTGCGGCGGGCTTGGCCGGACCGGCCGCGAGGACCGGTTGGGCGAGCATGAGCAGGGCGGCGCTGGCAAGCGCGGCGCGACGCGTAAACGACATGATTTTGAGAGGCTCCCACGGAGCGGGCCCCCCGGCCCGCGACTGGGGGCGAACCATGTCGGCCCGATGACGGCTTGTCGAGACGGCCAAGGCTAAAGGTTTTGTAATGTTGGGCAGGATTTGTCGCCGATAACGGCGTTCTTGGATCGGGCGCATGCTTGGCCGGACGCCTTGCGCCAGCACTGTTCCCGTCTGGTTTGGTTGGCGGAAGATTCACCCTGCCGAGCGCGCATCGGCGGGTGCGCGGCAAGGTTAACGGCCGCTAAAAAAGATGACCAAGGCGTGAATTTTACCATTTTCGGTCGCGGCCACTTAACCCAACCGACCGGATAACCGTCCTCAAGACGGAGGACATTGTCCATGCAGGCTATTTCAACCGCCGCGGCCGGCATGATGGCCGCCGCCGACCGCCTTCACGCCAGCGCCCAGCGCGTGGCGGCTTCGGACTACCGGGCCGAGACGGTCGCGGAGCTCAAGCACGTGGACTACGTCAAGGAGCGCACCGAGCAGATCGGCGCGGTCACCGAGGCCAAGGCCAATGCGGCGGTGATCCGCACGGCCGACGACATGACCGGCGCCCTGCTCGACCTCAAGGTCTGAGCCACCCGCGTCCCCAGATGGGGCCCATCTCATCCGCCCCGGATGTCTCATCCCCGGCGGTGGGCCCCTGCGCCGAACGTCCAGAGCACGCCCCCCTAGCCGAGGACGTTCGGCCGGCCGCCTCTCGCCGTGCCCCCCAGTGTTGCGAGAGGCGGCCCCCCCGCGCCTGATCCCGCGCGTTTCCGTCAGCAGTCCGCGCGTCGGCGCGTCTGAGCCGTCGCTGGCGGCGACGGACTCGCCTATATGTCGGGCGTGACCGATACGACGACCGACACCGACGCCTCTCCCCGCCTGTCCGGCGCCGCCCTGATCAAGGACGAGGTCTCGCGCCTGCCCGACGCGCCCGGCGTCTACCGGATGATCGGCGAGGCCGACGAAGTCCTCTATGTCGGCAAGGCCAAGAGCCTGAAGAAGCGCGTCGTGCAGTACGCGCAAGGCCGCTTCCACACCAACCGCATCGCCCACATGGTCGACGCCACGCGGTCCATGGAGTTCGTCACCACCCGCACCGAAGCCGACGCCCTGCTGCTCGAGATCAACCTGATCAAGCAGCTGAAGCCGCGCTTCAACGTGCTGCTGCGTGACGACAAGAGCTTCCCCGAGATCGTCATCCGCCGCGACCACGACGCCCCGCAGCTGCGCAAGCACCGCGGCGCCCACACCATCAAGGGAGACTATTTCGGCCCCTTCGCCAGCGCCTGGGCGGTGAACCGCACGCTGAACACCCTGCAGAAAGCGTTTCTCCTCCGCTCGTGCAGCGACAGCGTCTACGAGAGCCGCGACCGGCCCTGCATGCTGCACCAGATCAAGCGCTGCGCCGCCCCCTGCACCGGCCTGATCGGCAAGGAGGACTACCAGGGTCTCGTCGACCAGGCCGAGGCCTTCCTGCGCGGCAAGTCCCGCGCGGTCATGGCGACCATGGCCAAGGAGATGGAAGCCGCCGCCGAGGAGCTGGAGTTCGAACGCGCCGCCCGCCTGCGCGACCGCATCCGCGCCCTGTCCAGCGTCGCCCAGGAGACCCAGATCAATCCCGAGACCGTGGACGAGGCCGACGTCGTGGCCCTGCACGTCGAGGGCGGCCAGGCCTGCGTGCAGGTGTTCTTCTTCCGCGCCGGCCAGAACTGGGGCAACCGCGCCTACTTCCCGCGTGTGGCGGGCTCCGCCGACGAGTCCGAGGACGAGACCACCACCGAGGAGCAACGCATCCTCACCGCCTTCCTGGGCCAGTTCTACGACGACAAGCCGATCCCGCGCCTGATCCTGGCCAACCTCCAGCCCGCCGAGAGCGAGCTGCTGTCCGAGGCCTTCGCCCTGAAGAGCGGCCGCAAGGTCGAGATCGCCGTGCCCAAGCGCGGCGAGAAGGCCGACTTGGTCCTGCACGCCCTGACCAACGCCCGCGAGGCGCTGGGGCGAAAGATGGCCGAGGGCTCGGCCCAGACCAAGCTGCTGGCCGGGGTCTGCGAGGCCTTCAAGCTGGAGGCCCCGCCCGAGCGGATCGAGGTCTACGACAACAGCCACATCCAGGGCACCAACGCCGTGGGCGGCATGATCGTGGCCGGACCCGAGGGCTTCATGAAGGGCCAGTACCGCAAGTTCAACATCAAGAGCACCGAGCTCACCCCCGGCGACGACTACGGCATGATGAAGGAGGTGCTGAAGCGCCGCTTCGCCCGCCTGGTGAAGGAGGAAGAGGAAGGCGACAGCGACAACCGCCCCGACCTCGTCCTGGTCGACGGCGGCAAGGGCCAGCTGGACGCGGCCCTGGAGATCATGGCCGACCTGGGCGTCGACGACATCGCCGTGGTCGGCGTCGCCAAGGGCCCCGACCGCGACGCCGGCCTGGAGCGGTTCTTCATCCCCGGCCAGACGCCGTTCATGCTCGAGCCCAAGTCGCCGGTGCTCTACTACCTGCAGCGCCTGCGCGACGAGGCCCACCGCTTCGCCATCGGCGCCCACCGCATCCGCCGTTCCATGGACCTGAAGAAGAACCCCCTCGACGAGATCGAGGGCGTCGGCCCGGGCCGCAAGAAGGCCCTGCTCCACGCGTTCGGCTCAGCCAAGGGCGTGGGCCGGGCGAGTGTGGAGGACCTGCTGAAGGTCGAGGGCGTCAGCCAGGCGCTCGCAGAGCGGATCCACGGGTTCTTCCGGAAGGGGTGAGCCTAGTCGCCAGCGGCAGGGCTCGCCCGGCGCGCCGCCTCACAGCTGGGTCACCTTCGCTCCGTTCACGCGCACATTGCGCAGCGAAAGGCCGTTGACGTTCTTGATGACACTGGGGCCGGCCACGCCCCGGAAATCGCAGTCGCGCAACTCGACCCCCTCGATCGGCGCCTTGTCCAGGCCCTGGAGGTCGGCGACCCTCAGGCTGGCGGCGCTGACCAGCTTCTCGATCACGACATTGCGCAGCACGGGGGTGAAGGGGCCCTTGGCGCCTTCCTCATAGTTGAAGTCCATGGTGATCACGGCGCGCGACACCCGGCCCACGACGATGTCGCGGAAGAACATGTTCTCCAGCCTGCCACCGCGCAGGGCGTTGTTCTTGAAGCGGATGGCGGTGTTGAGGTCGGGACTGTCGAGTTGGCAGGACTCGGCGAAGACATGGAAGGCGTCGCCGGAGATCTGGCTGCCGACCGTGATGCCGCCGTGGCCGTCGGCCATGCGGCAGCGGCGAATGACGATGTCGCGGGACGGCGCCTTGAGCCGCCGACCATCGGCGTTGCGCCCCGAATTGACCGCGATGCAGTCGTCGCCGGTCGAGAAGAAGCAGTCCTCGATCAGCACGTCGCGGCAGGACTCCGGATCGCAGCCGTCGTTGTTGGGGCCGTGTGAATTGACGTCGACGCCGCGGATGGTGACGTTCTCGCAGAGCACCGGGTGCAGCTGCCACATCGGGGAACGGCGCAGGGAAACGCCTTCGATCAGCACGTTCTTGCAGCGATAGGGCTGGATGAAGCTGGGCCGCAGATAGTCGCCCTCGCCGAACACCCTCTGGTCGACCGGAACGCCGTCTTCGGCCATCTGGAACAGGCGCGCCCGGGCTGGGCGCTGGTTGGGCAGGCCTTCGCGCCAACCGTGCTGGTTCTGCTTCCAGGGCCCCTTCCACGTCCACCAATGCTCGCGGCTGCACTGACCGTCGAGCACGCCCTGACCGGTGATCGCGATGTTCTCCTGTTCGAAGGCGTAGACGAACGGCGAGTAGTTCATCAGTTCAATGCCTTCCCACCGGGTGAACACCGCCGGCAGATAGGCCTTGGGATCGGTCTTGAAGAGCACGGTCGCGCCCTTGGCCAGGTGCAGATTGACGTTGCTTTTCAGCTGGATCGGACCGGTCAGATACTGGCCCGGGGCCACGACCACGCGCCCCCCGCCGGCCGCGGCGCAGGCGGCGATGGCGGCGGCGAAGGCGGCGCTGGAATCGGCCACCGCTTCGGCGTCGGCGCCAAAGTCGAGCAGCTTGAAATCACGGTCGGGAAAGGTCGGCGGCTTGATGCGGGCCACCACGGCCCGGGCTCTGGCCCAAGGATCCTCGGCGGCCGCGACGGCCGGGCCGGCCAGACCCGCGAGCAGGGCCGAGCCCCCGGCGATCAGGTCTCGACGGGCGAGCACGGGCGCGTCTTCGAAGCTGCGAGCAGTCATCTTCCATCCCCAGTCGCCTTGCCAGTCTGACGCCAGCCCGGGCGGAGGCTGCCGAGGCGCGTCGGCGCCGTCAACAGGAATGACACCGGTGACAAGGGATGGCCCTGTCGCGCCTTGAGGAGGCGCCGCCCATCCTTGCCGCCCCTCCATTTGTCGGACAATATCCGCCCACCTCGCGCGCCGACCTCGCGCGGACGAGGATGTGCCATCACGAGGGGCGTTGCATGTCGGTTGAATCCATCGAGGCCGACGGGCCGTCGCGCCGGGCGATGTTGGCCGGCGCCGGAGCGCTGACGGTCGCCGGGCCAGCCCTCGCCGCCGGCAAGGCCGCCCCCATCGCCTCCAACCCCCTCGTCCGCCAGCGGGCCGACGCCCAGATCTTCAGGCATCGCGACGGCCGGTACTACATGACCGCCTCGGTCCCCGAGTACGACCGGCTGGTCATCCGTCGCGCCTCCACCCTGGCGGGCCTGGCCACCGCCCCCGAGACGGTGATCTGGACGCGGCCCAAGACGGGGAAGCTGGGCGGCTATATCTGGGCCCCGGAGCTGCACCATTTCGACGGCGCCTGGCATATGTACTTCGCGGCCGGCGACGCGGGTCAGCCGTTCCACATCCGCACCTATGTGCTGGTCTGCCGGGACCGCGATCCGCTGAGCGGGCGCTGGGCGATGGCGGGCCAGTTCCAGACGCCGTGGGACACCTTCACCCTCGACTCCACGATCTTCAGCCACAAGGGCGTGCGCTACGCCCTCTGGGCCCAGACCGAGCCGGGCATCAAGACCAACAGCAACCTCTACCTGGCCCCGCTGGCCACGCCGCTGACCCTGGCCAAGCCGCCCACGCGCCTGACCGTGCCGACGCTGGACTGGGAGGTGCGCGGCTACAAGGTCGCCGAGGGCCCCGCGCCGCTGCATCGCAACGGCAAGCTCTTCATCAGCTATTCGGCCAGCGCCACCGACGACCGCTACTGCTTGGGCCTGCTGAGCGCCGACGCGGACGCCGACCTGATGGCGCCGGACGCCTGGAAGAAGTCGCCGGACCCGGTCTTCGTCTCGTGCGAGGAGACCGGCGTCTGGGGGCCGGGGCACAATTCGTTCACGGTCGACGAGCAGGGCCGCGACATCATGGTCTATCACGGCCGCGACTACCGGAAGATCGACGGCAATCCGCTGTTCGACCCGAACCGCCACACGCGGATCCAGCGGCTCTACTACAAGCCCGACGGGACGCCCGACTTCGGCGTGCCGGTCGGGGCGGGCGAGGTTCCCGACCGCTTCTCGCCGCTGGACCGGCCGGACGCCTTCCTGCGCCATGACGGCGATCGCGCGCTGCTCGGCGTCGGCCCGCTGCCGACCACCCAGTTTCGCCAGAAGCCCGGCCCGGCCGGCGCGGGTACGATCGCGCTGGAGCCGATCCTCAAGCCGGGTCACGTGCTGGCCCTGGGCCCGGACGGCGCCGCGACCCTGGTTCCGGCCTCGGGCGTCGATCCGAAGCGGGCCAGCTTCCGCCGGGTTCCGGGCCTGGCGGGCGGCAAGGGCGTGTCGTTCGCGACCCTCGATCCGGCCGGCGGCCATCTGCGTCACCGCGACGGCGCGATCGTCGCCGCCCGGGTCAGCGACGCCGCCGGACGGGCCGCCGCCACGTTCCGGGTGAGCTAGCCGAAGGTGAATACGTAGGCCCGAACGCCGGGGTCGCGGAACTCGATCTCGAAGGTTCTCTCCGCCACCGCGCCGGCTTGGCGGACCAACTGGTACATGCGCGGTCGGTCGACCAAGCCCAGGCCGTCCGGGCCCGTGTCCACGCCGTGGTCGCGCCCGGGCGCTTGGCCGTCCAGCCGCACGCGAAAACGCACCGGCCGGTCCGAGGGGGCCAGCACCATGTGCAGGTCGCGGGCGTGAAAGCGGTGGGCGATCTTGCCGCCCGCGCCACCGGTCGCGAACGCCTCGCCCGCGGTCCAGGCGCCCGAAAGGCTCCAGCGGTTCAACGGCAGGGCCTTGGGCGGTTCATAGATCCGCTGGACGTCACGCTTCAGGCCGCCCGGCGAGGCGAAGCCGGTCGCCTGGCCGTAGCCGAGATAGGTCTCGCCCGAGCCCAGGTCGTCCCAGTCCGCCGCCAGCTCGGGGCCGAGACCGGGCGGCGGCGTGAGAACGGCCGGGCCGGCGCCGTTCGCCCCCAGGCCCCGAATCAGGCGCTCGGACTGTTCGTACTGGCCTTCGCCGGCGATCCTGCCGCGCGCCCGGCCCTCGGCGTCGATGAAATAGAAGGCCGGCCAGGCGTTGTTGCCGAACGCGCTCCAGATCCGCCGGTCGCTGTCCAGCGCCACCGGGAAGTCGACGCCCAGGTCGCCCAGGGCCTGGCGCACATTCGGGGTCTCGGCCTCGAAGGCGAATTCCGGCGTATGGACGCCGATCACCGTCAGGCCCCGTCTCCGCCAGGCCCGCAGATAGGGCAGGATCCGCAGGCTGTTGATGCAGGAATAGGTCCAGAAGCAGACCACCACCGCCCTGCCCCGCAGCGTCGCGGCGTCCAGCGGCGGACTGTTCAGCCAGGTCGGGGCCAGCTTCAGGGCGTCCAGGATCGGCGCGGGCGCGAAGGCGCGGGCCACGGCCTGTCTGGCCGGCGGCAAGGCCAGCACCCCGCCCAGCGACAGCGGGACCAGGCCGGCGGCGGCGGTCTTCAGCCAGTCGCGGCGGGTGGGAGTCGAGCGGTTCATGGTCATGGCGCCTAGGCCCAGCCCGCCACATCGAGCACCGCCTGGGCGAAGGCCTGGGGCGCCTCCTGCGGCAGGTTGTGACCGACGCCGCCGGAGATCAGGCGGTGCGCGTAGCGGCCCTTGAACTTGCCGGCATAGGCGGCCGGGTCTGGATGGGGGGCGGCGTTGGCGTCGCCTTCCATCGTGATGGTCGGGACGGTGATGTCGGGGCGCCGGGCCAGCTTGGCCTCCAGGGCGTCGAAGCGCGCCTCGCCCTTCGAAAGACCCAGCCGCCAGCGGTAGTTGTCGATCGTGATGGCCACGTGATCGGGATTGGCCAGCGAGACGGCCGAGCGGGCGAAGGTCGCGTCGTCGAACGCCCACTTCGGCGAGGCCGTCTTCCAGATCAGCCGGGCGAAGGCGTCGCGGTTCTTGGCATAGCCGGCCGCGCCGCGCTCGGTGGCGAAGTAGAACTGGTACCACCAGGACAACTCGGCCTCGGGCGACAGCGGCGCGGCGTTGGCCGCCTGGCTGCCGATCAGATAGCCGCTGACGCTGACCAGGGCCTGGACCCGCCGAGGCCACAGGGCCGCAACGATGCTGGCCGTGCGCGCGCCCCAGTCGAAGCCGGCGACCACCGCGCTCTGGATGTTCAGGGCGTCCATCAGGGCGATGACGTCCACCGCGAGCGCCGCCTGCTGGCCGTTGCGCGGCGTGGCCTCCGAACGGAAGCGCGTTGAGCCGTAGCCGCGCACGTGCGGGACGATCACCCGCTTGCCGGCGGCGGCCAGGATCGGCGCGACCTCGGCGAAGGCGTGGATGTCGTAGGGCCAGCCGTGCAGCAGGATCACCGGCTGGCCGCTGGCGGGACCGATCTCGGCATAGCCGATCTCGAGGTCGCCGGCCGCGACCTGGCGCAGGGTCCAGCCCGGCGCGGCTTCCGCCTTCGCCACCGAGGCCAGGGCGGTTAGCGCGCCGGCGGCGCCCAGCACGGCGATGGCGCGGAACAGACGGCGGCGGTCCAGGGAGGCGGTCATCACGCTTTTCCTTTTATTCGTATCCGATTTAATCGGTGCCGATCCCATAAATCGATCGACTAGCGAATGTCAATCTTCCGATTTCATCGGATGCGACTTATATAGGAGCCCTCGACGCCGACACATGCCCCGCCGACACCCGCCCCGAAGGACCGCCATGCCCGCCTCCGCTGACACCCCGCCCCTGCCGAAACTGGGCGATTTCCTGTGTTTCGCGGTCTATTCGGCCAATCTGGCCTTTGGTCGGGCCTATAAGCCGATCCTGGATGAGCTGGGCCTGACCTACACCCAGTGGATCATCATCGTGGCCCTGTGGGAGCGCGACGGCCAGAGCGTGAAGAGCCTGGGCGAGAAGCTGTTCCTGGAGTCCAACACCCTGACGCCCATCCTCAAGAAGCTGGAGAGCCAGGGCTATCTGCGCCGCCAGCGCGACCCGGCCGACGAGCGCCAGGTCATCCTCACCCTGACCGACGCCGGCCGCGCCCTGCGCGAGAAGGGCGCCCAGCGCACCCTGGTCATCGCCACCGGCCTTGAGCCCGAAGAGTTCGCCAGCACCCAGAAGACCGTCACCAAGCTGCGCGACAACCTGATCAAGCACGTGGCGGGCGGCGAAGGGTGAGGGATTTCACCTTCACCGAATGAAGCGCCGTGGTCGAAAGCCCTTCCCGCCCGGGAAGGCGCCATCCCTACATCTCACGGCGAGACGATCGCAGGGCTGATCGTGGGGCGGCTAGCGGCCCTGACCGACATTGAGATTACCTATCCTTCAAGCAAGAGTGTGGGGCGATATCCGCACGCGAAGATTGCAGTTCCGCGTGCATCGTGCGACGCAAGCGCAGAAGGTTCGGGGGCTGTACGTGAACTTCTCGATCGAAGTGTTCGCGCCGACCGGCGCAGCGGAATGGCTCAAATTCTGGGCGGAAGTCATCAAGGCGTTAGCTTGGCCAACGACGTTGCTCGTCCTAGCAGTCATCTTTCGCACGCCCCTGAAAAGCTTGTTTGGCCGGCTCGCCAGTTGGAAAGGCCTCGGCATTGAGGCGAGCTTCGGAGATCGTGTCGGAGCCCTAGCTGTCGATAGCGCAAAAGCTGCTGAGAACCGGGACGCTAAGACCACTCCTGCTTCCGGCGGCGCGCCACCTCCTCAGCCAAATCCTGTGGCGGCCGGCACCACCGGAAAAGCTGGCGGCACCAGCACCGCTACCTCTATTTCGAATCGAGACCAGATTGATTTCCTTAAGACTCACGTCTCACTGAGCACACGCCAGGAGCCCGACTTGGCGCGGCTGGCAGGATCGATCCTGGTCGCCTGGCTTAGTATTGAAGCCGAGCTCAATCGGCTTTTGAATCACTTCGGCTTAGATAACAGCCGGCTCAACGTGAGAGCACAAATCTCAGCCCTCCAAGAACTTGGGAAGATTTCAACGGAAACGGCCGCACTGATCCACCGAGCGATGAGACTGCGTAACGAGGTCATGCATGGCCGTGTTACGACACTTAGCACCGCGGACGTCCTCGCTTATGAGGAAGGGGCCCACTCAATCGTAGAGTTGCTTAGAAAGGCCGCGTGAGCCCCGACCCGACTCAGCTCGGCCGTCATGCCTTTAGGCCCAATACTATTTTTGGCGGGATCAAGATGGTTGACGAAACTACACCGACACTCGCGGCACTTACGTCCGTAGCGCCGCGACGGGTCCGCAGTGCTTTTTCGGCTACCCTGGGTCAATTGCTGGGCGGGGCAGCGTCATGGCCAGCAGCGTGGCTAAAGAGGAAGGAGCCGGGCATCGAAGATAAGACGGCGACACAAGCGGCTTCGGTAGCCGCGATAGTTCACGATACTGCGGTGCAAGGCCTCACGGATCCACGTTTTATTGATTTCGCCACTTCCGCTCTACTCCCCACCGAGCTGCGCCAGACTCGAAACCTAGTTCAAGTCGCGCAACGGACAGCTGAACACTTGTCCGAGGATAAGGACGACACGAGCGATGAAGGGGAAGATGTTCAGCGCCAGACAAGTGGGGAACCTGAAGAGGACTGGGTAAACGCTTTCGCTAGGTTCGCGAAAGACGCGTCATCCGAGCGATTGCAAGATCTTTTCGCTCGTATCTTGGCGGGAGAGATCACTAGGCCTGGAGCGTACTCCCCCACCACTCTGCGGGCAGTGAGCGAAATGGACAAAGAGACTGCTGAGGATTTCAGCGTCGCTTGGTCAAAGAGCGCTGGTGACGCCGTCCACTACTCATCCTTTTGGCAGCGCGGCGACGGCTATTCGCTATGGAGGAGGCTTGTTGAGGCGGGGCTGATGGCGCCGACAGAGACAGCGCAATTCCTGCCAAACTTTGTTCCACAACCTACGCTGGGCGGTGTAAGCCTTTGGTCGCCGACACGATCTGGGGCAACGCCGTTGACTCTGTTGGTAGCCTTTTCGCAGGATTGCGCGGCCCGCTGGGTACATATCGATTTCACGCGTACAGGCAGACAGATTGGAAGTCTAATCGCGCCGCCGCCCTTCGAAGACAATATACGCGAGGTAGCCGCCGATCTTAGTCAGGCTACAGGGATCCAATGGATCGAGCTGCTTCGCGCGGACGGTCCGAACGAGGTAATTTTCAGGCGGTCGTGAAGAAATTGTCGCCGGCGACCACCGGAACCACCCGTTGCCGACACTAACTTTGCCAGCACGTGGTCGCCGCCGATCACAGCGGTTGGTCACACCGGCTACATTGTTCCGCCGCATGACCCGAATAGGTGTATCGGAACGCCGATCTGTCGTGGAAGCGTAAGCCGATTGGTAGTCCGAAGCGCGGACAGCGCGTGAGATAGATCACTAGGAAGTAGAGGCAAACGTCCAAGAACAGGTAAGCGCCGAGGTCTATGAACCTGGAAATGAGCCCTGCCATCGGCGCTACAGCGACAAGACCGAGACAACAATCGGCATCGCAATTCTTTAGGCGGTCGGTGGGCGCATGAAGCTGAGCTTAACCCCGTAGCGACGGCCAGCCAACCTCCAATCACCACCCATCACGGACGTAAGAGAAGGCCGCTCCAGGACACCCTCTCCCCATGGGCGAGGGCGTTTCCGACTTCCCCATCCCCGACCTTTTCCGTCAGCGTCCAAGTATCTCCGGCCTCGCTTTACCGGGGTGTGTTCAGCTACGGTTCAACTTGACCGGCCCCACTAGGGGGAAGGCGGGCCTCCATAGGCCAAACCGCCGTCCCCGGGGATTTCAGATGAACATGACAAGGCGCGCCCATCTGCAGGCGCTGACGGGCGCCGTGGGCCTGGCGACCGCCGGCCAGGCCTTCGCCGCCGACCCGCCCCTCTACGGAACCTGGACAGCCGTCTACGATCCGGGGAAGGCGCCCCTGACCTTCCGGCTCGTCATCGACGCCAAGGGGGCAGTGCTCCACCTGAGCAGCCTGAGCCAGGGCGACGCCAGCTTCCCCAGCAGCGAGATCGCCGTCGACGGCGCGCGGCTCAGCGCCACCTTCAAGCGCCTCAATGTGAAGATCGAAGGCGTCATGAGCGATGATCGCCACATCGACGCGGAATTTACCCAAGGCGCGCCGCTCAAGCTTCGCTTTACCCGTGGTGCGGTCGCCGACACCATTTCCGAGAAGATCTGGCCGCCCCTGACGAGGGATCTCCTGGAGACCAAGCGGTCGGACGCCGGCGCGCCGGCCATGGGCGCCGGCTGGGCGCGCGGGAACCGGTCGGGCCTGCTGGTGACCGGCCTTCGCTCGAGCGAGGCCAAGCTCGCGGTCCAGCCAGGCGATCAGTGGCACTGGGGTTCGATCACCAAGTCGATGACGGCGACGCTGTGCGGCCGGCTTGTCGAGGCGGGCGTCCTGTCGTGGGATACGACGATCGGCCAGGTGCTCGATGACGAGGGCGCGCCCGTCCCGCCGGCCTATCGCGACGCCACGCTTCTGCACCTGCTCAGTCACCGCGCCGGGCTTCAGTCCAACATTGAAGCGGCCGACACCGGGGCCTTCAGCCTGCATTCGCCGGACGCGCGCGCTGAGCGGCTGAAATACGCGCGTCTGGCCCTGGCCCAGAAGCCGGTCGGGGCTCTGGGCGCGCAGCACGCCTACAGCAACAACGGCTATGTCGTCGTGGGCGCCATACTGGAAAAGCTCACCGGCAAGCCGTGGGAGATCCTGATCCAGCGGGAGGTCTTCGCGCCGCTCGGCCTTAAACGGGCGGGACAGGGCGCGCCGGGCATCCCCGGCCGGATCGACCAGCCGATCGGTCACCTCATGGCCGGCGGCAAACGGCTTCCCCGTCCGCCGGGAGGACTGGGCGACGACAATGTCGCCGCCATGGGGCCGGCCGGCCGGGTTCACATGCCTCTGGCGGACATGCTGGTCTATCTGAGCGCCCACCGTGACCGCCCCGCCCGGTTCCTGAAGCCCGCCACGTGGGACAAGCTCCACACGCCGCCTTTCGGGGGCAGCGATGCGCTGGGCTGGTTCACCAGCAAGGACGGCAGGCTGTGGCACAGCGGCTCCAACACCCTGTGGATGGCCCAAGTCCTGGTCGATCCGAAGGCCGGCTTCGTCTGCGCCTCGTGCGCCAACGATGCGACGGACGCGGCCAGCAAGGCCGTTGAGGAGGTGTTGGCGTCGGCGAGGGCAACGGCTCGCGCCTAGATCGTCCCCACGAGGACGCGTCGGTCTCGGCCTCCGTCCCCCTTGACGCCCCTCCGGCCCGGGAGGATAGCTGCCGCAACCTTAGATCGCGGAGCGTCCATGCGCGGCTTGTTGCTTCTGGCCCTGGCCATACTGACGCCCGCCGCGTCCGCCGCCGCCAGCGTTCCCGCGCCCCCGCCGACGAAGAGGTCGGACATCGAGGTGCGGGTGGTCAGCTTCGCTCCGCCGCCGACCGCCATCGTCTGCGCCCAGGGCGGCGCGCGGCTGGTCGAGGGCGCGGCCCTGGCGCCCAAGGTCTGGCAGGTCTGGAACCCGGTCGTGTCGCCGGTCGGCGCGCCCGGGGCCGCGCCCTACACGCCGCCCCCGCCGCCGACCAACGAGATCTACACCTTCTCGATCGACGCCGACGGCCGGGTGACCGACCTGAAGCGCACCGCCACGCCCGGCCGCAACGCCGTCTGGCCCACCGACGAACAGGCGGCGATCATCGCCAGCTGGCGGTTCGCGCCCGGCGCGGGGGCCAGCGACTGCCAGATCGACCTGGCGCCGAGCTATCTGCCGATCGCCCAGGCCTCGCCGGCCAAGCTGTTCGAGATCCTGGCCAGCGACCCGCGCAACCCGCCGGCCGCCGTGCGCGAGGCCCTGTCCGCCGGCGGCGACTGCAACCGCGCGCCGCGCCGCCGTCCGCAGGTCATCGTCTATCCCGACCTGCGCGCCTTCGACGACAAGACCGTCGATCCGTCCTGGACCACGCTGCTCTACGACATCGACGCCAATGGCGCGGCCCGTAACGTCAGGGTCGCCGCCCAGCACGGCGAGCGCGCCTTCGCCGACGCGGCCGCCGGCGCGGTGTCCGAGGCCAAGTACTTCCCCGGCTCGCCCCGCACCGGCTGCTTCGCCGCCTTCCGCGCCGAGCCCAAGGCCACCGAGGCGCCCAAGCGCCCCCCCGCCGCGCCCTTCGAGCGCCCCGGCGACGACTGCAAGGTGACCCGCGAGGCGCTGAACATTCCCGAGGTGAAGTTCTACCCGCCGGCCTTCGCCAAGCGCCGCGTCGCCGGCTGGGCGATCCTGCGCTTCGACGTCGCCCCCTGGGGCCAAGTCGGGGCGATCGAGGTGCTGGCCGCCCAGCCCAGCGCCCAGTTCGCCGACGCCGCCCGAAGCCTCCTGCAGGGCGCCAAGCCCAGTCCGCCGCCCTCGGGCTATCGCGGCTGCGTCGTGCCGATCCTCTACGCCATCCCGGCCATTCCCGAAGATGAGTACTGATCGGCGCCTAATCGTAAGCGTGACTGCAACCAATTGCCGTCGAGGGTCGTTTGTAGCTTGAGTATTTTCGAGCGAGGCCAAGATGGATCCCAAAGACCAGAAGACCTTCGAGCGCGACCTGGTCGCCTTGATCCCGCATCTGCGGGCGTTCGCGCGCTCCCTCTGCGGTGACGCCACCGCCGCCGACGACCTGGCGCAAGACGCGGTCGCCAAGGCCTGGGCCAGCCGCAACAGCTTCACCATGGGCACCAACATGAAGGCCTGGACCTTCATGATCCTGCGCAATCAGTTCTATTCCGACAAGCGCCGCAGCTGGCGCTCGGTCGGCCTGGACCAGGAGACCGCCGAGCGGACCCTGGTCGCCAACACCAATTTCGACGGCGCCATCGCCCTGGACGACCTGCGCCAGGCGATGATGATGCTGCCCGAGCAGCAGCGCGAAGCCCTGATCCTGATCGGCGCCGGCGGCTTCTCGTATGAGGAAGCGGCCGAGATGATCGGCGTCGCGGTCGGCACGGTGAAGAGCCGCGTCAGCCGGGCCCGCGCCGACCTGGTCCAGATCTTCGAAAGCGGCAACTACACCCGCGACGGCAAGCCCGTTCACCAGGCGATGGACAGCATGCTCTGGGCGCTGGAACAGCTGGCGGCCTAAGGAACCCTGCCCCTCTCCCCTTGCGGGAGAGGATGGCCCGCGAAGCGGGTCAGGTGAGGGGTCAAAGAACAGAGCCGCCGCGACAGCCTCACCGCCGTCGCGGCGGTGTTCGTTTGTGCAACCCCTCATCCGGCCCTTCGGGCCACCTTCTCCCGCAAGGGGAGAAGGGCCCTTCAGCCCAGCCCCGCGCAAACCCCGCAGAACGCCACCACATCCGCTTCGTCGTGATAGATCGACAGGCCCACGCGCAGCACGTCGTCGCGCACGTCCACCACCACGCCTCGGTCCGCCAGCGCCGCTTTCCAGGCCTGGGCCGACGGATGCCGGAAGGCCAGGAACCGCGCCTGGGGTCCGTCGCCGGGCGCGTTGACCACCACCGCGTCCTTGAGCGGCCCCGCCTCGCCCGCCTCGATCTTCGTCAGCAACGACGCCCGCAGCCCCGCCACGTGCGCGGCCACCGCCGCCGTGGTCAGGCCCTCGGCCTCCAGCATCCGGCCCGCCGCCACGAACCGGTACAGTCCCGACGGATCGAAGGTCGCGCCCATGAAGCGGCTGGCGTCCCGTGCATAGCCCACCCCGCCCGGCGGCCCCTCCAGGTCGCCGAACTCGGCGTACCAGCCCGTCAGGCTCGGACGCGGGCCAAAGCCCGCCGGCGCGTGCAGGAAGGCCGCGCCCTCCCCGGCCATGGCGTATTTGTAGCCGCCGGCCACGTAGAAGATCCGGTCGGCCACCGCCGACAGGTCGGTCGGTACGGCGCGGAAGCCGTGATAGCCGTCGACCACCACCCACGGCCCCTCGGGCCGCGCCAGGCTCGCCAACTCCCAGACCCGGTCGAAGACGTAGCCGCTCTTGAAGAACACGTGGCTGACGAAGATCAGGTCGTAGGTCCCGCTGCGCGCCGCCGCGATGAACCGCTCGGCGAAGTCGGGACGGTCGCTCTCGACCACGGTCAGCTCGACCTCGCCCGCCTCGACCCAGCGCTGGGCCTGGCGGCGGAACGAGTGGAACTCGCCGTCGGTCGACAGGATGCGCACGGGCTTGCGGCCGATGGCCGAGACCAGCACCGCCAGCAGGCCGTGGGTGTTGGGCGCGAAGACCACGCTGTCCGACGACGGGAGGTTCAGTTCCCGCGCCACCAGCCCCTGGGCGGCCGGATAGACCTCGCCCAGCGCCTTGTCCCACTTGTGGTCGGCCAGGGTGGCGGCGTCCTCCCAGGCCTCGACCTGGGCGACCAGGGTGGCGTCGGGCCACAGGTGGTGGCTGTGGGCGGCCATGTGCAGGCGGCCCGGAACGCTGAGCGCCTTGGAGAACAGGTCCTTGCGGGCCGTCATCAGAGTTTCGTCCCCATTACAACTTCGTCCTCAGCGACCACAGCTCCGGGAAGGCCCGGCGGCGCAGGGTCGAGGCCAAGTAGCCGATCCCGTCGGTGCCCCCGGTGCCCGGCCGGCCGCCGATGATCCGCTCGACGGTCAGCACGTGCTTGTGGCGCCAGGTGACCAGGGCGTCGTCCAGGTCGACCAGCTTCTCGGCCAGCTGGTACAGCTCCCAATAGCGCTGCGGGTCGCGATAGACCTCCAGCCAAGCCGCCTCTACCTCGGGCGAGGCGACATAGGTCTGGCTGAAGTCGCGGCTCAAGGCGCTGCCCGGCACGGCCAGGCCGTGGCGAGGCAGCTGGGCGATGGCCACGTCGTACAGGCTGGGCGCGTCCAGCGCCGCCTGCAGCTGGCCCAGCGCCGACGAGCCCTCCTCGTGGAACTTCAGGAAGCTCTGGTCCTTCAGGCCCAAGAGATATTCCAGGGTCCGGAACTGGTGCGACTGGAAGCCCGAGCTCGAGCCCAGGTCGCCCCGGAAGCTGAGGTAATCGGCCGGCGTCATGGTCGCCAGCACGTCCCACGACAGGGTCATCACCGTCTGGATCCGCGACACCCGCGCCAGGGCCTTGTAGGCCGGCTCGACGTCACCGCCGGCGATCAGCCGCTTGGCCAGCTCGACCTCGTGGATGATCTCCTTGAGCCACAGCTCCTTGGTCTGGTGGATGACGATGAACAGCAGTTCGTCGTGCCGGTCGCTCATCGGCTTCTGGGCCGAGAGCAGTTCGTCGAGCGCGAGGTACCGCGCGTAGGTCATGTCTTGCGCCATGGCGAAACCTTATGCGGCGAGGCCCGGCACATTGTCCTCGTTTGCGCGGCGCTTGTCGCCAGGGTTAGAACGATGTCCCGTCATAGCCGTCCAGAGCAGAACGAATGGCCGCCCTCAACCGCATCGACCTGTCGATCCTCCGGATTCTGGAAGCCGACGCCCGCATCTCGTTCGCCGCCCTGGCCGAGCGGGTGGGCCTGTCCAAGTCGCCCTGCTGGTCGCGCGTCCAGGCCCTGGAGAAGCAGGGCGTCATCACCGGCTACCGCGCCCAGGTCGACGCCAAGGCCATCGGCAAGGGCCTGACCGTCTTCGCCCTGGCCACCGTCGAGTTCAGCCGCGCCGAAGCCTTCGAAGCCGCGGTCCTGCGCCACCCCAGCATCACCGACTGCCACTCGACGGCCGGCGCGGGCGACTACCTGCTGCGCATCGTCGCCGCCGACGTCGAGGACCTGGACCACCTGCTGCGCAAGGAGCTGAGCCAGCTGCCGGGCGTGCAGCGGTACACCACGACCGTATGCATGAAGGCGATCAAGGAGGGGGGATTGCTGATGGCGGGGGTGTGAGGGGGACTCTTGGACCCAGCCCCCACCCCTCTTCAGGCGGCCAAGAGGCGCCGCGCCGCGTAGCAGACGCCTTGCATGTCGTAGGGCTTGGGCACGAACAGGCCCGACAGGTGATCGACCGATCTCAGGATGGGCAGCGCCGATGTGACGATCACGTGGAGCTCAGGCGCTGACATCTTCAGATGCTCGGCCAGATCAATGCCATTCATCGTCCCGGGCATGTTCACGTCGGTGAAGAGGACCCCGATCTCCGCATTGCCCTCGTACATGAGGAGCGCCTCGGCGGCGTGCTCGGCCTCGACGACCAAAAATCCTTCTTCGATGAACGCCGCGACCGCGAGCATGCGTATCAGATATTCGTCCTCGACGATGAGGACGACCGGCTTGGGGCACTGGGACATGCAGACGTAAGCGATGGCGTGCGCGGTTGTTCCATGCTCTCGGCCCGATGCTTCAGGCGATGACGCCGACGTCATACGGCTCGCTGCTGGCCGCATTGATCGCGGCGGCGATCATGCAGACGACTCCGGTCGGAGCGAAGTCTATCGCCGCCTCGCCGCCGAGCGCGGCCGAGAGGCTTCGCTCGATCAGCCGAGAGCCAAAACCGCGACGCAGAGGGGGAGTGACGCGGGGGCCATCCTTCTCTTCCCATCTGAGCCGAATGACATCGGCTTCCACGGCCCAATGGATGCTGAGCCGTCCCGCCGGGGCCGAGAGCGCGCCGTATTTCACGGCGTTCGTGGCCAATTCCTGCAAGGCCATGGCCATGGCCAGCGCCATGCTGGGCTCCAGGCGGACGCTGGGGCCGCCCGTGACGATGCGCGCGGCGTCCGGCCCGCTGTAGGGCGATACGGCCAACGCCACGATTTCGCTGAGTTCGGCCCCCTCCCAGCTTTCCCGCGTCAGGACGTCATGCGCTCTCGACAGTGAGATGAGCCGTTCTTCCAGCGCGGAGCGGGCTTCCTCGACCGTCGCGGCGGCGCGCAGGGTCTGGGCGGCGATCGACTGCACGGTCGCCAGGGTGTTCTTGACCCGATGGTTCAACTCGTTGATCAGCAGGCTCTGCTTCTCGTCGGCGGCGCGCTGCTCGGTGCGGTCCCGAAGGATTTTCAGGAAGCCGATATGCTGCCCATCGTCCCTGCGAAGCGGCATCATCAGGCTATGGCACCAGAAGGGCGTTCCGTCCTTGCGCAGGTGCCAGCGTTCCTCCTCGGCGCGACCGCTTTCCAGGCACAGCGCCTGTTCGCGGTCGTCGGCTCGGGAGGCCTGGTCGGCGGCGGTCCAGATCGCCGGAAGTGATCGCCCGATCAGGTCGCTGGCTTGCCAACCCAGGATTTGCTGGGCGCCGGCGTTCCAGATCGTGACCTTGCGATCCAGGTCGATCGCCATGATCGCATAGTCCCTGACACCTTCGAGGATCAGGCGGTAGCGCTCGTCGCTTTCGCGGTGCGCGGCCTCGACCGCCAGGGCCGACTTGGCTTCGGCGACTTCGCGAGCCTGGGCGTAGGTCGCGGTCAGGTCGGTGAGCACCCCGCACAGGAACTGGCCGTCCGGAGCGTCCAGGCGGGTCAGGGACAATTGGACGATGAGCGTCTCGCCGTCGTTCTTGCGCGTCAGGCTCAACTCGGCCTTGCCGCCGTTGACGAGGACATTCTGGAAATCGGGCAAGGATCGCGGCTTCACGAACGGGCCCAGCCCCGTGGCCATCAGGGCGCTCGGCGTGGATCCCAGCATCTCCGCCAAGGCGCGATTGCCATACAGCACCGCGCCGTCCGGGCCGACCATCAACGCGCCCTCGGTCATCTGCTCGATCAGAAGACGATAGGAGCGGTCGGCGGTCTCGAGCGTGTAGACCTTGCGGTTGTCGGGTCCGCCGACCACGACGGCGTCCACCTCGCCATTGCGGATCGCCTCCAGGGTCTCCCGCGCTTCGGCCAGCTGTAGCCGGAGCTCCAGGACCTCATCCTCGAGCGAGATCTCCGATGATGCGGCGGGAGGGCTACTTGGACCCAATGCCGCTGCCTTTCGCCGGTAGACCAAGGCCGCGCAACACGCGCTCGGTATCGGACAGATCGCCGATGACCCGCTGCACCGGTTCGGGCTGCAATTTGATCAGGGTCGGCGCGGCGATGATCTGGTGCTCGCTCGCCGCTTCGGGGTGCTCGTAGACGTCGACGATCTCCAGGTCGTAGCGGTCGGGCAGTTCGCTCTCCAGCACCCGTCGCAGGTTCGCGATCGCTCGCGTTGAGCGCTGCGTCGAGCCGGTGATGTAGAGCCTCAGCACGTGCTTGGGGTCAGCGGTGTTGCCGTCGCCGCGACCCGTCATGAGGTTGGCCTGCTGTAGTCCAGCCCGACGAGGAACCTTTCGGGATCCGAGAGCGTGCCGATCATGCGCTTGAGGGGCGGAGGCAGACGGCGCACCAGCGTGGGGATGGCGATGATTTGATCCTGGGCGGCGAGCTCGGGGTTCTCGGCCAGGTCGAGCACCTCGATCCTGTGGCGGCCCGGCAGGTGCGCATCGCACAACTGCGTCAGGTTCCGGATCGCCTCCAGGGACTTGGGCGTCTGGCCGGCGACGTACAGGCGGAAATGGAAGACGCCCTCGCCGAGGCGATCGTCGCCCTCGTCAGACCCGTCGTTCGGCGTCTGGGGAGCCGTGGTCATGTCGCTGCGCTCCGGCGCGTCGCCGCCGCGGACCGGCCCGCGGTGAGCGCGCGCTCCTTGCGCTCGTCCACCGTGTCCAGCGCGAGCAGCTCGGCTTCCTCCCGCTGGAGGGCCTCTCGCGTCTCGGCGATCTGGCGTTCGGCGGCGTTCTTCTTCTCGGCGAATTCGCGCCGGCGACGATCGATCTCGTCGCGGCGCTCCAGAGCGGCGGCTTCTTCCTCAGCCTCCTGGACGATACGGGCGCTGCCCGTCAGCACCCCGTGAGGCCCGATATAGGGCTCCAGCAGGCTGACGCCGTCCGATCCCAGGCGGTATTCGCGGATCTGATTGGAGTGGCTCATCCCGCGCGCCTTCAGCACGAACAGGCCGCGGTTGCGCTCGCCGTTGGCCTCCAGATCGTGCAGGCCGATCCAGACGTCCATGAGCGAGGACAGGCTTTGCTCGTTCCGGTCCGCCTGGTCGCCGTTGACCAAGCTGTTGAAGACCACGGTGATGCCCTTGACCTTCAGGTAGTCGACCAGCCTCAGGAGGGTCGAGTGGATCTCGCTCTCCGAACCCCGGAACGCGGAGATCGGGTCGATCACGACCACCATCGGATCGAACTGGTCGATCTGGCGGATCATGAGCACCAGGTGCATCTCCAGACCAAAGAGACTGGGGCGCGAAGACTCAAAGCGCAGCAGACCCCGGGCCACGTGGGCGCCGAGGTCCAGACCGACCGAGCGCATGTTCCGCACGATCTGCTCGGGCGACTCCTCGAAGGAGAAGTAGATCGCCCGCTGCCCGGCCAGGCAGGCGGCGTTGACGAAATGGGATCCGAAGGTGGTCTTGCCCGTCCCTGATGGGCCGGACAGCAGCACGCTGGAGCCGCGATAGAAGCCTCCGACCCCGAGCATGGCGTCGATGCCGACGATGCCGCTGGAGACCACGTCATCGGAGATCGAGTGGGAAAGCCCCGCCGAGGTGACGGGCAGGACGCTGATGCCGCCCTTGTCGATCAGGAACGGATATTCGTTGGTCCCGTGGGCGGAGCCACGATACTTCATCACGCGCAGGCGGCGCGTGGTGATCTGCTCGTCGACCCGATTGTCGAGCGCGATCACGCAGTCGGAGACATACTCTTCCAGGCCGTGCCGGGTGAGCTGCCCCTCGGGCCCGCGTTCGGCGGTGATCACCGCCGTGACCCCGCGATCCTTCAGCCACTGGAACAGCCGCCGAAGCTCGGCGCGCAGCACTGGACCATCGCCGAGGCCTGAGAACAGCGCTTCCAGGGTGTCGAGCACGACGCGCTTGGCGCCGATCTTGTCGATGGCGTACCCAAGCCGGACGAACAGCCCTTCGAGATCGTATTCGCCGCTCTGTTCGATCTCGCTGCGCTCGACCCGGACATAGTCGATGAGCAGCTTCTTGTCGGCGATCAGCCCGGGCAGGTCGTAGCCCAGCGAGCTGACATTCTCGATCAGGTCGTCGGCCCGTTCCTCGAAGCTGACGAAGACACCCGGCTCGTCGTAGACGGTCGCGCCCTTCACCAGGAAGGTCAGGGCGAAGAGCGTCTTGCCGCACCCCGCGGCGCCGGCGATCAGTGTCGGACGGCCTGCTGGCACGCCGCCAAAGGTGATCTCGTCCAGCCCGGCGATCCCACTGGCCGCCTTGCAAAGATGGTCGGCAGTGGTCGTGTTTAGAGTCATGGCTCCGCCGTTCGCCGAAAGTCCCAAGCTGAAGTACAGGAGCGGCGGGATAAAGTCGCGCAAAAGAAAAATATTTAAGTTTTAACGCCGAAATTCGGCATGTTTTCTATCGTCGACTGGCCAAACGGCGAGGGTTATGTTCTTTATAATTATTGTTCATGGTCGCGCAGGGCGTTTCGTATTATAATTTTCGCCGGAAAATTTAGGCGCGCCATAGACGCTTGTCAGGCTTTACAGCCGTCTCCGGCCCCTGCCCTTGGTCCGCCGCCGACGGTCCCGCCACCTTGCGGGCGCAGGCGGAGAGAGGAGCCTGGATCGCGAGCCCTTGGATAACTTCGCGGGCGAGCGCCGCACCTGCCCCCTCCCCCTCCGCGCGCAACCCGGCTAAACCTCCGCCATGGTTCAGCCCGTCGCGTCCGCCTTCGCCCCGCCGCCCGCGCCCGCCGTCGCCACGCGTTCGCGCGCCGGCAAGACGCTGTCGATTGTCGCCCCCTGCTACAACGAGCAGGAGGTGCTGGACCTGTTCTTCGAGCGGATCGACGCGGAGCTGGCCCGGCTGGGGGTCGATTACGAGATCGTCTGCGTCAATGACGGCAGCCGCGACCACACCCTGGCGGTGCTGCTGAAGCACCACCAGCGCGACCGGCGCATCAAGATCATCAACCTCGCCCGCAACTTCGGCAAGGAGACCGCCCTCTCGGCGGGGCTGGACGCGGCCGGCGGCGACATGATCGTGCCGATCGACTGCGACCTGCAGGATCCGCCCGAGCTGATCGGCCAGTTCATCACGGCCTGGGAGGCCGGGGCCGACGTGGCCTATGGCGTCCGCGTGGATCGCAGCGCCGACAGCTTCCTCAAGCGCCTGACGGCCCAGGGCTTCTACAAGGCCTTCAACAAGATGTCGGAGGTCGACCTGCCCTATAACGCCGGCGACTACCGGCTGATGGACCGGCGGGTGGTCGAGGTGCTGCGCCAGCTGCCCGAGCGCAACCGGTTCATGAAGGGGCTGTTCGCCTGGGTCGGGTTCAACCAGGTCGGCGTGCCCTATGTCCGGCCCGAGCGGGCGGCGGGGACCACCTCGTTCCGCTACTGGAAGCTCTGGAACTTCGCCCTGGACGGCATCACCTCGTTCAGCAGCGCGCCGATCCGGGTGTGGAGCTATGTCGGGGCCGGGGTCGGGGCGCTGGCGGTGCTCTGGGCGATCTGGATCGTCCTGCGCACCCTGCTGCTGGGCAACGACGTGCCGGGCTATCCGTCGCTGATGGTGGCGATCCTGATGAGCTTCGGCGTGCAGATGCTGGCCATCGGTTCGCTGGGCGAATACGTCGCCCGCATCTATCAGGAAGTGAAGGGCCGGCCGCTGTACGTGGTCATGGACCGCCACGGCTTCGACGCCGACGAGCCGCGTTCTTGACGGCCTTGCTGACCCCCGCGCGGCGGGCGTTCCTGGTCTCGGCCCTGCGCTACGGCCTGGCGGGCGTGTTCAACACCCTGGTCGGCTTCTCGATCATCGTGGCCCTGGACGTGGGGCTGGACGTGCCGGCCCACCTGGCCAACGCCATCGGCTACGCGGTCGGGATCTGCGTGGCCTTCGTGCTGTCGAAGTTCTTCGTGTTCAAGGCGCGCAGGACCACGCGCTCGGCGCCCTTGCGCTACGGGGTGGCGGTGGCGGCGGCCTTCGCCCTGAACCAGGGCGTGCTGACCCTGGCCAAGCTGGTCCTGCCGACCGGGACGCTGTGGAGCGTGGCGGCCCAGGGCTCGGCGGCGGTGAGCTACACCGGGGCGCTGTTCCTGTTGAGCCACTTCTGGGTGTTCGCGGAGCGGAGAGAAGACGCTTAGCCCCTTCTCCCCTTGCGGGAGAAGGTGTCAGCGAAGCTGACGGATGAGGGGTCGCCCAAACGAAAGCCGCCGCGACGGCGGTGAAGCTGTCGCGGCGGCTCTGTCTTTCAACCCCTCACCCGGCCCTGGCGGGCCACCCTCTCCCGCAAGGGGAGAGGGGCGCATCCCTCTACTTCGCCCCCGCCTCGACGATCCGCAGGGTCTCCAGGCCGGCGCCCAGCAGGCGCGTGTCGGGGCTGGCCATGATGTCCTTGGGACGCTGGGCGTCGGGGGTCTCGATCACCACCGTCAGGGTCGGGCCCTTCAGCTGGTCCGGAGTCAGCGGCAGGACGTAGTTGTGCGACACGGCCGTCTTCAGGCCGAACTCGAACTTTTCCGAAGCGCCGCCCGGGGTCGAGACGATCACCGTGCGCTTAGGCGACTCCGGCGGCAGGAAGGCGAAGGCGGCGAGTTCCAGCACCGGCGACTTCAGGTTCCGCTGCCAGTCGCTGACCGGGACCTCGACCACCGAGCGCTTGCCGTCCGCCCAGACGCCGCCCAGCTCGGGCACGGACCAGCCTTCGCGCAGGAAGGACACGCCCGAGCCGCCGTTCTTGAAGCGGTACGAGGGCGGCTCCAGGCAGGGACCGGAAATGACCACCACCAGGCCGATCGGCTTGCCCGAGCGGCAGCCGGGCTTGTCATAGGCGTCGCCGGCCAGGGTGACGATGAAGGGCGCGTCGCCGGCCCGGTCGGGGCGGCCGTCGGCCATCAGGCTCAGCACATTGGCGCCGTGGGCCGACTGCAGCATGGCGATCGTGCCCATATAGGTGGTGATCGGCGTCGGGGTCTCGGCGGAGTACATCACCTGGTCGCCGTGCAGGCCGCGGGTGACGCGAACCTGGCGGATGTCCTCCATGACGGCGTTGATCTGCGGCACGTCCATGACGCTGGGCCGCAGGAACAGGGCCAGCATGACCACCGTCTGGGCGGCCAGGGCCAGGCCGACGCCGACCGGCAGGCGGCGCTGGCCCAGGGCTTCCTCGGCCGGGGCGCCGCGCACACCCAGCACCGTCAGGCCCCACAGCGGAACCACGAAGGCCAGCAGCGAGAAGACGCCGAAGCTGTGCTTCATCACCGCGTAGTGCGATCCGTCGCCCAGAAATTTGAACACGGCGTACTGGGCCAGCATGGCCGCGCCGCAGGCCGCGCCCAGCGAGGCGAACATCAGCACCGACAGGTCGCCGTCCTCAGCGTCGGGGTCGTCGGCGGGCCGCAGCAGCTGCACCAGCAGCACCCAGGCCGACAGGGCGATCAGCAGGGCCGAGACGCCGGCCAGGGCGTCCATCGAGACGTCGGCGTGCAGGTTCAGGCTGCCGTTGTTGCCGGCGATGAAGCGCATCTTGGCGAAGAACGGGTTCAGGACGATGGCCGCCGGGATGGCGATCAGCCCGGCCAGGCCGACCGGCTCGAACTTGCGGGTGCGCAGCACCTCACGCAGCCAGGTGACGCCCAGCATGGCCATCAGCGCGCCGGCCAGCTGCAGGGTCGGCACCAGGTGGAAGCAGCCGCAGAAGGCGACGGCGGCGACGGCGAACAGCACGAAGACCTGGCGCGAGCGGCGCAGCAGGCTGACCGCGATGGTCAGGGCGATCAGGTTGACGCCCTCGCCGACGATCTGCGGGAAGAAGAAGTTGTCGATCAGCTCCCCGCCGAACGCGCCGCGCGTGACGTAGATGTTGATCAAGCTGAGCGCGAGGCCCAGGCCCAGGAAGGTCAGGGACACCCGCCGCGCCTGCTCGAACAGGCACGCCCAGGCCACCGCCGCCGACAGCACGCCGGCCATCAGCAGGGCGTTCAGGTGCTGCCAGCCCAGGGTGGCGAACAGGCCCGCGAACCGGTGGCTGAGCTTGGGGTAGTAGGCCATCTCGGCCATCCACTCGTGGCCCTGCAGCGGGATGATGAAGGCATGGCGGACCACCTCCATGACCTGCAGGTGGTAGGAGCTGTCGACCGACAGCGACAGCATGCGGTTGGCCGACAGCACCCCCGCCAGCACCAGGCACCACAGCGCCACGCCGGCGCTCCAGATCCACGTCTTCTTGTTCCCGAACATCTGGTCTTCAGTCCCCGAATGCGATTCCGTCGCGCCCCCGCGCGGGGACGATTACTAGCAGCAAAGTTCGGGACCGAAATCCCTCTCGGAGCGAGGGATCCTACTCCCCCGCCACCTCGCCCGGCTTCAAGGCGCGCAGGCCCTTCAGTCCCTGGAGGTCGCGCCCGCAGGCGACGCCTCGGCCAAACCAGTAGCAGTCCGAGCGCTGGGCGATCGGTTGCAGGAAGCCGCCGCGCGGCAGCTCGTTGCGCATGACCACGACGATGCGGCGGTCGCCCGGCGCGGCGTCGGCCAGGACCTCGGGCCGGACCACGTCGCAGGCCGGGTCGTTGTTGCGCGCCGTGGCGAAGGTGTTGGTCGTGCCGCCGTTGCGGACGATGGCCAGGTTCATCTGCTTGATCGCCCGGATGTCACGCTGCGAGGGGCTGCAGAAATAGGCCGGGGCGAACACCCAGGGACGCCCCGCCGTCGCCGGGCTGTCGGTCAGGGCCGTGGGATAGGCCGGCCAGTCGGGCTCGGCGAACACCTGGCGCACGCCGGTGCGCAAGGGGCTGGTTTCGACCGCCTGCAAGGCCAGGGCGGCGACCAGGACGCCGAGGGCGACGCGGCGCGGCAGGCGGCTCGCCCAGGTCACGGCCAGGGCCAGCAGCAGATAGCCGACCGCCCAGAAGAACCGGCCGTGGGCCCGGAAGCCGCCAATGGTCTCGGCCAGGTCGCCGCTCGGCTTGGGCAGGTCGTAGAGGTGGGTCTTGAACGCATAGGCGCTCCAGCCGACCGCCCAGAGGAAGAGGCCGATCATGGCCAGGACCAGGGGCGACCAGCGGGTCCAGAAGCCGGCCGAGATCCCGCGCCGGCGGACGGCGCCGACGGCCTCGCCGACCGTCATGGCCAGGACCAGCGCCAGGGCCCCCGCGCCCAGATAGTTGAAGCCTTCGAAGGCCTGGCCGCCGGTGGCGTCGACCACGCCCTTGAACCACTCGCCAGTCCAGGCCTGGCCGGCCAGCAGCGAGGCCTGGGGCCAGAACGGGCCGACCAGGTTCATCGAATAGAAGCCCAGCGCCGCCGCCCCGCCGGTCGCGCCCAGGCCGTCGTCATAGTCCAGCAGCTTCATGCCGACCCACACCGCCCAGCCGGCCAGGCCGGCGGCGATGGCGGCGGTCCAGATGGCCTGGGGCCGGCGCTGCAGCACCTCCGACAGGCCGGCGGCGCCCAGGCACGCGGCGATCGGGACCAGGTGATAGGCGTGGATCCCGGTGGCCAGCAGGGCCAGGCCGGCGAAGCCCAGGGCCCGCTTCCAGCTCAGCCCCTCGCGGGCCGAGCGCACCGACAGGGTCAGGGCCAGCAAGAGGATCCAGTGGCCCGACAGGGCGATGTGGCCGAACTGGCGCTCGATCCAGGCCGGGAAGACCAGGGCCAGCAGACCGCCCAACAGCAGCACCCAACGGTCCTGCACGCCCAGCGCCCGCAACAGGGCGATCATGCTCCAGACCTGCAGCGGATAGGACAGGAACAGGAACAGCCCCATCGGGTTGAACCAGTGCGCCAGGCCGGTGGCCTTCAGGGCGATGGCCAGCCACGGGATGCTGTCGGTGAAGACGATCGAGACCGGCTTGTCGTGCAACCCCTCGACCGTGGTCAGGGGCCAGCCCCAGGGCTGCCTGGCGAAGGCCTCCCAGGCGGCGGTCATGGCGGCCATGTCGCCCTTGGGCAGGGTCCAGAACGCCGCGCTGTTCAGCGCGATGTCGAAGCCGAACATGAAGCCGCACAGCAGGACCGGAATCGCCGTCGCCGCCACGGCGAACAGGACCTGTTCCCGGTCCAAGGCCTTCAAAACGCGCATACGCCCCCCGAACATCGCGGCAGCCTGCATAACACCGAAGCTTCGCGCCGCGCATCCCCGGGAAGAGCTTGGCCATTGCGCCATGCCGGGATGCGCCCACATCCTTTGGCATGACCGAGCTCCAGGCCAACCTCGTGCTGATCGCGCTTGCGGTGCTGCTGATCCCGCTGGGGGTCTGGGCCATCATGGCCAGCAAGCGCTCCCGCCGCGCCCTGGCGCCGCTGGCCGGCATGATCGCGCTGCTGGGCTTCTTCCTGACCGCCGATCCCCCGCCGCCGCCCCCGGCCGAGAGCGCGGCGCCACGGCCTGATGATGAGGATGAGAGCGGGGAACCGAAGGATTGAGGGGTCGGTTACCGCTCGCGTTCCAAGAACACCCGCCTCCCTAGGCCTCGTGCCTAGGGCCCAGGGTTCAGCGTCGCTGAAGCCGAACCAGCGCCCGCCCACGCCGACGAAGCCACCGATCAACGCCGAGCCTGGCCGCGCCATGGGTCCTCGCCACAAGGGCGAGGAAGGCAGGGGTATTTGCTGCACATAGACCTCCGGGCTCAGCGCGCTACGCTGCCGCCTCCAAAGGAGCCCCCTCCCCCATGGCCAACTTCATCCAGGTGACCCCGTTCATCCAGGTGCGCGACCTCGAGGCGGCGGTGGCGTTCTTCGTCGACCTGCTGGGGTTCGAGGTGCTCTACCGCAATCCCGGCTACGCCTATGTCCAACGCGAGACGGTCGGGTTCCGGCTGATGTGGGCGCAGGAAGCGACCGTGAAGCCCAAGGGCGTCGGCGGGTTCGCCTACTACATCGACGTCCGCGACGTGGACGCCATCGTCGCCGAGCTGACGCCGCGCCTCGCGGCCCTGCCGCCGGAGGATGTCCACGGCCCGGTCGACCAGGCCTATGGCCAGCGCGAGTTCATGATCCGCGCCCCGGACGGCCAGGTGCTGGTGTTCGGCCAGGCCATGGGCCAGTAACGCAGCGATAAATTAAACTTGTAATTTCCATTCATGTCGCCAAACCTCCCCGTCATAGGATGGAGAACGCCATGGCGGTGCGGGACTATGGAACACGCAAGACGCGGCGGCTGTGGACGGGGCTGATCATCTCGGTGATCGCCGTGGTCGGGACCCTGGCGGCCTTCCTGTTCACCGGCTTCGACCTGGCCCGGTTCGAGCGCGCCAACGCCCTGATGCCCTCGCCTTCCGGCCTCCAGTACGCGCGCTACAAGCCCTTGGCCCAGGCCGAGTGGCGGATCGTCCGGGCCAATCTGGAGACCCGGCTGAAACAGACCAACCCGCTAGAGCTGGGCGCGGTGTGGTCGACCCGCACCGGCCAGATCTGCGGCCTGGTCAACGGCCGGGGCAGCTTCGGCGGCCTGACCGCCATGGCCCGCTTCTACACGGTCGACCAGCATCCGGTGTTCCATCAGGACGCCGACCACATCGCCTTCCAGAAGGCCTGGTTCGAGTGCCGCCGCGACCAGTATGTGATGCTGCACGCCGGCACGGAGGAGCCAGGGTTCTGCGGCACGGAACTGGGCAAGCGGCGATGCTTCAACGTCAGGAACGGCGTGCCGGAGGGCAGGCCGGACTAGGCGCCTAGTCGAAGGAGACGGTCTGCGCCGGCTGATCCTTCGGTCGGTAGGTCAGGGTCAGCACCAGGCCGCCGGGACTGTCGGCCGTTCGCCCCGTCAAGTCGGTCAAGGTTCGCAGGAAGGCGACGGTGCGCGGCGTGATCTTGGACGAGAAGAGCGACATGCCGTCCCGGAACACGTGCAACCAGGCCTTGCAGTCGTTCACCAGGTCTTCCTGACGGTTCAGGTAGTCCCGCTCGCTCCAGCCGGGACCGCCCCCGACCGACGGCCTAGCCTCGTAGATCGCGCCCATCCCGTCGATCAGACGCGGAATGCGCCGCAGCGCGTAGCCCTGGCCGACGAAATACGCATAGTCCCGCTGCTGCTCCAGCGGAAAGACATCGGGCAGCGGATAGTCCCTGGGCATGCCGTCCTTCTGCGCGGCGTAGGTGTTGTAGATCTTCGCCCAGTAGTTCAGGACCACGTCCTGAGGCCTCACCGGCGGCGGCAGCGGCGGATCCTTGAACTTGCCGAACGCGAGGCGCAGGCCGGCGTCGAAATCGTCACGGTCGATCGCCTTCCGGCGCGAGGCCGCCGCCAGCGCGACGCCGATGACCTCGGCCTTGTCGATATCCGGCAGGATGCGTTCGTCGGGCTTCTGAGGGTCGGGGGCCACCCGGCTCGTCAACCGCAGCAGCTTGCCGATCGCCTGGTCCTTGACCCGCAGAGCGGCGGCGATCTCGCCTCGGATCTTGCCGCCGCCAGGGCTCCAGCGATCGAAGGCGCCCCGGATCCCGTCGAGCGCCGCCGGCGAGACCAGTTTGGCGTCATCCAGCTCCTTGATGAAGGTCGCGACGTCCTTCCAGCTCATCGTGTTGTCGCTGAACGCGGCGCCCGCGCCGACTTCCAGCGGCGACACGCCGTCGCTGGCGCCGCCCTGGGCCGCCGCCAGGACCAGTTGATAGGAGTCGACGAACGAGACCTCCCGCGTGCTGAACAACGACAGGCGCTTGGCCAGGTTGGCCTTGGTGTCGACGTGGACCTGCCCCAGGCCGTCGACCAGCACCTCCGCGTCGATCTCGACCTTGGTCGTCGCCTCGAACGAGATGTTGAGGAAGACGATCTCCAGGCCTTCGCTGCTCTTGAGGCTGGAGAACCGCTTCACCGAGGAATTGGCGGCGTCCAGCTTGAAGAACGGCGCGGTCTCCCTGCCCTCCACCAACCGTTCCAGATGCGCCAGCTCGCCCCGCGTCAGCGCCGCGAACACCTTGCGCGCGGGATCGTCGACCCCGACGAACTCGCCGGCCACCTCGACCACGTGTCCGCTGGTGCGGGTCTCCTCGCGATAGAGGCGCGCCGTCACCTTGGCCTTGGCCGCGTCCTGGGCGGCCTTGAGGATCTTCTGGAACACCGCGTCGTAGCGGCTCAGCAGATCGCGCACGCCCTTCAGCGCGTCGTCGAGACTGGCCACCGCGCCGTTGATCGTGGCGCCGGCCTTCTGGAGGAGCGTCTTCAGGGCCGCGCCCTGGGCGCCGAACAGCGCCGTGACCTTGTCCTTCAAGTCCTTCTCGACATCGCCGATCAGGTCCGTGACCAGGGCCTTCAGCTTGTCGGTCGGCAACTGGCCGGCCAGCAGCGGAACCGCCGCCGTCAGATGCGCCGCCACGCGGTCAACGGCCGCGCCCGCCTGGCCTTCGGCGAGCACCGAGCCACGGTCGATGGCGTCGGTGACCTTCCCGGCCAGCCACTCGAGGATCTTGGCGTCGCTGACGGTGGATAGGCCCAACGCGCCCTTCATGTCGGCGATGGCCGCGGCCCGCAGGCCCGGATCCTGGATCAGCGCCGTGAGCCGCGGCGTCAGCCATTCGGCGGCCCTGGCGCGCAGCAGGGTCCCCGGGCTGAGATAGGGCTTGATGGTCGCGAGCGCGTCGTCCCACTTCTTCACCGCCCGCTCGACGGCCTTGGCCACGGGCTGGGTCAGGCTGGAGACATCGACCCCCACGGTCAGCGCATCGGCGAACTTGGTCTCCCCGACCTTTTCGCGAGACAGTCTGGCGGTCAGGCCGTCGCCCGTCTTGCGCAGCGCCAGTTCGTACTGGCTCTTCAGACTGGCCGAGACGTCGATCGTGAAGCTGGCGTCGACCTTGATCCCCCGCGCCAGCACCTGGGCGTCGGCGAACGCGACCTTGAGGCTGGCGTTGGCCGCGCCGCCGAACACGCAGCGGACGCCGTCCAGGTCCGATCGCGCGAAGGCGTTCCAGACCGAGTCCAGGCTGAAAGGGTCGGCCAGGTCGCCCAGGCGTCGCGCCACGGCCAGGGCGAACAGCTCGTCCGGCTTGGCGGCGAAATAGTAGTCGAGGTCCAGCGTCGCCGTGGCGCTACCACCCAACTCGACATAGGGCGCGGAGGCCTTCGCCCCGGCGCGCGCGCCGCCATGGGCCGAGAGCTTCAGGCGGCGCGACGGCGGGGTCTCGCCGGGCCAGGCTCCCCCCGCGTCCAGCGCGATCCCGATGTCACCGCCCAGGTCGAGGCTGTAGCGGTCGGTCTTGACGACGGGGTCATTGGACGTCGCCAGCTTCCAGCCGACCTTGGCTTGCTGCGCGCCGATTTCGAAGCTGTCCAGGCGGCTGAGCAAGGCGCGGACTTCGGGCGGAACCTTGTTGGCCCCATCCGCGACCCGGGCCAGCAGGCGCCGAAGGTCGGCCAACTCGCCGGCCAGACCCAGAGCGTTGAAGGCGGCGCTGATCTCGTCGCTGTTCGCGCCGTCGAGGATCGCGTTCAGGAGCGCCTCGGCCGACGCATAGTCTTCGAGCGCCTCGGCCAACTCGCGCCAGTGGGCGACCATCGATCCCAGCGCCTTCAGCAGCGCGATGTCGTCATCCAGCTTCAGCGCCTTGGCGGCCGTCAGCAGCAGCGTCGTGTCGGACATGGCTTCCCCCCGTCGCATCGACGTCCGAGGGCGCGACGGGCCCTGCGAGAACGGCGTTACGCGACTGGAACGACCCTAGGGCGCCGATTAACCACGAGCAACCATGAGCTGCGTCGAAATGAGTTTTCCGTCCAGGTTGGATTCAAAAAGCCCCCGCCTTTCGGCGAGGGCTTCTCGAACTCGGGACGGGCTGGCGCGGGCTAGGCGTAGCTTTGCAGCGGGCGCACGTCCAAGGCCTCTTCCGGCGCGCCCGCGATGGCTTGGGCGGCGGCCAGCGCGCCGGCGCTGGTGGTGTAGTAGGGCACCTTCATCATCAGGGCCGTGCGGCGGATCTCGAAGCTGTCTTCCAGCGCCTGCTTGCCCTCGGTGGTGTTGAACACCAGCTGGACGCCGCCGTTCTTCATCACGTCGACGATGTGCGGACGGCCTTCCAGGACCTTCTTCACATACTCGACCTTGAGGCCCTGGGTGGCCAGATAGGCCTGGGTGCCCTCGGTGCACAGCACGGTGAAGCCCGAGGCCTGCAGCAGGCGCACCGGCTCGACGATCCAGGGCTTGTCGCTTTCCTTGACCGAGACGAAGGCCGTGCCCGAGCGAGGCAGCTTCACGCCGCCGCCCAGCTGGCTCTTGGCGAAGGCGCGGGCGAAGGCCGGGCCCATGTCGGCCTCGCCTTCGCGCTGCCAGTCCAGGCCCATGACCTCGCCGGTCGAGCGCATTTCCGGGCCCAGCACCGTGTCGACGCCGGCGAAGCGGGCGAACGGGAAGACGGCTTCCTTCACGGCGATGTGGTCGTAGGGCTTGTCGACCAGGCCGAAGCTGGCCAGCGTCTCGCCGGCCATGATCTTGGCGGCGATGGCGGCGACCGGCTGGCCGATGGTCTTGGCCACGAAGGGCACGGTGCGCGAGGCGCGCGGGTTCACTTCCAGCACATAGATGCGCGGGTTGGCCGAGTGCGGCTCCTCGATGGCGAACTGCACGTTCATCAGGCCACGGACGTTCAGGGCCAGGGCCATCTGCACCGTCTGGCGCTTCAGCTCGGCGATGGTGTCGGCCTTCAGCGAGAAGGGCGGCATCGAGCAGGCGCTGTCGCCCGAGTGGACGCCGGCTTCCTCGATGTGCTCCAGCACGCCGGCCACGAACACGTCCTTGCCGTCGCACAGGGCGTCGACGTCGACTTCCGTGGCGCGGCTCAGATAGTGGTCCAGCAGGATCGGGTGCTCGAACGAGATCTCGCCGGTGTTGGCGATGTAGCGTTCCAGATGCTCGTGATCGCGGATGATCTCCATCCCCCGCCCGCCCAGCACGTAGGACGGACGCATCACGAACGGGAAGCCGATCTCTTCGCCGGCCGCCCGGGCCTCGTCCCAGGTGCGGGCGATGGCGTTCTCGGGCTGGGCGATGTTCAGGCCGTTCAGCAGCTGCTGGAAGCGCTCGCGGTCCTCGGCCAGGTCGATGGCGTCAGGGCTGGTGCCCAGGATCGGGATCCCGGCCTCTTCCAGCGCGTGGGCCAGCTTCAGCGGTGTCTGGCCGCCGAACTGGACGATGACGCCGGCCAGCACACCATTGCGCATTTCAACGTGGAGCAGCTCCAGCACGTCCTCGGCCGTCAGCGGCTCGAAGTACAGGCGATCGGAGGTGTCGTAGTCGGTCGAGACGGTCTCGGGGTTGCAGTTGACCATGATCGACTCGATACCGATGGCGTCGAGCGCGAAGGCCGCGTGGCAACAGCAATAGTCGAACTCGATGCCCTGGCCGATCCGGTTGGGACCACCGCCCAGGATGACCGCCTTCTTGCGGTTCGTCGGCTCGCTCTCGCACTCGGGGATCTGGCCCAGGGCGCCGGACTCGTAGGTCGAGTACATGTAGGGCGTGCTGGCCAGGAACTCGCCGGCGCAGCTGTCGATGCGCTTGAACACCGGGCGGACATGCAGCTCCTGGCGCAGGGCGCGCACGGCGCCTTCGTTGGAGCCGGTCAGCTTGGCCAGGCGGGCGTCGGAGAAGCCTTGCGCCTTCAGGGCGCGGAAGCCCTGGGCGTCCTTGGGCAGGCCGCCGGCGCGGACCCAGCCTTCCTGGCGGACCAGCTCGGCGATCTGGCGCAGGAACCAGGGCTCATAGGAACAGGCGGCGTTGACCTCTTCCACGGTCAGGCCGTGGCGGAACGCCTGGGCGATGACGCGCAGGCGGTCGGGGGTCGGGGTGCCCAGGGCGCGGATCACCGCGGCCTTGCCGGTGTCGGGATCGTCGGCGCCGTGGATCTCGACCTCGTCGAAGCCCGACAGGCCGGTTTCGAGACCGCGCAGGGCCTTCTGGACGCTTTCCTTGAAGGTGCGGCCGATCGCCATGACCTCGCCGACCGACTTCATCGCCGTGGTCAGCAGGGGCTCCGAACCCGGATACTTCTCGAAGGCGAAGCGCGGGATCTTGGTGACGACGTAGTCGATCGAGGGCTCGAACGAGGCCGGGGTCGCGCCGCCGGTGATGTCGTTCTTCAGTTCGTCCAGGGTGTAGCCGACGGCCAGGCGCGCGGCGACCTTGGCGATCGGGAAGCCGGTGGCCTTCGACGCGAGCGCCGAAGAGCGCGACACGCGCGGGTTCATCTCGATGACGACCATGCGGCCGTCGGCCGGGTTCAGGGCGAACTGGACGTTCGAGCCGCCGGTCTCGACGCCGATCTCGCGCAGCACGGCGATCGAGGCCGCGCGCATCCACTGGTATTCCTTGTCCGTCAGGGTCAGGGCCGGGGCGACGGTGATGGAGTCGCCGGTGTGGACGCCCATCGGGTCGATGTTCTCGATCGAGCAGACGATGATGCAGTTGTCCGCCGTGTCGCGGACCACTTCCATCTCGTATTCCTTCCAGCCCAGGACGCTCTCTTCGATGAGCACTTCCGTGGTCGGCGAGAGGTCCAGGCCGCGTTCGACGATCTCCTCGAATTCCTCGAGGTTATAGGCGATGCCGCCGCCGGTGCCGGCCAGGGTGAAGGACGGACGGATGATCGCCGGCAGGCCGACGAACGCCAGGCCTTCGCGGGCCTCGTCCATGTTGTGGGCGGCCTTGGACTTGGGGCTTTCGAGGCCCAGCTTGTCCATGGCGTCGCGGAACTTCTGGCGGTCCTCGGCCTTGTCGATGACCTCGGCCTTGGCGCCGATCATCTCGACATTGAACTTGGCGAGCGTGCCATCGGCTTCGAGCGCGAGCGCGGTGTTCAGAGCCGTCTGGCCGCCCATGGTCGGCAGCAGCGCGTCGGGGCGCTCCTTCTCGATGATCTTGGCGACCATCTCCGGGGTGATCGGTTCGATATAGGTCGCGTCCGCCACGTCCGGATCGGTCATGATCGTGGCCGGGTTCGAATTGACCAGGATGATCCGGTAGCCCTCGGCGCGCAGGGCCTTACAGGCCTGAACACCCGAATAGTCGAACTCGCAGGCCTGACCGATGACGATCGGGCCGGCGCCGATGATCAGGATCGAGGAAAGGTCTGTTCTCTTGGGCATGGCTAACTCGCGCGAAGACACGGTCGCGCACATCCGCGCGCCCGCTGTCGACCATCTTGCTGGTTAAGCCGCCCGTTTAGAGACGGAGTCGGGTCGGCGCAACCCCGCATCTTATACAGAGGTTAACGGGGCTTTTGGCGAACGAAGGTATCCCTCCCCTTCTCCCAGAGAGAGGGATTTTTCGCGCCCGGTTGACAACCGCCGCCCCCTTCATTTAACAATCACGTTAATTAACACGAACGTTAAACACATGACCGACCACCTCTCCGCCACCTTCGCCGCCCTGGCCGATCCGACCCGCCGCGCGATCCTGGCCCGGCTGGCCAGCGGCGAGGCCACGGTCAACGAGCTGGCCGAGCCGTTCGAGATCAGCCTCCCGGCCGTGTCCCGCCACCTGAAGGTGCTGGAAGGCGCGGGCCTGATCAGCCGTACGCGCGAGGCGCAGGCGCGGCCCTGTCGGCTGGAGACCGAAACCCTGCGCCAGGCGTTCTCCTGGATCGATCACTATCGCCGGTTCTGGGACGCCAGCTTCGACCGCCTGGCCGACTACCTGGCCGAGCTGCAGGCCGAGGCGACCTCCCCCCCGGCGGCCGACACCCAGGCGGCCGACACCCAGATCAAAAAGCCCAAGGACCCCGAGGCATGACCGACATCATGGTGATCCAGGACGACGAGCTCCTGATCGAACGCATCTTCGCCGCCCCGCGCGAGCTGGTGTTCCGCGTCTGGACCGATCCCAAGCATCTGACCAAGTGGTGGGGTCCCCGCGACCACGAGACCATCGACTTCCAGCAGGACTTCCGCGTCGGCGGACGCTACCGCGCCGGCATCCGCGCCCCCGACGGCCGCGAAAGCTGGAAGTCGGGCGTCTACGAAGAGATCGTCCCGAACGAGCGCATCGTCATGACCTTCAAATGGGAGGACGACGCCTGGGACGTGGACAACGTGATCACCGTCACCTTCCTGTCCATGGCCAGCGGCCGAACGCTGCTGCGCTTCCACCAGGCCCCGTTCAAATCCATCGAGGCCCGCGACTCCCACATCGGCGGCTGGTCCGGCCTGTTCGAGAAGATGGGCGCCTATCTGGAGACCGTGCAATGAACGCCATGACCGCTTCCCCCGCCACCGTATCGGCCTTCGCCTGGGTGCCCGACTTCGCCCGCGGCCACGTCCGCGACCTGCGGGTCCGCTGGGCCCTGGAAGAGGCCGGCCTGCCCTATGGCGTCCAGAAGCTGGCCGTCGGCGGCGACGCCGCCTACCGCGACCAGCAGCCCTTCGGCCAGGTGCCGGCCTATCGCGACGGCGAGGTCGAGATGTTCGAGAGCGGCGCGATCGTGCTGCACATCGCCGAGCAGTCCGAGGCCCTGATGCCCCGCGACCCGATCGGCCGGGCCCGGGTCCAGACCTGGATGTTCTGCGCGCTGAACACGATGGAGATCCCGATCGGCAACCTGGCCGACATCGATATCTTCAACGCCGGCGCCGCGTGGACCAAGGAGCGCCGCCCGGCCGTGGAGGCCTCGGTCCGCAAGCGCGTGGCCGAGCTGGCCCTGCGCCTGGGCGACAACGCCTATCTGGACGGCGACGGCTTCACCGCCGGCGATCTCCTGATGACCGATGTGCTGCGCAACGTCCCCGCCGCCCTGCTGGCCGAACAGCCCAAGCTGGCGGCCTATGTCGAGCGCTGCATGGCGCGGCCCGCCTTCCAGAAGGCCCTGGCCGCCCAGATGGCCGATTTCACCGGCGCCCCGCCGCCCGGCTGGAACTGAGGGAACCGCGATGAGCGAACTGACCATCTGGACCTTGGAGTGGGTTCCCGACGGCCCGCGTGGCTTCGTGCGCGATCTGCGGCTGCGATGGGCGTGCGAGGAGGCGGGGCTGGACTATGTCGTCCGCACGGTCCCCTTCGACGATCGCGCCACCAACCATCTCGACCGTCAGCCGTTCGGTCAGGTGCCGTACCTGGACGACGGGAACGTGAAGATCTTCGAGAGCGGGGCCGGGCTGCTGCATCTGGCCAGGAAGAGCGACAGGCTGATGCCGTCCGATCCGGTTCAGCAGGCCGAAACGCTGGAATGGACGATCGCGGCGCTCAACTCGATCGAGATGGTCAGCGTGCCGTGGTGGTTCCTGAGCCTCAGCGGCGACGAGAACAACCCGCTCACCGGCTGGCTGACCCAGCGCCTCGATCACCTGGAGAGGATCTTCGGTGAGCGGCAATGGCTCGTGGCCGATCGCTTCACCGTCGCGGACCTGCTGATGGCGGACGTCCTGCGAGTTTCGAAGGTCCGCGCCTTCGGGGATCGGCCGGCGACCGAGGCCTACGTGACCCGTGTCACGGATCGCCCCGCCTTCCGGAAGGCCCAGGCCGACCAGATCGCCCTGTTCGAGGCGGCCGACGCGAGGAGAGCGGAAAAGGCGCCGGCCTGAGGGCGAAAAAACCTAACCCCCAAACGAAAATAGGCCAGCGCGAGCGCTGGCCTATTCATGTCGAACCTGGTGGTCCGCTGCGGGTCGATTAGACCGCTTGCAGCTGGCCGGCCGAGGTCTTGCCGCTGCGGCGGTCTTGTTCCAGCTCGAACGAGACCTTTTGGCCTTCGTTCAGCGAACCGAGACCCGCACGCTCAACGGCCGAGATGTGCACGAACACGTCCGCGCCGCCGTTGTCAGGCTGGATGAAGCCGAAGCCCTTGGTGGAATTGAACCACTTCACGGTGCCGGTAGCCATCGTTGATACTCCTTGTAGTCATGGTGTTCGCCCTCTGGGAACGTCCCAGTCGACGATCAAATTTCGTTGGAAGTTCGGGGGGCGCGTCCGGCGCTCCACTACGGGAGCAAGGAATAGCAGGCCGAGCGGCAGCGAATTCGATAGCTCATATATCGCGAATTCATTTCGGAAATCAAGAAAATTGACTCGCGCTCCCCGCGACCTTTTTCGGACCCCCGGCAGCGCTTCGCGCGTTGCCTATCCGGGCGAACTTCCAGCCCGCGCGCTATCCGGAGTTCGGCATGACCCTGCTTGAGACGATCCCCACGCTCAGCGACACCGAACTGAAGCGCCTTCTATCGAACGCCCGCCGGCTGGACGTGACCGGCACGCCCGCCGAGCGCAGGCAGGTCGCCGAGGTGATCACGCCGCTGGAGCGCGAGGCCTCGCGTCGCCGCGCCCTTAACGCGCCGCGCCGATAGGACTTGCGGGAGCCATAATTGCAATTCATTCTCAGAAACATCATCGCGAGGGAGACGACGATGGTTCTGCGGATGACAGGCGCCAGTTGGCTGGCCACGATCATGCGGTCCGAGCGCGACGCCGAGGCGCGGCCGCCGGTGGACCCGGACTGGCTGCTGGACGGCCCACCCGATCCCGAAATGGCCGAGGCGCTGGAACGCCTGGCCGCCAACGACGCGCGCTAGGGTCGCTCACCCTCCAAACGGCCAGACCCAGGCGATCAGCCAGGGCGCGACCAGCAGGATCAGCGCGCTGAGCGGCGCGCCCAGGCGGGCGTAGTCGCCGAACCGATAGCCGCCCGGTCCCAGCACCAGGGTGTTGCACTGGTGGCCGACCGGCGTCAGGAAATCGCAGCCCGCCCCCACCGCCACGGCCATCAGGAACGGATCGGGCGACAGCCCCAGCCTCTGGGCCAGCCCCATGCCGATGGGGGCCGCGATCAGCACCGTGGCGGCGTTGTTCAGGAACGGCGTGGCGGCCATGGCCACGGCCATCATCGCCGTCAGGGTGGCGATCGGCGGCAGACCCTGGAACGCCCCCGACAACCAACCGGCGATCAGGTCGGCGCCGCCGGTCTTCTGCACCGTGTCGCTGACCGGGATCAGGGCCGCGACCAGCACCAGCACCGGGGCCTCCAGGGCCGCATAGGCCTCGCGCATCCGCAGGGCGCCGCTGGCCACGACCAGCACCGCGGCGCCGAAGAAGCCGGCCGCCACCGGGACCACGCCGGTCGCCACCAGCCCCATGGCCGCGACCAGGATCACCACCGGCAGCACCGCGTGGCGGACCCCGCCCAGGCGCACCTCCCGCTCGGCCAGGGGCAGCAGGCCCAGGGCTTGCAGCGCGCCCGGCAGCGACTGCTCGGCGCCTTGCAGCACCAGGATGTCGCCGGCCCTCAGGCGGATGGTGGCCAGGCGCCCCGCCATCCGGTGGCCACTGCGCGAGACCCCCAGCAGGTTGACCCCGTGGGTGTGGCTCAGCGTAACGCTGCGGGCCGACTGGCCGATCAGGTCGCTCTCGCCGCCGATCACCGCCTCGACCACGCGGACCTCCTCGGTCGGCTCGTTCATGACGACGGGCCGGTCGGCGTCGCGCAGCCGCAGCTTGGCCGCGACGATCAGCTGGTTCAGCTCCTGCTGCTCGCCCTCCAGCAGGAGCACGTCGCCGGGCTGGATCTTGAGGTTGGCGTGCGGCGTTTCGATCCGTTCGCGATCGCGGAGGATGGCGACTACCGCCACGGCGCCGTGGGCGACCTTCTTCAGGTCGGCGACCCGCCCGCCTGGGAAGCCCCAGCCCTCGGGGACCTCGACCTCGGTGACATAGGCCGAGGCCGCCAGGGCCGCGTCGACGTCGACCGTCGCCTGGCGCGACTTGGGCAGCAGGCGATAGGCGAAGGCCAGATAGGTCACGGCCAGCAGGGTCAGGACGCCGCCGACCGGCAGGAAGTCGAACATCTTGAACGGATGACCCAGGGCCTCCTGGCGCACCTCCGAGACGATGATGTTGGGCGAGGTGCCGACCAGCACGGCCAGGCCGCCCACCAGCGAGCCGAACGCCATCGGCATCAGCAGGCGTCCCGGCGAGACGCCGGTGCGGCGGGCGATCTGCAGAGCGCTGGGCATCATCAGGGCGAGGGCCCCGACGTTCTTGGTGGCCATCGACAGGACGGCCGTGGTCGCGGCCAGGACGGGTACCTGGGTGCGCTCGTCCTTCAGCTTGGGCAGCAGCGGCGCCATGACCAGGTCGACGATGCCAGAGCGCGCGACGGCGGCGCTGAGCACCAGGGCGCTGGCGATGATGATGACGATGTCGTTGGAGAAACCGTCGAAGGCGTCCTTCACCGGGATCAGACCCATGGCCATGCCGACCGCCAGGGCGGCGAGCGCGATCAGGTCGTAGCGCCACCGCCCCCAGATGAAGGCGACGATGGTCGCGCCGATCAGGCCGAAGGCCAGGCCCTGTTGCAATGTCACGTGATGCAGTCCCCGAAGCTGTGTCCGGGGGAACGGGGCGAAGGCGGGAAAGGTTCAGCCCGAGCTGCAATCCTCCCCCCCAGCGGGGGAGGTGTCGGCTCGAAGAGACGACGGAGGGGGAAGGGGCAAGCGCTCAAGCACTTCCCCCTCCGGTCGCTTCGCGACCACCTCCCCCGCTGGGGGAGGATTTGCGGTGTTCGCGCCCTAGGTCAGCGCTTTCCGCGCCGCTTCCCAGTACTGCGCCCCGGTGATCAGGGTCACCGCCGTGGCGATCCACAGCAGCGCGTGGGCCACGATCGTGAAGCCGCCCATCACGCTGGGCTCGGGCGAGAGATTGAACGCGCCCCACGAGGCCAGGATCAGCTCGGCGCCGATGGCCACCAGCTGCAGGGTGGTCTTCCACTTGGCCAGCAGGGTGACCGGCAGCTTGATGCCCTTGCCCGCGCCCACTTCGCGCAAGGCGCTGACGGCGAACTCCCGGAACAGGATCAGGCCCGCCGGCAGCACGACCATGGCGTTGGGGCCCAGGGCCATCAGGCCCAGCAGGGCGCCGCAGACCAGGATCTTGTCGCCGATCGGGTCGAGGATCGCCCCCCAGACGCTGACCGCGTCCAGCTTGCGGGCCAGCCAGCCATCGAAGAAATCGGTCACCGAGGCGACGACGAAGGCGTAGAACGCCCAGCGCTCCAGCCGCAGCTGGCTCTCGGCCGTCAGGGTGTCGCTCAGATACGGCACGGCGCCGGCCGCGGCCGCCAGGGCGACGAACATGAACAGCGCCATCACGAGGCGCGAGCCGGTCAGGATGTTGGGCAGGTTCTTCATGGTCGTCTCATAACGCACAAACCGCGCGAAGGGCTACGGCGCCGCTCGGGCATACCGTTCCGCTTGTTAACTGAAACCGCCGATTTTTGAGACGCCGGACGCGATTCGCTTCGCTATAGAAGTTCAGAGGGCGACCTGGCGCTCTCGTCGCAGCGAGCATGCGGGCGGTATGGCGCGACAGGATCGGGGAGACTTCGGCGTCAGGCGCCGCGTCAGCTCGGTGCGCGGCCGGCTCGTCCTCCTCACGGTCAGCCTGCTGGTGCCCGCCCTGCTGTCGATGGGCTTCCTGCTGGCCGGGGCCGATCGCGAGTCGCGCGGCCAGCTCTACCAGCAGCTCGTCACCACCGCCCGGGCCCTGAACGGCGCCGTCGACCGCCAGGCGGCCGTGGGCGTGTCGGTGGTCGAAACCCTGGCCACGGACCAGGCCCTGATCAATGGCGACTGGGCAGGCTTCCACGCCCGCGCCGGCCGCGCCATGGAGCGCCGCGCCGGCTGGATCGTCGTCGCCGACGCCAACGGCCAGCAGGTGGTCAACACCCTGCGGCGCCACGGCGAGCCCCTGCCCCGCATCAAGCGCACCCGCGAGGAGGCCACCGCCTTCTCGGCCGGCCGCAGCAAGGTCTCGGACCTGCTGGCGGGCCCCGTGGCCGGCAAGCCGGTGATCACCGTCGGCACCCCGATCACCGTGAAGGGCAAGTTCTACGTCCTGTCCTATGTGGTCGACGCCGCCTCGTTCACCTCGGTGTTCCGCCAGCAGCGCGTGCCCGACCGCTGGGTCGCCACCCTGCTGGACAACCACCGCCGGGTCATCGCCCGCTCGCGCTTCAACGAGAAGTTCACCGGCGCCCTGGCCTCCAAGGACATGGAGGAGAACCTCCGCCACTCCACCGAGGGCGTGAACAAGAGCAAGTCCCTGGAAGGCGTGCCGACCATGGTCGCCTACACCCGCTCGCCGCAGACGGGCTGGACCCTGGTGGTGGCGATCCCGCGCGACGACCTGGCCAGCACGGTCAACCGCTCGGTCGTGGTCGGGGCCGGCGTCTTCCTGCTGCTGCTGGTCCTCGGCATCGCCCTGTCTTTCGTCTATTCCCGCCGGATCAACGCCGAGATGCGCCGCCTGGTGCTGGACGCCGAGGCCATCGGCCGGGGCGAAACCCTGAAGCCGGCCGACCCTCACAGCCTGGAAGAGATCGCCGCCGTCCACGCCGCCCTGCGCGCCGCCTCCGGCGAGCTGATGGCCCGCGAGGAACGCCAGGGGGTGATGATCAACGAGCTGAACCACCGAGTGAAGAACACCTTGGCCACGGTCCAGGCCTTGGCGCGCCAGACCTTCGCCACGGTGAAGGGCGCGCCGCTGGCCGTGTTCACCGACCGCCTGATCGCCCTGTCCGCCGCCCACGACCTGCTGACCCGCACCGGCTGGCGCGAGGCCGACCTTGGCCAATTGGTCGAGACCAGCCTGGCCGCCTATGTCGAGCGCGTCGATCGCGAAGGTCCCGAGGTCGCCCTGCCGCCGCACACGGCCGTGGGCCTGTCGATGGTGTTCCACGAACTGGCCACCAACAGCGCCAAGTACGGCGCCCTGTCCGCCCCGGGCGGCCGGGTCTCGGTGTCCTGGCGGCGCGACCCGGTGACCGACAACCTGGTCTTCACCTGGCGCGACACCGGCGGGCCGCCGGTGGTCGCGCCCAAGAAGCTCGGCTTCGGCACCCGCCTGATCGAAAGCTCGATCCGCCGCGAGCAGAAGGGCCAGGCCAGTTTCGTGTTCCACCCCGACGGCGTGGTGTTCGAGGCCAGCCTGCCCCTGCCCGAGCAGGTCCGCTGGAGCAACGCCTTCTGATGCGCGGCGAGGGCGATCTCGTCGCCGACTTCGTGCGGGACGAACGCCTGCCGCCGGCCTTCGCCGACCTCGCCGCCCGCCTGCACCGCCCCCTGGCCCGCCGCATCGCCGGCTGGTCGCTGGACCGCGAGACGCCGCTGGTGGTGGGGATCTGCGGACCGCAGGGCTCGGGCAAGTCGACCCTGACCACCCTGGTCGCCTGGCTGCTGGAGGCGCGCGGCCTGCGCGTGGCGACGCTGTCGATCGACGACCTTTACCTGCCGCGCGCCGAGCGCCTGGCCCTGGCGGCGAAGGTCCACCCGCTGCTGGCCACCCGGGGCGTTCCGGGCACCCACGACCCGGCCCTGGGCCTGACGGTGCTGGACAGCCTGGCGCGGGCGGAGACCACGGCCCTGCCCCGCTTCGACAAGGCCGCCGACGACCGCGCGCCGGAGGCGGACTGGCCGGTGTTCGACGGGCCCGCCGATGTGGTGCTGCTGGAGGGCTGGTGCGTGGGCGCCCGGCCCCAGCCGGACGCGGCCCTGACCACCCCGGTCAACACCCTGGAGCGCGACGAGGACCCGGACGGCGCCTGGCGCGGCTACGCCAACACCGCCCTCGCCGGCCCCTATGCCGAACTCTTCGCCCGCCTCGACCGACTGCTTCTGCTGACCGCCCCGAGCTTCGGCATTATCCGCGCCTGGCGCGGCGAGCAGGAGGCGCGGCTGCGCGAACGGCTGGCCGCCCACGGCCGCGACCCGGCCCTGGCCATGGACGATCCCGCCCTCGACCGCTTCGTCGCCCACTACCAGCGCCTGACGGCGTGGATCGCGGAGGACCTGCCGGCGGTGGCGGATGTGGTGGTGCGGCTGGACGCCCAGCGGCGGCCGGCGGAGAGCCTGGCGGCGGGCGCCTAGCCACGGCCGAGCTCACTCGCTATCTGCGTCCCATGACCGCCGCCTACACGAACGCCGAAATCGCCGCCCTGGCCGAGCGCCTGCTGGACCGCAGCCTGCCCAAGGACCAGTGGACCCACGCCGCCCACCTGACCGCCACCCTGCGCCTGGTGCGTACGCGCGACGCCGGACTGGAGCGTGACCTGCCGGGGATCATCCGCGCCTACAACGTCTCCGTCGGCGGGGTGAACGACGACAAGAGCGGCTATCACGAGACCATCACCCAGGCCTATCTGGCCGCCATCCGCGCCTTCGCGGCGGCCCTGCCCGAAGGCGTCAGCGACGCGGACGCCGCCGCCCGCCTGCTGGCCACGCCGATGGGCGACAAGGAATGGCCCCTGACCCATTGGTCGCGGGAGCGCCTCTTTACCCCGGAAGCGCGGCTGGGCTGGGTCGAGCCCGATCTGCGGGCGCTGGAGCATCCGCCGGGGTCGTAAGGCCGGGCTCATCGCTGATCAGCACCCCCGTGCCCGGCTTCATGTCGACGACCTTCACATCGGCCTTCAACTGGGACGCCAAGGCGCGGACGATGCTGGTCCCCAGGCCCAGGGTTTCGGTCCCCTCCGCCGGCATGCCGACGCCGTCATCGACCACCGACAGCACCCAGCCCTCGTCCGTGGAGCGATAGGCGACCTTGATCGTCCCCGCCTGCTCCCTGGGGAAGGCGTGCTTGAGCGCATTGATCACCAGTTCGGTGACCATCAGGCCCAGACTCACCGATCTGTCGGAGTCGGTGGAACTGTTGTCGGCCTTGACGGTGATCGTCAGCTGGTCGGGATCGCGGATCATCGAGGCGCCGATGCTGTCGCAGAGCTGGGTCAGATACTCCCCGATCCGCACCTCGGCCTCGCCGGTCGGCGCCAGGTGCCGCTGAATGGCGGCGACCGACATCACGCGGTTGTGGGCGTTCTGCAGGTGATCCCGGGTTTCGGCGGACTGCACCTTCCGGGCGCTCTGCAGCAGGACGCTGGCGATGATCTGCAGGCTGTTGGCCACGCGATGCTGCAATTCCTGCAACAGGATGGCCTTTTCGCGCACCAGGTCGTCCTTGACCTTCTCGGCCAGGCGCTGGTCGGTGACGTCGGCCACCGCCAGGATCAGCAGCTGGCGCGCCGGCGAGCCGAACAGCAGGCTTTCGGCGCTGAGCACCAGGCGCCGCCGCGCGCGCCCCTCGCCCTCCAGGTCCATTTCGTAAGCGGAGATCTTCGCCCTGCCCGAGGCGGTGGCTTTGAGCAGCGACTTCAGCTGGGGCACGTTCCACTCACCCGCCCCTAGGGCGGTGATCATCTGGCCCGCGACACTGGCTGGCTCAAGGTCGAAGGCGCGGCAGAACGAGGCGCTCGCGGCGATCACCATCAGATCGGTATTCAGAAGCAAAATCGGCTCGATGGACGAGCCGATAATCGCCATGGCCAAATGATTTTCAGCATCGTCGTCAGGTATTTGGCGGGAAACCACGGTCGTTTTCCAGAGACTGGAGACTCGCGGAGCGAAAGCCATACCCGGTCTGATTTCGAAAATTCTCGAAGTACAAAACTCGACGCCATCGAAAACCATCGACATCTTAACACGAATGAATAAAAGGCCGGCAGAACTTAGACGGTTTTATCATGAGCCATGTCGTTTTGCTCATTTCCGGCGATGAAGCACTTTTCCCTACCCCGGATGACCTTTTTCGAGCATCTCGGCCTGCCACTCGGCCAGTATGGCGAGCCGGCGCCATTCCTTGGCCATGCGTTGGCATTCCAGGATCACGGTCCCGTTCGAGGAAACCTCCATCGCCGCGTCCATGAGACTGGCCCGGACGCGGTACTGCTTGGCGGTCATTGTCACTGGTCGGCGCCTTCGGAACCGCGAGTTCGGAGGCGCGCCTCCCGCGTCGCGGATTTCCTGATCGCGATCCTGGCATATGGGCTGCTGGCCATGAGGTCCTCGGTGACAACGTCGAATCTCGTCGTTGCACGGCCCCCAGAGGACGGTCTGTCGCCGTGAGCACATAGTGGAACGGCGGCGCTTCCCATCCGCTATGGTTGAACCCCTGGCGAGGACGCGCTTTGCGCGCTGCCTGGGTCCAGGATGTCGCATGGCAGAATTTTCTCCCGACAATGCGTTGCTGCGGTGCCTGTCGAAGAGGGACCTGGAAGAATTGTGGCCGCATCTCGAACTCGTCGACCTGGATATCGGCCAGGTGCTCTACGAGATGGAGACCCCGATCGACTGGGTCTATCTGCCCGAGGTGGGGCTGCTGTCCCTGATCACGGTGATGGTCTCCGGCGCGGCGCTGGAAACTTCGATCGTCGGTCGAGAGGGCGGCGTCGGCTTCGTCGAGGCCCTGGGCAGCGGCGTCATGTACAGCCGCGTCATCGTCCAGATCCCGGGCAAGGCCTATCGCCTCCGCGCCGTGGCCTACCGGCGGGCCTTCGACGACAGCGCCGCCATGCGCAAGGCGGTCCACCGGCAGGTCGAACTGCTGCAGGCCGAGAGCCGGCAGGCCATCGCCTGCCACGGGCTGCACAAGGTCAGGGAGCGGTTCAATCGCTGGCTCCTGGAGTGCCAGGACCTGTCCGGCGGGCTTGCAGACATGCCCCTGAAGCAGGAGTTTCTCGCCGTCATGCTGGGCGTGTCGCGCACGGCGATCACCCGCATCGCCATGAAGGCGCAAGCCCAGGGCCTGATCCGCTACACCCGCGGTTCGGTGAAGATCCTGGATCGCAAGGGCCTGGAGAAAGGCGCCTGCGAATGCCGGGCCTCGGTTCAGCATCTGCGCCGGCAACTGGAGCCCGACAGCGTCCTGGGCAAGGTCTAGGCGAACGCCCCGCCCTCGAGGCGTGCAGTCGGTTTTCTTGAACCGACTGTACAAAAATCGGAAAGACCGCCGCCCGTGGTCGGGCTAAGACCGCGATCGCATGACCGCTCGCCTGACCGCCATTCTGCGGGGCAAGTCCCCCATCCGTCCGATCGACGCCTTGCGGGGCGGGGCCGGCGCGCTGCTCGGCCTGCTCTTCGCCGGGATCCTGGGACGCTTCGCCGTGGGCGGCGGCGACTGGCTGCATCCGCTGCTGGTGGCGCCGATCGGAGCGTCGGCGGTGCTGGTGTTCGCCGTGCCCGCCAGTCCCCTGGCCCAGCCGCGCGCGGTGCTGGGCGGCAATATCGTCTCGGCTGTCGTCGGCATCTCCGTCGCCATGCTGTTCCCGCACCAGCCCCTGGTCGCCGCGCCCCTGGCCGTCGGGGCCGCGATCGGGATGATGATGCTGCTGGGCTGCCTGCACCCGCCCGGCGGCGCGGTGGCCCTGATCTGCGTGATCGGCGGGCCGGCGGTGACCAAGGCCGGCTATCTGTTCGCCCTGAACCCGGTGGCCGTGGACTCGCTGCTGCTGGTCGGCGCGGGGATGATCTGGGGCAAGGTGAGCCGGCACTCGTATCCGCACCGCGCGCCCGCCCCGTCGGTCAGCCCGCACCACACCAAGGACCCCTCCCCGGCCGCCCGCATCGGTTACAGCACCGCCGACCTCGACACGGCCCTGGCCCGCTACGGCGAGCTGCTGGACGTCAGCCGCGAGGATCTGGACGCCCTGTTCCGCGAGGTCGAGCTGTCGGCCGCCCAGCGCCTGCACGCCCAGATCCGCTGCGGCGACGTGATGTCCCGCGACGTGATCAGCCTGCACCACGACCAGTCGGCCGAGAGCGCTCTGGCCTATCTGCGCGAGCACGACCTGCGCGCCGCCCCGGTGGTCGACGCCGAGGGGCGGGTCATCGGCCTGGCCCGCCGCGCCGAGCTGCAGGCGGGCCGTCGCCGCAAGGTCGAGGCGGCGCTGGACCCGTTCGTGCACAAGGTCATGGAGAGCACGCCGATCGCCGCTCTGCTGCCGATCCTCTCCAGCGGCCACACCCACGAGGCCATGGTCGTCGACGGCGAGCGGCGGCTGATCGGGGTGATCACCCAGACCGACCTGCTGGCGGTGCTGTACCGCGCCCACATCGTCGAGGCGGTGGTGGGGGCTTAGGGCGGCCTCAGGACCTGCCCGACCACGCCACCGCTTGCCCAATTCCCCTCCAACAACCATCGTTCGCCGGCCCCTTGTCCGCCAGTGAGACCGCCCGATGATCGTCGTCCACCACCTCAACAATTCGCGCAGCCAGCGCGTGCTGTGGCTGCTGGAGGAGCTGGGGATTCCCTACGAGATCAAGCCCTACCAGCGCGACGCCCAGACCATGCTGGCCCCGCCGGAGCTGCGGGCCATCCACCCCCTGGGCAAGTCGCCGGTGATCACCGACGGCGACACGGTGGTGGCCGAGACCGGGGCGATCGTGGAGTACCTGCTGGAGACCCACGGCGGCGGCCGCCTGCTGCCGGCGGCCGGCACGCCCGAGCGCCTGCGCTACACCTACTGGCTCCACTATGCCGAGGGCTCGGCCATGACGCCCTTGCTGCTGAAGCTGGTGTTCACCGCCCTGCCCAACCGCGCGCCGGGCCTGATGAAGGGCCTGGTCAAGGCCATCGCCGGCAAGGCCCAGGCGGGCTTCGTCGACCCGCAGCTCAAGGCCCATGTCGACTACTGGGAGGCCGAGCTTGCCAAGTCCGAGTGGTTCGCCGGCGGCGAGATGACCGGGGCCGACATCATGATGAGCTTCCCGCTGGAGGCCGGCGCCGCCCGCGCCGGGGCCGCGGCGCGCCCGCACGTCAAGGCGTTCCTGGACCGGATCCACGCCCGCCCGGCCTACCAGCGCGCCCTCGAACGGGGCGGGCCTTATGCCTACGCCTGAACGGGCTGCTGCCAAAAACCGTCACGCGCTCGCGATAGCCTCCGCCAACCCACAAGGAGAAACGCCATGAAGATCGTCACCAGCCTCAGCTTCCAGGGCGAGTGCCGCCAGGCCTTCGACTTCTACGCCCAGGTCCTGGGCGGCAAGGTCACCGCCGCCTTCCCGTTCGGCGAAGGCCCGCCCGACATGCCGGTCGATCCCAAGTACAAGGACTGGCTGATGCACGCCTGGCTGGACGTCGGCGACCAGTCGATCATGGGCGCGGACATGCCGCCCGAGTTCGCCCCCAATATCGACAAGCCCAAGAACGGCTTCGACGTCACCTTCCACACCGACGACCCGGTTGAAGCGCGCCGCGTGTTCGACGCCCTGTCGGAGGGCGGCAAGGTCGGCATGGCCTTCGCCGAGACCTTCTGGTCGCCGGGCTATGGCAGCTTCACCGACAAGTTCGGCATCCCGTGGATGATCAACACGACACCGAAGCAGGGGTAGGCGCTATTCCCCTGACGGCTGCCAGTTGGTGTCATCCCGGAAGCCTCGAAGAGGCTATCCGGGACCCAGGGGGGGCGTGAACACCGTGCCCGCGGCCCCTGGGTCCCGGCTCTACGCTGCGCTTCGGCCGGGATGACACTGGAAGGCGCCCCATATTTCGCATAGCGGCGTTACGCGGGGTTGTGCCACTCTCGCGCGAAATCGCGGGGCGGGGGCTCACCTATGGATACGGAAAAGGCCGGGCTGGCGCCCGTCGACCGGACGGCGCGCATCGACGCGCTGGACATCCTGCGCGGGGTGGCCGTGCTCGGCATCCTGCTGATGAACATCCCGATGATGGGCCTGCGGTGGGAATGGGCGCGCCCGCCCCTGCCGGCCGGCCAGACCCTGGACTGGATCGTCTTCACCATCCAGGAGATCGGCTTCGCCGGCACGATGCGCGGCCTGTTCACCGTGCTGTTCGGCGCGGGGATGATCCTGATGCTGCGCCGCCCGGATCCCGGGCAGGAAAGCGTCGCCCAACAGGCCTACTACACGCGCTGCTTCGCCCTGATGCTGCTGGGCGTGGCCAATTTCGCGATCTTCATCTGGCCCGGCGAAATCCTGTTCTGCTACGGCGTCTGCGGCCTGGCTCTGCCGCTGTTCCGCAAGGCTCCCACCCGGATGCTGCTCACGGCGGCCGCGGCGATCCTGCTGGTCATGACGATCGGCATCGCCGCGCCGGCCTTCAAGAACGCCGAGAACCTGCGCCTGGCGGACGCGGCCGTCGCGGCCAAGGCGGCCGGCAAGCCCGTGACCGAAGAACAGAAGAAGGCGCTGGAGAAGCGCGACGAGCGGGTCAAGAAGCTGCACTCGGCCGAGTCCCGGGCCAAGGAGCGCGAGACCCGCACCCATCTGCCGACCCTGCTCGCCTGGAGCGTCGAACGCTGGGCCGAGTTCAATCTCGACCTGAACCAGGGCGCCCATTTCGCGCTGCTGGAGACCCTGGGCTTCATGCTGCTGGGCATGGCCCTGTTCCAGACCGGCGTCCTGACCGGCCAGCGGTCGGCTTCGACCTATTGGACCCTGCTCGTCGTCGGCGTGGCGCTGGGCCTGGCCCTTCGTGGCGGCGTCATGGGCCTGCGCTGGCGAGCCGGCTTCCTGCCCAACGCCGACGTCGCGATCTGGGGCAGCCTGACCTACGAGGCCGGGCGGCTGGCCATGACCCTGGGCTGGCTGGGCGGGCTGATGCTGCTGATCAAGGGCCGGCTGCTGGGCGCGCTGGGCGGCGTGCTGGCGGCGGTCGGACGCACGGCCCTGACCAACTATGTCCTGCAGTCGATCGTGACCTCGATCCTGTTCTACGGCCTTGGCCTGTATGACCGCCTGGGCTTCACCCAGCTGATGGAGGTCTGCGTCGCGATCTGGGTCGGCCAGGCGATCCTCAGCGTCCTGTGGCTACGGGTCTACGAGATGGGCCCAGCCGAGTGGCTGCTGCGGTCCCTGACTTACGGGGCCTGGCGCTCGATGCGGCGGTCCAGCACATCCCCGGCGGTGGCGGCCGAATAGGCCGCCGCCCGTAAGGTAAAGTTGGCCCCCTTGCGTTACTAGAACCGGGCGCCTATCCTCCCAGCCCCCGGTTGTGAGCGCCCGCGACCGGAAGACTTTCTCTCCCAAGGCGACCGAGCTAAAATCCGCAATGGAAAAAGTGCCGATGACCGTCGGTGGGTATCAAACCCTCGACGAAGAACTGAAGCGTTTGAAGACCATCGAACGACCAGCCGTGATCGCCGCGATCTCGGAAGCGCGTTCGCACGGCGACCTGTCGGAAAACGCCGAGTACCATGCCGCCAAGGAGCGTCAGGGCTGGATCGAAGGCCAGATCGCCGAGATCGAGGACAAGATCGCGCGCGCCCAGGTCATCGACGTGTCGAAACTGTCGGGCAAGCAGATCAAGTTCGGCGCGACCGTGTCGGTGATCGACGAAGACACCGAGGACGCGGCTCGCTACCAGATCGTGGGCGAACACGAAGCCGACGTGAAATCGGGCCGCATCTCCGTCTCGTCGCCGCTGTCGCGTGCGATGATCGGCAAGGAGGTCGGCGAGGTCGTCGAGGTCAACACCCCCGGCGGCACCAAGGCGTACGAGATCACCAAGGTGGAGTGGCTGTAAGCGGACCTCCGCCACAGCTGCGCCATAACTAGAGTTCAATGGGACAAGGCCGCCCCCGGGCCTGCCAAAGGCAGGCCCGAGTTGTTTGTATGAGAGCGCGATAGCCGCCGAAACCGGCTTCCACTTTCGGCTATCGCGCTCTGGGGCGGCCTTGTTTCGTTTGCGTTGTTCGGGATCGACGACTTGACCGAAGCTCCCCAACTTCCCCCGAAGGCCGCGCCCCTGACGGTGTGGGCGGTGTCCGATGGCCGCGCCGGCATCGAGGCCCAGGTCGTGGGCCTGTCGGAGGCGATCGCGCGCCTGGTCCCCTGTGAGGTGACGATCAAGCGCGTGGCCTGGAAGGGGCGCACCGGCCGCCTGCCCTGGTGGCTGAACCTGCTGCCCAAGCGCTGGATCACGCCGGAGAGCGGCCTGCCCCAGGGCCGAGGCGGCGAGTGGCCCGACCTGTGGATCGCCGCCGGCCGCGCCACCCTGCCCCTGTCGATCCGCGCCAAGCGCTGGTCGGGCGGCAAGACCTATGTGGTCCAGATCCAGGATCCGCGGGTCCCGGCCCACATGTTCGACCTGGTGATCCCGCCCAAGCACGATCGACTGACCGGCGACAACATCCTGCCGATCACCGGCTCGCCACACCGCGTGACACCCACGCGGCTCCAGGCTGAATATCCGGCCTTCAAGGATATCATCGAGCCCCTGCCCCATCCGCGCGTGGCGGTGCTGGTCGGTGGCAAGTCCAAGGCCTTCGACCTGTCCAGCGAGCGGGCCGCCCAGATCGCCCACTCGATCCAGATCCCGCTGGAGCAGGACGGCGGCAGCTTGCTGATGACCTTCTCGCGCCGCACGCCCGAGCCGGCCCGCGCCCTGATGACCGCCCGCCTGCGCCATCTGCCGGGGATGATCTGGAACGGTGAAGGCCCCAACCCCTACTTCGCCTTCCTGGCCGCCGCCGACTACGTCCTCGTCACCGAGGACTCGACCAACATGGCCACCGAGGCCGCCTCGACCGGCAAGCCGGTCTTCGTGCTGAAGATGGACGGCTCCAGCCTGAAGTTCCGCCTGTTCCACGAGGAGCTGGAGAGCCAGGGCGCGGCGCGGCCGTATGGCGGCGCCTTCCACGGCTGGACCTACGCCCCGGTCGACGAGACCGACCGTGCGGCCCGCGAGGTCCTGGCGCGGATCGGGGTGGCGATCCCGGAGCCGGTCGCCGAGGAGCCCCCGGTGGTCGAGGAAGCGCCGAAGCCGAAGCGGAAACCTCGGGCGAAGGCGGCGGAGGCGGTTGTCGAGGCGGCGGCCGAAAAGCCCGCGCCGAAGCCCAGGAAGCCTCGCGCGACCAAGCCGAAAGCCTGATTTTTGCCGCTCGCGGGCGCGCCGCCTTGTTCTCTCGGCGTTCGGCAGGCGATATCAGCGGATGATCCTCGCCGTTCTCCAGGCTCGCATGAGCTCGACCCGCCTGCCGGGCAAGGTGCTGATGCCGATCGCGCGCCAGCCGATGATCGTGCGGCAGATCGAGCGCGTGGCCCGGGCCCGGCGCATCGACAAGCTGGTCGTCGCCACCTCTGACCGCGCCGAGGACGACGCCATCGAAGCCGCCGTTCGCCGCGAGGGCGTCACGGTGTTCCGAGGCTCGCTCGACGACGTCCAGCAGCGTTTCATCGGCGTCCTCGACGCCCATCCGGCCGACCACGTCGTGCGCCTGACCGCCGACTGCCCCCTGGCGGACCCGCAGCTGATCGACGCCACGATCACCCTTTGCGTGGCGCGGGAAGCCGACTACGCCAGCAACACCCCCAGCGGCCACGCCTATCCCAAGGGCACGGACGTGGAGGTGATGACCGCTTCGGCCCTGCGCCGCGCCGCCGCCGAGGCGACCACCCACGAAGCCCGCGAGCATGTCACCTGGGATTTCCGCACCCACCCCGACCGCTGGAAATGCGTCTGGCTGCCCTGCGCGCCCGACCAGGGCGCGGTGCGCTGGACCGTCGACCGGCCGGACGACTACGCCTTCGTGGCGACGGTCTATGACGCCCTCTATCCGACAAACCGGGCCTTCACGTCCGACGACGTGCGGGCGTTCGTGAGAAGCCGTCCCGAGCTCGCCCAGTACGGCGGGGATCGCCGCGTATGAGCGCGCCCAGGATCCTCTTCGTCTGCGCGGCGGGCCCCAGCGTCGGCGGCGGCCACGTCATGCGGTCCCTGACCCTGGCGAGAGCCCTAGAGGCCAGGGGCGCGGTCTGCATGTTCAGGGCGACGGCCGAGGTCGTGGCGGTGCTGGACGCCTTCGCCCCCGACATGGCGCGGGCGGGGGCCGACGCGGCCTTCGACGCGGTGGTGTTCGACAGCTACGCCCTCTCCGCCCACGACCACCGCGCCCTGGCCAAGGGGCGTCCGGCCCTGGCCCTCGACGACCTGGCCGACCGGCCGCTGGCCGCCGGCCTGGTGCTGGACTCCGGTCCGGCGCGGAAGGCTAAGGACTATGCCGGTCTGCTCCCGCTGGACGCCCGGCTGCTGCTCGGCCCCGGCTACGCCCCGGTCCGACCGGCCTTCGCCGCCCTGCGCGAGACGGCCCTGGCGCGGCGAGCGGCGGGCGGGCCGGTCCGGCGGGCCCTGGTCTCGCTGGGCCTGACCGACGTCGGCGGGATCACCGGCCGGGTGGTCGCGCTGCTGCGCCCGCTGATCGGCGACATCGCCCTGGACGTGGTGGTCGGAAGCGCCGCGCCCAGCCTCACGGGCCTACGCGCCCTGGCGGCCGAGGACCCGCGCCTTGTCCTGCACGTCGACACCCAGGACATGCCGCGCCTGGCGCTGGAGGCCGATCTGGCGATCGGAGCCGGCGGCTCCACCACCTGGGAGCGCTGCGTCCTGGCCCTGCCGACCCTGACCCTGATCCTGGCCGACAATCAGGTCGCCTCGGCGCGGGCCCTGGAGGCGGCGGGGGCGACGCCGTGCCTGGAGGTCGGGGCGGCGGACTTCGAGACGGCGTTCGTCCGCGAGGTCGAGGCGCTGCTGGCGGATGGCGATCGCCGCGCGGCCCTGTCGGCGGCCAGCGCCACCGTCTGCGACGGGCTCGGGGCTGACCGAGTGGCGGAGATCTTCCTGGAGCTGATCTGAAGCTCCCGAGAGACTGGCTCCTCCAGGGTGCGACAACCTGCGCCGTGGAAGCCCATCATCGTTAACAGCTTGTTCGCTGCTTCGGCGGGATTCTCCGTAGCAAGATGAACGCCCTTCCCGACCTCCACGGCCCGAGCCCGCGCATTCGCATTGTCGGCGGCGGGCTGACCGGCGTCCTGGCCGCCTTCGAGGCCCACCGCCTGGGCTGGCGGGACATCACCCTTCAGGAGCGCTTCGAGGCGCTCGGCGGCGCGGCGCGCCCCAAGGTCATCCACGGCCGCGAGATGCGCGAGACGCGCCTCGCCTTCGGCGGTCCCGGCGATCCGGTCGTCGACACCCTGACCGCCCACGGCGCCAAGTTCGAAACCTTCGACGACCGCTTCGGCGCGATGAGCACCGGGGCCGACGGCAAGCGCGTCTTCACCTGGGACTTCGCCGGTCCGGCCATCGACTGCCCGGTCGGCAAGGTCGGCAGGCCGGCCGACGCCAGCCTGGCCGCCCGCCTGACCAGCTATCCGCCCCAGATCGCCGCGACTCTGGAAGCCTATGTCCGCTGGCATCTGGAAACCGATCCGGCCGCCGTCCATGCCGACGCCGTCTTTCCGCTTGGCGTCGACCGCGTCTACCCGGCCGCCGCCGACCTTCAGGCCCTGGCCCAGGTCAAGGCCAGCGATCCGTGGGCCGATGAGCTCTACGCCTTGCCGGCCAGCCTTTCGGGCGGCGCCCCCACGCCCACCGCCAGCCTGCCGGCCGGCGGCTTCGCCAAGCTGTTCGACGGTCTGCACGGCGCGCTCACCCGCCTGGGCGTCAAGGTCGAGCTGAACTGCCTGGTCTCGCCGCGCGAACTGATGGCGCGGGCGAATGCGGACGAGACCATCGTCTGGGCCGCCGATCCGACGCCGCTGTTCAAGCCGCTGGGTCTCGCGCCCCCGCCGCAGGTGGAGAAGAGCTTCTTCACCTATGTCTTCGAGGTGGAGGCCTTCGACGGCCCCTGCCCCGTCCACGTCCAGAACTTCACCACCGAAGGCCCCGTCTTCCGCGCCCATCTCTATGAGAGCGGCGGCGGGAAACTGGTGGTGGCCGAGTGCGTGCGCGAGGCCGACCTCAAGACCCTGCCGCGCGAGCTGCGCGGTCTGCTGTCGGGCTTCGGATCGTTGGCCCTGGGGGCCATGGTCCACAGCGACGTCCAGCCGCGCCCGATCTACCCCTCGCTCGCCGCCGTCCAGGGCCTGACCGCCCTGCGCGCCAAGCTGGCCGAGCGCTTCGGCGGGCGGTTCATCGCCGGAACGCCCGAGATCAACGCGGCCCTGGCCGCCGCGCGTGAAGCCGCTCCGGTGGTCGTCAAAGTCGCCTAGGTCTGAGCCGCCGCCTTCCTGGGCCTTGTGCCCAGGACCCATGCCTAAGGCCGGTGCGGACCCTTTAGGCTTGCACGGCGGACGGGCCGTGAACTCGGCCTCAATTCCGATGAAGCGGAACCCTGGGTCCTGGGCACAAGGCCCAGGAAGGCGGGAAAATCTGGCTTGTACTGCATGTTGCTCCCTCGAGGAGCCGGCGCGCGCGTCCGCCCCCTAGCGAACGCCGTTCACTTACCCCATCCTCCCCTCCGAAAACGAGAGGGCGAGAAATGGCCAAGAAATCCGTGGTGATCACCGGGGTCTCCACCGGTATCGGCTGGGGCGCGGTCAAGGTGCTGACGGCCCAGGGTTTCCACGTCTTCGGCAGCGTCCGCAAGCAGGCCGACGCCGACCGGCTGACGGCCGAGTTCGGCGAAGCCTTCACGCCCCTGCTGTTCGACGTCACCGACGAGGCCGCCGTCCGCGCGGGCGCCAGACAGGTGGAGGCGGCGCTGGGCGGCGCGACCCTGGCGGGCCTGGTCAACAATGCCGGCATCGCGGTGGCCGGGCCGCTGCTCTACCTCTCGATCGACGAGTGGCGCCAGCAGCTGGAGGTCAACCTGACCGGCGTGGTGATCGCCACCCAGGCCTTCGCGCCGCTGCTGGGGGCGGGAACCCGCGTCACGGACCCCGGCCGGATCGTCAACATCTCCTCGGTCGGCGGTCGCAACGCCAACCCGTTCATGGCCCCCTACTGCACCACCAAATTCGGGCTGGAGGGCCTGTCGGAATCCCTGCGCCGCGAGATGCTGCCGTTCGGGGTCGACGTCGTGGTGGTCGCGCCGGGCGCGGTGGCGACGCCCATCTGGGACAAGGCCGACCAGACCGACACCACCCGCTACGCCAACACCGTCTACGGCCCGGCCCTGGAGCGGCTGCGCCAGTACATGCTGTCGATCGGCAAGTCCGGCCTGCCGCCCGAGCGGATCGGCGAAGCCATCGCCACGGCCCTGACCGCCCCCAACCCCAAGGTCCGCTACGTCGTCTCGCCCTCGCCCATGCAGGTGCTGATGACCGAGGTCCTGCCCAAGCGGACCCTGGACCGGATCACGGGCAAGCGGCTGGGGTTGCTGGCATAACACCCCCCTAGCGGGGGAGGTGGTCCGAAGGACCGGAGGGGGTAGTTGTTCCGGCCCGGCTTCTTCCCCCTCGTCGTCTCTTCGAGCCGACACCTCCCCGCTGGGGGGAGGATTTCGAACCTAGCCCACCATCGACCAGTCCAGCGGCTCGCCGCGCGCGATGTCGCGCGTGGCGGTCTTGCCGAGGACATTGTCCAGCTCGCCCGGCGGCAGGCCGTTGCCGGGGCGGACCGAGCGGATGTTGGCGCGAGACAGCGTCTCGCCAGCCTTGATGTCTGACGTGACGTAGAGCGAGCGGCGAAACAGCAAGCTGCCTTGCTCGGCGCCCAGCACATCGTAGTGGGCCGCGCCCAGGGCGGCCCAGGCGTTCTTGGTGTCGTCGACCAGAGCCTTGAACTCGGCCGGCTCCAGGCTGAAGGCGGCGTCCGGGCCGCCGTCGGCGCGGGCCAGGGTGAAGTGCTTCTCGATCACGCAGGCGCCCAGCGACACCGCCGCCACGGAAGCCGCCGTGCCCGGCGTGTGGTCGGACAGGCCGATCGGGCAGCCGAAGCGGGCGGCCATATCTGGAACATTGCGAACGTTCGCGTCAGCGAAGGTGGCTGGATAGCTCGACACGCAGTGCAGCAGCAGCACGCCCGCCGCGCCCGCGCCCAGGGCGGTTTCCAGCGCCGTCTGCATCTCCTGCAGATTGGCCATGCCGGTCGAAATGATCAGCGGCTTGCCCTTGGAGGCGGCATATTTGATCAGCGGCAGGTCGACGGCCTCGAACGAGGCGATCTTGAAGGCCGGCGCGTCCAGGCTGTCCAGCAGGTCGACGGCGGTCTCGTCGAACGGGCTGGAGAAGATCGTCACGCCGCGCTGGCGGGCGCGCTCGAAGATGGCCGCGTGCCATTCGAACGGCGTCTGGGCTTCCTGGTAGAGCTCGTACAGGGTGCGCCCGTCCCACAGGCCGCCGTGGATCCGGAACTCGGGCCGGTCGACGTCCAGGGTGATGGTGTCGGCGGTATAGGTCTGAATCTTGATCGCGTCGCAGCCGGTGTCGGCGGCGGCGTCGACCATCGACAGGCAGCGATCGAGGCTGCCGTTGTGATTGCCCGACAGCTCGCAGATCACATAGGGCGAGAAGTCAGAGCCGATCTTGCGGCCGGCGATCTCGATGAAGGGGGCGGACATGGGCGCTCCTTTGGGGTCGGCCCTCCGGGCCGCGGTCACCCGGAAACGTGGTTGCCGACAGTTTAACCCATCAAAAGTGGATGAGGCGTCAATCGCCGGGACGCTTGGGCTCGATCGGATCGTCCTCGACCTCCTCATCGTCGAAGTCGTCGGCCGGAGAACGGCCTTCCAGCCCGTCGGATGCCTGGACCTGCAATTGGCGTTCCCGCTGCTCGGCCCTGAGGCGCTGTCGTCCGACTAGGAAGCCGAGCACCGCGCCGCTGACGAGGCACGGTCCCCAGAACCCACTGTAGTAGTCCACGAGCCCACCGACAGTCGCCAGCCAGACGCAGGGGCCCCAGACGGTCAGCCCGTCCGCCAGCCGCATCAGTCGCCGCCTCCGCCCCCGCCATCACCGCCGCCGCAGTCTCCGCCACCGCTGTCGCTGCTTGCACTGTCACCGACGCCGCAGCTTCCGTCGCTGTCCGCCGATCCGGCGACGCTCGACGCGCCGATCGCGGTCGCGGCGTCGAATGGCGTCGTGGTGTCGCTGGTGTGTGTCCCACCGTCTCCGCCAGCGCCGGGCTTCTTGTCCTTCGCCGCGCCCAGGCCCTGCATCGCCACGCCCGAGCCCGCGCCGATGGCCACGCCCAGGCTGAGGCCCAGCGCCAGGTTGTCGAGCGCCAGCCCGAAGGCCACGCCTAGGGCGATACCCACGCCCATGCCGATCGGAAGTCCCGCTTTCATCGCCCCACCTCGATTACCGTCACGTCGCTGGTCAAGACATTGGAAAGCTCAGGCCAAGCCGCCCCGAGTCTCGCGAGCAAAGCGTCGCGTCGTATGTTGCCAAACCGCACCCAAAGGATGCGCGCTTTGGGGGTTCGCGCCAGCGCCCAATCCACGAAATCGCGGTCCTTGGTCACGATCATGGCCTCTTGCGCTATCGCCAGCGCCCAGATGGCCGCGTCAGGCGCGTCCGCGAGACCCACATCGACGACGTGATCAGCCTCGTGGCCCTTGGATCGCAACCAAGCCGCCAGGGCTGGCGGTAGCTGAGCATCGACCAGGAATCTCAAGCAGCGACAACGGCGGTGTCGCCGACCGCCGCGGCCGCATAGGCAAGCGCGGCGCGGACATCATCGGCCTCGAGATAGGGATAGTCCTCGAGAATGTCCGCCGTGGTCATGCCGTTGGCCAGCATCTCCAGCACGTCCTGAACACGGATCCGCAGGCCGCGGATGCAGGGACGCCCTCCGACCTTACCGGGCTCGATTGTAATGCGTTCCAGCAGCGGGTTCATGACCCCACCATAGCGCCAATGCCAAATGGCCGCCACCAAGGCGAAAAAACTTCGGCGCGGCATGAGCTTTTCACCGCTTCCGGGCCATCGCCTAGAAGCGGAATCGACACTATATCTGCGGCCATGTCCACGACCGCTCCCCGCCAGACCCGCTGCCTGATCATTGGTTCGGGCCCCGCCGGCTACACCGCCGCCATCTATGCCGCCCGCGCGCTGCTCAAGCCCGTGCTGATCGCCGGCATTCAGCCCGGCGGCCAGCTGACCATCACGACCGATGTCGAGAACTATCCCGGCTTCGCCGACGTCATCCAGGGCCCCTGGCTGATGGACCAGATGCGCGCCCAGGCCGAGCATGTCGGCACCGAGTTCGTCGGCGACATCGTCACCTCGGTCGACCTGTCCAAGCGTCCGTTCGCGGTCAAGACCGACAGCGGCCAGGACTGGATCGCCGAGACGATCATCATCGCCACCGGCGCCCAGGCCAAGTGGCTGGGCCTGGAAAGCGAGAGCAAGTTCCAAGGCTTCGGCGTCAGCGCCTGCGCCACCTGCGACGGCTTCTTCTACCGCAACAAGGAAGTCATCGTGGTCGGCGGCGGCAACACGGCCGTCGAGGAAGCCCTCTTCCTCACCAGCTTCGCCAGCAAGGTCACCCTGGTGCACCGCAAGGACGAACTGCGGGCCGAGAAGATCCTGCAGGAGCGCCTGCTGGCCCATCCGAAGATCCAGGTGGTCTGGGACAGCGCCATCGACGAGGTCAAGGGCGACACCAATCCGATGGGCGTGACGGGCGTGCGCCTGAAGAACGTCAAGACCGGCGAGACCACCGAGCTCTCCGCCGATGGCGTGTTCATCGCCATCGGCCACGCCCCGTCGTCGGAGCTGTTCGCCGGCCAGCTGGAAACCGGCCAGGGCGGCTATCTGAAGGTCAAGCCGGGCACGGCCTCGACCGCGATCGAGGGCGTCTACGCGGCCGGCGACGTCACCGACGACGTCTACCGCCAGGCCGTCACCGCCGCCGGCATGGGCTGCATGGCCGCTCTGGAAGCCGTCCGCTTCCTGGCCGAGGAAGACCACAAGGCCGCCCACCACCCGATCAGCCACGCCGAGGCCAACAAGATCGGGGCTTGGTGAGATTGAGATCCTCCCCCCAGAGGGGGAGGTGTCGGCTCGAAGAGACGACGGAGGGGGAAGAGGCAGGCTTTCCAGCACTCCCCCCTCCGGTCCTTCGGACCACCTCCCCCTCTGGGGGGAGGATCTAAGACCACCCGCTACGGCTTCGGGACCGCCGCCGCCGGCGCTTCCACCGTGGGCGGCGGCTTCGGCGCGCCGCCGAGGCTTTCCAGGGCCTTGTTGATGCGCATGATCTCGTCCTGGGTCGGGATGCGGCGACCGGCGACGGTGCCTTCCATCCGATAGCGTTCGCCGCCCGGGGCGGTGGCGTCGGGAATGGCCACCAGCTTGGCGTTGGGCAGGATCGGCACCTTGCCGCTTTCCAGGATCTCCGCCGGCACGGTGCTGACCGGCTGGGCCGCGGCGGCGGCGACCTCGGGCGGAGCGCCCTCCAGGATGCGAGGATCGGCGGCCAGCAGGATCTCGGCCGACAGGGTCTCGTTGCCCGAATAGCGGCCGGTGAAGGCCTTCAGCATGCCGGACGGGCCGGTCCAGCGGTAGAAGATGTGCTGGCCGAACTGCTTCAGCTTGACCAGGGTCGGCGCCCAGTACGGGGCGACATAGTCGGCGTGATAGTGGGTGGCCGTGCCCACCGGCTTGAACACGAAGCCGTTCAGGGCCCGGCGGGCCACGCCCTGGGCGTTGTCCCAGATCAGCGGCAGCGGACGCCGCGCCAGCGACCCGTCGCAGGCGAAGCTGAACTGGCAGCCGGTGGTCCGCGCCGCGCCCTCGTAGATCACGCCGCAGACCGACTTCGGATAGCCCGGATGGCGCATCCGGTTGATTACCGTCTGGGCCACGGCCTGCTGTCCCTCGGCCGGCTCGAACCCGGCTTCGAAATAGACGGCCTGGGTCAGGCAGTTCAACGCCTTGGCCTTGGCGTCGGCCGAGCCGGTCAGCACGAACGGCTTGGCGGCCTCGATCTCCACGACGGCCGGCCGCAGGGCGTTGATCACCCGCGCCTCGTCGAAGTCGGCCGGACGGTCGCCCAGGCGCGGGATATCCTTCAGCCGGATCACTTCCCAGCCGGGGACGCGGCCCCAATAGTCCTTGTGCGGGCGCGGGTCATGGCGGCGGGCCAGGGCCAGCATGGCGGGGTCCATGTCGGCGACATAGCGTCGCAGCCCCGCGTCGGTGAAGCTGCCCGTGACGCGCGCCAGACCGCCCTCGCGGCCCGAACCGGTGGGGATGTAGTAGGTCGCGCACGCGGAAAGGCCGCCGGCGACCAGCACGGCCGCGGCGGCCTTCCATCTCCTGTTCGGGGGCGAGGTCGTCAACCGGCGTCCATGCGGATCATTTGCCGCCCAAGGTCGAGCGCAGCATCCAGGCGTGCTTCTCGTGCGCCAGGAGCCGCTGGGTGAGGAGGTCGGCCGTAGCCTCGTCGGCGGCCTCGTCGGCGGCCGGGAAGGCGTCGCGAAGCGTGCGAATAACTGTTTCGTTGTCGGCCTTTAGCTCGCCCAGCATGGCTTCCCACTCATTTTCGGGATTGCCGTCCTTGATGCTGGAGAGGTTGCCGAAGGCCGCATAGCCCTGGGGCGCCAGCTCACCCAAAGCGCGAATCCGTTCGGCGATGGCGTCCAGCGCCGTCCACTCTTCCTGGTACTGGCCTTCCAGCAGGACGTGCAGCGACTGGAAATTCGGACCCCGGACATTCCAATGGTAACCATGCGTCTTTAGATAGAGTGCATAGCTATCGGCCAAGACCTTGTTCAACGACGCGGCGATGTCGGCGCGTTGTTTGGCGCTCAGTCCGGTGTTGAGGGTCTCGGGCATCAAGGAGCTCCGTGTTGCGCGTTCTAGGTAAGCGTGTCCATGCTCTTGGCAAGACATCTTTGCTTGGTGCGGGGATGGAGAACAAAGACGCCCCATCCTTGATCTCCGAAGAGCGCGGACGCATTCATGGCCTGATTAGCGCCTGGTTGATCCCTCCGGTTCCGCCCCCGGCCTGGCGCTGCGCCGTCGCGTCGCTGATCGGGGTGGCCATGGCCGTGCTGATGCGCGTCGCGCTGCTCGGCCTGCACGGAGGGGTTGGCGCGACCCAGCCCTTCTTCCCGGCCATCATGCTGGTGACCCTCTACGCCGGCTGGCGCTGGGGGCTGGTCCCCGTGCTCTCCGGCGCGGCCTTCGGCTGGTGGCTGTGGGGCGGTCGCGACCGCCAGCCGCTGTCCGAGGACGAGCTGGCCACCATGGTCATCTACCTGCTGTGCGCGGTCATGATCACGGCCGCCGCCGAAGGTCTTCGCGGCGCCATGCGCAGCCTGGCCCGGGCCCGTGAGGAACGCGCCGACGCCGAGGCCCGCCTGCGCGTCACCCAGACCGCCGCCGGAATCGGCCCCTGGGACTATGACCTCATCACCGGCGAACTCTACCTGTCGCCCGGCGCCCGGCGAAACATGGGCGTCCCGGCGGACGCCGTGATCGGCGTCGACGACCTGCCCCGCTTCATCCACCCCGACGACCGGGCGATGGCCGCGGACAAGATCCGGCGCGCGCTCGACTATTTCGAGGACTACGAGGTCGAGTACCGCCTGGTGGACACCAGCCAGGGCGAGCGCTGGGTCCATGGCCGTGGCGAAGTGATCCGCGACGAGGACGGCAAGCCCTTGCGGATGATCGGCCTGAACTTCGACGTCACCAACCGCCGCCGGGCCGAGGCGCACGTGCGCGAAAGCGAGGCCCGATTCCGGACCCTGGCCGACAGCGCCCCGGCCCTGATGTGGGTTTCGCGCCTGGGCGGGATGCGCGAGTTCATCAACAAGGCCTATGTCGAGTTCGCCGGTCTCGACTATGACGGCGCCCTGACCATGGACTGGCGCACGCGGCTGTTCCCCGAGGACCTGCCCAACATCCTGAAGGCCCAGGTCCAGGGCGAGGCCTCGCGCAAGGCGTTCAGCCTGGAGGGCCGCTATCGGCGGGCCGACGGCGAGTGGCGCTGGCTGAAGTCGTTCTCGCAGCCGCGCTTCGATCCGGCGGGCGAGTTCGTGGGCTTCATCGGCATCGCCTTCGACACCACGGACGCCAAACAGGCCGAGGCCAATCTGACCGGGGTCAACGAGCTGCTGGCCGACCGGGTCGCCGCCGCCGTGGCCGAGCGCGACGCGGCCCAGGCGGCCCTGCTGCAATCGCAGAAGCTCGAGGCGATCGGCCAGCTGACCGGCGGGGTGGCCCACGACTTCAACAACCTGCTGACGGTGATCATCGGCGCCCTGGACGTGGTCGAGCGGCACCCGGACGACGAGAAGCGGCGCGAGCGCATGATCGGCGCGGCCCTGGCGGCGGCCAAGCGCGGCGAGAAGCTGACCCAGCACCTGCTGGCCTTCGCCCGCCGCCAGCCGCTGAAGCCCGAGATCTGCCGCGTCGACCGCCTGATCGCCGAGTGCGAGGGCCTGCTCAAGCGCGCCCTGGGCGACGCCTACACCTTCCACCTGCGCCTGGGCGCGGGGGTGCGCAGCGCCAAGATCGACGCTGGCCAGTTCGAGGCGGCCTTGCTGAACCTGGTGGTCAACGCCCGCGACGCGACCTTGCCCGGCGGCGAGGTCACCATCGAGTCCCGGCCCGTCACCATCAGCAAGAAACAAGGCGAGCTGGAGCCCGGCAAATATCTGCGGATCGCGGTGCGCGACACCGGCATGGGCATGGACGCGGCGACGATCGCCCGGGCGGTCGAGCCCTTCTTCACCACCAAGGCGCCCGGCGAGGGCACGGGCCTGGGCCTCTCCCAGGTCTATGGCTTCGCGCGCCAGAGCGGCGGCTCGGTGGACATCGAAAGCAAGCCCGGCCACGGCGCCATGGTGGCCCTGCTGCTGCCGGTGGTCGAGGGCGATGCGGCCGCCGACGTCGCCCCGCATGTCGACCATATCCACACCCAGGCGCCGACCCACGTGCTGCTGGTCGAGGACGATCCGCAGGTGGCCGAGCTGGTCGACGCCATGCTGCACGACCTGGGACATTCGGTGGTGCGGGCCAGCGGCGTCGACGAGGCCCTGTCGCGGCTGGAGCAGGACGTCGGCATCCAGCTGGTGCTGAGCGACGTGATCATGCCGGGCGGCAAGAGCGGGGTGGACCTGGCCGAGAAGCTGGCGACCGACCGGCCCGGCCTGCCGGTGGTGCTGTGCTCGGGCTACACCGGCGGCGACCAGGGCCGCGCGCGCGCAGGGAACTGGCCGTTCATCAGCAAGCCGTTCTCGCTGGAAACCCTGGCCCAGGCCCTGGCGCAGGCGCGGCCGCACTGAGGCCCTGCTCAAGGGACCGGCGCACCGCCTCGACTAGAATTCATGATGAATACCTGCCAAGGTTGCTTTCGCAACTGCGGGGGCGGGGAAATGCGATCCTTGGGGGTCACTGGCCTGTGCTTGACTCTGGCATGCCTGACGGCGGCGCCGGCCGCCGCCCAACGCTCATCGGTGGGAGAAGGTTCGGCGCGGGAAAAATCCGAGCGGGTCGAACGCAAGGAGCTCGTGAAGCCGCAAAACGGCCAAGATCGGGCTCGCCAGGACAAGGCAAGGCATGACGGCATCGCCGGCTCGGACACCGGTTCCGGATCCGGTAGCCCCAGCCCGAGCGAGCCGCCGCCTCCACGCCCCCCGCAGCCGACCTGCCCCACGGGTCAGGCGGCATACTGGTTGGGGGGAAAATGGGTTTGCGTCTGATCGCGGCGCTGATCGGCGCCGCCCTGCTCTTTTCGCCGCTTCAAGTCCGGGCTCAGGAGGCAGCCGTCCCCACGGCGTCCTCGGAAGACCGCGCCCTGGCGACCGCGGTGCGAAGGCAGTCCCTGCAGGAAAGCCTGGAGATGTCCCGCCTGCTGATCGAGGAGCGCCGCCGCGACGGCCGGCTCGAGGAAATGAGGCTCAGGCGGGCCGCCCGCGAAGACGCTCACATGGTCTTCACCCTCTACAAGCAGTCCGTCACCGACGTCATCATCTTCGTCATCGTCATGACCATGACGGTGGCCGGCGTCTATATGAGCTATCTGCAGTTCAAGAAGGGGCTCGGCGACCTCGACAGCCTGAAGCCGATCGTGGCGCCCCGCGAGGGCGCGGCCCCGCCGCAGGGAACGGAGGACGCCAAGGCGGCCTTGACCCAGTTCAAGATAAGCCTCTCCGGGATCGAGATGACCTCTTCCATCGTGGGCCTTCTGGTCCTGGTGGTCTCCTTGGCCTTCTTCTACCTGTACCTGGACAAGGTCTACGGGATCAAAGTCCTGGCCGCGCCGGCGGTTATCGAGAAACGGATCGGCTGAGCGCGCCACGCGAAAAAGCCGGCTCGTTGTCGAGCCGGCTTTCGAAGCACCGGGGCGATCCGCGCTTGGACCGCCCCGTCGATAACATCCTCAGCCGAAGTGGACGTCCGCCACGGCCACGCCGGTGCCCGTGCTGACATTGGTGACGCCGACCAGCTTGATCAGGCCGTCGCCGCTGTTGAGGCCGACGGTGGCGTCCTGGTGATAGATGTAGGTGTCGCCGTTGTAGGCGAACACCGCCGTGGCGTTGGCGGCCAACTGCAGCGAGACATTGGCCAGGGCCTGCTCGACCGTGGTCGCCGTCCCGGGCGTCAGGTTGGTGACCAGGGCCGGAACGGCCGCGCCGAGATTGACGACGTCCACGCTCTTCACGAAGTCGGTGATCACCGACATCGTCGTGACCTTGCCGCCGTCCAGCGTCACGTTGGAGAAACGCGGCGAGGCGAAGCCGTCCTGGTAGAGCGAGAAGACGTCGGCGCCGGCCCCCAGGGTGTAGGTCGAGTTGGCCTGGCCGCGCAGGTCGGCCGCGATGCTGTCGTTGGCGCTCGACAGCACGGCGACGGTCGCATTGTTGACGGTGGCCGAACCGATGTGGGTGATGTCGACCCCGGCCGAGGCGGTGGCGTCCAGGTTGAAGGTGTCGAACCCGGCGGTCAGGCGACCGACGCCCTTGACGATGACCGACGTGCCGCCGGTGATCGAGGTGAGCGAGCTGTTGCTCTGAACGTTCAGGATCAGGGCGCCGTCGTCATTGCCCACCCGCAGGGTGGTCGGCGTCGCGCCGCCGTTGGAGACCCCGGCCAGCCGGACCTCGACCGCCTTGGCGCCGACCAGCGTGGAGCTCGAGCCGGAGAAGACCAGGTCGGTGTGGTAGTTGGCGACCACCGCCCCGCTGCTGACGTTGTTCAGTTCGAACGACACGCCGTCAGCGATATCGGTGACCGTCGCCGCCGAATTGACGGTGATGTCCTTCAGGCCGGTCCAGCCCGTGGCCGGAACGCCGCCGAAGGTGATGTTGGCGCTGGTGATCACCACATGCTCGACATTGGTGATCTTGGGGTTCAGCACCGAGTCCGTATTGAAGGCGATCGTGGCGGTGTCGTCGCCCGCGCCGCCATCGATCACCGCGCCGTCGGCCATGCGGCCGACCGTGATGACGTCATTGCCGGCGCCCGCCGAGATCGTGCCGTTGGGCTGTCCGCCCTGGACCACCGTGGAGGCCGCCAGCACCCCGACGCTGATCACGTCATTGCCGATCCCGGTATCGATATAGCCGGCGAAACCACCGGTGTAGGTGACCCGGTCATGACCATCGCCGGTGACGATCGACTGGGCGGCGTTGCTGTCGACGCCCGTGATCGTGTCGCTGCCGGTGGTCGCGCGAAGCTCAGGCGCGGTCGCGCCGAGCGAGACGCTCTGGTCGATGGCCGCGGTGATCGACGCGCCGACCGGATAGACCGCCTGGGCGCCGTAGACCCCCAGCAGGTCGACATTGTAGGCCGCCTCGCCATCCGCCGCGAGATCGGCCAGGAACGCCGCGTTGGCGGACGCGTAGGAGCCGATCCCGCTCTTGGCGGCCTCGGCCAGCAGCCAGCCGACCATGGCGGCCTTCGTGCCCTGGCCGTTGGCGCCGTCCTGTCCGTAGGCGGCGAAGTATTCGGCGCGGGTGAAGGTCCCGCCCTTGCCGTTCGGAACGATGGCGGTCAGCAGCTGGTCGACCTTGCCGTTTTCGGGGGCGAAGCCGAAGATCTCGGTATAGGCCTTGGCCGTCGCGGCGCTGAGGTCCAGCGCGCCATAGGCCGCCGTGAAGCGGGCCGCGCCCGCCCCGCCCTTGCCCAGGGCGACGGCGAAATTGATGTAGCGGTTCTCGGCCGAGAACGAGGCGTAATAGGGAGAGTTCAGGTTGGTGGGATTACCGCCGGTCGGCGAGACCAGATAGTCGAAGCCGCCCGTCGAGGGCGTGACGCCGACAAAGAAGTAGTACGACAGCGAGGCGACCGACGTCGTGTTGAAGACCATCGCGGCGACTTGCGTGCGCGCCTGGGTCAAGGTCAGCGCCGCGGTGTCGACGCTGTTGGCGAGAGCCTGGAGGGCTGCATTGTCGGCCGTCGAGACATCCGCGTATCGGATGCGGGCGAGGTCGCTATAGGTCGTCCGCAGAACTTGAAGCGTGGCCATTTTTCTACCCTAGACAGCGTGTGACACGCCTCTAACGCCAAACTCGCGAAATGGTGCGGTTAGGCGCTGCAATTAATTTGCACGTCATCGCGCAAAGGCGGCGGCCGGCCGCCAAGCCTTCGGGTCGAAGTCCGTAAAACCTTCATGGCGCCGACGCCGCAGCGGCCTGCCGACGCCAAGGCGCGCGAAGGGGGTGGCGGGCGGGGTGGCCTGGACGCGCTTGTCGGGTTAACACCCTGCATGGCACGCACGAAACTAAGCCCTGAATTCGAGATCGAGGTCGACGGAGAGCCCTTCATGTGGCGTCTCCATCGCCAGCCCGGCTGGTCCAATGACGGCCCGGAGCGACATGGCATGGCGATCGCCGTGCACCACAAGGAAGGCAAGCGCGAAGCCGTCGTGGAGTTTCCGCCGGGCCCGCAGCCCCGGTACGGCGCGCCGCTGCTGAAGCCCTCGCACATCGCTCCGACCCTGGTGGCCAAAGCCATCGCCTCGGCCATCGCGGCCGGATGGGAGCCGCTGTCGCGCGGCAAGACGGTCGCCATCGTCGTGGACGAGACCGGCGCCTGACGCATTGCCTGTGTCCCGGGGCCTGAATCCGGCCGGGATCACCACCTTCCCCGTCCCAAAACAAAAGGGCCGGCCCCTCGCGGAGCCGGCCCTCTCAACTCACCCGAAGGTGGGTTGGCTTAGTACTCGAACCGCACGCCAACCTTGAACGTACGACCGATCAGACCGGCGTAGTGGAAGGTGGTGAGGAAGTTCGGGGCCGAGGCGTAGGCGCCCGGCGCAATCGGCGCACGCTTGTCGAACACGTTGCCGACGTTGGCGAACAGCTGGATGCCGTCCTTAACCTGCGCCGTGGCGTTCATGTCGACGTTGATGAACTTCTTGATGTAGCAGAACTTCTCGCCCATCACGGCGTTGCCGGTGTTGTACTGGTTGCCGGCGGCGCAGGTCACGTCGGTGCGTTGGTCTTGAGCGACCGACTTGATCTTGCCGACATAGTAGGCCGTGGCCGACAGCGTGTACTTGTCGCCGAACGACACGGTGTTCTGCCAGTTGCCCTTCCAGTCAGGCGTGCCGTTACCCGACGACAGGTCGTACGGGCCCAGCGTGCCGGCGTACTTCTGCACGGCCGTGGCGGTGTGCAGGTCGTACTTGATCACGTGAGTGACTTCGACGCGGCTGGTCCACTTGATGTCGTCCGTCAGGTTGAACTTACCCGTGGCCGCGAAGTCGATGCCGGCCGTGGTCGCGTAGTTGGCGTTCACGTACGGGACGTTGATGATCAGGACGCGCGGTTGAGCGGTCGGGAACAGCGGATCCGGCGCGTCGATCACGTTACAGGAGTAACCTTGACCCACGGCGGCCACGGCGGCGCAACCGGCGGTCTGGTTGCCAGCGGCGTAGTAGTCCGCGAAGGCCTTGCCGACGTCCGGACCGGCGATGATCAGGTCCGACTTCTTCACGTTGTAGTAGTCGACCGTCATCGAGAGCCAACGGGTCGGCTCGGCGATGGCGCCGAACGTGAAGCTGCGCGACTTCTCGGGCTTCAGGTTCGGGTTGCCGGCCACGCCGCGACCCAGGCTGTAGGCCTGAGCATACGGGTTGGTCGAGCCACCGTGAGCGGCCTGGAAGCTGGCCGGCGGGGTCGAGGTGACGAAGCCGGCGTACTGCGAGCGCGGGCCCGATTCAGCGAAGGTCGGCGCGCGGAAGCCCTTGGAGTAGGTGCCGCGGAAGGCCAGTTGCTTGATCGGGGTGAACTTCGCGCCGAACTTCGGCGAGAAGGCGCTGAAGCCTTCCGAATAGTCGTCGTAACGGCCCGACGCGCTCAGTTCGAGCGTGCTGGTGACCGGGGCGGCGAGTTCGAAGAAGGCGGCCTTCACGGTGTGCTTGCCGAAGGCCGAAGCCGTCGACAGGCCATAGGTGTCGAGGCGGACGTTCTGGTTGTTGTTTTCCAGGACTTCCTTACGGGCCTGGACGCCAACGGCCAGTTGCATGTCGCCGCCCGGCAGGGCCCACAGCGTCTTGGTGATCGACGCGTCGATCGACATCAGCGACGAGTGCGACGGCGTCACCTTGTCCGGCGAGATCGCGTTGCGAACGGCGGCGGTGTTCTGCGACGGGTCGACGAAGTTGTACGAGCCCGTGTTGATCGCGGTCATCAGGCCGGCGATGTTCAGCAGGCCGTGTTGCGTCAGGCGCAGGTTGTCGCGAGCGCCGACGGCTTCAACGCGCCAGTTCCAGTCGTCACCGAACGAGCCGTTGAAGCCGATCGTGCCACGGATGACTTCGTTGTCGCGCTCGCTGCCGGCCGGCAGGTCGCCGAACAGGTAGTAGAGGCGGGCCGCGCCGTTCGACGGGTCAGCCGCGAAGGCGGCCGCGAACGGGTTGTTCGGGTTCAGCTTGCGGTCCGGAGCGGTCGAGCAGTTCACGGCCGCCGGGCAGACGTAGACCGGCAGGACGATACCCGGGTTCGACGAGGCCAGAGCCGGCGCGCCACCGAAGGGCTGGGTCTGACGGACGGCCGTCGGCTGACCCTTGATGTTGACGTAGCTCTTCGAATAGCTGCCGGTCGCGTAGCCTTCGACATTGTCGCTCATGCGGAAGCTCAGGCGGCCGTTGAAGGCGTAGCGCTTCTGCTTGGGCTGGATCTGGCGATAGTAGTCGACCAGGTCCCACTTACAGCCGGTGCCGTTGGCCGCGGCGGACACCTGGGTGTAGGTGCCGTTGGCGCAGTTCAGGTTCAGCGACTGGTAGCTGGTGGTGAGCGGCGCGCCAGCGCCACCGGCCAGCGGGTTGTTCAGGTCGGTCTGACGCACGCGGGTCACGACGGCGTTCGGCGTGGCGGTGGTCAGGGCCTGGTCGGCGGTGTTGTTGTCCAGGCCGCCGATCGAGCTCAGGTCCTGGGTGTTGTACGGGAAGCCACGGCTGTGGTTCGAGACCCGGCCGTTCTTCTGGTACTCGGCGTTGACGTAGACGTTCCAGCCGGTCTCGGCGTAATCGCCATAGCCCAGCGTGATGTCGGCGCGCTTGTGCTCGGCGTCGCCACGATCGCTTTCGCCGGCTTCCATGCTGCCCTTAACGCCGACGAATTGCTTCTTCAGCTTCAGGTTCACCACGCCGCCGATGGCGTCGGCGCCGTACGACGACGAGGCGCCGTCCTTCAGCACTTCGATGCGGTCGATCAGGCTGAACGGGATCGAGTTCAGGTCGACATAGGCGTTACGGCCGTCGTCGTTCAGCGGGAAGTTGGTCGAGCGCAGGCCGTCGACCAGAACCAGGGTCGACGAGACGCCCAGGCCGCGCAGCGAGACGGCCGAGCCGCCGGCGCTGAAGCCGCTCTGGAAGCCGGTGCCGATCGAACCGGCGCCGTCGGCCGAGATCGAGCGGATGGCGTCCGTGGCGGTGGTGATGCCGGCGTGTTCCAGCGTTTCGGCGGTCATCACGGTGACCGGCGAAGGGGTTTCGGTGTCCGTGCGGCGGAACAGCGAACCGGTGACGACAATTTCCTCAACTTGCGTCTGGTCGGCGGTCTGCGCGGCAGGAGCGGCGGTCTGGGCGGCGGCTTGGCTTGCGCCCAGCACGGCCACGGCGACGCCGCAGATCATGGAGGAAGCGAGCAAGCGCTCCCGGATGGACTTCGTATTCAAGGTATACTCCCCAGCGTCTCTGCGCCGCGCATGCGTCATGCGCGCTTCCGGGATTCGGATTGGAACCCGGCTGGCGGCGAGCTACGGACTTAATCGATCTGAGGTCAACGAACATTGCGACCCTGAAATGCGACGCCAAATGGCTGTCGCAATTAAGTCACAGGCTTACAAAGTCGTAATGAGCCCCGCTATCCATAAGCCGCGAAAAACTTCCAAGATTAGTTCACTACTTCAAATAGTATAAATCCGTGCTCGATATTGAAATTCGATGCATCCAGGCCACCGTTTTATACTTGTACACCAAATACTGTACATTTGATACGTCGAGGAACGCACATAGCTTTCCGCGCATCCCCGCTGGTAACGGTATTTTTCTTCCACATTACGGATATGTAAGCCCAAAACCTCGCGGGCGGGGCCCTGGTCTTGGCAAGGCCAGACCGCTGCGACGGGACGCCGCACCCCTCGCCGCCCGGTTCGCCACAGCCAAGGCGCCTCAGAAAATGGCGCCGCGCTTTCAGATAATGCCGGGTTTGCATTCCGGCGCGCAGGGGCTATATCTGTGCAATCAGTTATGCTCACTTTCAGCATAACCATGACGCCGGTCCCCAGCGGGCACCCTCGCGAAGCGCCGGCGTTTTTTGAGGCCCTGGAAATGCTCACTTTGAGCATAACGGAGATTCAAATGGCCGACGGGTTCGCTGCTCCGCTTGAGTTCACCGCCCGCATCGAGGCGGAGACCAGCGGAATCTGGGACAAGGTCAAGCACCACGTCACCCCCATGGAGTGGCGCGTCCAGGCCCCACTGATCGCCGAGATCAACCGGATCAAGCGCGAGAAGAACGCCGCGATCCTGGCCCACAACTACATGACGCCGGACATCTTCCACGGCGTGGGCGATTTCGTGGGCGACAGTCTGGCCCTGGCCCGCGAGGCGGCCAAGTCGGACGCCCGGATCATCGTCCAGGCCGGCGTGCACTTCATGGCCGAGACCAGCAAGGTCCTCAGCCCCGACAAGAAGATCCTGATCCCGGACCTGAAGGCCGGCTGCAGCCTGGCGTCCTCGATCACCGGCGCCGACGTGCGGCTGATCAAGCAACGCTATCCGGGCGTGCCGGTCGTCACCTATGTGAACACCACGGCCGACGTGAAGGCCGAGACCGACATCTGCTGCACCAGCGCCAACGCCGTGCAGATCGTCGAGTGGGCCGCCAAGGAATGGGGGACCGACAAGGTCATCCTGATCCCCGACGAGTTCCTGGCCCGCAATGTCGCGCGCCAGACCGACGTCAAGATCATCGCCTGGGCCGGTCACTGCGAGGTGCACAAGCGCTTCACCGTCAGCGACATCGCCGACATGCGCGCGGCCTGGCCCGGCGCGGAAGTGCTGGCCCACCCCGAGTGCCCGGCCGAGATCCTGGAAGCCGCCGACTTCGCCGGCTCGACCGCCGCGATGAACGACTATGTGGCGGCCCGCAAGCCGGCCCAGGTGGTGCTGATCACCGAGTGCTCGATGGCCAGCAACGTCCAGGCCGAGAGCCCGCTGACCCAGTTCATCGGCCCCTGCAACATGTGCCCGCACATGAAGCGGATCACGCTGCAAAACATCTACGACGCCCTCGTGCACGAGCAATACGAGGTCACCGTCGACGCCGATGTCATCGACCGCGCCCGGCTGGCCGTGCAGCGGATGATCGACCTGCCGCCGCCGGCGGTTCCGGCGCGATACGACCTGGTGAAGGCCCGGCATCACGTGGATGTCGAGCTGATCTAGTCCTGCTTTCTTCCCTCTCCCCAGGGAGTCGCTTCCAGTGACCGAACGCGTGAATTTCGACGGCCCCGTCATCCTCGGGGCCGGCCTGGCCGGCCTCACCGCAGCGCTCGCGGCGGAGAAGGCCCTTGTCCTGTCGCCCACCCCGCTGGCGACCGGCTGCTCCAGCGCCTGGGCGCAGGGCGGCATGGCCGCGGCCCTGGCCGGCGACGACACCCCAGAACTGCACGCCGCCGACACCATCGCCGCCGGCGCCGGCCTTTGCGATCCGACCGCCGTCGAGCTCCTCACCCGCGAAGGCCCGCAAGCCGTCCGCGACCTCGCCGCCCTGGGCGCGCCGTTCGATCGCAAGACCGGCGGCGACTTCGTGCTCAGCCTCGAGGCCGCCCACGCCAAGGCCCGCGTCGCGCGGGTCGGCGGCGACGGGGCCGGCGCGGCGATCATGGCCGCCGTCATCGCCGCCGTCCGCGCCACCCCGACCATCGAGATCCGAGAGCACGCCCGCGCCCGCCGGCTGCTGCAGGACGTGACCGGCCGCGTGGTCGGGGTCCTGGCGGAAATCGAAGGCGAGCTGGTCGAGATCCGTAGCCACGCGGTGATCCTGGCGACCGGCGGGGTCGGCGGCCTCTACGCCGTCACCACCACCCCGGCCGAGGTGCGCGGCGAGGGCCTGGGCCTGGCCGCCCTGGCCGGCGCGACGATCGCCGATCCCGAGTTCGTCCAGTTCCACCCCACGGCCATCGACATCGGCCGCGATCCCGCGCCCCTGGCCACCGAGGCCCTGCGCGGCGAGGGCTCGATACTCCGCAACACGGACGGTCGCGCCTTCATGGCCGACTACCACCCGGCCAAGGAATTGGCGCCCCGCGACGTGGTGGCCCGCGCTATCCATGCCGAGCGGGCCGCCGGCCGAGGCGCCTTCCTCGACGCGACAACGGCGGTCGGCGCTCACTTCCCCCACGAGTTCCCGGCCGTGTTCGAGGCCTGCCGGAGCGGCGGGATCGATCCGCGCCGCGAGATGATCCCGGTCACGCCCGCCGTGCACTATCACATGGGCGGCGTAGCGACGGACCTCGACGGCCGCGCCAGCCTGCCGGGCCTCTACGCCGCCGGCGAGTGCGCCTCGACCGGCGTGCAGGGCGCCAACCGCCTGGCCTCCAACAGCCTGCTGGAAGCGGCCGTGTTCGGGGCCCGCGCCGGCCGCGCGGCCGCGGCGGAGACCACGCACGGCGGCGAGCCGGTCAGCCTCGCCCCTCTGCCCGACCTGCCGGACGCGGCGCTGCAGACCCTGCGCAAGGCCATGAGCCGCGACGCCGGGGTGATCCGCGACGCCTGGGGCCTGGCCCGCCTGCTGAGCCAGATCGAGGCGCTGGAGCCCGCCTACGGTCCCTGCCCGACGGTCGTCGCCGCGCGGCTGATCGTCGAGGCCGCCCTGGCCCGCCGCGAAAGCCGTGGCGGTCACTTCCGCTCGGACTTCCCGGCCACGGCCGAGCCGGTCCGCAGCTTCGTCACGCTGGAGAGCCTGGACGCCGCCGTCCGCTACGCCGCCGAATGACCATCACCCCTCTCGTGAGCCCCTTGGCCGACCTCCTGGTCCGCCCGATCGTCGACCTCGCCTTGGCCGAGGACCTGGGCCGGGCGGGCGACATCACCGGCGAGGCCTGTATCGACCCGGACGCGCGCCTGTCGGTGGTCTGGGCCAGCCGCCAGGACGGCCGGATCTCGGGGCTGTCCTGCGCGCGCCTCTCGCTGGCCGCCTTGGACCCGACGGCAAGCTTCGAAGTGGTCACGCCGGATGGTTCGGACGTCCTGCCGGGCACGGTGCTGGCGAGGGCCGAGGGCAACGCCCGCGCCGTGTTGATCGCCGAGCGCACCGGCCTGAACCTGCTGGGCCGCCTCTCCGGCATCGCCACCCTGACCCGGGCCTATGTGCGCCTGGTCGAGGGTACGGACGCGACCATCGTCGACACCCGCAAGACCACGCCTGGCCTGCGGGCTCTGGAGAAGTACGCCGTCCGCTGCGGCGGCGGGACCAACCACCGCTTCGGCCTGGATGACGCCATCCTGATCAAGGACAACCACGTCGCCGCCTGCGGCGGGGTCGGCGAGGCCGTCCGCCGAGCGCGGGCCTATGCCGGCCATCTGGTGAAGGTGGAAGTCGAGGTCGACGGCCTGGACCAGCTTGAAGCGGCCCTCAAGCACGGGCCGGACGTGGTGATGCTGGACAATTTCAGCCTCGACGACCTGAAGACGGCCGTGCGCCTGGCCAAGGGCCGGGCGGTGCTGGAGGCCTCGGGCGGGGTGAACCTGACCACCGTGCGGGCGATCGCGGAGACGGGCGTGGACGTGATCAGCGTCGGGGCCCTGACCCACTCGGCGCCGGTGCTGGATATCGGGCTGGACGCGGCTTAGCGCGAGCGGGCTCCCTCTCTCTTTGGGAGAGGGTTGGGGTGAGTGGTTACAGCGCCCGACGGAGTGCCGGCACGCCGTCAAACGGCGTAACCACTCACCCTCCCATCGCTTCGCGACGGGCCCCTCCCTCTCTCAAAGAGAGAGGGATTTTCGGGCGGCCTCAAAACACCTTCATCAACTCCCGCACCACCATCGCCGCCAGCACGCCGGTGGAGATCACGAACAACAGGAATCGCATCGCCACCAGGTTCACGCTGATCTGCAGCAGGCTGTGCAGCACGCGGACGCCGACATAGACCCAGGCGAAATGCACGGCCATGCCGTCCGCGTGGCCCGCGACCTGGATGGCCAGGGCCGCCGCGTAGAAGATGGTCGGCTGTTCCATCAGGTGATTGTAGTTGTCGGCCGCCTGGCGCGCGCCGTCGGGCAGCTTGTCCAGCGAGCCCGGGAACCGCGCGTCCTGCGGCTTGATCCCGGCCTTCTGCATCGCCGGGATCCGCTGGATGTACATCCAGACCCAGATCACCAGCGACCACGCCACCAACGCCATCACGGGCGCGATCATCGAACTCTGCAAAGGTCCCTCCCCAGGAATCTTGGTTTCACCCGGGGAGGTAAGCAGAGAACAGCGTTATCGGAAATGGTGACGCTTGGGGAAGGCTGGGCCGGCGCCGTGCGTCCTTCGAGGCTCGCCTTCGGCTCACACCTCAGGATGAGGCATTCAGCAAAGGTCCTCATCCTGAGGTGCGCGCTCCTGAGCGCGCCTCGAAGGACGCACGCTGTCCGACTAGTTCCCCCGATCGCGGAACGGGTCGGCCGGATACACGCCCAGGATCTCGAAGCGCTCGGAGAAGAACTTCAGCTCGTCCAGGGCCAGGGCCAGGTTGCGGTCCTCGGGCCGGCCGTCGACCTCGGCGTAGAAGAAGGTGGCTGTGAAGGCGCCGCCTTCCATGTAGCTTTCCAGCTTGGTCATGTTGACGCCGTTGGTCGCGAAGCCGCCCAGCGCCTTGTAGAGGGCCGCCGGCAGGTTGCGGACGCGGAACACGAAGCTGGTCACGCAGCGGTGCATGAAGTCCGGCGCCGCCGGGCTCTTGTCAGCCGTCATCACCAGGAAGCGGGTGGTGTTGTGGCGCTCGTCCTCGATATCGCTGGCCAGGATATCGAGGCCATAGATCTCGGCCGCCAGGGCCGGGGCCACGGCGCCGCGCGTCGGGTTGGGGTTCAGGGCCAGGGCCTTGGCCGCGCCGGCGGTGTCGCCCGCCGCCTCGGTGGCGACGCCCAGCTTGTTCAGGCTGTGACGGCACTGGGCCAGGGCGATCGGCATCGAGGCCACCACCTTGATGTCCGACAGCTTGACGCCCTTGTTGGCCATCAACTGGAAGCGGATCGGCTTGAAGCGCTCGCCGATGATCTTCAGGCCCGAGGCCGGCAGCAGGTGGTGGACGTCGGCGACCCGGCCGGCGATCGAGTTCTCGATCGGGATCATGCCCAGCTCGCAGACGCCCGTCTTGATGGCCTCGAAGGCCTCCTGGAACGTCGCGCAGGGATAGGCCTCGTGATCCGGGAAGTAGGTCCGGCACGCCTCGTGGCTGTTGGCGCCGGGCTCGCCCTGGAAGGCGATCTTCTTGAGGATGCTCATAGGGCCTGTTTTCCAGCTTCTTGGCGTGCGGCTTCTAGATCTGAAGGATTGTCGACGGAGATCGGGGCTTCGGCGGCCACGGCGGCGCGGATCGTCAGGCCCAGTTCCATGGCGCGCAGCTGCTCCAGCTTCTCGCGCTTTTCCAGGGCGGACGGCGAGGCGTCATTGAACACCACCAGCGCCTCGCGGCGATAGCCGTAGATGCCGATGTGGCGCCAGACGGGCCCGTCGCCATAGAGGGTCGAGCGGGTGAAATACAGCGCGCGGCCGCTTTGGCCGTCGTCCTCCATGGCCAGCACGGCCTTGACGACGTCGGGATTCGCCCGGTCGGCGGGCGAGGCTTCCGGGGCCACGACGGTGGCGATATCGGCGTCGTCGAACTCCTTAAGTACTCGGGCGCAATCGCTGAGTACGGCCGGGTCGACGAAGGGCATGTCGCCCTGCAGGTTGATCACCACGTCGTGCTCGAAGCCCGGATCCAGCTGCGCCAGGGCCGCCAGGATGCGGTCCGAGCCGGAGGGCAGTTCGGGGTCGGTCAGCACCGCCACGCCGCCGGCGGCCCGCACCGCCTCGACGATTTCGGGATCGCCGGCCGCCACGGCCACGGGACCGATATCGGCCAGCAAGGCTTGCCGCAGAACCCGGACGATCATCGGGACGCCGCCGATGTCCGCCAGCGGCTTGCCCGGCAGGCGGGTCGCCGCCATTCGCGCGGGGATCAAGACGATCGGGTTCATGAGTTCAAATCTTTGCTGCCCGGTTGCGCGAGGGGCGGTAGCGTGTAAGAGACGCGAGCGCAACATAACGCGCGCCGGGGACTCGTCCTGCGATCACCGCGCGCTGGTTTCAAGCCCGCCCTCGGGTGGGCCGACAAGAGGCTGACTAGGCTGAGATGAGCGACCTGACGTTCAACAAGATCGCTGGCGGCGTGCTGCTGACCGGCCTCGTTATTTTCGGTCTGCGAGAAGCGTCGGACATCGTCTTCAAGAAGCATGAAGTCGAGAAGGCCGGCTACGAGATCGCGGTCCAGGAAGAATCCGCCGAAGGCGGCGCGGCCGCGGCCGACACCCCGCCCGACTGGGCCGCCGTGCTGACCCCGGCCAATGTGGCCGCCGGCGCGGCCGTCTCGGCCAAGTGCGCGGCCTGCCACAAGCTGGACGCCTCGAACGCCAACTCGACCGGTCCGGGCCTCTGGGACGTCGTGGGCCGCAAGCCCGCCGCGCACCCGGGCTTCAACTATTCGGGCGCGATGAAGGACTTCTCCGGCAAGCAGGCGGTGTGGGATTACGACGCCCTGTACACCTTCCTGAAGGCCCCGGGTAAGGACGTCCCCGGCACCAACATGACCTTCGTCGGTCTGAAGAAGCCGGAAGACCGCATCGCCCTGATCGCCTATCTGCACAGCCTGGGCAGCAAGCTGCCGGTGCCGCCGCCGCGTCCGGCCGCCGCGGCTCCCGCCGCCGAAGGCGCCGCGGCCGCTGACGCCGCCGCTCCGGGCGCCGCTGGTGGCACGACGGCCCCGGCCGCCGGCGCCGTCGCGGCTCCCGCCGCTCCGGCCGCGGGTGGCAATACGGCTCCGCCGAAAGCGTAAGCCTCTCGGAACACCGACATCGAAAAGGCCGCGAAGCGAAAGCTCCGCGGCCTTTTTTTGTTGTCACGAGCCTTCCTGGGCCGATGAGCGTCAGGCGAGCCTATTGCCCCCCGTGACCCGCCTTGGCCCGCTGATAGGCCGGCCGCGCCCGGAGCCGGTCGAGATAGGCCTGCAGGCGCGGCGGGATGTCCTGGCCGACCGCGCCGATCCAGATGGCCAGGCCTGTCGCGACCGAGATGTCGGCCAGCGTCAGGCTGTCGCCGACCAGGAATTCGCGGTCGCCGATCGTCTCGGCCAGCAGCTCCAGTACGCCGTTGAGCCGCCCCTCGGTGACGGTCACCAACCAATTGCGCTTCTGATCCTCCGGCGCGCCGAAGCGGGTCGCGATCAGGGGCGTCATCGGGGCGGACAGCGAAGCCTCGCCCAGCAGGGTGAACTGCAGAACCTTGGCATGGCGAGGATCGCCCGCCGCCGGCATGAGGTCGGTCGGGCCGTAGCGCTGGGCGACGTACAGCAGCATGGCGATCGACTCGCCGATCTCGACCTCGCCGTCCTGCAGGAAGGGCACGGTCGCGAACGGGTTCAGGGCGCGATAGGCCGCGTCGGGCGGCCAGCCGACGGGGCTGAAGGCGTGCTCCAGACCCATCTCCTCGCACAGCCAGGCCGTCCGCAGCCCACGGGCGCCGCCCGGGAAGTCGTGGATGGTGATCATGCGCTGGCCTCCGCGACCTGGGTCCGGTGACGCAGCGCCAGCCGCCCGCCCCACCACACGCAGGGGATGGCCTGGGCCGGCAGCGAGACCGCGTACCACAACGGTCCGATCGCCTCCCCGCCCATGGAGAAGTAGGCGCCGATGCCGGCGAGGCCGGCGGCCAGGCCGATCCAGGCCAGGACCCAGGCGTGGCGCATCGGCAGGTCCGGCGCCAGTCGCGCGGCGACATAGCCGCCGGCCACGGCGAAGAGGCCGCGATAGGCGAAGGCCAGGACGAACAGGCCCTCCGACATCCGCTGCGGGACGGGCGGATAGACGCCGGTCGCGTGCAGGATAGCGTCGACGATGGTCGAGGCCCCGGCGGTCACCAGTAGGCCGGCGACCACCGCCCCAATACTGATCAGTCGGCGATGCATGGCTTTCCCCTCGCTAATGACGCCCAGCCAGGCGCGGGGATGGCCCCCACCGGCAGGAAGACGGCCTACCACCGCCCCTCTTCCCATGGCCAAGTATGCGACGATCCCGGCCAGGCCCGCGACCAAACCGATCCAGGCGGTGACCAGGAGCCTCAACCCGCGATGCATGGACCGTCGCCTTCGCCGCGAACGCCCAGCAGGGCGTCCAGCTTGCGCAGCTGGCTCTCGTGGCCGGCGCGGGCGCGCTCGGTCCAGGCGTCGTCGTGCATGGCGTCGAAGGTAATGGTCAGCGCCACCCCATCGGCCGTCGCCGCCAGCTCGACCACCGTGACCACCTCGTAGGGTTCAACGCCCGGCACGAAGTCGGTCAGGGTCGAATAGGCCAGGCGGCGCGGCGCCGCGACCTCGGTGTAGGTGACCTTGCAGGGCGTCGACAGCGGCATGTTCGACCGGTTCATGAACGCCACCATCTCGGGCGCCACGGCGGTCATCAGGTAGTTCAACGCGCCGCCGGGCCGCAGGTCCAGCGAGGTCACCGTGACCTCGAAGCCCTCGGGGCCCCACCAGGATTCGATGCCGTCCTTGGTGGTCCACAGCGCCCAGGCCTCCTCGATCGTGGCCTCGTAGTGTCGCTCGATCGAGAACTGGGCCCGCGCGGCCGTGGTTACGGTCGTCATCACGATTGCTCCTCGGGGGCGGGCTTGCCGGCCGCCCGGTTTCGTTGAAGGGCGGCGCCGAACCGGTCCAGCCGCGCCTCCCAGTGCCGCCGGTACTCGGCCACCCAGGCTTCGAGCTCGTCGAAGGCTTCGCGGCGTAGCGAGTAGAGCCGCTTCTGGCCGTCGGGCCGCATCTGGACGACGCCCGCCTCGGTCAGGATGCGCAGGTGACGCGACACGCCGGACTGGTGGATGTCCATCCGCTCGACGATGTCGCCGACCGCGCACTCCCCCGCCTTCATCGCCTCGACGATGCGAAAGCGGGTGGGATCGCCCAGGGCGTGGAACAGGTTTATCTGCGTATCCATACATATACATTTTCATGCATATTTATGGGCGTCAAGAGCTGGAAAAGTCCCTCTCTCATAGAGAGAGGTTCCTTCTACCCCCGCCGCGCCATCCACCGGGCCGCCAGGTCCGGCCAGGACCCTTGGGAGCCGTCCAGGTCGCGCAGGGCGAAGCCGTGCGGGGCGGCGCCGAACATGTGGGCGTCGAGGTCCAGCCCCTTGTCCCGCGCGGTCGTGATGAAGTTCAGGGCGTGCTCGACCGGCACGGCCTGATCGTGCAGCGCATAGGCCAGGAACACCGGACAGCCCGGCACGCCGTGCGGCTCGGCCGCCAGGCCGATCGGCCAGTCGTCATAGAAGGCCTGCTTCTGCGGCGGCGGATAGTCGGGCTTGCCGGCCGGGGCCTTGTACTTCGAGTGGTTGGCGTTGATCGGCGCGTAGGCGATCAGCAGGCCGGTCGGGTCCACGCCCGGCTGGCACGCCAGGGCGCCCGCCAGGTGGCCGCCCGACGACAGCCCCATGAGGAAGAGCGGCCGGTCGCGGCCGATATGGGCCAGCGCGGCCTTGGCGTCGGTCAGGGCCACGTCCTTGGGCCACACGCGCTGCCCGTCCGCTGCCGCGCCAGGCAGGCGATGGACCAGCACATAGGCGTCGTAGCCCAGGCCGTTGAGCCACAGCGCAACCTCGGCCCCCTCGCGATCGTACATCAGCCGCACATAGCCGCCGCCGGCGCAGATCAGGACCCGGCCAACCGGCTCTGCGACGCGATAGGCGTGCAGCTCGGGACGGGTGATCCGGTCCAGCACGCGGTCGGGCCAGTCGCCCTGCAGGGTGTTGGGCGCGCCCTCGCCCAGGACGATGACGTCGTCGAGCATCCGATCCATGGCGCTCATGGACGACGATAGCCCAGCGGCGCGCCCAGCCCGGCGGCCTCGATCCGGGCGACGGCCTCGGCCAGGGGTTCGATCGCCGTGGCCATGTGATGGGCGTTGGCGTGCAGGATGGTTTCGGCGTCGAGCAGCACCGCCACGTGGCCCTTCCAGAACACCAGGTCGCCGCGCTTGCGGTCGCCCTCGGCGATCTCGGGGAAGAAGCCGCGCTGCATGTCGGTGTCACGCGGACAGGCGCGGGCGCAGGCATAGAGCGCCTGCTGCACCAGGCCCGAACAGTCCACGCCCAGCGACTCGCGACCGCCCCACTGGTAGGGCGCGCCCAGGAAGCGCTCGGCGACGGCGACATAGTCGCGCTCGCCCCGGCCGATGGCGGTCAGGTGCTCCTCGATGAACCAGCCGGTCCCCGCGCCCTTGGCGAAGCGGCCCTCGCGGGCCTCGACCGTGACCAGGGCGTTCAGCGAATAGAGCCCTTCCGGTCGCGACTTGATGTCGGGTTTGGCGAAGGCGTAGGTCCGGATCGCCTTGACGGCGTGGGTCGGCGGATGGCCTTGCGGGACCAGGGCCAAGACGTCGACGAAGCCGACATAGCCGTCGCGGGCCGCCTGCCCCCAGGCGAAGCCATCGCCCTCCTCCAGCACGCGGAACACCTCGCCGAACAGCAGCTGGTCCCACTGCTCGGCGTCGGGCGCGGCGGCGGCGCGGATGGCGGTGGCCGGGACGGCGCAGACCATCTTGCGGCTGGCCTTGTAGTGCTCGGCCGGGGCCAGCCCCTCCAGGCGCTGGTCGGCCAGGTCGGGCCGGGCCAGGGTCACGCGCGTGTCCCCAATGGAGTTCAAGCTCATGCGAAACGACCCTTGATCATGGCGAAGGCGGCGCGGATCGCCTGAACCTCGCCTCCGACGGGGAATCCCGGGCGATTCCGAGGGTTCCACGCGAAGACGTCGAAATGGGCCCACGGACCGACATCGTCACCCTTCGGCGCGAACCGCTGCAGGAACAGGGCGGCCGTGGTGGCGCCGGCCTGGGCCCAGCCATCGGGGTCATTCTTGAGGTCGGCGATGTCGCTGTCGAGGGCGTCGCGATAGGCGTCGGTCAGCGGCAGGCGCCAGACCGGGTCGGCGACGCGATTGGCCGCCACCTCGATCTGGGCGGCCAGCTTCTCGTCGGCGGTCCAGTAGGGGATCACGAACGGGCCCAGGGCGACGCGCGCGGCGCCGGTCAGGGTCGCGAAGTCCAGGGTCAGGGCCGGCTTCAGCTCGGCCGCGCGGGTCAGGGCGTCGGCCAGGATCAGCCGCCCCTCGGCGTCGGTGTTGCCGACCTCGACGGTCAGGCCCGCGCGGGTCTGCAGCACGTCGCCCGGACGCATGGCGTCGCCCGAGATGGCGTTCTCCACGACCGGGGTCAGGATCACCAGCCGCACCGGCAGGCGCGCCTCCATGATCATCCGCCCCAGGGCCAGGGCGTGGGCGGCGCCGCCCATGTCCTTCTTCATCAGCCGCATGCCGCCCGAGGGCTTGATGTCGAGCCCGCCGGTGTCGAACACCACGCCTTTCCCCACGAGGGCAACGCACGGGTGGGCTGCATCGCCCCAGCTGATCTCGATCATGCGCGGCGCGCGGGCCGGAACGGCGGCGCGGCCCACGGCGTGGACGGCCGGATAGTTCTGGGCCAGCAGGTCGTCGCCACGCACCACCGACAGGGTGGCGCCGTACTTGGCGGCGATCTCGCCGGCGATGGTCTCGATCTGCAGCGGCCCCATGTCGTTGGCCGGGGTGTTGACCATGTCGCGGCACAGGGCGCAGGCGTGGGCCATGGCGGTGACCGCGGCGACGTCGACGCCCTTGGGCGCGACCAGGCGCGGGATCGGCTCGCCCTTCTTCTTGTAGCGGTCGAAGCGATAGGTCCCGAGGGCGAAGGCCAGGGCCGCCTCGGTCGGGTCGATGCCGCGCGGCAGCTTGGTCAGGGCGTAGTCGCCGGGCGGCAGCTTGCCCGCCAGGGTGCGAAACAGCGACAGATCCGCGCGGCCCCCGCCCGCATTTGGGCCCACGCCCAGCAGCACGCGCTCGACCGCACCGTTCGATCCGGGGATGGCCAGCACCTGGCCCGCCTTACCCGTGAAGCTGTTGGCGGCGGCGAAAGTCCTTGCGGGCGCGCGTTTCTGGGCCAGGAAGGCCTCGACCTCGCCCTCCGCCAGCGGATGAACCGGGATCGCCTGCCCGTCGGTTTCGACGAGAATGGGATGCGTCGCGTCGGACATCGGCGGAACCCTTTAAAATTATGCTTAACGATTCCTTGAGGGCCGCGCCCGGACAATGGGCGCAACCTTTCGGAGACTCGTCTTCATGTGTCGCAAGCGCGCGCTCGTCGCAACCGTTCTCGGCTCGGCCGCCCTGCTTCTGTCGTCGGCGGCCTTCGCCGCCGAGGCCGCCAAGCCCACGCCTGAAGCCACCCCAATGGCTTCCCAGGCGGCCGCTCAGCCTGCTCCCGTTCGGGCCTCGCCGCAGCAGCGGGCCGAGGCGCAGCGCCTAGATCCGCTGGCCCGCGCCGCCTTCTGGGGCGCCCAGCTGGAGAACGACGCGGCCGACGCCGACGCCGGGGTGAACTTCGCCCAGGCCCTGCGCGCCCTGGGCCGCAACGACGAGGCCGCCTTGGCCGCGACCAAGGCCCTGGTGGCCCATCCCGACAACGCGCCGCTGCTGCTGGAGCTGGCCCGCGCCCACGTCGCGCGCGGCCAGGGTTTCTACGGCATCGATCCGGCTCGCAAGGCCGCCGCCCTCAATCCCAAGGACTGGCGTCCGCAGACCCTGCTGGCCGTGGCCTATGAGCAGGCCCAGCGCGACGAGGAGGCCGAGGCCGCCCACCGTCAGGCCCTGGTTCTGGCCCCGAACGAGGCCACGCCGCTGGCCAACTACGCCATGTACCTGGCCGCCAAGGGCGACCTGCCCGGCGCCGAGGCCCAGCTGCGCCGCGCCGCCGCCCTGCCCTCGGCCGGCATCCAGGTGCGCCAGAACCTCGCCCTGGTGGTCGGCCTGCAAGGCCGCCTGCCGGAAGCCGAGAAACTGGCCCGCGCCGACCTGCCGCCCGAGCTGGTGGCCAACAACCTGGCCTATCTCCGCGCCGCCATCGGCCAGGCCGGCGGCAGCCGCTCCTGGGACGCGATGAAGGCCGGCGGCGGGCAGTAGGCTCTAGCGGCCTGGCGGCGCGATCCCGAGACGGGCCGCCACGCCGCGCCAATCGGGCGAGCGCGCCAGCGCATGGGGGCCGTCGCCGATGACGACCTGGATCCCCAGCAGCGCCAGCCAGACCAGCGGAAGCTCCGCCCCCGCCTGGGTGAAGTAGAAGCCCTTGCGCACCAGCCAGAAGTGCGCCGCCCCGAGCATCATCGGCATGGCGTAGAGCGCCACGATGCGCGCGAACACCCCGGGGATCATCAGCAGGGCGCCGGCGATCTCGGCCGACAGCACATAGGCGGGCACGAACGGCGGATAGCCGGCCTGGACCAGCTTCCCCCACCAGACACTCACCCCGCCCGGCAGCACCGCCAGCTTCCAATAGAGATGAGCGATGAACAGGGCGCCGATCAGCACCCTGAGCAGCAGCCCCGCCAACCGCGAGGCCGAGGCCTGAGCTTCCATCCATTCCCCCTGAAGGACCGGGGCCAGAGCATCACATAACGGCGTTTTCCGGAAGTCGGCTTGGGGTGGGAGTCGGATGTTCAGTGCGTCCTTCGAGGCTCGCCTGCGGCTCACGCCTCAGGATGAGGATCTCCTTGCACTGACCACCTCATCCTGAGGTGCGCGCTCCTGAGCGCGCCTCGAAGGACGCAGTGAGCCAATGCCCGACTAGGGTCGATTGCAGACGTTCGCGCGTCCAGCTTCAGACTAACGCCAGCCCGCCCCACCCAGAGCCACCTACCCCGCCAGCGCCTGGCTGATCACCTTGGTCGCGCGGGTGAACACGCCCAGCAGCGGGCTGGCCATCACATGTCTCAGGGTGAAGGCGAAGGCCGCCGCCAGGGCCAGGAGGAGGCCGGTCTCCATGGCCGCGCCCCCTTGCTCGGTCTCCGCGAAGGCGGCCGAGGTCTCTTTCAACTTGTCCACGCGTACTGTCCCAAAACGAAAACTCTGGGATCGCGCGGCGCAAGTCTGGCGCCAGGCCTCAACTAAAGCGGCAGTGGAAGATGGAGGGCCCTAGGGCGGCCCGTCAGTGTTTCCCGAACACGTCCTGGATCTTCATGATGGCCGGACCCAGGATCACCAGGAACAGCACCGGCAGGAAGAACATGATCATCGGCACGGTCAGCTGGGCCGGCAGGGCGGCGGCTTTCTTCTCGGCGGCCGAGAGGCGCAGCTCGCGGTTTTCCTTGGCCATGACCCGCAGGGCGGTGCCCAGCGGCGTACCGTAGCGCTCGGCCTGGATCATGGCCGTGGCCACGGACTTGATGCCCGGATGATTGGTCCGGCGGGCCAGGTTCTCATAGGCCTGGCGGCGGTCGGGCAGGTAGGACAGCTCGGCGGTGAGCAGGCTGAGCTCCTCGGCCAGCTCCATCGACGAGGCGCCGACTTCCGAGCCGACCTTCTGGATGGCCGCTTCGATCGACATGCCGCTTTCCACGCAGATCAGCAGCAGGTCCAGCGCGTCGGGGAAGGCCGCCACGATCGACTCGCGGCGCTTCTGGGCGATGTTGGAGATGTAGACGTTGGGCGCGTAGTAGCCGATCGCCAGAGCCGCCACGCAGGCGCACATCTTCTGGATCGGCAGCAGGCCAAAGCCATTCACGACATAGAGGTAGAAGGCCACCACCGCCGCGAACACGAACGGCATCACGAAGCGGAAGAAGTAGAAGGTCGAGACCGGCTGCGGGCCCCGGAGGCCGGCCTGGGCCAGCTTGTCGACGACCTTGGGATCCTCGAGCAGCTTCGACAGCTGCAGGCGGTCGACGATGTTCTTGTAGAGGCCCTCGTCCTGGTGGCGCAGCGAACCGGCGCCCGCGCCGCCGCCCGGGTTCCGCGCGGCGATGCTCTGGCGCGAACGGCGGCGCAGCTCCTCGCGACGGTTGGCGACCGACTTCAGCCGGCCTTCCAGATTGTTGTTGCGCAGGGCCGGCGAGGCCAGGGTGACGATGGTGGCGAACACCACCACGGCGATGAACGCCGTCAGCAGGTTCGAGGGGTTGGTCAGGGTGTCGACGATCTTCACGGCGGCCCTCCCCTAGAACTTGAAGTTGATCATCTTGCGCATCACGAAGATGCCAAGGCTCATCCAGATCGCGCCCGCCAGCAGCATCAGGTGGCCGCGCGGGTCGGTGAACATGGGCTTCATGTAGTCTGGCGAGGTGACGCTGATCAGGATCACGACGCCGGGCGGCAGGCAGCCGATGATGAAGGCCGAGGCGATGGCTTCGGCCGACAGCGCCTTGATCTTTTCCTTCATCAGCTTGCGCGCGCGCAGCACGGTGGAAAGGTTGCCCAGGGCCTCGGCCAGGTTACCGCCGGTCTTGGCCTGGATGGCCAGCACGATCGCGAAGAAGCGCAGCTCGTTGGTCGGCATGCGCTCGTACATCTTGTCCAGGGCCGCATCGACCGGCACGCCCATGCCGACGTTCTCGGTCAGGGTGCGGAACTCGCCGGCCAGGGGCTCGGGGCACTCCTTGCCGATGATCTTCAGACAGTCGTGGACCGGCAGGCCCGACTTGATGCCGCGCACGATGATATCGATGGCGTCCGAGAAGGCCTCGGTGAACTTGTGGGTCCGGCCCTTGGCCAGGAAACCCAGAACCCAGCGCGGCAGGCCGGCCCCGGCGGCGAAACCCGCGCCCAGGGCGACCAGCGGCATCTGGCGCAGCAGAAGCGCCAGCAGGGCCACGAACACGCCCAGCACCCCGCTGACAATCCAGAACATCTTGACGTTCTGGCCCAGGCCGGCGGCCTGCATGCGCGCGCCGATGCTGAGCGAAGCCTTCTTCTGCTTGCGCTCCTGGTCCTTCAGGGCGTTGAGGATCGATTGACGACGGGCCTCGGGAGTGTTGGCCACGGCCTTGGCGCGGGCGCTGGCCTGGCGTTCGCCGCCGCCGGCCACAAGCTGGGCGCGCTTGGCGGCCTTGGCCGAGCCGTCATCGCCGCCGGCGAAGGCGAAGCCCAGGCCCGCGATGGTGATGAAGCCGAGAATGCCGGCGATGATGAACAGCATTGCCTACTCCGCCGCGTCTAGGGCTTCGGCCAGCTCGCGCTCCAGGCCGTAGTAGCGGGCGCGATCCCAGAAGCGCGGGCGGGCGATGCCGGTGGAGCGGTGACGGCCAACCACGCGGCCCTGCTCGTCCTCGCCGGTGATCTCGTAGACGAACAGGTCCTGGGTGACGATCACGTCGCCTTCCAGACCGACGACCTCGGTGATGTGGGTGATGCGGCGGCTACCGTCGCGCAGGCGGGCGGCCTGGATGATGACGTCGACCGAGCCGACGATCATCTCCTTGATGGTCTTCGAGGGCAGGCCGTAGCCGCCCATGGTGATCATGCTCTCGATACGGCTGATGGCTTCGCGCGGGCTGTTGGCGTGCAGCGTGCCCATCGAGCCGTCGTGGCCGGTGTTCATGGCCTGCAGGAGGTCGAACGCCTCCGGGCCACGGACTTCGCCGACGATGATGCGTTCGGGACGCATCCGCAGACAGTTCTTGACCAGGTCGCGCATGGTCACCGAGCCCGAGCCTTCCAGGTTCGGCGGACGGGTTTCCAGGCGCACCACGTGCGGCTGCTGCAGCTGCAGTTCCGCGGCGTCTTCGCAGGTCACGACCCGTTCGGTGGGGTCGATGAAGGCGGTCATGGTGTTGAGCAGGGTGGTCTTGCCCGAACCCGTACCGCCCGAGATGACGATGTTGCAGCGGCAGGCGCCGATGACCCCGAGAACCCGCGCCCCTTCCGGGCTGATGGAGGCGTACTCCACCAGGTTCTTCATGGTCAGCTTGTCCTTCTTGAACTTACGAATGGTCAGGGTCGGACCATCGAGAGCCAAGGGCGGGGCGATGACGTTGACGCGAGACCCGTCGGGAAGGCGGGCGTCGCAGATGGGGCTGGATTCATCGACCCGGCGGCCGACCTGGCTGACGATCCGCTGGCAGATGTTCATCAGCTGAAGATTGTCGCGGAAGCGGACGTTGGTCAGCTGGACCTTGCCGCCCACTTCGATGAACACCCGGTGGGCGCCGTTGACCATGATGTCGGCGATGTCGTCGCGGGCCAGCAGCGGCTCCAGCGGACCGTAGCCGAGGACGTCGTTGATGATGTCCTGGACCAGGTGTTCCTGCTCGGACACCGACATCGAGACGTTCTTGATCGCCACCAGCTCGGCGACGATGTCGCGGATTTCCTCGGCCGCCTGCTTCAGGTCGAGCTGGGCCAGCTGGCTCAGGTCGATGGTGTTCAGCAGGGCGTTGAAGATCGTGGTCTTGGTGGCGTGGTAGTAGTCGCTCTGTTCACGGACGATGTTGGTCGTCTGGGCGGCGGCCACGCCCTGGGCGGCGCGCAGCTGGTCGAGACCCGGCGTCGCCTTCGGCGCGGCGACCCCTTTTGCGGGACTGGTGACCTTGGGCGCCGGAGCCTTGGGAGCCGGCGCGTCGGCGGCCTCCATCGGTTCGACCCGTTGCGGGCGCGTGGCGATAGCCGCCCCGCCCGTCGGAGCGGGGGGCGGCGCCTTCTGTTCGGCGGGGGCTGACTGATCGCGCTTGCCGAACATCTACTTCTTCTTGAACAGGCCCGAGAGGACGGAGGTCTTCTGCACGGCCGGCGGTTCGCGCCGGCTGATCAGGCGCGCCAGGTGCTCGAGCCCTTCGGCGGCCTTCGACTTGGGCGCCACGTCGGCCAGCATCTGGCCGTTGTTGGCCGCCTGGCCGTAGGGCTTGGGATCGAACGGCAGCACCAGCGAGGGCTGGATGCCCAGGGCCTCGCCGAAATCCTTGACCGGGATCTCAGGACGGCCGGGCACGCCGACCTGGTTCAGCACGAGGCGCGGCGGCACGTCGTTGGGACGCGAGCCCTTGACCAGGTCGATGATGTTCTTGGCGTTTCGCAGGGAGGCCAGGTCGGGCGTCGCCACCACGACCAGGTCGTCCGAGCCGACCAGCACGCGGCGGGTCGCCGCGTTCCAGACGTGCGGGATGTCCAGCACCACGAAGGGCGCGGCGCCGCGGATCTTCTGGGTGACTTCCTCGAAGGCGTCGGCGCCGATCTCGTAGTCGTCGTCCAGCGAGGCCGGAGCGGCGAACAGCGACAGGCGATCGCCGCAGCGGACCATCATGCGGTCCATCAGCACCGGGTCCAGGCGGTCGGGCTGGGTCAGGGCGTCCAGGACGCCTTGCAGCGGATCCTGGTTGAAGTCGAGGCCGGCGGTGCCGAAGGCCAGGTCCAGATCGACCAGCACGGTGGCGGTCTGCATCTTCTCCGCCATCGCCCAGGCGAAGTTGTGGGCCAGGGTCGAGGACCCCACCCCGCCCTTGGCGCCGACGAAGGCGATCTGGCGACCCGTGAATGGCGCCGACGGATCGGCATAGAGCGCGCCGACCGCGCGGATCACCTGCAGCGGCCCCATCGGCTGGGTCAGGTACTCGCTGACGCCACGGCGGATCAGCTCGCGATAGAGGGCGATGTCGTTGGTCTGGCCCAGCACGACGACCTTGGTGCCCGGGTCGCAGACCTGGGCCAGGCTGTCGAGCAGGTGCAACAGGCGCTGGGCGCTGTCGTTGGTCTCGACCATGACCAGCGAGGGCGTCGGCTGGTTCTGGTAGTAGTCGACGGCCGCTTCCAGACCACCGTCGCGGACGATGGTCGAGGCGCGGGCCATGCGGCGGTCGGCGGCGGCGTGCTGGATCAGCTTCGCCGTGTCGGGCCGGGCGCAGAAGGCGTGGATGCTGATGCGCGGGATCACCGCGTCGCCCATGCCGCCGTCCGAGAGCGGCTCCTGATAGACCGGCGCGGCAGCCGCCGCGGCCGGAGCCGCCGGGGCGATGTCCAGATCGCGGTCGTCATAGTCCGGGGCGGCGGCCACGGCGGGCTGACGCGCGACAGGTTGGGCGGCCGGTTGCGGAGCGCGCTGTTGCGGGGCGGGACGGGTGACCGGCGGCGCGGCTTGCGGCGCGCGCGGGGGCGGCGCGTCCTCGCGAGGGCGAGCCGGCGGGAACTCGGCGAACGGGTCGTCGAAACCGCCCGCGGCGGGGCTCAGCGACGGCGGAGCGGACGCGCGCCACGGATCGGACGCGCCGGTCGTGAACTCGTCGGCGGCGTCGAAGCCCAGATCGAAGGGGTCGTTACTGGTCGGGCGCATTACGGGATCGCCTTCGAGATCGTACCGCTCGCCTGATCGTCCTTGGCGGCGGTCGTGAGTTCACCCTTGCGGTACTTGCCCAGCACCGTGCCACGGCGGCCGGCGTCGGCCGGATCCATGTCGCGCGGCCTGACCAGGTCCTCGGGGTTGGCGACCTGGGCGGCCGTATTGGCGGCGAGGGCGCAGCCGAAATTGTCATAGACGGTGTTGTTGCGGGTCGCCGTCAGGTTCTCCCAACGCTGACCGCACTTGAGCGGCTGGGCTTCGTAGCGGAGGAAGCCCACGCGGATGGTGTCGTCCTCGGGTCCGGTCGGATTGAAGCCGACGACGCGCACGCGCGCGCCGGGCGCGCCCAGCATGACCAGGCGATCGCGGATCTGGGTCGCCATGGCCCCGGCGTTGTTCGGAGCGGTGACCACCAGCTCGCGCGCCTCGGCCTCGAGCCAGCGGCCCAGCAGGCTTTCCACGGCCGCCGACTGGTTGGCCGACAGGCCCGTGGCGTGCGGGGCCAGGATGATTTCGTCCGGCGCGGAGGTGACCTTGACGCGGTCCATCCACTGCTGGGTCTCGAGGACGGAGGTCTTGGAAGGCCCTTCGTCCGACGGCGCCGAGGCGCAGGCGGCCAGGCCCGCGAGGGCGGCGGCCAGAAGGCTGGTTCGCAGGCCAGTCCTCAGGACGATCTTGACGGTGTGTGCGTGCGTCATGGCGGCGCCCTACTCGATCACATAGCCGACGGGGCCTTGGTACGCGCGCCCCGCGTTCGCGCCGGCCGGCGCCTTGACCACCTTGTTCAGCCGGCCCAACAGGACCGTGCTCATGTCGCCGGCGATCTGCAGGCCGTCGGCCGGGGTCTGCAGGTTCTGCGGGCGGGTCGGATCGACGATATACGGGGTGATGATGATCACCAGCTCGGTCTCGCCGCTGAGGAAGTCGCGCGACCGGAACAGCGAGCCGAGGATCGGCATGTTGGTCATGCCCGGCAGCGAGTCGATCGTCTGCTTGGTCGTCTGCTGCAGCAGGCCAGCGATCATGAACGAGCCGCCCGAGGGCAGTTCGACCGTCGTCTCGGCCCGGCGCACGGTCAGGCCCGGAACGACCAGCGCGGCCGAGGTCCCGCTGGTCATCGAGAACGCGCCGAGGCTGGAGAGCTCCGAGATCTCGGTCGCGATCTTCAGCGAGATGCGGCCGCCCGACATGACGATCGGCGTATAGCCCAGGCCCACGCCGTAAGGCTTGTACTCGACCGAGACCCGGCCGCTGTCGTCGCGGCCGGTCGGCACGGGGAATTCGCCGCCGACCAGGAAGTTGCCGCGCTCGCCCGAGACGGCCGTCAGGTTCGGCTCGGCCAGGGTGCGCACCAGGCCCACCCGTTCGAACGCCTGGATCATGCCCTTGGCCTGGTTCAGGCCCGGGTCGCCGGCGGTGTTGCTGATCGTCGCCGTATCGGAATTACCGCCGTTGCGGACCACCACCGGGCACAGCGAGCCTGGCGTCCAGCCGGGACCGGTGCAGGGCTGCTGCATGATCGGCTGCTTGGTGGTGTCCATCTTGTAGCCGCCGGTCATCCCGCCCAGCAGGCTGCCGTTGACCCCGAAGGTCGGCGACATGCCGAAGCTGTACTGGGTCTCGCCGACCTGGCCGAGCACGGCGTTCATGTCGACGCCCAGCTGCTTGATGACGTTGCGCTGCACCTCGACGATGCGGACCTGCAGCATCACCTGGTCCTTGCCCGCGATGCTGAGCATGTTCAGGACCTTGTCCGCCGAGCCGACGAACTGGGCGGCGATGCGCGCCGCCGCGTCGGATTCGGAAGGCGTGCGGACCATGCCGCTCAGCACGACGCTGTCGCGGATCGGCTGGATGTGAATGCGGGCGTCCGGCAGGACGCGACCCAGGACCACGGCCAGCTGGTCGACCGGCTGGATGACGCGGATGTTCAGCGAGAGGATGCGGCGGCCGGTGGCGTCGAAGAAGGCCGCGTCGGTCACGCCCTCGGCAAGGCCGACGACATAGATGCGGCGCTTGTCGCGCAGCACCGCGTCGGCGACGGTCGGGTTGGTGACCAGCAGATCGCGGACGTCGCTGGGCAGCTCGATGATCGCCGACTTGCCCTTGGCCAGCTCGATGCTGGACGCGGCCTGATCGGCGGTGAGGGTGATGCGCGTGACCTGGTCGCCGATCGGCGGGGCCACCGGCGCGGGCGGCAGCGGCGCCGGACGCGAGACCCGCGCCGGCTGGCGATAGACGTGCGAGCCGCCGACCGGACCGTCGGCGAAGGCCGGGACGGTCGAGCTCAGGCCCAGCAGGGCGGCCACGTGGACCGTGAGAAGTCGGCGTGAAAGGGACATGCGGGCCTTCACGGGGGAAGCTTTCAAGGGGCGGATCATGGGCGCACCGCCACGCTGGTGGTCGTTCCGCCTCGGTTGATGCGGACGGAGGTGTCTTCGACGGTGACCGGGTGCGTCATGCCCGAGGGCCCGCCCAGGTCGGTATAGGCGCGCAGGGCCAGGGTGATCGGGCCGCCGGCCCGGGCGCGGGCCAGGGCTTCGGCCTCGACGGGACCGACCTCGAGGGTGGCGGTGGCCGCGACGATCGACTTGGCGTCCTTCTCGGCGGCGGTGGCCTGGTCGAGGGCCAGCACGCGAATGTTCTGCAGCACCGTCTCGGCGACGGTGACCTTGCCGCTCGGGCCGCCGTTGTCGCTGTTGAGCTGGTGGTCGCGGGTCGTCAGCACGTCCACCCGGTCGCCCGGCAGGATGAAGCCGCCCACGGCGGTGTCGGAGGTCACGGGCACGGACATGGCCCGCTTGCCGGGAGTCAGGACGACGGACAGATAGCCGCCTTCGCCGCCGCGCACGATCTTGCGGGGCGTGATGGGTTCGCCGGTCAGGATCGGGTCGCGAACGATCGCGCCCTCGATGGCCTTGGCCGGATCGACGCCGCCGATCATCTGGTCGGCGGTATTGGCGACGGCGACCTTGGCGGCCTCGACCTTGCCGTCCGGCTTGGCCGGCGTGGCGCCGTTGGTGATGAAGGCGCCGTTCACGGCGTCGGACGGCCAGGGGATCCAGGCGACGTCGGCGACCACCAGGCGCGTGCCGATCGGCAGGTCGCGCTTGGCGACCAGCACCTGGGTCATGGGCTTTTCGGGCGCGGCGGCCGGCGCGGCCTGGGCGGCGGGGGCGGCCGGCTTGCCGAGGGCGCGCTGCAGAACCACGGCCAAGCCGATGGCCGAGATGGCGGCGACCAGGACGATCAGGAGGCGAACGGGGCTCATGGCGCGGGCTGAAACTCTACGGTGAGCCGCATGACCGCCGTCCGGCGAGGCACACGATTCGTCAGTCAGCCTTTCTGGCCACGTCCCATGCTCGCCCGTGCATGGTTAACGCCTGCTAAAAGTTTTCAGCTTGGAGTCGAGGACATGCGCGACAGGCTGTCGCGCTCTGCTCCCCTTTCGGGGGCGCTGTCGCGAAGCGACTGAGGGGGCCAATGCGGCAAAAGCCGAGCTCCCCCCTCCGGTCCTCCGGGCCACCTCCCCCGAAGGGGAGGATCAGTTCAACCCAGGATTCCCGTGGCCAGAGCGCCCTGCGGGAAAGCCGCCAGGGCGCCGATCGCGATCGCCACGCCATAAGGAAGGTCGCCGCCTTCCGTACCCAGCTTGCGCAGCCAGGCCGGACCACCCGCCACGACCGGCGTCAGCCAGCCCGAGCGCAAGCCCAGGATCAGGAAAGTCAGGGCGCCGCCAGCCAGGCCCGTATAGAGCATGAACGGCAGGGCCGCCGGCCAGCCCAGCCACAAGGCGCAGACCGCGAACAGCTTGCCGTCCCCGCCGCCGATCCAGCCGGCCGCGAACATGCCCATGCCCAGGACCAGGGCGCCGAGGCCCGTGGCCAGGCACAGGCCGATCTGCGACAGCGGCGCGCCGACGACCAGGGCGGCCGGGATGAAGGCGGCGATCAGGGCCAGCGAGATCCAGTTGGGGATCGTGTAGCTGGTCAGGTCCTTCAGCGCCCCGACGATGGCGAGGGCCGGAAACACCAGCAGCAGCGGGACCTGAAGAGCCAGCATGGGGCGAACGCGCCTTGTTGAGATCGGCCCATTCTGGGACGAGACCCGTGAAGCAATGGTTTCCCGCCCCCAGAATGCGAAAAGGCCGCGACGCCCTTAAACGTCGCGGCCTCCCCGTTTTCGAGGATCTCGAAGAAACGCCTAGGTGCCGGCGGCGGTCGAAACCTCGGTGCCGGCCTTGGTGAAGGCGGTCTTGAGGTTGCCACCCAGCGTGGTCACGGCCCCGACGATGATCACCGCGATCAGAGCGACGATCAGGCCGTACTCGATGGCGGTGGCGCCGGATTCATCTTGGGCGAAGGCTTTGAGCAGGCGCGTCATGGAACGCAGTCTCCGATAGGTTGAACCAACGCCGCGACAATATGTCTCCGAGAGTGAAACGGACGTAAGGGTTGTTGGTAAACTGCCGATCAACCCAAAGAAAATGTCGCCTATCCGACACGGGCTCAAGAGTTCGCCAGTAACGACAAAGGCCCCAGGCGCGGACGCCTGGAGCCTTTTGTCTAGGAACCAAAAGAAAAAGGGCCGGAGCGCGAAGCTCCGACCCTCTTTTTTCGAGCGTGTCGTCGGTTGGCTTAGGTGCCAGCCGCCGTCGACACAGCCGTGCCGGCCTTCGTGAAGGCGGTCTTCAGATTGGTGCCGAGGGTCGTGACAGCCGTCACGATGATAACGGCGATCAGGGCGACGATCAGGCCGTATTCGATGGCCGTGGCGCCCGATTCATCCTTCAGGAAGCGAGTGACGAACTTAGTCATGACTTGGTCTCCAAAAACCAGAGCTAGTTGATTTGAGGCTTTCAAGCCGTTCGACTTGCTCACCCCCGAAAACACGATCAATTTCGCCCACCTCGCTTAATGGCCAGTAAACAGCGAATAGTTTTCACGGATTTTCTTTTGGTTTATTTGTATTTACCATTATTTGTTCTTAACCATGGACACTACAGTCGCGCTCAAACCCTTTTGAATCAAAGGCTTTCTCAAGCGGCGCCTTGCAGCATACGGCGGCGCTTTAGTCTTTTATTGACCAAAGAAAGAGATGCTGGCGCACGTTCGTATCCGGGATCGGAAACACTCATGCGCCGCCTTTCACTCGTCATCGCCGCCGCCCTGACCCTCTCGGGGGTCGCCGCGACCGCTCAGACCCTCCCGCCGAGGGCCGTGCCGGTGAATGTGAGCGCGCCTGTCGACCTGCCGGTCGCCGCCGGTCAGGCCTCGTACGTGAACCTGAGCGGCCCCGTCCGCGACGTGGTGGTCGGTGACCCGACCATCGCCGACGTCAGCGTCGTCAACGACCGCACCCTGATCGTCCTGGGCAAGCGTCCCGGCGTCACCAGCCTCCTGGCCTTCAGCGCCAGCGGCCGCGCCCTGGCCGATCGCCAGATCGTCGTCTCCGAGAACGGCGGCGGCGGGGTGACCATCTATCGCGGCGCCTCGGCCAGCAACTATGCCTGCGCCGCCCAGTGCACGCGCCTGAACCCGCCGACCGCCGCCGCCGGCGCCACCGTCCCCTAGCCTCGCCCTCACGTACGTGTGTGGGCGTCCGCGCGCCTCCTAACGACTGGTTAGGATCATTGGCCTAGCCTTGGGGCGATCCTGATGGATCCCAAGGGAACGCCCGCCGCATGGCCGCTCGCCATATTCTCGATCGCGCCCGACGCCGACTGGCCAACACGGCCGGCCGCTTCGCGCGCGCCGACGACGGCGCCACGGCGGTGGAATTCGCCTTCGTGGCCATTCCCTTCCTGATCCTGGTCTTCGCGATCATCGAGCTGGGCCTGGTGTTCCTGGTCTCGCTGACGCTGGACAACGCGGTGATGGACGTCGGCCGCACGATCCGCACCGGCCAGGTCCAGACCGCCGGCGGCACGGCCGCCACCTTCAAGACCTCGGTCTGCGCCAAGATGAGCTGGCTGGGCAGCAAGTGCGCCACCAGCCTGTCGATCGACGTGCGCACCTTCAGCGACTACGCGACCAGCAACACCTCGGCGTCCAGCACCACGGTCCCGACCACGATGAACTGGAACCCTGGCGCCGCCGGCTCGGTCGTCCTGGTGCGCGCCTATTACACCTGGCCGCTGATCACGCCGCTGCTGAAGACCGGCCTGCAGAATTCCAGCGGCAAGCGGATCATCTACGCCGCCACCGCCTTCACCAACGAGCCCTACGAATGAGCGGACGGAAGCCCAACCGCCCCGCCGGCCGTCTGGCCGGCTTCTGGCGCGACCACCGCGGCGTGTCGGCCGTCGAGTTCGCCCTGATCGCGCCGGTGCTGATCATCATGTACTGCGGCATGGCCGAACTGACCCAGGCGATGATGGCCCAGCGCCGTCTGTCGAACATCGCCTCGCAGATGGGCGACCTGGTGGCCCAGGGCGCCCAGATCGGCCCGCTGAAGACCGCCGACATCTTCACCATCGGCAACATCACCATGGCCCCCTTCCCGACCTCGGGCCTGAAGATGTGCATCGCCAGCGTCACCTCGGACGCCACCGGCAAGGACACCGTCGCCTGGTCGCAGCCCTCGATCACGGGCATGGCCAACTGCCCGACCAAGAACACCGTGCTGACCGACGTGCCGGTCGGCGTGCTGCCCGCCAGCCAGAGCGTGATCCTGGCCCGGGCCAGCTACACCTACACCTCGCCGATCAAGCTGGTCATGCCGACCAGCATGACCTTCAACCGCACCTACTACCTGCGCCCCCGCAAGGGCGACGCGGTGCTGTGGTCGACCTCGAGCTGAGGGGTTAGCTCAAGCGGGTTCGCAACCGCTCCACCAGAGCATGCCCCCCAAACACCCGCTCCCCCAGCCGCGACACCGGCCGGACGCCGATCAGGCTGTTGGTCAGGAACACGGCCTCAGCCGCCTGCAGCCCCTCGACGCCCACCGCGACCTCTTCGACCGGCTCCAGCGCCATCAGTCGCGCCCGCGTGATGCCAGCCAGGGCGCCGCAGTCCAGGCGCGGGGTGAACAGGCGCCCCTCCGCCATCCAGAACAGGTTGGCCGCCCCCGCGCAGGCGAGTTCGCCGCGATTGTTCAGCATCACCGCCTCGTCGGCCCCGGCCGCCCGGGCTTCGGCGCGGGCCAGGACGTTGTCGAGATAGGACAGGGTCTTCAGCCGCGAAGTCGGGGAGCCTTCGTTGCGGCGCGCCTCGGCGATGATCAGGGTCGCGGGGGTCGTCACCGGCGTCGCCGGCGCGGCGGTGGCGAACAGCCGCACGACCGGCGCGGCGGGACGATCCAGGCCACGTCCGCCCGAGCCGGCGGTCAGGGTCAGGCGGACGGCGAACCGGCCGGCGGCCGGCGTCGCCTCGCGAACGCGCCGCTCGGCCTCCGCCCGCTCGAACGGCAGGTTCAGGACCTCGCAGCCGGCGGCCAGTCGGTCGAGATGGTCGGCCAGATGCGGCAGCGCGCCGTCGACCGCCAGCAGGGTCTCGAACAGACCATCGCCGAGCAGAAGACCGCGGTCATCGAGGGGAACGGCGTCATGCGGGGTCATTCAGTCAAAGCCTTCTTCAGCGCCGCGATCTTGGCCTCGGTCTCCAGGCGCTCGCCGTGCGGATCGCTGTCGGCGACGATCCCGGCCCCGGCCCGCGCCTCCAGCCGCCAGCCTTCCCCGTCCACGACGAGACCCACGGTGCGGATCAGCACGCTGCTGTCGAACGCCCCGTCGAAGCCCGCCCAGAACAGCGAGCCGCAATAGGGACCGCGCGGCGGCTCCAGGCCGGCGATCACCTTCATGGCCTGGACCTTGGGCGCGCCGGTGATCGAGCCCGGCGGGAAGCTGGCCCGCAGCAGGTCGGCGACGGTGCGCCCCCCGGCCAGCTGGCCAGTCACCGTTGAAACAAGGTGGTGGACGTTGGCGAAGCTCTCGACCTTGAACAGCTCGGGCGCCTTGACGCTGCCGGGCGGCGACACCCGCGCCAGGTCGTTGCGCATCAGATCCACGATCATCAGGTTCTCGGCCCGGTCCTTCTCGCTGGCCAGCAGCTCGGCGACCAGGGCCCGGTCCTCGGCGGCGTCGCGGCCGCGCGGACGGGTGCCCTTGATCGGCTTGGTCTCGATGGCCCCGGCGGCGTCCAGCTTCAGGAACCGTTCCGGCGAGTTGGAGACAACGGCTCGCCCGGGCAGGCGCAGATAGGCCGAGAACGGCGCGGGGCTCTGGCCGCGCAGCCGCACGAACAGGTCGAACGGATCGGCGCCCGCCGCCAGGCGCCCCGTCCAGGCGCGGGCGATATTGGCCTGGAAGATCTCGCCGCCGATGATCCGCTCGACCACCTCGGCCACGGCCGCCTCATAGGCCTCGCCGTCGCTGGCGGCGAGGTCGGGACACAGCGGGCCGGCGGGCTCAGGGCGATCCGGCGTCGGAGCGGCCAGCCAGGCCAGGGCGTCGCGGGCGCGTCCGGCGGCCTGCGCCTCGGTGTCGCCGCGCCCGACCGCCAGCACCTGACGGGCGTGGTGGTCGAAGGCCAGCAGGGCGGGATAGCGGGCGCAGGCCAGGTCCGGCCAGTCGGTGCGGGAGAGGCCCAGCGCCTCGACCCGATCGCCGAGCTCGTAGGCCCCAAGACCCACGACCCCGCCCTGGAACGGCGGACCTTCCGGGTCGCCGGGCAGGCGGGGACCGACCAGGGCGGTCAGGGCGTCGAACGGGTCGGCCGGGTCGGCGGCGGAGAGCGTGAAGGTCTGGTCCGGCGCGCGCAGCAGGTACGACCACCGCCCCGCTCCGCCCGTGATCAGGGCGCAGGCATGGGCCTCGTCCCGGAACGGGGCCAGCGCCCAGACCGGCTCGCGCCAGGGGGCTGTGAGGATGGCGACGCGGCGCATGGGGTGGGGAGTATCAAAATCCTCTCCCCAGAGGGAGAGGTGTCGGCCCGAAGGGGCGACGGAGAGGGAAGAAGCCGGGCCAGGAGAACTTCCCCCTCCGTCCGCTTCGCGGCCACCTCCCCCGCATCGCGGGGGAGGATCTACTCCCGCTCCCCGCCCTTGACCGTGAACAGCCCGACCAGTCCCAGGGCCAGCAGGCCGGCGATCGGGATGAAGCCCGCGACCTGGCTGGCCCAGATCTTGGTCGCCAGCGCCACCAGCAGCGAGCCCAGCCACATGGTCGCCGTACCCGACAGCGAGAACAGGCCGAAGAAGGCGGCCATGCGGTCCGGCGGGGCCAGGCGTACCAAGAGGGTGCGGCTCGAGGCGTACTGGGCGGTGACGAAGACGGCGATCACCAGGCCCATGGCGAGATAGACCAGCTCCGGCAGGGTGCGGAACAGCGGGGCGTTCCAGACGGCCGGATGGGTGGCCGCGTCCCAGGTCCAGAAGAACAGGATCTTCTCGCGGCCCATGCCCAGGGTGCCCAGCACCACCAGGATGCAGACGCCGATCTCCAGCTGGATGGCGCGCTTGGGGCCCAGGGTCTTGTCGAACCACGGCGCGATCAGCCCGCCCAGCACGCCGAAGATCGACAGCGAGATGCCATAGGCCAGCATCTCCAGCTCGCCCCACTGCATCAGGCCGGCGGCGAACAGGCCGCCGAAGATCAGCAGCGCGGTCATGCCGTCGCAATACAGCATCCGCGCGCCCAGGAACTTGGCGATGTCGGCGTGGCCCTTCAGGTTGCCGAAGGTGTCGAGGATCAGCTTGATCCCTTCCTTCACCGAGGCCAGCAGCGACACGCCGGTGCGCGGGGCGTCGCGGGTCCACAGGAAGAACGGGATCGCGCCCAGCAGCATGACGATCGCCGACAGCGGGCCGACGATCCGGCTGGGCTCGTGCTCGGTCTGGCTGAGGCCGAACAGCGGCGCCGACGGCACGAACGACCACGGCACCACGCCGGGCAGGACGAAGGCCCACATGACGAAGATCAGCAGGGTCACCGACAGGCCGTTGGCGACCGCGTAGCCCAGGCCCGACAGCACCGGCTCCTGGCCCTTCTCGGACGCGCGCGACAGCAGCGAGTTGTTGAGCACGTCGCCGCAGTTATAGGCCACGCCCAGCACGATCAGGGCCAGGCCGACCAGCTCGACCGGCAGGCCGCCCGGCTTGGCCAGCCACAGGCAGAACAGGATCGGGACCATGAGCGCCAGGATCAGGCCCATCAGCGGCTTGCGTGGTCCGAAGCGTTCGATCGAAGCGCCCAGGATCGGGGCCAGGGCGGCGGTCAGCAGGCCATAGACGGTGGAGATGTCGGCGACGGCCGCCTGGCCCCTGACCGGATCGCCGACCAGCACGCGCGAGAAATAGGGCGAGAAGACATAGATGGTGACCAGGATGACGTACGGGTCGCGCGTGCCCTGGTGCAGGATCCAGCTGAGCGCGCTTCGGGAGAGCTTCTTGGGAGGGGTCGGGACGAGGATATCGTCCGCCGCGACTTCACTCAGGCCCGGAGGCGACCCCGCCAACTCGCTCATGCAACACCCTGATGACGCCCAGCCGTCTGACGCGGCCATGGGGGGACGTTGGCGATTAAACGGGCGTTTGTCACCTTACATTGATATCCCTCTCCCCTTGCGGGAGAGGGTGGCCGCCGAAGGCGGTCGGGTGAGGGGTCGATAGGGCTGCAAGCTGGGCGCCCAGCATCGGCCGCCTGTCGCGGCGGACCCTGCCTTCGACCCCTCACCCGTCCCGCTGCGCGGGCCACCCTCTCCCGCAAGGGGAGAGGGATGTGAGCCCCGCCCTACAGCAAAATATGCGCCCGCACCCGCTCGCGCGTCTCCGCGTCCAGCCCCACCGCCGTCTCCAGATACCCGTCCAGCGACCCGAACTGGTCCTTCATCACCTCGAACGCCGCCGCGAGGTAGCGCGCCTCGACGCCCATGGCCGCGCGCATGGCGGCTTCGCTAGGGCGGCGGCCGGTCTGGGTCTCGATATGGTTCATGAAGATCGCGCCACGACGGTCGAAACGGCCGGGGTCGTTGGTCAGCAGATAGTCGTCGATGACATCGTCATCGGCCACGCCCGCGATGTGGTGGGTCAGTGCGGCCAGCACGCCGGTGCGGTCCTTGCCCGCCGCGCAGTGGATCAGGGCAGGACCTTTCGCCTCGGCTAGCGCCAGGAAGAAGCGGCGGAAGAGGTCGATGTGCCGCTCCTTGAAAGGCAGGCGGCGATAGTACTCGTCCATATAGTCGTGAACGGAGGCCTCGGTCAGTTCGGCGCTGCTGATGAACTCCAGCCAGGGATCGACGCCGGTCACACCCAAATCGTTGTCGATCACCTGGGCGGCGAAACCGGTCCAGCGGCGAGAGGGCGAACGCTCGCGCTCATTGGGCCGGCGCAGGTCGACCAGCGTGACGATGCCCAGGGCGGCCAGGGTCTCGAGATCGGCGTCCGTCGCCTCGGCCTGGTGAGCGGCCCGGAACAGCACCCCCTTCTTCAACCGCCCCGCCCCCGCGGCGTAGTCGCCGAAATCGCGGAAGTTCTCGACGCCTTGGAGGGGGATGTGCCGGGTCATGCTTACTTTCTCAAAAGCGGCTGGAGCCGATCCTGGATCGGTTGATCTATGTAGGTGTGGAACAGCCACGCCGCCCCGTAGGCGATCGGGAAGCCGGCCAGCCACATCAGCCACTGCCAGCCGATGCCGATCGGCACGGTCTCGATCAGCTTGTGGACGGCGCTCCAGTAGATCACCCCGACGAAGATGTGGGTGATGAACAGGGCGAACGACAGCTTGGCGCCCTCCTCGATCCAGGCGCGCGGCTGCTTCACGGGCAGGCGGCCGGCGCCCAGCACGATCATGGCGATGGCCAGCAGCGACGGGGCGTCGAACAGCCACTCGTCGGGCAGGGCGTAGCGATCCAGCGGCTGGGTGACGACCAGCAGGACCAGGCCGCCCCACAGCAGCGCCTTGGCCGCCTTTTCGGAAGGCCAGCGCATGTCGACGGCGCGCGCCAGGCAGACGCCCAGCAGGAACAACGGCAGGGCCCGCACCACGCCGTACTGGAACTGCAGGTCGGGCAGCGGGTGCTGGAAGACCTTGCGGGCGATGACCTCGAACACGCCCAGGATCAGGGCGGCGCCGATCGGCAGCGCCCAAGCGTGGCGCACCTTGCTGACGGTCCGCCAGAAGAACGGGAACAGGGCGTAGCAGACGATCAGGGCCGACAGCGACCAGCTGGGCAGGTTCCAGCCGTCGCTCTGGAAGCCCCAGGCATGGATCAGCAGGGCCTGGACCGGCAGTTGGTCCCAGGCGAAGCGGCTGGGTTTGTGGGCGTCGGTGCCGAGGGTGTTCAGCGCCAGCACCAGCAGGGCCAGCATGGCCAGCACCACCAGGTGCCCCGGCCAGATCCGCGCCGCGCGGCGAGCCCAGAAGCGCGGGGTGCTGAGATGTCCGTTCAGGGTCGAGGCGCCATAGGCCCGTCCCAGCACATAGCCGGACAGCATCAGGAAGAAGTCGGTGGCCAGGAACCCGCGCGAGAACACCTGGGCGAAGCGCTCGATCCGCATCGGGCTCTCGGCGCCATAGTGGTAGACGACGATCAGCAGCGAGGCGAGGAAGCGCAGGAAGTCCAGGGCTCCGCCGCGCACGACTTCCTTGGCCGGACGAGGGCTGGCAGCCTCCGAGGCGGTCTCGGCCGAGGGAATCTGGGCAAGCGGGACGGTCACGGCCGCCGCCATACCAAAGGCCGACCCTGGGTGAAAGCCGTCCGCACAAGGTCGTCTTGCGGTATGGCGTCGCGGCCACTATCTGTAACTCTTACTGTTTCTGATAGGTTCGACCATGTCTCGCCTGCCCGTCCTGTTCCTCGGCCACGGCTCGCCGATGAACGCCATCGAGGACAATGACTGGAGCCGCGACTGGGCGCGCCTCGGCCGCGAGCTGCCGCGCCCCAAGGCCGTGCTGATGATCAGCGCTCACTGGGAGACGCGCGGCGCCTCGGCGGTCAGCGCCTCGGCGGCGCCCGAGACCATCCACGATTTCGGCGGCTTCCCGCAGGCGTTGTTCGATGTCCGCTACCCCGCGCCCGGCGATCCGGCCCTGGCGGCGCGAGTGGCCGAGCTGCTGTCGCCGGACGCCGTGGTCCAGCACCCGACGCGCGGCCTCGACCACGGGGCCTGGGGCGTGCTGCGGCCGATGTATCCGGACGCCGACGTGCCGGTCGTCCAGCTCAGCCTCGATCGCGGCAAGCCCGACCGCTGGCACTACGAGGCCGGCCGCCGCCTCGGCGCCCTGCGCGACGAGGGCGTGCTGATCCTGGGCAGCGGCGACATCGTCCATAACCTGCGGGCGGCGGACTTCCGGAGGCCCGAGGCGCCCGAGTGGGCGGACCGGTTCAACGAGACGGCCAAGGCCCTGATCCTGGCCGGCGACCATGACCCGCTGATCGACTGGCGGTCGCTTGGACCGGATGCGGAGGCCTCGATCAACAGCGCCGAGCACTATCTGCCGCTGCTCTATGTGCTGGGCGCGCAGACGGCCGGCGAGCGCGTGAGCTTCTTCACCGACGATGTGTTCGCGGCGATTTCGATGACCGGGGTGAAGGTGGGGTAGTCTCTCAAAACAAGCTCGTCATCCCGGCCGCAGCGAAGCGGAGAGCGGGGACCCAGGGGCAACGGCACTGCGCTTGGCCCCTGGGTCCCGGGTCGGCTTCGCCGCCCGGGATGACGACAGTCTTTCGCCTAACTACATCACCTCCGCCGCCTTCTTCGCGGCGGCCACGCGTTCGTCCATGGCCTTGCCGTAGATCGCCGACACCCGTCGCAGCACCGCCTCCGGGGCCGTCTCCGGCCGACCGGAATTGAACGGCGGGGCCGGGGCATATTCCACCGCCAGCTGGATGCTCTGGGCCATGTCGTCGCCGGCCAGCTCGGCCACCATGGTCAGGGCGAAGTCGATGCCCGCCGTCACCCCGCCGCCGGTGATGTAGCGACCGTCTCGCGCCACCCGCGACGGGTCGGGGATCGCCCCGAAATATTCCAGCTGGTCGCGCCAGGCCCAGTGGCAGGCCGCGCGCTTGCCCTTCAGCAGGCCCGCCGCGCCCAGCACCAGCGACCCGGTGCAGACCGAGCACACATACTTAGCCCCGTCGGCCAGCCGGCGGATCTCGGCGATGAAGTCGCGGTCGGCCATGGCCTCGGTCGTGCCAAAGCCGCCGGGCACGATCAGCACGTCGCAGTCCTCGATATCCGACAGCTTGGGCAGGTGAGCGAAGACCAGGCCGTCGGCCTCGATCTCGCCGCCCAGCTGGCTGGCCACGGTGACCTTGGCCCCGGGCAGGCGGCACAGGATCTGGTGCGGACCGGTGAAGTCCAGGTGCGTCACGCCGGGGAACAGGGCGATCACGATCTGCAGGGTCTGGGTCATGGGGACGAGATCTCCGTATCGGTTGACGGAGAGAACATCGTTCAGCTAGCGTCTGGCGGAAATGACATAGTTCCCACGCTTTCAGCCAAGGTCTCCGGCATGCCTCGCGCCATAGGGTTTCTGGTCTATCCGGGCTTCCAGCTGCTGGACGCCACCGGCCCGATCGCGGCCTTCGAGATCGCGGGCCGGTTCTCGCCGGGCGCCTACAGCCTGCACTTTCTTTCGTTGCGCGGCGAGCCGACGCCCAGCTCGTCGGGCGTGACCATCCACACCACCGCCCTGGCGGACTGCCCGCGCCTCGACACCCTGATCGTCTCGGGCGGCGATGGGGTGAAGGTTCCGGCCACCTGCCCCGAGACCCAGGCCTTCGTCCGCGCCGCCGGCCGCGACGCCCGCCGCGTCGCCTCGGTCTGTTCGGGGACCTATGTCCTGGCCGAGGCGGGCCTTCTGGACGGCAAGCGCGCCACCACCCACTGGAGCCGGACCAAGGACTTCCAGCGCCGCTATCCCAAGATCCGCCTGGAGCCCGACCGCATCTGGATCCAGGACGGGGCGGTGTGGAGCTCGGCGGGCATCACCGCCGGCATCGACCTGGCCCTGGCCCTGATCGGCGCCGACGAGGGCGAGGCCATCGCCCGGCGCACGGCCCAGCAGCTGGTGGTCTACCACCATCGCCCCGGCGGCCAGTCGCAGCACTCGACCCTGATCGACCTGCGCCCCGGCCGCTTCGACGCCCTGCTCTCCTGGGCCCGCCAGAACCTGGCCGAGGCCCTGACCGTCGAACAGCTGGCCGACCGCGCCGCCATGAGCCCGCGCAACTTCGCCCGCCTGTTCGCCCAGGAGACCGGCGTCACCCCCGCCAAGGCCGTCGAGCGCCTGCGGGTCGAGGCCGCCCGCGCCCTGCTGGACAGCCAGCCGCTGCAGGTCGAGGACGTGGCCCTGGAGACCGGCTTCGGCGACAGCGAACGCATGCGCCGCGCATTCATCCGCGCGTTCGGACAACCGCCCCAGGCGCTGCGGCGGACCTCCCGAGCGGGGTAGCGGGGCCAGCTAGGCCGTACAATCCGGACACAGGCGGGCAACATGCCGCGACGATCGTGCGTTTCAGGATCGAGGGACTTCGATCTGGAGCACGACATGTTTGTCGCGAAACTGCTGGGTGTTTCCGCCCTGGCGGCCGCCACCCTGGCCCTGACCGTCCCGACGATGGCCGCCGCCCAAGACCGTTATGGCCACTACGATCGCCATGACCGCTACGATCGATACGATCGCCAGGACCGCTATGATCGGGGCCGCTATGACCGCGCCCGCTATGACCGCGGCCGTCACCACCGCGCCCACAAGGTCAAGGTCTGCCATCGGGAATGGCGGCACGGCCACCGCGAGCGGGTCTGTTACTGGACCTGGCGCTAGCCCGGCCGGACTAGCCGCGCGGCGTCATCAGCTCGATGCGGTTGCCGAACGGGTCCTCGGCATAGACCCGGTCCCAGCCCTCCAGCGGCTCGTCGTCGACCACCCGGACGCCGGCGGCCCGGAGGCGTTCGGCCAGGGCCAGGACATCGTCGACCACCAGGGCCGGATGGGCCTTCCGCGCCGGCCGGAAGTCGGCCTCGACGCCCAGGTGGATCTTCACCGGACCGTCCTCGAACCAGCAGCCGCCGCGCCTGGCCAGGTGCGGCGGCTTGGCCTTCTCGGTGATGCCCAGCAGGTCGCGATAGAAGCTCCGCGCCGCGTCCTCTTCGCCCGCCGGCATGGCCAGCTGCACGTGCTCGATCGCCAGGATGGTCATGGCTCCCCGCCCCACTCCCCCCGCAGCCGCGCCACCTCCGCCTGCAGCTCGGTGAGGCGCGAAGCGTGTTCGCGGCACAGCAGCATCAGCTCCTCGCTGCGCAGGGCGTCCAGCTTGTCGATCACCCGCATGATCTCCAGTTCGGCCCGGAGATTGACCGCGTAGTCGTGCTCGGCGGTCAGGCGATCCTTCTTCGCCTGGCGGTTCTGGCTCATCATGATCACCGGCGCCTGGATGGCCGCCAGGGTCGAGAGCAGCAGGTTGAGGAAGATGAACGGATAGGGGTCGAAGGCCAGGTTCAGGGGCCTCAGGGCCAGGTTCAGCCCCATCCACAGGAACAGGACCAGGCCAAAGCCGCCGATGAAGGCCCACGAGCCGCCCACCGCCGCGACCTTGTCGGCCAGCCGGGTCCAGAAGGTGTTCTCCTCGCCCTCGACCGGGCCCTCGGACGGCTGCTCGGCCACGACGAGGTCGATGACCCGCCTCTGCACGCCGCTGAGCTCGGCATAGGGCCGGCGCAGCAGCTCGCGGGACAGCTGGTCTAGGTGTTCCTGGGTCATCGGGAGACTCGCACGGCGAAGGGCCGATCATCCCCACGTTGAACGCAACGTGACAAGGGCGCGATTGACAGGGACCTGTCGGCAAGGCGACGGTCCGTCCATCGGGTGGGGCCGATGATCTTCAGCCTTCCAAGGAGTGGTTCTCGATGGCCCATAAGTTTCTGATCAAGAAGAACAAGGCGGGCGAGTTCGTCGCCTACTTCACCTACAACGGCGAAAGCATCTTCTGGACCGAGGGCTATTCCTCGAAAGCCGGGGCCAAGAACGCCATCGAGTCGGTCAAGAAGAACGGCCCGGACGCCGAGGTCGACGACCAGACGGATTAGGGCGCGGGGCCGAAGATGCTCCCCCTCTGGGGGAGCTGTCGCGAAGCGACTGAGGGGGCGGCTCGGCCTCGGCCGCGCTGGCCCCCACCGGCCCTCCGGGCCACCTCCCCCCGG
>NZ_JBXARP010000009.1:0-310629 GCF_058808375.1 Caulobacter sp. GW821-FHT11E10
CGCGCCGTCATAGATGTCGACGGTCGAGTTGGCCTCGGCGGTCCCGCTCAGGGTCGGGGTGGTGTCGTTGGTCCAGCCGTTGTTGGCGACCGCGCCGGTCACCGGAGCGAAGTCGTCCTGGGCGCCCGTGATCACCGGCGCGTTCGGCGCAACGGTGTCGACCGTGATCGTCCCGTTGGCGGTCGTGCCGGCGTTGCTGGCCAGGTCGTCATAGCCCGTGCCCAGCGTCACCTTGCCGGTGGCCGTGGTGTTGTTCGCGGCCGTGAAGGTGACGGTGTAGGTGTTGGCGTCGACCTTGGTGAAGCCCGACAGCGTGCCGCCGTCGGCGTTCAGGTCGCCCAGGGTCAGGTTCTGGACGTCTTCCGAGGTCTGGATCGTGACCACGGAGGTCTTGTCCGTCGCGTTCACGACCGTCTTGTCGAAGGTGACCGTCGCCGTCGGCGCGGTCGTATCCACCTTTACGGAATAGGTCGACGAAGCCGTGCCGGTGTTGCCGGCGGCGTCCGTGGCCGTGGCCTTGTAGGTGTGCGTGCCCTCGCTCTGGGCGGCGGTCGTGAAGGACCAGTTGCCACCGTTGTTGGCCGTGGCGGTGCCGAGCAGGGTCGCGCCGTCGTAGATGGTGACGGTCGAGTTCTTCTCGGCCGTGCCGCTGAGGGTCGGCGTCGTGTCGTTGGTCGAACCGCCGCTGTTCACCGAACCCTTGTCCGGGTTGACGTTGTCGTCCACGTCGTTGATCGACGGCGCGTTCGGGGCCTTGGTGTCGATGCTGACGGTGTCGGACGCGCTGCCGCCGTCGTTGTCCTTCAGGTCCTGATAGCTGTTGTTGTTCAGCGTGACCTTGCCCGTGGTCTCGGTGTTGCTCGAGGCCGTGAAGGTGACAGTGTAGGTGTTGGCGTCGACCTTGACGAAGTTCGACAGCGTGCCGCCGTCCGCGTCCAGGTCGCCGATGGTCAGGTTCTTGACGTCTTCCGAGGTCTGGATGGTGACCGTGGAGGTGGTGTCGGCGTTGTTCAGGCTGTTGTCAGCGAACGTCACCGTCGCCGTCGGGGCCTTCATGTCGGCGGTCAGGGTCGGACCCGTCACCGCCAGGCCGAGGTTGCCCGCCGCGTCATCGTAGCCGCCGGCCTTCAGCGAGATGCTGGCCGTGCCTTCGAAGCCGGCCGTGGCCGTGAACTGGGCGGTGTACTTGTTGCTGCCTTGGTACGACAGGCCGCTGAGCGATCCACCAACCACGGTGAAGTCGCCGGTGGTCAGGCCCGAGATCGCTTCCGAGAAGGTGACCGTCAGCGTGGTGTCGGGATCGTCAAGGTTCAGCAGGCCGTCACCGTCGCCGACCGACAGGGTCGCCGTCGGGGCCGTGGTGTCGACCTTGATGTCATAAGAGGACGAGGTCCCGCTGACGTTGGTGGCGGCGTCGGTGGCCGTGACCTTGAAGCCGTGCGCGCCTTCGGTCAGGGCGCCGGTCGTGAAGGACCAGTTGCCCGAGCCATCGGCCACGGTCGTGCCCAGGTTGCTGGCGCCGTCATAGATGGTGACGGTCGAGCCGGCTTCGGCCTTGCCGCTCAGGGTCGGGGTCGTGTCGTTGGTCGGGTCGCCGTCGTCGATCGAGCCCGTGTCGGGGCTGACGTTATCCTGGACGTTGCTGATCGTCGGCGTGTTCGGCGCCGTGGTGTCGACGGTGACGACGTAGTTGGCCGAGTTGCCGCTGGCGTTGCCGGCCGCGTCGGTGGCGAGCGCCTTGAAGGTGTGGGTGGACTGGCTCAGGCCGCTGGTCTGATAGGTCCAGTTGCCCGAACCGTCGGCGACGACATCGGCCAGCTTGGTGGCGCCGTCATAGACGGACACCTTCGAACCGACCTCGGCCGTACCGCTCAGCAGCAGGCTGCTGTCGTTGCTCGAGCCGCCGCTGGCCACATTGCCTTGCGTCGGGTTCACATTGTCGCCGGCGCCGGTGATGGCCGGGGCGTTCGGGGCCGTGGTGTCGACCGTGACCGTGTGGCTCGCCGAGGCGACGCTGACATTGCCGGCCGCGTCGGTGGACTTGACCGTGAAGGCGTGCGCCGTCTGGGTCAGACCCGTGGCGTTGAACGTCCAACCCGTGCCGGTGACCGTGGCCGAGCCCAGCAGGGTGGCGCCGTCATAGACCTGAACGGTCGAGCCGGCCTCGGTCGTGCCGCTCAGGGCCAGCGAGGTGTCGTTGCTCGCGCCGTTGTTCGGAACCGGGCCGGTCAGCGGCGAGGCGTCGTCGACGACGCTGCTGATCGCCGGAGCGTTCGGGGCCGTGGTGTCGACGGTGACGTTGTACGCCGCCGAGGCCGCGCTGACATTGCCGGCGGCGTCGGTGGCCTTGACCGTGAAGCCATGGGCCGCCTGGGACAGACCCGCGGTGTCGAAGGTCCAGGTCGTGCCGGTGACCGTGGCCGAGCCGATCTTGGTGGGGCCGTCATAGACGTCGACCGTCGAGCCGGCTTCGGTCGTGCCGTTCAGCGTCAGGGTGGTGTCGTTGGTGTAGCCGCCGCTGGCGACGGGGCCGGTCTGCGGGGTTTGATCGTCCGTGGCGCCGGTGATGGCCGGAGCGTTCGGAGCCGTGGTGTCGACGGTGACCGTGTGGGTCGTCGAGGCGGCGCTGACATTGCCGGCGGCGTCGGTGGACTTGGCCGAGAAGCCGTGCACGGCTTGGCTCAGGCTGGCGGCGGTGTAGGTCCAGGTCGTGCCGGTGACGACGGCTGAGCCGAGCAGGGTGGCGCCATCATAGATGTCGACGGTCGAGCCGGCTTCGGTCGTGCCGCTGAGCACCAGGGCGGTGTCGTTGGTGTAGCCGTTGTTGGCGACCGAACCGGTGACCGGAGCGAAATCGTCGGCCACGTTGGTGATCGCCGGCGCGTCCGGCGCCGTGGTGTCGACGGTGACCGTGTGGGCGTTCGAAGCCACGCTGGTGTTGCCGGCGGCGTCGGTGGCCTTGACCGTGAAGGCGTGGGCCGTCTGGCTCAGGCCCGTGGCGGTGTAGGTCCAGGTCGTGCCCGTGACGACGGCCGTGCCCAGCAGGGTGAGGCCGTCATAGACCTTGACGGTCGAGCCGGCTTCGGTCGTGCCGCTGAGCACCAGGTCGGTGTCATTGGTCGAGCCGCCATCGGCGACGGGACCGGTGACCGGCGCGACGTCGTCGGTCACGGCGGCGATGGTCGGGGCGGCCGGAGGCGTGACGTCGACGGTCACCACATAGTCGGTGGAGTCGGGGCTGACGTTGCCCGCGGCGTCCTCGGCGTGGGCCTTGAAGCTGTGTTGGGCTTCGGTCAGGCCGGTGGCCGAGAAGCTCCAGTTGCCCGAGGCGTCGGCGAAGACGCTGCCCAGCGCCGTGGGGCCGTCATAGAGATAGACCTTCGAGCCGGCTTCCGCCGTGCCGCTGAGCGCCACGGTGGTGTTGTTGTAGGCGCCGTTGTTGCTCACCGGGCCGGTGACGACCGGGGCGGCCGGGGCCAGGGTGTCGACATTGACCGTGTGGGTCGCCGCGTTGCTGACATTGCCGGCGAGGTCGGTGGACGTGACGGTGAAGACGTGCGGGGCGTCGCTCAGGGCGCCGGCCGTGAACGACCAGGCGCCGCCGGTGGCCACGACCGTGCCGATCTGCGAGCCGTTGTCATAGACGGTGACGGTCGAGCCGATTTCGGCCAGGCCGTTGAGCACCAGGGCGGTGTCGTTGGTGTAGCCGTTGTTCGCGACCGGGCCGGTCACCGGGCCGACGTCGTCGTCGACGCTGGTGAAGGACGGCACGCTCGGCGCCGAGGTGTCGACCGTGATGGTGTAGGGGGGCGACGAGGTGTTGTTGCCGGCGGCGTCGATGGACTTGGCCGTGAAGTTGTGGACCGCTTCGGTCAGACCCGTGGTGTCGAACGTCCAGGTCGTGCCGGTGACGGTGGCCGCGCCGAGCAGGGTGGCGCCGTCATAGATCTCGACGGTCGCGCCGGCTTCGGTGGTGCCGCTCAGCGCAACGCTGGTGTCGTTGGTCGCGCCGCCGCTGGCGACGGGGCCGGTCTGCGGGTTTTGGTTGTCGACGGCGCCGGTGATCACCGGAGCGACCGGCGCCGTGGTGTCGACGGTGACCGTGTGGGTCGTCGAGGCGGCGCTGGTGTTGCCGGCGGCGTCGACGGCCTTGGCCGAGAAGCCATGGGCCGTCTGGCTCAGACCGCTGGTCGTGAACGTCCAGGTCGTGCCGGTGACGACGGCCGAGCCGATCTTGGTGGCGCCGTCATAGATGTCGACGGCCGTGTCCGCCGTGGTCGTGCCGCTGATCACCAGGTCGGTGTCGTTGGTCGAGCCGCCGTTGGCGACCGGGGCGGTGATCGGCGCGACATCGTCGGCGACGCTGGTGATCGCCGGGGCGCTGGGCGCCGCGGTGTCGACGGTGACGGTGTAGGTCGAGGAAGCGACGGTGGTGTTGCCGGCGGCGTCGGTCGCCTTGGCCGTGAAGCCGTGGACGGCGTCCGACAGGCCGGCGGTCTGGAAGGTCCAGGTCGTGCCGGTGACGGTGGCGAAGCCCAGCGAGGCGGCGCCTTCGAAGATCTCGACGGTCGAGCCGGCGTCGGTCGTGCCGCTGAGCAGCAGCGAGGCGTCGTTGCTCAGGCCGCCGCTGGCGACATTGCCCGTGTTCAGGTCGACATTGTCGTCGGCGCCGCTGATCGCCGGAACGGCCGGAGGCGTGGTGTCGACGGTGACGGTGTGGCCGCCGGATGCGCCGCTGGTGTTGCCGGCGGTGTCGATGGCCTTGGCGGTGAAGGTGTGCGGGGTCTCCGACAGGGCGCCGGTCGTGTAGGTCCAGGTCGTGCCGGTGACGGTGGCCGAGCCGATCTTGGTGGCGCCGTCATAGATGTCGACGGCCGTGCCCGAGGTGGTCGTGCCGTTCAAGGTCAGCGTGGCGTCGTTGGTCAGACCGCCGTCGGCGATCGCGCCCGTGGCCTGCAGCACGTTGTCGTTGACGCTGGTGATGGCCGGGGCGTTGGGCGCCGTGGTGTCGACGGTGACGGTGTAGGCGACCGAGGTCGTGTTGTTGCCGGCGAGGTCGGTGGCCTTGGCGGTGAAGGCGTGGGCGGTCTGCGAAAGGCCCGAGGTCTGGAACGACCACGTGGTGCCGGTGACGGTGGCGAAGCCCAGCGAGGTGGCGCCGTCGAAGATCTCGATGGTCGAGCCGGTCTCGACCGTGCCGCTCAGCAGCAGCGAGGCGTCGTTGCTCAGGCCGCCGCTGGCGATGTTGCCCTGGGTGCCGTCGACATTGTCGTCGGCGCCGCTGATGGTCGGCGTGGTCGGGGCCGTGGTGTCGACGGTGACGCTGTAGGTGGCCGAGTCGCCGCTGGTGTTGTTGGCGGCGTCGGTGGCCGTGGCCTTGAAGCTGTGGGTGGTCTGCGACAGGCTCGAGGTCAGGTAGGTCCAGTCGCCCGAGGCGTTGGCGTTGGCGGTGCCCAGCTTGGTGGCGCCGTCATAGACGCTGACGGTCGAGTTGGCCTCGGCCTTGCCGCTCAGCAGCAGCGAGGTGTCGTTGCTGTAGCCGCCGCTGGAGACATTGCCCGTGGTCGGGCTGGCGTTGTCGTCCGCGCCGGTGATCGTCGGGGCGTCCGGAGCCGTGCTGTCGCCGGCGATCGTGATGTTGCGGGTGGCGCTCGAATTGCCGACGTTGCCGGCGTCATCGATCACCTTGGCGGTGAAGGCGTAGGCGCCGTTGCCCAGCGCGGCCGGCGTGTAGGTCCAGTTGTCCGAAGTGGTCGTGAACGACGCGACGAGGTTCGAGCCGTTGAACAGCCCGATCGTGCGCTGGCCATTGCCGCTGATCGTGCCGACGAAGGTCGGCGTGGTGTCCGGCGTCGATCCGCTGGTCTTGCCGTCGACGGAGGTCAGGGTGATCGTGTTGCTTGGCGCGCTCGTGTCGAGATCGAAGTCGTAGCTGCCGCCCGACCAGGAACTGGTGTTGACGTTGCCGGCCGCATCGACCGAGTAGGCCCGGAAACCATATGTCCCGTCCCCGCTGGTCGGGGACGTGAACGACCAATTGCCACCGGCCGTCGTGGTCGTGAAGCCGCGGAAGGTGCCGCCGTCGGCGCTGTAGATCGCCACCAGTTGGCCGGCGACGCTGCCGCTCTTGCCGCTCAGCGTCGGGCTGGTGTCGTCCGACGCACCGCCGTTGGCGATGTTGCCCTGGAAGACGCCGACATTGTCTTCGATGCCGGTGATCGTGGTGGCCACGGCGGCGTCGTCCGACGTGTCGATCGTCACGGTGAGCGTGTTGGAGGCCGTAGCGCCGGCATTGCCGGCGAGGTCGGTCTGCTTGGCCGTGAAGTTGTAGGTGCTGCCGTTGGTCAGCGCGCTGCTGGTGTAGGACCAGTTGCCCGAACCGTCCGCGGTGACGTTGGTGACGAAGCTGCCGTTACGCGAGATCGCGACCGTGGCGTTGGCTTCGGCGGTGCCGTTGATCGTCGGCGTGGTGTCGTCGGTCGTCTTGCCGCTAGCGAAGTCGCCCTGGAAGATGCCAGCGTTGTCGGTGAAGTCGGTGATCGACGGCGCGCCGGGGGCGCTGGTGTCCAGGTTCACGGCGCGTCCCGCCGAAAGGCTGCTGACATTGCCGGCGGCGTCCGTGGCCGTGGCGGTCAGCGTATGAGTTCCGTCACCGGCGTTGAGCGTGACGCTCGTGGACCAGTTACCCCCGCCGTTGGCCGTGGTAGTGCCCACAAGCGTGGCGCCGTCGTAGATCTTCACGACGGTATTGGCGGTGGCGGTGCCGCCCACGGTCGGCGTGGTGTCGTTGGTCGCGCCGCCGTCGGAGACCGAACCGGTCTGCGGGTTGGCGTCATCGGTCACGGTGGTGATGGAAGGCGCGCCTGGCGCCGTCGTATCGACGGTAAGGCTATCGCTATCCGTCCGTGTAGCTGTGGTGCCGCCAGCGGCGTTGATCGTAACGGTGAAGTTCTCAGTGCCGGTCATCGACGCGGCCTGCGCCGCCGTCACGAAGTAGGACCAGGCGCCGCCTGCCGTGGTGGTGAAGTTGTAGTTATTGCCGTTGATCGACAGCGTCCCGCTGCTGCCCGAAGCCGCGGTGGAGGTGCCGGAGATGGTGAAGCCGCTAGCCTTCTCGGCAGTGTTCACATAGGCGCTGCCAGGAGCGTCGCCGGCAATGTTGGTGATCGTAACGGTCATCTCAAATCCCCCAGATCGGTTCGCCGCGGTGGGCGCTAGTCCCGCGCCCCACCGGCGCCGTTGAATTTCGTCGCCCCTCGGTTCCCGTCCCAGAAGGGAACAGTGAGGCTTGTGATTGGCGATCCGAAGCAACACACGTGCCCCACATCGCCTTCGCCGCGCGTCGCCCGGATAAGTTGAGGCTGGATTGGCGAAGTGTGATCACACTTCGCTTCGAGGCGACGCCACCAGGCGGGCGTGAAACACACGCTCCGCGTTTGGTTTGGCGATCGCCGTGACCCCGCACCCCAACGACCGTTAAACACGATCGACGAGCGGTGTTCTTTATGCGCGCGTTAGCAACTAGGCAAGGATAAATTTTTACTCAGCATTAACCATACTCGTAATTGTGCAAATATGCACATACCGACTGGACACTATCTCTAGGTACTTCATCCATCTGAACGGGCGTGGTCCTAGAGTATTTGGATTTCAGTACGGAAATATGTTTGCTGATGGACTGACTAAGTGCTCGTAGTCTTGATTGGCAAATCAGAACAAGTCGTACTGTGACAGTTTATTGATGCGGGTAAGCTCTGCTATACTCGTAGGATTTCGTGTGTCGCAGGGTTGGTGACGTAAGTCTTCAGGTGATGCACGTTTGGGTGGTGCGGGGGTGCCGCACCCAAGTGCAGTCAAAAACAACTATCAGGCGTATTTGGGTGGCTGTTTCGCGCGGTCGTCGAGCGTCGGGTGGCCGACTGTTCTGTGATCGGTAAGACCGCAGTTCAAAGGGAGGTTGCGAAAAGACCTGCTTGTGATCGCTTGCGCCGGAACGCGCCGCCTCAATTTCGACGGCTTCACCTTGTCTTCCCGAACGTCTAGCCTCGCGCTCCTGCGAGCGTGGGCCGCACCCGATCAGGGAGGGCCACGATGAGGGAAGGACTGCGGATGAGCCGATGGATGTCGAACGGACCGCGACTGGCGGTGGCGGCCCTGGCGCTCTGCGGCCTCGCGGGAGCAGCCCTGGCCGCGCCCGCGCCAGCCGCGCGCTCCGACATCTACGGCGTCTGGCGCAATCCCAAGGGCAGCGTCCATATCGAGATCAAGCCGTGCGAGACGCGCACCTGCGGCTATGTCGTGTGGGCCAATCCCGACGCCCGCGCCGACGTGAAGAAGAAGAGCAACCAGGACCTGGTCGGCATGCAGCTGCTGCGCGACTTCTCCGCCGACGGCGCCGACGAGTGGAAGGGCAAGGTCTTCGTGCCCGACCTGGACATGACCTTCTCGGGCCAGGTGCGGCTTCTGGATCGCACCTCGCTGCGGGCCAAGGGCTGCTTGCTGCCGAACTTCCTCTGCAAGTCACAGGTCTGGACGCGGATCGACACGGCTTCAGCGCCGGTCGGTCGAGCGCTCTGAGGCGCCGATGAGCCGGACGACGGACGAACGGGAGTTCCGGGTCGAGGTCGGCGGTCCTCTGCTGGCCAGCCGGGCCGGGCTCTACGGCGTGGGCGACGTCCGCTGCGCCGCGCCCGCCCAGACCCTGGCGCATCATCGCTACGCCCGCTCGGCGATTGGGGCCGTGGTGTCGGGCCAATTCGGCTACACGACCCCGACGGGCTCCTCGACCGTGTCGGAAGGCGCGATCGTGCTGGGCAACGCCGACGAGAGCTTCGGCTGTCTTCATCTGGACGCCATGGGCAACCGGCGGGCCGTGCTGGCGCTGGACGATGTCCTGTTGAACGAACTGGCCGAGGATCTGCGCTGCTCTGACGGCCGTTTCGCGATCGCCGCCGTCGCGGCGGGCCGCGCTTCGGCGCCGCTGTACGGCGCGATCCGCCGACTGGCCCGCGATCCCCGCGCGCAGGAAGAGGATGTCGTGGCCGTCACGGCCGCCGCCCTGGCCCTGGGACGGCGTGTGCGCCGACGTGACGCCAGCCGGACGGACCATCGACGGGTCCGCGAGGTGGCGAATGAGATCCATCGCCGCTATGCCGAACCCTTGCCCCTGGCCGAGCTGGCGGCTGGCGCGGGCCTGTCGCGCTTCCACTTCATCCGCGCCTTCCGCGAGGTGACCGGCGAGACGCCCCGCCAGTATCAGATCGGCGCTCGGCTGAAGGCCGCCGCCGACCAGCTTCTGGACACCAAGGCGCCGATCACGGTCATCGCCCTGAACGTCGGCTTCAACGACCTCTCGTACTTCAACCACACCTTCCGGGACGCCTTCGGCCAGTCGCCGCGCGCCTGGCGCAAGGCCGCCTGAGGCGCGCCTGAAAAGCCTACCGCAACAAAACCCAAGTTCGCCATCGCCGCGCCTGCCACCTTGGCCGCACCGAGGTTCCAGGGAGCTGGTGAGACGATGGTGGCGGGCAGGGCGGTTCCGTATGCGCTAGGCGCATTCGTGCTGGGCGTATTGGGGCTGATCTCCCGCGACTTCGCTTTCCAGTGGCAGCCCGTGCCGGAAACCGTTCCTCTTCGGTCCGGGCTGGCCTGCATCTGCGCCGCCGTGATGCTGCTGGCCGCCCTGGCGGCCGTGTGGCCCCGGCTGGCGCGGGAGGGGCGGCTAGTCCTGGCCGCGTCCTTCGGTCTCTGGGCCGTGCTGCTCCACGGCCTTCGCCTAGCCGCGCACCCCTCCGTCGTCGTCGAATGGTTGGGACTTGCCGAAAGCGCGACAATGGCGGCAGGCGGCGTCGCTCTCTACGCTCAAACCCTCGAGATTGGAGACCGGCGACGTCGCCTGACCTTTTCGACCCGGATCGTCTTTGGCGTCAGCCTGCTGATCTTCGGGCTGTCGCACTTCGTCTATCTGGCCTTCACGGCCAAGATGGTGCCGGCCTGGCTGCCTTGGCCCACGGGCTGGGCGGCCGCGACCGGGGCGGGGCACGTGCTGGCGGGCCTGGCCTTCCTGTCGAACCGAGGGCTGAAGGCGGCGGGCCCGGCGATCACCGGCATGATGGGCAGCTTCGTTCTGCTCCTGCACATCCCACGCGTGATCGCCACGCCAGCCAGCCGCATGGAGTGGACCATGACGGCGGTGGCCCTGACCCTGACCGGCGCGGCCTTCGCCCTCTGGCGGTTGAACGTCGAGGCGGACAAGTCCGCTCCGACGCCCGCCCTTCTTCCGGCCCAGGCCAACCCTTGACCGGGCTAAGGCTGGCCTTCCAACGACAGGAGCGCCAGCAGAGCGCCCTCGGTGTCCGACAGTCGCCAGCCGCGATAGGTGAACACCGCGCCCTTCCGGAAGTCGGCGGCGGTCTGGGTCCGCAGGCGGAGCAGGGCTTCCGGACCGCGTCCGCCCGGGAACAGGCGGGAGGTCAGCTCCTTGGCGCTGGCCTTCGGATGCTGCTCGAGCCACGCCTTGCCGATGCGCTGGACGGCGGCGCGATCGAGGCCGGCGAAGACATCGGGCGCGGCGGCGCGGGCGAGGGTGGGGGTGGCGGCCAGGGCGACGAGGGCGGCCAGGAGATCGCGACGGCTGGTCATCAGGCGGCTCCGCCAAGGGCTTTCAAGTCGGATTTCAGGTGATCGGCCAGGCGCATGACCAGGGCCAGGATCGTCAGGGTCGGATTGGCGATGCCGGAGGTCGGGAAGACCGAGCTGCCGGCGACGTAGAGATTTCGGGCCTCGTGCAGCCGTAAATCCGGATCGACCACGCCCTTCTTCGGATCGGCGTGCATCCGGGTCGTGCCCATGTGGTGGCGCGAGGCGCTGGAGAGGCCGAGCAATTTGCTCCGCTCGATGGACCAGCACATGCGGCCTTCGCCAGACGCCCCGAGGGCGTCGGCCAGGCCCGCGACCGAACGCTCCAGGTCGGCATAGTCCTTGTCGCCATAGACCCAGGTCAGGCGCACCCGTGGCACGCCCAACGGGTCCTTGTTGTCGGGATCCAGGGTCACCCGACTGTCGGGATTGGGGAAATGCTCGGTCATGGCGAAATAGCCGAGCAGCTGCGGCTCGTCCTGGCCCTTGCCGACCCGGGCGCTGGCCTTGCCGATCGTGAGGGTGTCCGCGCCCACCGCCGCGGCCGCTCCGGAGAAGTTGGCGCGGAACAGGGTGGCGGTGAAGTTGCCGGTCTTCATCCGCTTCTGGGCGGGAAGGCCCGAGCCGATCACGCAGTGGGCGGCCATGCGCTTGGTCGGGGCGTAGAGATCCATCGGCGCGGCGCGCGCGATCGCCATGGCCGTGCCCTCGGACTGGCTGTCGCCGTCGTTCGAATAGGTGACGTGGCCCTGGAAGAAGCGGCCGACCAGATCCTCGCGGTTGCCGAGGTTGTCGGAGGCCAATAGCAGCCGGACGTTCTCGATGCCGCCGACGGCGAGCACGTAGCGCTTGGCCTTGGCGGTGTGCCGCTTGCCGTCCAGGCAGGCCACGTCGAGGCCGGTGATCTGGTCGCCCTCGCGCCGGATCTTCACGACATTGGCGTACAGGTAGACGGTGATGTTGGCGGCTTGCGCGAACTTGGTGCGGAAGTCGTCGAACGCGGCCTTGTTCGAGCCGCCCGAGAACTTCGAGAACTCGCGCGGGGCCGGGAAGAAGCCGTCAGCCGGATCCAGCGCCAGGGGCTGGCGCTCCGGTTCGGTGGGGGCGGGGCGGTTCAGCGGAAAGCGCGGGATCTCCAGCACGTCGCAGGCCCGATCGTAATAGGGCTGCATCTGCTCGCGGGTGACCGGCCAGCCGCTGTGGGGGATCCAGGCGCGCTCGGCGAAGTCGGCGGGGTCGAGCGGCGCGCACTTGCCGCCCCAGACCATGCCCGAGCCGCCCAGCGCCCGGACCCGCGACTGGACCGGATAGTCGTTGAACGGACGATCCGGATTGCCCGGAGCCTTCTGGACGCCGGAGCCGGCGTAGAGCGCCTGGTTCTCCATGTCGATTTCCAGGCCGCCGCTCTCGAGGATCGCGACCTTCAGCGGACCGCCGGCCAGCTCCTTGGCCAGGGTGATGCCGGCCAAGCCGCCGCCGATGATCAGAAGATCAGCGTCTATCGGGCTGGCGTCAGGCAAGGTTCGGGCGTCGATGATCGCCATCGTTGAAAATCTCGCTGATTTTTAAAGGGAAAATGCGGGGTGGAGCGCGACGGTCTCGCCGCGCTCCCGGACGGCCTTAGCCGCGCGCGCCCCGGCTCTTCAGATAGTTCGCGACCGCGCCGTGGCCGTTCTTCTGGGCCATGCCCAGGGGCGAGCGCATCTCACCGGGATTGGCCAGGACGGCGCGGTTCACGTCGGCGCCGCGCTCGACCAGATAGGTGACGACCGCCAGGTTCCCGCCGCGCGCGGCGTTGATCAGCGGGGTCTCGTCGCCGGGCACGAAGGCCTCGACGTCGGCGCCACGTTCGACCAGGGCTCGGACGATGTCGAGACGACCGGCCAGGGCGGCCTGGATCAGCGGGTCGCCATCGCCGCGCACCGCCAGGCTGGGATTGGCGCCGGCGGCCAGCAGGGCCTGGACCATCTCGGCCTGGCCCGTGCGGGCGGCCTCGATCAGGGGCGCGCCATCGCCGGGGGCGACGTAGTTCACATTGGCCCCCAGGGTGATCAGTTCACGGACGGCGCCCAGGTCGTGCGAGCGGACCGCGTCGAACAGCGGGCGACCCAGATGGCGGGCGACGGCCCGCCGGCTGTCTTCCTGGGACTGCTGGACGACCTGGGCGGGCTGGGCGGCCCAGGCGGCGACGCCGGAGCCGAGGCCCAGGACCGCGACGGCGACGGCGCCGGCCAGATGACGTCGACGGTTGGCATGGTGATGACCGAGCATGCTGAAGCGCTCCTTCAGTTGTTTGTTGGCCGAGGCTGGCCAGTGGCAGCCCAGCGGCGGGGCGCAGGCGGCCAGCTGGGTCTTCAGCATGGCTTCGCCATAGGCGCGGCGGGTCTTGGGGTGGCGGGCCAGGACGGCGGCGTCACAGGCGATCTCCTGGTCGACGCGCAGGGCGGCCGCGCCCAGGTGGATCATCGGGTTGAACCAGAAGAGACACTGCAGGGCGGTGACGACCGCGTTGATCTGGGCGTCGCCGACGGCGAGGTGGTTCTTCTCATGGGCCAGGATCAGGGCCTGTTCCTGGGCCGTGAACTGTTGGGCGAAGTCGGCCGGCAACACCACGCGCGGAGCCAGGGCGCCGATCACGGCCGGGCCGACGCCCGGACGCTCGGACCAGAGCAACCCCTTCTCGGTCGAGGCGCTGAGCTTGCCCAGCGAGCGGACGAACCGGCGCTGGCGTTCGGCCTGGACGATCAGTCCCCCGAGGGCGACGACGACCCAGAGCGCCAGGGCGATCTCGGCGATAGGCAGGATCCGCAACTGGCGCGGAATGGGCTTGATCATCGACGGCGGCTGGACCGGCGCGGGCGCCTGGGTCGTCGCGATGACGGTCGATGGGTTGGCCGAAGCCGGAGCGGGCAGGGTAATGGTCCGCGCCGGGATCAGCAGGGCCAGGATCGCCAGCGGCACGACCAGCCACAGGGCGTAGGCGGTGCGAGCGCCGAACGCGAGGCGGACCGGCTTGCGCAGGACCAGCACCAGCAGGACGGCGACGGCCAGAGCCAAGTTGGCTTCCAGCAGGAAGAGGATCAGATTACTCGCCACGTTATTGGCCATCGTCGATCTTCTCCAACAGGCGGCGCAGTTCGGCGACATCCTCGGGGGCCAGCTTCTCGCGCTTGGAGAAGTGGCTGACCAAGGGGGCGAGGCGGCCGTCGAACAGTCGGTCCAGCAGGCCTTGGCTCTCGGAGTCGACATAGTCCTCGCGGCCGATCAGCGGCCGGTAGAGGAAGCGGCGACCGTCCTTGTCGGCGGCGATCGCGCCCTTGTTCAGGAGGCGGTTGAGCAGGGTCTTCACCGTGCCCTCGGCCCAGCCCTGTTCCTTGGCCAGGATGGCGAGCACGTCGTCGGCGGCCTTGGGGCTTTGCGCCCACAGGACCTTCATGACTTCGCTCTCGGCGGCGCTGATGCGTTGTGGGGTCGTTTCCATGCTTAGACGATTACGCACGTAAACGATCGCGTCAAGCCAACGATTACGCACGTAAACGAAATGTAATTCGGCAACAGGCGGAGCCGGTTGGAGGGAAGACCGAAGCGGCGTAATTCTGGCGACGAGGATGGAGGAGCCGGATGGCCGAAACACTGCAGATGGGCCTGCCGGGCTTCGATCCGCCCACGCCGACCGACCGGCTGATGTTCCTGCTGTATCCGGATCCTGAAACGGCCGAGCGCATCGCCCACGAGGCGCGCCGACTGAAGGACGCGCTGAACCTGCGCGGCGCGCCGCTGCTGACCGACCGCTTCCACATCACCCTGCATCATCTGGGCGACTATGTGGGTCTGCCGGCCGACATGGTCCGCAAGGGCCAGTTGGCGGGCGGGGCCTTGGAGATCGCGCCCTTCGAGGTGACGTTCGACCAGGCGGTCAGCTTCGCCAACCGACCAGGCAACAACCCCTTCACCCTGCAAGGCGGGGAGGGCGTGCAAGAGCTCATCGGCTTCCAGAAGGCTCTGGGCTTGAAGATGGCGGGCGCGGGTCTGAAGCCGGACAAGAGCTTCACCCCGCACATCACGCTGCTCTACGACGGCCAGGTGATCCCGGCCCAGGCGATCGCGCCGATCCGCTGGACCGTCGACCGTTTCGTGCTCGTGCGGAGCAAGCTGGGCCAGACCCAGCACATCGTGCTCGACAGCTGGGAGCTGCGAGGCTGATGGCGAGCGCGGCCGAGGTCCTGGCGGAACTGGAGGCGCTCGGCTCGGAGAGCCACCGCGAGGGCATGGCGCGCTACGCGATCACCTACGAGAAGGCGTTCGGCGTGCCTGTGGGCCAGTTGCGCGCCATGGCCAAGCGGCTTGGCCGCGACCACGCCCTGGCGCAGGAGCTCTGGGATACCGGCTGGTACGAGGCGCGGCTTCTGGCCGGCATGGTCGATGATCCGAAGCTGGTCACGCCCGAGCAGATGGACGCCTGGCGGGTCGATTTCGACAGTTGGGCGGTCACCGACACCCTCTGCTTCGACCTGTTCGACCGCACGCCGCACGCTTTGGCCAAGATCGACCAATGGGCGCGGCTGAACGACGAGTTCGGCAAGCGCGCGGCCTTCGCCCTGCTGGCCTGTGTGGCCTTGCATCGCAAGGAGCTGCCGGACGACGTGTTCCTGGCGCGCCTGCCGCTGATCGAGGGCGCGGCCACGGACTCCCGCAACTTCGTCAAGAAGGGCGTGAACTGGGCGCTGCGGGCGATCGGAACGCGCAAGAGTCCGGTCCTCAAGGCCGCGGTCCTGGACGTCGCCGCGCGACTGGCGGCGACGTCGGACCCCACGGCCCGCTGGAACGGCAAGGACGCCCTGCGTCAGCTGACCAAGGCCAAGAAGACCTCTCAGGCCGGCTGAGTCGTCTCCGCCAGCAGGGTTTCGAGACTGCTGTAGGCGGCTTCCATGCCGTCCAGCATCGGCGTGGCCAGGGCCTGGGCGCGGCCTTGCGGGGAAGCGTACTGGATCGTCATGGTCATGGTGGTGACGCCGGCGCTCTCGGTCAGCAAGGTCGTGACCCGGGTGCGGCCGTCGGTCCAGTCCTCGTCGAAGAGTTCCTCGTGGACAGTGCGCTCAGGGGCCTCGATCTCAAGATAAAGGCCGCTCATGCCCATCTCGACGCCGCTTTCGTTGCGCCAGACGTAGCGGAACTTGCCGCCGGGACGCAGGTCGATCTCGCAGACCGGCATGGTCCAGCCGGGCGGGCCCAGCAGCCAGCGTTGCACCAGGGCGGGCTCGCCGAAGGCCTGGAAGACCAGGTCGCGCGGTGCGTTGAAGGTGCGGGTGACGATCAGGTCCGTATCGCCGGACTGGGCGACGGTCAGTTTGGTCACGGGTGTCTCCTTGATCTCTTCAGGGGTTCTTGGGGCGTTGGGACTTCAGGTCCTCGAGAACCTGGTCGAGTTCGGTGAAACGGGTCTCCCAGAAGGCGCGATAGGCCTCCAGGAAGGCGGCGGCTTCCGCCATCGGTTGGGCCTCCAGCTTGCGGGGGCGCCGCTGAGCCTCCTTGCCGCCCGAAATCAGGCCGGCGCTCTCCAGCACCTTCAGGTGACGGGAGATGGCCGGCTGGCTCATGGCGAACGGCTGGGCCAGTTCGCTGACCGAAGCCGGCCCCTGGGCCAATCGGGCGATGATCGCGCGACGGGTCGGGTCGGCCAGGGCGGCGAAGGTGGTGTCGAGGCTGGCGGCGGCGAGGGTCATATATAATCTACTTGTTATGTAATGATATGGTTATGGATTGGATCGCGCCGGTCGTCAAGCGGTTGGCGCGGACCTGGGGCTCGGCTAGGGCAGGGGTGACGGTGCGCCGCGGATTCGCTCGCGCCCGACAAGTCTTTTGGGAGCCTGGCCATGACCGCCACGATGTACGGCATCAAGAACTGCGACACGGTCGCCAAGGCTCGGAAGTGGCTGGAAGAGCGCGGCCAGGCCTATGCCTTCCACGACTACAAGGCCGTCGGGATCGATCGCGCCCGCCTGGAGGGCTGGGTCAAGGAGCACGGCTGGGAAACGATCCTGAACCGCGCGGGCACGACCTTCCGCAAGCTGGATGAAGCCGACAGGCAGGACCTGAACGCGGAGAAGGCCATCGCCTTGATGCTGGCCCAGCCGTCGATGATCAAGCGCCCGGTCCTGGACCTCGGCGACCGCCGCCTAGTCGGCTTCAAGCCCGACGCCTACGACGCGGCCCTGAGCTAAGTGGCGAAATTATCCACGCTTTCGGGCCCGGCGTGAGCGAAGTTTAAGACGACAATACTCGGGGGATCGGTCTATCACTGGACCAATCGTCCGCTTCGGGCGGACAAAAAGGGGCATGGGTGCGCGTGGGGGACGCCGTCTCGCGGTACGAGTTGGTCATCTTCGACTTCGACGGCACGCTGGCTGACAGCGCGGCGTGGATGATGCGGGCCGTCAATCCGATGGCGCGCCGGTACGGCTTCAAGACCGTCACCGACGAGGAGATCGAGATGCTGCGCGGCCGCAGCACCCGCGAGGTCATCCGCTATCTCGGCGTCTCGCCCTGGAAGCTGCCGCTGATCGCACGGGCCGGCAAGAAGCTGATGGCCGCCGACGCCCACACCATCCCGCTGTTCCCCGAGACCGCCAGGATGCTGAGCGCCCTGCACCAGGCCGGCGTGAAGATCGCGGTGGTCAGCTCCAACAGCGAGCAGGTGATCCGCCGCGTGCTGGGCGAGGACCTGGCGAACCTGATCAGCCTCTACGCTTGCGGCGCGTCGCTGTTCGGCAAGGCCCGCAAGTTCAAGCAGGTCACGCGCCGGGGCGTCTCGCGCGACAAGATCATCTGCATCGGCGACGAGACCCGCGACATCGAGGCCGCGCGCGCCGTGGGCCTGGATTGCGGGGCTGTCGGCTGGGGCTACGCCAAGCCCTCGATCCTGGCCGAGCACCGTCCGACCGTGTCGTTCAGTTCGATGTCCGAAATTATTTCGTACGTCTCTGCATCCAGCGCGGTGGTCGGCGGCGACTAACCTTCGAAAGCGCGAATGATCGCGCCCTGATCGAAGGGACTAACCGATGACCGACCTGTTCCGTGACTTCTGGTGGCTGCTGTTCCCCATGGGCTTCATGCTGCTCGGCGCCTTCCGCGCGTGGCTGGACGACCGCGCCCGCCGCGAAGTGGTCGAAACCCTGCGCGACCTGGCCAGCGCCGGCCACGAGCCGCCCGCCGCGCTCGTCGCTCAACTCAACGCTCGATAAGGGAGGATACGATGTCCGAAGACCTGTTCCGTCATTTCTGGTGGCTTATCTTCCCGATGAGTTGGTTCGTGTTCGGCGCCTGGCAGAGCTGGCTGTCGTACCGCGCCAATCGCGAGACGCTGGACCTGATCAAGACCTACGCCGCCGCTGGCCGCGAGCCGCCGCCCGAGCTGCTGGGCAAGCTCAACAAGCGCTGGCACGGCGAGGCCGACGACGATGATCGTCCGCGCTACCGCCGCCGCCGCGAGCGCACCTGGTACCAGGTGGTGCTGTTCGGCCTGCTGGCCTGCGGCTTCACCGTCGCCGCGGCGACCGACATGTACGGCGCCGGCGAGGCCTTCGTGATCGCGGCCTTCGTACTGGGCTCGCTGTGCGCGGCGACCCTGGTGCAGGTGGTGCTCGACCAGAAAGGCCCGACCATCTGATGGAAGCCGCGCTCGTCAGACAGGCGCGCGCGGGCTCCCAGGCCGCCTTCGCGCGGCTGGTGGCGATCCACGAGAAGCCGCTGCGGGGTTTCCTGCGCAAGAGCGGCTGGATCGACGCCGACGACATCGCCCAGGAAGCCTTCGTGGCCGCCTGGGCGGGTCTTCCCAAGCTGCGCGAGGACGAGGGCTTCCGGGCCTGGCTCTATGGCGTGGCCTGGAAGAAGGCTCTCTCGCAACGGCGCGGCGCCCAGCGCGCGGCCGCTCGCGACGAAGCCTGGCGGGGGGAGCAGGAACTGGAAGCCGCCGCGGAGGTCGGGGCCGAGGATCGCATGGCGCTCGAAAAGGCCCTGGCGACCCTTCCGGAAGACCAGCGCGCCTGCGTTACGCTTAGTCTCGGCCAGGGCTGGTCCCACGCCGAAGTGGCCGACGCGCTCGGACTTCCTTTGGGCACCGTCAAATCGCATGTTACCCGTGGTCGCGAGCGACTGCTGGCCGTTCTAGGAGAAGCCCGATGAACCTGGACGATCAACTCTCGGCTTTCCTGGGCGAGACGCCCAAGCAAAGCCGCGCCGACATCTTCACCGCCGAGGTGATGAAGCGGATCGAGCGTCAGGCCTTCCTGGACGGCTTGACCACGGCCGCCGCCGGGGCGGTGGTCCTGGCCCTGGTCCTCTGGGTCTGCTCGCCGGTGCTGAACCTGGCCGTGTCGACGCTGGCGCCCGCCTTGGCGCCGATCGCCGCGATCTTGTTCCTGGCGATGACGGTCTTGGCGGCTGGCGGTCCTTCGGTCTGGCGCCGCCTGGGGCTGTCTGTCGGCTGATTTCCAGTCTTACGAAAGTTTCATCCCGGCGGGCGCCTCCAAACAGAGCCATGGACGCCTCTTACTAGTGAAGGCGGCGCGGGGGCGTCGTCCAACGAACTGGAGGAAGACTTATGGAAATGCTCGTTCCGCTGGGTGCGTTCGCGATGGTCGCGGCGATTGTCTGTCTGCCCATCCTGGGCCTCTTCAAGCATCTGGAGCGTCGGCGCATGCACGACGTGGTCCGCACCGCGATCGAAAAGGGCCAAGCCCTGCCGGCCGAGGTCGTGGAAACCCTGACCCGCGATGTCCGTCCGGCCTCGTCGGCGGTTCGCGACATCCGCACCGGTGTCATCATGATCGCCGTCGGCATCGGCTTCGCCATCTTCGGCGTCTGCGTGGGGCTCGACGAGCACGACGTGGTGTCGCCGGCGCTGGGTGTCGCCAGCATCCCGACCGTGATCGGCATCGCCTATATCATCCTGAGCTTCTTCAACCCCAACAAGGACCAGCGGGCTTAAGCCGCCGGGAGCCTGGGGAGGGCTTGACCCAATGGGCATGGAACGCCCGCCAACCGGTCACGACGTTGAACTCGCCGCCCTTGCGGCGGCGGGCGACCGAAGGGCCTACGGGGAGCTGGTGCGTCGGCACGGCTCGGCCGTCCGGGGTCTCTTGAGACGCATGGGCGCCGATCCGTCCACGGCCGACGACCTGGCCCAAGATGCGTTCATGGCTGGTTTCGAACAGGTGGCCGAGTATCGGGGGGATGGAACCTTCGGCGCCTGGATCAAGAAGATCGCCGCTCGGCTCTATCTGAAGAAGGTCAAGCGGGAAGCGCGACTGATCTTCTCGGACAACGTCGAGCCGGTCGAGGACGTTATGGTGCGCGACGCCTCGAGAGACGCCGCCAGCCGCATCGATCTCGACGAGGCGTTGAAGGTTCTGTCACGGGGCGAGCGCCTATGCGTTTCGCTCTGCTACGGAGCCGATTGGTCTCACGCGGAAGCGTCCGAGGCCTTGAACATCCCGATCGGCACGGTCAAATCCCATGTCAAACGTGGTTTGGACAAACTTCGGGCGAAACTCGCCCGACCCGAGGAAGGCGCGAGGAGGGAGGCTCATGGCTGAACCCGATTTCGAAGCGCAGTTGAGCCGCATGTTCGCCGAAGCGCCATCGTTTCCGGACTCGGCGCTGTTCAACGCGCAGATGGCGGCCAAGCTGGACCGTGGCTGGGCGATGCGACGGGTCTTTATCGCTGGGGCCGGCACCGCCGCCGGCCTGTTCGCGGCGTTCCAGATCCTGAGCAGCCGCTTCTCCAACGAGGTCTCTCAGTTGTCCCGCAACAGCGGCCACAACCTGCAGACCGAGATCGACGCGAGCATCGCCAAGTTCAATGCGGTGCTGACCACGCCGGCCAGCGCCGAGGCGCTGTGGCTGGCGGCGGGTCTGGCGGTGGTGGCCCTGGCCTTCGCCGTGACGCGAGCGGTCGAGGAACTTTAATCGGCGCCGCTCGCCGGGCTCGATCAGGGCGCGGCGGGCGGCGTTATCACTGTTCATGTTGCGGTGCGGCGCAATCCGGCCCACAAACGGCGCCCAAAGTATAGCCGTAGGGAGGGTTCGCCCTGTCCGCTCACCGTGAAGAGACGGTCCGCCGTCTGGCCGCCCCCGACATCACCGCGCGCAAGGGCGGCGAGCCGATCGTCTGCCTGACCGCCTATTCCGCCCCCGTCGCCGCCGCGTTGGACGACGCCTGCGACCTGTTGCTGGTGGGGGATTCGGTCGGCATGGTGGTTCATGGCCTGCCCAACACCGTCGGCGTGACCATGGAGATGATGATCCTGCACGGTCAGGCGGTCATGCGCGGTTCGAGGAAGGCCATGGTCGTGGTCGACATGCCGTTCGGCTCGTACGAGGCCTCGCACGAGGAAGCCTACGCCAACGCCGTACGGATCATGAAGGAGACCGGCGCCCAAGCGGTGAAGGTCGAGAGCGGTCCCACCGTACCCGCGACCATCGCCTATCTCACCCAGCGCGGCGTGCCGGTGATGGGCCATGTCGGCCTGCGCCCCCAGGCGGTGTTGCTGGAAGGCGGCTTCAAGGCCAAGGGCAAGGACGAGGCCGGCCGCGCCAAGGTGCTGGAGGAAGCCCGCCAGACCGCCGAGGCCGGGGCCTTCGCCATCGTCGTCGAGGGCGTGGCCGAGAGCCTGGCGCGCGAAGTCACCGAGGCCGTGTCGGTCCCGACCATCGGAATCGGCGCCTCGGCTGGGTGCGACGGCCAGGTCCTGGTGGTCGACGATATGCTGGGTCTGTTCGACTGGACGCCGAAATTCGTTCGTCGCTACGCCGATTTGAAGAACGAAATCGAGCGCGCGGCGGCGGAATACGCCCGCGACGTGAAGAACCGCAGCTTCCCCGGCGAGGCCGAGACCTACTACGCCAAGAAGACCTGAAACGGCGCGTTGCGGCACGGCGCGGCACGCTATAGGTTCCCCGCCTCGACGGGCGGCCCTTCGCCCGCCACAATCTGTCTTAAACCAGCGATGTCGGCCAAGTTCGGGCGCGACGTCCAAGGGCGGCACCGCCCGTTTCGGAGCCTCGTTTCGTGGTCGATGTTTTTGACGAAGTCGAAGAGCAGCTTCGGTCGGAGCGTTATCGCACCCTCGTGGTGAAGTCGCTGCCCTGGGTGGCGGCGGCGACGGCGGCCGTCGTTATCGGCGTCGGCGGCTACTGGGGCTGGAATTCGTACCAGGCCAACCAGGCCAACAAGGCCTCGGAAAGCTACCAGGCGGCCCTCGAGACCGCGCAGAAGCAAGGTCCGACCAAGGCCTTCGGCCAGTTCAAGGCCGTCGCCGACGGGGGCGCCAAGGGCTATAAGGCCCTGGCCCTGCTGCAGATGGGCGACATCCGCATCGAAGAGAACAAGACCAAGGAAGCCGTCACCTATTTCGACGAGGCCGCGAAGGCCGCGCCGAGCCCGCTGCTGGGCGACCTGGCGCGCCTCAAATCCGCCTTCGCGCTGATGGACACCGCCTCGTACAAAGACATCGAGACGAGGTTGACGCCTTTGGCGGGGGAAAAGAGTCCGTACCGCGTGTACGCCAAGGAGGCCCTGGCCTTCGCCAAGCTGCAGGCCGGTGATACGGCCGGCGCCCGCGCGGGTTTCGTGATCCTGGCCAATTCGCTCGACGCCAGCACGTCCGAAGAGGTGCGCCAGCGCGCTCAGGCGGCCATGCAACTGATCGACTCGGGCTCGGCCAAGGACTTGGCCGCCGCCGTGAAGGCCGCCGCCAGCCTGCCGCCCATGCCGCCTATGAGCCAACTGCCTCCCGTCGCCGGCCCGCAAGCCGCCCCCAACGCCGCCCAATGAGCCGTCTGATGATCTCCAAGCGTTCCGTCGCCCTGGTCGCGCTGATGTCGGCGACCGTGGCCGTCTCCGGCTGCTCGACGGTTTCGAAGCTCAACCCGTTTGGCGGGAAGGGCGACAAGAACAAATCCACGGCCAGCCAAGGCCAGCGCATCTCGATCATCGCCTTCGACCAGAAGGTCGAGGCCAGCGAGTCGCTGAAGGGCGCCGACTTCTTCCTGCCCGAAGCGGTCGCCCAGACCGAGTGGCGCCTGCCGGGCGGTAACCCCGAGCAGTCGATCGAGCATGTCGACGCGGGCAAGGCCTTCGAGATCGCCTGGAAGAAGGGCTTCGGCAAGAAGGGCGGCCGCCAGTTCCACGTCACCGCCCCGCCGGTTTCGGCCGACGGTCGCGTCTACGTGATGGACGGCGTCGCCGACGTCGTGGCCCTGGACGCCAGGACCGGCTCGACGATCTGGCGCAAGGATCTCCGTCCCGCGGCCGGCCCGAGCATCAAGGGCGGCTTCCTGGGCCTGATCCCCAAGAAGAATGACCGCCTGGGCTTCGGCGGCGGCGTCGCCGTCGGCGCGGGCAACAAGCTTTATGTCTCTTCCGGCTTCCGTTTCGTGGCCCAGCTGGACGCCACGACGGGCGATCTGGGTTGGACGCAACCGACCTCGACCCCGATCCATGGCGCGCCGACCGTCGTCGACGGCCGCGTCTTCGTCGTGTCGACCGATAACGAGCTGCTGACCTACAACGCCGAAACCGGCGCGCCCGGCTGGACCTATCAGGCGCTGAGCGAGCCGGCCCGTATCCTGGGCTCCTCGACCCCGGCCGTCAGTGGCGACACGGTCGTCTCGGGCTTCGCTTCGGGTGAACTGGTGGCCCTGCGCGCCGCCAACGGCAACGACCTGTGGAGCGAGGCCCTGTCGCGCGCCAGCCGCACCAACGCGCTGTCGGAAATCCGCGACATCCCGGGCCGCCCGGTGATCTACAAGGGCGACGTCTTCGCCGTCAGCCATTCAGGCGTCTTCGCCGCCACCGACCTGCGCACCGGCCAGGCCCGCTGGAGCCTGCCCGTCACGGCCATCACCACCCCCTGGGCCGCCGGCGATGTCGTCTATGTCGTCGACAAGGCCGGCCAGGTTATCTGCGTCTCGCGCGAAAACGGCTCGGTCTACTGGCTGCAGGACCTCAACAACACCGAGGCCCTCTCCAAGAAGCAGAAGAAGAAGCGCGCCAAGCACCCGATCCTGTGGTCGACCCCGATCCTGGCCAATGGTCGCCTGATCACGGTGTCCAGCGCCGGCGAGGCCGTGGCCCTGAACGCCAAGACCGGCGCCAAGGAAAAGACTCTGAAGATCGGCGCGGCGGTTCTGCTGAACCCGATCGCGGTCGGCGACATGATCTACCTGGTCACGGACGAGGCCGAACTGGTCGCCATCCGCTAGCCGAAAGGGCTCTTTCGAGCCCGGACGACAACTGAATGCTCTTGAAGCCCGGGTCGGCGAAAGCTGGCCCGGGCCTTCGCTTTTTCCGAGCCGCTTTTGCGACTTGGCCGAAAATCGACTACTGGACGCCTATGCCTTTGAAACTCGCCATCGTCGGCCGCCCGAATGTGGGCAAGTCCACGCTGTTCAACCGTCTGGCCGGCAAGAAGCTGGCCATCGTCGACGATCAGCCGGGGGTCACCCGTGACCGCCGCTATGCCTCGGGACGCCTCGGCGACCTGGACCTGGAACTGATCGACACCGCCGGCTTCGAGGACGTCTCCGACGAGAGCCTCGAGGCGCGCATGCGCCACCAGACCGAACTGGCCGTCGAGGAGGCCGACCTCTCGCTGTTCATCTATGACGCCCGCGAGGGCGTCACCCCGCTGGACGAGGTGTTCGCCACCTTGCTGCGCCGTCGCGGCAAGCCGGTGATCATCGCCGCCAACAAGGCCGAGGGCAAAGCCGGCCAGTCGGGTATCGGCGAAGCGTACAAGCTGGGTCTTGGCGAGCCGATCCCGATCTCGGGCGAGCACGGGGAGGGCATGGCCGAGCTCTATGCCGCCATGCTGGAAGCTGTTCCCGAGGACCAATATTCCGGCGACGAGGACGACGAGGACAAGCCGATCCGCCTGGCCATCGTCGGCCGCCCGAACGCCGGCAAGTCCACCCTGATCAACCGCCTGATCGGCGAGCAGCGCCTGCTGACGGGTCCCGAGGCCGGCATCACCCGCGACTCCATCTCGGTCGACTGGGTCTGGGGCGACAAGAAGGTCCGCCTGGTCGACACCGCCGGTCTGCGCAAGAAGGCCAAGGTGCAGGAGAAGCTGGAGAAGCTCTCCACCCAGGACACCATCCGCGCCATCACCTTCGCCGAGGTCGTGGTGCTGGTGATGGACGCTACCCATCCGTTCGAGATCCAGGACCTGCAGATCGCCGACCTGACCGAGCGCGAAGGCCGCGCCCTGGTCTTCGTGCTGGCCAAGTGGGACCTGATCGAGGACCAGGCCGCGACCCTGGCCGCCTTCCGCGAACACGCCGAGCGCATGCTGCCCCAGGTGCGCGGCGCGCCGGTGGTGGCGCTGTCGGGCGAGACCGGCAGCGGCGTCAACAAGCTGATGCCGGCCGTGCTGAAGATCCACAAGGACTGGTCGACCAAGGTCAAGACGCGCGACCTGAACGACTGGCTGCAGATGGCCATGCAGCGCCACCCGCCGCCCGCCGTCAGCGGTCGCCGCGTGAAGCCCAAGTACATGGCCCAGACCAAGGCCCGTCCGCCGACCTTCGTGCTGTTCTCCAGCCGCGCCGACCAGATGCCCGATCACTATCGGCGCTATCTGATCAACAGCCTGCGCGAGAGCTTCGACCTGCCGGGGGTGCCGCTGCGCATCACCATCAAGTCGGGCGCCAACCCCTATGCCGACGGCGAGGCCAAGGGCCACAGCGGCCGGGGCAAGCGCGAGTTCGAACGCCGGGAACGCGAGGAAGAACGCATCCGGGCCTCGCGCAACACGGTCAAGAAGTCCAAGCGCCTGGCCGACGAAGCCGCCGCCAAGGCCGCGATCGAGGCGGGCTTGCCCGATCCGCGCGAGGCTAAGCCGGTCAAGAAGAAGGCCCCCGCCGCCAAGGCTGCTCCGGCGGTCGAGAGCGCTGTCGCCGCCGAGCCCGGCAAGGCCGCGGTCAAGTCGGTCAAGAAGCTGGGCCCCAAGGTCCAGAAGAAGGTCTCGACCGCGCCCAGCTACAAGGTCGGCGCCAAGTCGGCCGGCGGCAAGGCGGCCGGGCCCAAGCGTCCGGTCTCCGGGGCGCGCACGGTGCGGGGCAATACCGGTCCGGGTCGTCCGAAGGGGCGGTGAGCCTAAACTTCGCCATACGCGTTTAGCCTCCTGAGGCCAGACGCGGAGAATGGCGATGCGAGCGATCGGGCTGAGCTTGGTCTTGGCGGTTCTGCCGGCGATCGCGGCGGCCGCCGATTACAAGCCCGTGGTCTGCAAGAGCGCGCTGACCTATGCCGGCCCGCCGCCGCATGCGCCGGTCGCGCCGCCGCTCGTGCCCGAAATCCCCAAGGCCGCGCTCGACCCCGTGACGGTCGCGCGGCTGGAGGCGGCTTTCGACCAGGCCAAGGCGGCGACCAAGGCTCCGGCCGCGACCGCCGCCGTACTCGTTCCCGGCAAGGGCGCTTGGGAGCGCACGGACAGCGGTGAGCAGCCGCCGATGCTGTTCTGGGCGAGCGCCGGCAAGACCTTGATCGCGGTCGTCGTCCTGCAGCTGGTCGAGGCCGGCAAATTGAAGCTGGAAGACCCCATCGGCAAGTATGTGGCCGGGGTTCCGAATGGCGACGTGGTCACGATCCGGGACCTCCTGGCCCATACAGGCGGCCTGTTCAGCGCCAACGAGGACCTGAAGGCGAGGGCGGAGCATCGCGCCCACACCCTGGACGAGGACCTGAAGATCATCGCCCGCCACGGCGCCATGTCATGCCCTGGCGAGCGCTGGCGCTACTCGAACACCGGCTACGCCTTGCTGGGCAAGGTCATCGAGACGGTCGACGGCCAGTCCTGGCAGACGTCGGTGGAGGCCCGGATCGTCAAGCCCCTGGGGCTCAAGGCCCTGAGGATGCTGTCGATCGTCGACAAGGCCGAGGACGTCGCCAAGCTGGTCTCGGCCAAGGAGGCGCCGATCGAGCCGGCCTGGGCTGGGCCAGCGGGGCCCGCCGTCGGCTCGGCCGGCGACATGGCGCGGGTCTGGGGCGCGCTGCTGGGCGGCCAGCTGCTGAAGCAGGAGACCGTCCAGGCGATGTTCGGCAAGCTCTATCCGATGTTCGATGCCGGGAGCTTCTACGGGTTGGGCGTGATGGTGACCGAGGTTCCAGAGGCCGACGGCTCGAAAAGCCTGTGGCTCGGCCATCTCGGCGGAACCCCGGGCGGCAATGCGGTCGTGGCCTATTCGGTCAAGGATGGTGTGATCGTGGCCGCCGCCTTGACCGGTGACGGCTCGGCGGCGGCCACGGCGAACCTGCTGCTTCGGCAGGTTCGCTCTCCCACACCCTAGAATTCTTCCCAGTTGGCCGCCGCCGCCGCCGCGCCTGGGCGCGCCAGGCCCTGGGCCCGGACGCGTTGTTCGTGAACGGCCTTGCGAGCGGGCGCAGGCGCGGCGCGGCGTTCGGGCGGCCTGCCGGTCTGGAAGCGCGACACCTGGTGGGCCAGGTCATGGGCCTCGCCGCGCAGCGACGCGGCGGCGCTATTGGCCTGCTCGACCATGGCGGCGTTCTGCTGGGTGACCTGGTCCATCTGGTTCACCGCGGCGTTGACCTCGTTGAGACCCGTGGCTTGCTCCTGCGAGGAGTCGGCGATCTCGCGGATCAGGCTGTTGATCTCGCCGACCTTGGCGACGATGCCGGACAGGGCCTGACCGGTGTCGCCCACCAAGCGTACGCCGCGCTCGACCTGCGAGGTGCTGCTGGCGATCAGGGTCTTGATCTCCTTGGCCGCGTCGGCCGAGCGTTGAGCCAGGGCGCGAACTTCCTGAGCCACGACGGCGAAGCCTCGGCCGGCGTCACCCGCGCGCGCGGCCTCGACCCCAGCGTTCAAGGCCAGCAGGTTGGTCTGGAAGGCGATTTCGTCGATCACGCCGATGATCTGAGTGATCTGGCCCGAGGACTTTTCAATCTCACCCATGGCGGCGACGGCCTCGCGGACGACCTCGCCCGAGCGATCGGCGTCGGTGCTGGCGGCCGAAGCGGCGGCCGAGGCCTGTTTGGCGCCATCGGCGCTGCGGCGGACCGTGGCGGTGATCTCGTCGAGGGCCGCGGCGGTCTCTTCCAGGCTGGCGGCCTGTTGCTCGGTGCGCTTGGAAAGGTCGCTGGAGGCGCCCGCGATTTCGTTTGCGCCGGCTTCCATGCCGCTGGCCGCCTCGGCGATCGAGCCCATGGCGTCCTTCAGGCTGTCGATGGCGGCGTTGAAGTCTTCCTTCAGTTGGGCGTAGCGGCCGTCGAAGCGCGCCTCGATACGGGCGGTCAGGTCGCCCCGCGCCATTCGGCCCAGGCTCTCGGCCAAGGCGGACACCACGTGGTCCTGCTCCCGCGCGGTTTGCTCGCGCTCGGCTTCGATGCGGCGACGCTCGACCTCGCCGCCCGTGACATCGGCGGCGAACTTGATGACCTTGAACGGACGACCCTGCTTGTCCATCACCGGGTTGTACGAGGCCCGGATCCAGATCTCCTTGCCGCCTTTGCCGATGCGCTTGAACTTGTCGACGACGTACTCGCCGGCGCTCAGCTTGCGCCAGAACTCGCGATAGGCGGCGCTGTCGGCTTCGTCGGCCCCCACGAACAGGCTGTGATTGCGGCCCTGGATCTCGGAAAGGGCGTAGCCCATCGTCCGCAGGAAGTTGTCGTTGGCCGTGATGATCGTGCCGTCGAGATTGAACTCGATCACCGCCTGGGAGCGTTGGATGGCGGCGACGACAGCCTCCAAGTCAGTGATGCGGGCGGCTTGATCACCGGTGTCGCGGCCGCGAGAAAACAACGCCATTGCAGAGCCTCAAAACGCGACGCCGTTGTCGCGAAAGAAGCTCTTGGGGTGGTGTGGTTAATGACTCGCTAATCTGCGAAGAAGTCGCAAAACAGCGTTCGTCAATCATGCGTCAGGGTGGCATTCAGCGACCGCGAACAACCCAGGCGTCTATCGAAAGGTCCGCGACCGCCGTGAGCGATTCGCGGTCAGGCGTCGACGGAGGGGGACTCCTGGCCGCGATCCTTGAAGCGCAAGACGCCCTTGGGCGGCTCGCGGTCGGGGCGGACCAGGTCGATGACGAACGGGACGATCGTCTCGGGCGCCGGCACGGTCTTGGGATCTTCGCCGGGGAAGGCGCCGGACCGCATGCGCGTGCGCATGGCCCCGGGATCGACGCAGAGAGCGCGGATCGGGGTGTTCTCGGTCTCGTCGGCATAGACGTCGACCAAGGCCTCCAGCGCCGCCTTGGTCGCCGCATAGGCGCCCCAGAAGGCCGGGCGGGTCTTGGCGACGCTGCTGGTGAAGAACAGGGCCCGGCCGGCGTCCGAGGCGCGCAGCAGCGGGTCCATGGCCCGGATCAGGCGCCAGTTGGCCGTCAGGTTGGTGGACAGGATCATGTCCCAGCCCTTGGGCTCCAGATGGCTGACCGGGGTGAGGGGGCCCAGCAGGCCGGCCGCGCCGACCAGAATGTCGAGCTTGCCCCAGCGCTGGTGGATGGCCGCGCCCAGGTGGTCCAGGCCGTCGGGTTCACGCAGGTCCAGCGGGACCAGGGTGGCGCGCTCGCCAGTGGCCTGCAGGATCGCATCGTCGAGAGCCTCGAGCGCGCCCTGGGTGCGGCCCGTGGCGATGACATGGGCGCCGGCCTTGGCCAGGCCCAGAGCCACAGCTTCGCCGATGCCGCGCGTGGCGCCGGTGACGAGAGCGATGCGGCCGGCCAGCGGCGTTTGGGAGTCGGAAGTCATGGCGCGGGTTCTAGAGCATGGGGAGGACAACGGAAACGGCCAGGAGCCCTTAAGCTTGCTCGACCGTCTCTTGGGGTCGTTTGGCGTAGTGCTGGGCGATCACCGAGCAGGCCATCAACTGGATCTGGTGGAAGATCATCAGCGGCAGCACGATGATCCCCGCCGTCGGACCCGGGAACAGGATGCCGGCCATCGGCACGCCCGTGGCCATGCTCTTCTTCGAGCCGCAGAACATGATGGTGATCTCGTCTTCCTTCGAGAAGCCGAGGGCCCGCGCGCCGTAGGTGGTGACGGCCAGGACGATGGCCAGGAGGATGCCGCAGGCGACCAGCAGGATCCCGAGCTCCAGCGCCGAAACCTTCTGCCAGATGCCGCCGACGACGGCCTCGCTGAAGGCGGCGTAGACCACGAGCAGGATCGAGCCCCGATCGACATAGCCGACCAGCGCCTTGTGCTTCTCGACATACCGGCTGACCCACGGGCGGGCCAGTTGGCCGACGATGAAGGGCAGGAGCAGCTGGACGACGATGTCCTGGATGGACTTCCAGCCGCTCGCCGCGCCGCCCTGGGTGTGCATCAGAAGGCCGACCAGCACGGGCGTGATGAAGATGCCGAACAGGTTCGAGGCCGAGGCCGCGCAGACGGCGGCGGCGATATTGCCTCGGGCGATCGAGGTGAAGGCGATCGAGGACTGCACGGTCGAGGGCAGGCAGCATAGGAACAGCATGCCGGCCGCCAGGGTCGAGGACAGCAGGCCCAGCTTGACGGTGAGCAGGCCCAGGACCGGGAACATCACGAAGGTGAAGGCCAGGATCAGCAGGTGCAGTCGCCAGTGGGTGACCCCCGCGACCACGGCCTCGCGCGACAGCTTGGCGCCGTGCAGGAAGAACAGCAGGGCGATGGCCAGCTTGACGATCAGCGACAGCCCGTGCGCCGCCTCGCCGCGCACCGGCAGGATCGAGGCCAGCACGACCATGCCGAACAGGGCGATGACGTAGGGCTCGATCTTCAGTTTATCGAGCAGGCTCTTGAAACCCATGGACAAATCCTCGTCCCGCCAAGTCCTAGATCGTCAAGCTTCGGCGGGACGAGGGATATGTCATGCGCTGACCAGCAGCGAAAGCTGCTTGTCGTTGGTTTCGTTGCGGCCCTCGGCGATCTCGCGGTCCGTGAGGCGGGTCGGATAGTCGCCGGTGAAGTAGTGGTCGGTGAACTGCGGGGCGGCCGGGTCGCGGGGACCGGCCTCCAGGGCGTCGTACAGGCCCTCGACCGACAGGAAGCCGAGCGAGTCGACCTCCAGGAACTTGGCCATCTCTTCCAGCGACTTGTTGGCGGCCAGCAGTTGCTCGCGCTCGGGCATGTCGATGCCGTAGAAGTCGGGCCACTTGATCGGCGGGCTGGCCGAGCGGAGGTGGACCTCCTTGGCGCCGGCCTCGCGAACCATGCGAACGATCTTCAGCGAGGTGGTGCCGCGCACGATCGAGTCGTCGATCAGCACGACGCGTTTGCCGGCCAGGACGGCGCGGTTGGGGCTGTGCTTCATGCGCACGCCCAGCTCGCGAACGCCTTGGGTCGGCTGGATGAAGGTGCGGCCCACATAGTGGTTGCGGATGATGCCCATCTCGAACGGGATGCCGCTCTCCTGGGCGAAGCCCAGCGCGGCCGGCACGCCCGAGTCAGGCACCGGCACCACGACATCGGCCTCGACGCCGGTTTCCTTGGCCAGGTTGCGGCCCATGCGCTTGCGGACGCCATAGACCGAGCGGCCGTTCACGACGCTGTCGGGACGGGCGAAGTAGACATATTCGAACACGCAGGGGCGGGCCGGGGCGATCTGGAAAGGCTTGGTCGAGGTGACGCCGGTCTCCTCGATCACCACCATCTCGCCGTGCTCGACGTCGCGCACGAAGCGGGCGCCGATCATGTCCAGCGCGCAGGTCTCGGAGGCCAGGACCGGCTTGCCGTCCAGGTCGCCCAGCACCAGCGGGCGGATGCCCAGCGGGTCGCGCATGCCGATCATCTTCTTGTTGGTGATGGCCACCAGGGCGTAGCCGCCCTCGATCTGGCTGATCGCATCGATGAATCGGTCGACGATCTTGGCCTTCCGCGACCGAGCGATCAGGTGAAGGATCACCTCGCTGTCCGAGGTCGACTGGAAGATCGCGCCTTCCTGCACCAGGCGCTCGCGCAGGGTCAGGAAGTTGGTCAGGTTGCCGTTGTGGGCGATGGCGACGCCACCGGTTTCGAGATCGGCGAACATCGGCTGGACGTTGCGGATGCCGCTGCCGCCGGCCGTGGAATAGCGCGTGTGGCCGATGGCCATGTTCCCGGGCAGGCGCTGGACGAGGTCGGCGCCCGTGAAGGCGTCGCCGACGTGGCCCATGTGGCGCTCGGTGTGGAAGCGGTTGCCGTCGAAGGCGGCGATGCCGCAGGCTTCCTGGCCGCGATGCTGCAGGGCGTGCAGGCCCAGGGCCGCGATGGCCGCCGCGTCACGCGTGCCGAAGACGCCGAAAACGCCGCATTCCAGGCGGAGCGTGTCGTCCTCCGGATCACGCCCAAATGGTAGGGATGGGGGCGTGGACGAATAGCGGTCGGTCGACTGGCCCAGGAAGGTCATCGCGATTTCTCCACCAGGTCGTCGAGTTTGCGACGCTGGTCCTCATCATAGCCTTTTCCGGTCGATTTCTCGCCGGACGTATTGTCGCCGCCCTCATGAACGGCGTCCTTGATCGCGGGCGCCAGCTTGCCAGCCAGAGCCTTGCCCTTGGGCGCGAAGACCTTGAGCACCGCGCCGCTGACTTCCGACAGGGGGTACAGCATCGAATCCTCCACCCAGCGCGGCATGCGGTCGGGCGGGGTCGCCAGGTGCAGCAACAGGTTGAAGACGCCGAGGATCACGCAGGCGCGGATCACCCCGAAGGTCGCGCCGACGCCGCGGTCCAGGGTCCCCGCCGAGGTCTCGTGCAGGCTGGCCGTCAAGCGGCCGCCGATCAGGCGGAAGATCAGGAAGAAGATCACGAACACGACCAGCACCGCGGCGGCCGTGGCGGCCCAGTCGGGGTCCATCAGCTTGCGGAAAACCGGTCCGCTTAGCCGCAGCCCGAACAGGGCGATCGCGGCGGCGAAGATGAAGGACAGGGCGGAGGTCAATTCGCGCGAGGCGCCGCGCACCCAGCCGGTGACGCCGGACACCAGCAGGAGCAGTCCGGCGATGATGTCGAAGGGCGTCACGTAAGGCTGGTCCAGATTTCGTCGCCGATCCGGCGGACGGCGTCGGCAAGACGAGCGACCCCGGCCACGGGCAGGGCTCCGCCGCCTTCCGGAAGACCGGAGAGCGGTCCGAGCGCCCGGCCAAATCCCAGTTTCGCGGCTTCCTTCAAACGCGTCTCCATCCGGCTGACGGGCCGTACTTCACCCGACAGGCTGACCTCGCCGAACACGACGCAGTCCTGGGGCAGGGCGACGTCCAGGGCGGAGGAGGCCAAGGCCGCCGCCGCCGCGAGATCCGCCGCCGGCTCCGTGATGCGAAGGCCGCCAGCGACGTTCAGATAGACGTCCTTGTCGCCAAAACCAAGGCCGCATCGGGATTCCAATACCGCCAGCACCATGGCCAGGCGTCCGGAATCCCAGCCGACCACGGCCCGACGGGGCGTTCCGTACGCGGAGGGCGCGACCAAGGCCTGGAACTCCACCAGGACGGGCCGCGAACCCTCGATGCCGGCGAACACCGCCGCGCCCGCCGCCCGCTCGCCGCCTTCGTTGAGAAACAGGGCCGAGGGGTTCTTGACCTCGCGCAGGCCAACGTCGCCCATCTCGAAGACACCGATCTCGTCGGTGGCCCCGAAGCGGTTCTTGGCCCCGCGCAGGATGCGGAACGGATAGCCGCGCTCGCCCTCGAAGCTGAGCACGGCGTCCACCAGGTGTTCGACCACGCGGGGGCCGGCGATCTGACCGTCCTTGGTGACGTGGCCGACCAGGAGGATCGCCACGCCCTTCTTCTTGGCCAGACGGACCAGCTCGGTGGCGCAGGCGCGGACCTGGGTGACCGTGCCGGGACCCGCTTCGTGGGCGTCGCTCCACATCGTCTGGATCGAGTCGATGACCACGAGGTCGAAGTTGTCACGCTTCAGGCCATCAAGAATGTCGCGCAGGGCGGTCTCGGCCGCGAGGCTGACATTGGCCTTGGCCAGGCCCATGCGCTCCGCGCGGCCCCGGATCTGCTCGACGGCCTCTTCGCCGGAGATGTAGGCGCAGGAAACGCCACGCAGAGCGGCGCTGGCGCAGACCTGCAGCAGCAAGGTGGACTTGCCCACGCCCGGGTCGCCGCCGATCAGGATGGCCGAGCCCGGGACCACGCCGCCGCCGCAGACGCGATCGAACTCGTCGACTCCGGTCTGGATGCGGGGCGGGGGAGCGGTGTCACTCTCCAGGCCCGTGAACTGCAGGCCGCGCACGCGGGTCGCCTTGGTGGTCGTCAAAGCGCCCGGGGGTCTGGCGCCGACCTCCTCGGCCAGCGTATTCCAGCTTTGACAGGCGGGGCATTGTCCGGACCACTTGGTCTGGACCGCGCCGCAGGACTGGCAGGCGTATACGGCGCCGTCGCGGGCCATGAGGTCTCCTGATTCTGGATGTCGGGAGAGTACAGCCTGGGGCGGCGATGCGCCAAAGCCGGACGCAGCCAAGGTTGCGGCCCGGCGTTCTTGTGGATGGGATCAAGGAGCAAATGGCCATGGCCGGGACGCGAAACGGGATGGGATGCGGCGCCGCGTTGATCGCTCTGGCTCTGTTGGCCGCCGCGTGCGGTCCCAAAGGGGAGCGCGCCGCCTCAGGTTCGATCGAGGTGGACGGCCGGACGGTCGGTCTCAGCCAGCTCGAGAAGGAGTCGGCTCAGGCGGAGAAGGCGGCCCAGAAGGGGACGCGGGTCTTGGTCCCGGCCGGGCTGCCTGGCCTGTTGCCGGCCAGCGTCGGCGGCTATGCGCGAACCGAGGTGAAGACCGAGACGGGCCCGGAGCCCGGCATGGCCAAGGCCAGCGCCCGCTATGGCAAGGGGAACTCGGCTTTCATGCTGGCCGTCACCGATTTCGGCGCGATCGGGAGCATTGGCGCGTCCGCCGACGCCAAGGGCGTCGCCACCGAGCAGCGCACGGCGACGGGCTACGAGAAGATCACCACCGCGGGTGGCCGCGTGGTCACCGAGCAGTGGGACACCGCCTCGAGCTCGGGACGCTACAGCATCGTGGCCGCTGACCGCTTCGCGATCTCGGCCGAGGGCTCGGCCGAGACGGTCGAGGTGCTGAAGGCGGCGGTCGAGACCGTCAACGCTGCGCGGCTGCGGGCGCTGGCGGGCTGAGCCTCTACTGGCTGATAATCACCTTCTGCACGCCCAGCCCCAGGCCCCGCCGATCCTCGGCCGTCGAGGGCTTGGGATTGGAGATGGCGTAGTCCAACGTCAGAGGCTCGCCGGGTGACACCAGCTCCGCCGGCACACTGACGCGGTAGGGGCGCCAGTTGCCTTTCTCGACCTGCCACACGACCAGCTTGCGGCCCTTCACCGACACCGTGACCGACTGCATGACCGCGGGCGGCAGGGTGAAGGCCATGGCGTGCAGCTCGACGGTCAGCGGCTTGTTGGGCGCGGCGGCGGGAATCGGCACGGTCATCACCGAGAGCGGCCCGTCGGACCAGACGCCCTTGGGGTCCGCGCCCGACCAGCCTGAGACCAGTTCCGGCGGATTGACGCCCTGATCGAACATCGCCGTGCCGACGACCCGTTCCCCCGTGGCGACATAGGGGGAGATTTCGACCAGGCCGGTGACCTTGTCGAGGTCGCGACCGCAGATCAGGCCGCGCAGGAAGCGGCGGCAGTCGGCGCGCTGGGCGAAACGCGCGAAGTCGGCGCCGGCGCTGCCCTCCATCACCACAGTGATCCGCTTGTCGCCGGGGGCGGCGACCGTGAAGAGGTCCTCAGGCGTGTTGCAGGCCGAACCTTGTCCTCGCGCGGTCGCGGCGCCGTTTGACGAACCGCCCGTGCGGACGGCGACCAGGGTCAACTGGGCGATCTCCATGCGGTCGATGGCGTCGCTGGCGCAGAAGAAGATCGGCGTGAACACCCACGGACGGTTGTGCAGCGCCGGCGTGGTCTCCAGCGCGGCCGGATGGAACGACGGGGCGGGCGCGCTGAAGGTATGGCGGACGCCGGCACGCATCTCATGGGTATCCACCCACTGCAGGCCGATCGCGGCGACAGCGAGGATGAGCAGCGTAGCCGGACGCGCATGGCGGCCGATCTGGACGATGGACAGGGCGATCAGCAGATAGGCTACACTCCAGAAGAAGCGGCCGTGGGCGCGGAACAGGCTCAGCCACTCGAGGACGCCGGCCAGCTTCGGCCCGGTGAACAGCAGGCGCTGGGCCAGGTACGGGTTGGGACCGATCGCCCAGAGCGTCAGGACGGCCATGGTCAGGGTCAGCGGCAGCCAGCGGCGCGCCCACTCCCGCGCCGGGGTCGGCAACCAGCCATGGCGCACCGACAGCAGGATGCCGGCAACGAGGGTCAGCAGCACGCCCGCGCCCAGATAGTTGTAGCCCTCGAACCATTGGCCGCCGTTCGGGTCCAGGGTCTGGTCGAACCAGCCGCCGTTGAACGTCTGGCCGAACAGCGCCGAGCCTTGCGGCAGCAGGGGGCCGAGGATGTTCATCGAGTAGAAGCCGATGGGGCTCTTGCCGCCGTCCGCGCCCTGGCCGACGCCATAGCCCAGCAGGAACGCGGTCACGACGAGGCCGCCCAGGACCAGCGCCGAGGCCTTGGCCGCGTTCAGCCAGGCCTTGGGGCGGCGTTGGGCGATCTCGGACGCCAGGGCGGCGGCGAAGGCCAAGCCGATCGGCGGCAGGTGATAGGCGTGGATCCCCGCGGCCAGGACGGAGAGGCCGGCGAAGGCGCTCGCGTGCCGCCAGGTCAGGCCCTTGCGGGCGCTGTCGATCGAGGTCGCCAGGGCCAGGATCAACAGCCAGTGGCCGGTGAGCGCCACATGGCCGTGCCGCATCAGGAAGGCGGGTAAGAGCAGGGCGAGGAGGGCGCCCATGAACTGGAGCACGACCTGGCGCACGCCGCAGGCGCGCAGCAGGGCGATCATGGCCAAGGGTTGCAGGGCGTAGGACAACAGGAAGAACAGGCCCAGGCCGTTGGCCGCTTTCCACAGACCGGTCAGCTTCAAGCCGATCGTCATCCAGGGGATGCTGTCGGTATAGACGGTCGACAGCGCCGTGGGCGACAACAGCCGGTCGGTCACCACCAGCGGGAATCGCCAGGGCTGGCGGAACACCGCCTCCTGGCCAGCGAGCATCGCCGCCATGTCGTTGTGGGGGGCGCGCCAGAAGTCGGCATGGGCGCCGATCAGCTTGAACCCGATCAAGTGGCCGAACAGCGCCAGGGCGATGAAGACGGCGGCGAGCGAGACCCAACGGGCGCCGCGCTCCTCCCGCGCGAAGGCCACGACGGCTCGCCTGGCTTGCTCAAGGCTGTTCGACATCGAGACGCTCCCCCGGGCGAACGCTCTATCGAAGATTGCGGATCGGGCTCGCCTCTACGAAGGGAGATAACGGCGCGTCGCGCGCAGCGTCAATCGGGTCAGCCGCTCGTAGGCCGAGGTGCCGGCGGCCTCGGCGGCGGCGTCGACCGGCAGGTTGGCGCCGAACAGTTCGACCATCGCGCCGGGCCGGGCGGCGTCGCAGTCGGTGATGTCGACAGCGATCAGGTCCATGGAGACGCGACCCAGCATTGGCCGCAGAGCACCATCGAACCAGACCGCGCCACGGGGGAAGGCGGCGCGCGGCACGCCATCGGCATAGCCCGCCGCGACGATGGCGACACGGGTCGTCTCCGTCGCCGTCCAGCCCGCGCCATAGCCGACGCTCTCGCCGCGCGGCACGACACGGACCTGCAGGATCGGCGCCTCGACCGTGGCGACGGCGCGGATCTCGGGATGCGGCCGCCCTTCGGGCCCGCCGCCGTAGAGGCTGATGCCGGGCCGGGCCTGGTCGAAGCGATAGGCCTCGCCGAGGAACAGGCCGCCGGAATTGGCCAGGCTGCGCCGCGCATGCGGGAGCAGGGCGGCGGCTTCCTGGAAGCGCTCCAGCTGGCGGGCGTTCAGGGGATGCGCCGGCTCGTCCGCGCAGGCCAGGTGGCTGACGACGAGACCCAGGTCTAGCCGGCTCAGGCGATCGAAGGCGCCGACCAGGACCTTCAGCTCTTCCAGCCGCAGGCCCAGACGGTTCATGCCGGTGTCGACATGCAGCGCGGCCTTCAGGCGGCCGGAGCGCCCCCGACTGTTCCAGGCCTCGATCTGCGGCAGGCTGTTGAGCACCGGGACCAGGTTCGCGCCTTCGAGGGCGTCGCCCGAACCCGGCGTGGCGCCGTCCAGGACGTGGATGGCGGCCTCGCGATCGCCCAGCGCCTGACGCAGGGCGACGCCTTCGGCCAGGCGAGCGACGTAGAAGGTTCGCGCCCCTTCGGCCCACAGGCGATCGGCGACCTTGGCCGCGCCCAGGCCGTAGCCGTCGGCTTTCACGGCCGGGGCCACCTCGGCGTCGCCGGCCCGCGCGCGCAAGGCGGCGTAGTTCGCGGCCAGGGCGTCGAGGTCGATGGTTACGCGGGCGTCGTGGAGATCGGTCACGGTTTGGGCGTAGCCGAGGCGGCCTTGGGGTTCAACGGCAGAGAGCGTGGCAGCCGAAAGTGTTGGCGGTTTCGGCGCCCGCCACGCTCAAGGTGTGAGAGATAGAGCCTGCCGCCAGCAGGCTCTACACGTGGTGCGTGGCCAGGAACTTGGCGACGAGGTTCTCGGCCCCCGAGGCGATGATCTGGACCCCGATGCAGAGCAGCAGGAAGGCCACCAGCCGCGACAGCACCCGCGCGCCCGACGAGCCCAGAAGGCGCATGACCTGGCCCGAGGCGCTGTAGAGCAGCCAGACCATGATCGCGACCAGGGCCGCCGCCAGACCCGCGCCGATGAAGAACGGCGCCACGGCCGCGCCTTCGGTCGGGCGCTGGGACGAAAGCGCGATGGCCACCGAGATCGAGCCCGGGCCCGTCGTGAACGGCATGGTCAGGGGGAAGAAGGCGACATCCTCGTGACCCTTGGCGTCGTGGGCCTGGGCCGGTTCGGTCTGGCCGGTCTTGCGGTCTTCGTTCTCCTGCGGGTCCATCAGCAGGCTCCAGGCGCGGATGGTCACGACCAGGCCCCCGGCCACCCGCAGGGCGCCCAGGCTGACGCCGAAGAAGTTCAGGATGTAGCCGCCCAGCAGCAGCGAGCCCAATAGCACCAGGAAGGCGTAGAAGCCGATGGCCCGCGCCAGCTTCAGGCGTTCGGATCGCGACCGTCCGCCCATGGCCTGGTCGAAGATCAGCGAGGCTCCGACCGGATTGACGATCGAGAACAGCGCCGGGAACGCCAGCAGGAAGGCGCCGATCAGGCTGGAGGTGGGCAGGGGGCTGAAGTCCATGCGACTCGTCGGCTCCGGCGGCGGAAAACCGACCGTGGCCCGACGAGGCGCGCTTCGTCAAACCGGCTCTATTCGTCCGAGGGAATGTTCCGGGCCTGGGCGAAATAGTGGTCGCGGGCCAGATTGCCGAAGCGGGTGGTGTCGCTGTTGAACGACAGGCGCACGGTGCCGATCGGACCGTGACGCTGCTTGGCGATGATGACCTCGGCCAGGCCTTGCAGGCGGTCCATTTCTTCCTGCCAGGTCAGGTGCTCTGGTGTGCCCTCGCGCGGCTCGGCGCGGCCGACATAGTAGGCCTCGCGATAGACGAACCAGACCATGTCGGCGTCCTGCTCGATCGAGCCGGATTCGCGAAGGTCGGAGAGTTGAGGCCGCTTGTCCTCGCGCTGCTCGACCTGACGCGACAGCTGCGAGAGGGCGATGACCGGGCAGCCCAGTTCCTTGGCCAGGGCCTTGAGGCCCATGGTGATCTGGCTGACTTCCTGCACGCGGTTGGCGTTCGAGCCGAGGTCCGAACCCGTGACCAGCTGGAGGTAGTCGACCACCACCAGGTCCAGGCCGACCTGACGCTTCAGGCGACGGGCCCGGGCGGTGAGCTTGGCAATCGAGATACCACCGGTGGCGTCGATATAGAGCGGCGCTTCCTGCAGCTCCATCGCCGCGTCGCGGACGCGGCCGAACTCGGAGGCGTCGATCTCGCCCTTGCGGAGGCGGTCGCCCGACACGCCCGAGGCGTCGGCCAGCATACGCAGCGCCAGCTGCTCGGCGCTCATTTCCAGCGAGTAGAAGGCCACCACGCCGCCCTGGACGGTCTTCTTGGTGCCGTCGGGCTGGATCTCGTAGGCGTACTTCTTGGCGATGTTGAAAGCGATGTTGGTCGCCAGGGCCGTCTTGCCCATCGAGGGACGGCCGGCCAGGACGATCAAGTCGGACGGGTGCAGGCCGCCGATCTTCTGGTCGAGATCCATCAGGTCGGTCGAGACGCCGGACATGCCGCCGTCGCGGCTGTAGGCCTCGGCGGTCATCTCGACCGCGCCGCGCAGGGCGTCGCCGAAGCTCACGAAGCCGGAGGACGCCGCGCCGCTTTCGGCCAAGCTGTAGAGGCTTTGTTCGGCCGCCTCGATCTGGTCGCGAGCGGTGCGCTTCTCCTCGACCGTGCCCTGGGCCGCCACGGCGATGTCGCCGCCGATGCGGATCAGCTCGCGGCGCAGCGAGAGGTCGAAGATCACCCGGGCGTAGTCGCCGGCATTGGCCGCCGGCGGGGCGCGGTCGACGAGGTCGGCCAGATAGCGCAGGCCGCCCAGTTCCTCGAACGCGGGGTCCTTCTTGAACTCGTCGGCCAGCAGGATCGGCTCGGCCAGTTGGCCCTTGCGGACGTGCGTCTCGATCGACTGGAACAGGCGCTGGTGAAACGGCTCGTAGAAGCACCGCGCCTGCAGGCTGTCGGTCAGGCGCTCATAGGCGGCGTTATCATAGAGCAGCACGCCGAGCAGCGCTTGCTCGGCTTCCATGTTGTGCGGCGCCACGTTGATCGTGGGCTCTTCATGGGGGGGGCGCAGGTCGAGCGCGGGTACGAAGGACATCTTCAGAAGTTAACGCGACGAGGCCCTCGACGCGCGGGCGACTTGGCCCGGCGACTCAGATGAACGGGGATATTCTGTGTATGTTCTCAACCCCCGAAAGTGCAAGCGCACGGGCCTTCCGGGGCGTCCGCTTCTGACGTGCGGTGGGAAGGAAAGGGGCGCGAAGATCGCTCTCCGCGCCCCAAACTTTAGTGGCTTTAAGCCCTACCAGCCGATGCTGACGCGGGCGTACAGGAAGCGCCCGTTGAAGCCGAACGGCGAGTAGCTTGGGAAGCCGATCGACCCGCTGGGCGAGTTGATCAGGGCCGGGGTCTTGTTCGGATACTGGTCGAACAGGTTGTTGACGCCCAGCGCCAGGCCCGCCGGGCCGAGCTTGTAGCGGCCTTCCAGGTCGACGATCCAGGTGTTGCCGGTGTTGTAGTCCAGGGTCGGGTTGTTGTTGGGCACCAGGACGCTGTCATAGAAGGTGCCCTTCAGCGTCGCGCCCCAGTCGCCGAGCGACCAGTCGGTGTTCAGCACGAACTTCTGGTTGGGCGTGCCCAACTCGTAGGTCTTCACATTGCCGCGGTCGAACAGGAACGGCGGTTGCGAGACCGAGGTGATGGTCGGCAGGCCGGGCGTCTTCTTGACCTCGGTGGCGTTGAAGTTGGCGGCCGCGGTGAAGTCGAAGCGCCCGCTCTCGGCGGTGTCGAGGCGATAGCGACCGACGATGTCGACGCCGCGCGTCTGGGTCTCCACGCCGTTCAGGAAGAAGCGCGCCGCGCTGACGCCATAGGGGGCGAGCAGGGCGTTGATCACCGCCGCCGTCGCCGCCGGGGTCGACGGGTTGGGCAGGTTCTCCGACAGCACGATGCGGTCGTCGATGTCGATCTGGTAGGCGTCGACGGTCAGTTCGAACGGCCCGGTGCGGAAGACGATGCCGGCCGAGTAGTTCATCGACTGCTCGGGCTTCAGCGGCTTGGCGCCCAGGGCCACGGCGATGGGGCTGTTGACGGTGAAGGTGCCGGACTCGACCAGGATCGAGCCGGTCGGCGTGGCGACGTTGTTGGTGGCCGTGTAGCTGAAGTACTGCTGCTGCAGAGCCGGCGACTTCACGCCGCTGGAGACGGCCGCGCGGATGGCCAGCGCCTCGTCGATGTCATAGCGCGCCGAGAGCTTGCCGGTGACCTTCGAACCGAAGTCCGAATAGTCCTCGTAACGGCCGGCGACGTCGAACGACAGCTTCTCGGTCAGCTTCCCTTCCAGGTCGAGATAGGCCGAGATGTTGTGACGGCTGACGTCGACCTCGTTGGTGGGGCGGAAGCCGCCGAAGCCTTGCGACACCGGAGCGCCGGCCAGCGGGCCCTTGGTGTAGGAGGCCGGCTCGCCCTGGTGCACCTGGAACGTCTCCTGGCGGTATTCCAGGCCGAACGCGACATTGACCGGCTCGATCAGGCCGAACTCGAACGGCTTGGTCATGTTCAGATTGACCAGCAACTGGTCGTAGTCGAGCCCGCCGGCGTCGAAGGTGGTCGGCGAGGCCGCGCCATAGGTCGAGTTGATCGAGTTCTTGATCGTGTAGTCGAGCGAGTTCTTGCCGTAGGTGACGCCCAGGTCGGTCTTGAAGCCGCCCAAATCGCCCTTGAACCCGCCGGCGACATTGTAGTCGTCGATCTTGGTGGCGATGATCGGCAGGAAGCCGCCCGGATAGACGGCCGGGACGTTGTTGGCGTTGTTGTAGGTCCGCGCGGTGGCGGCGGCCTCGGTGTCGCGATGCTGATAGCCACCATAGCCGTACATCGACCAGTTTTCACCGACCGGCAGGCCGGCGTTCAGGTAGATCGCCTTGCTTTCCAGCTTCGGATCGCCGTAGCGACCCAGCACGATCGGCCGGCCGTAGGCGGGCGCGGCGGCGGGGTCGACATAGTCCGAGCGGTTGGTCGGGTGGCGGATCACATATTCGCCGGTGACGGTCAGGAAGCCGTCGGCGCCCAGCGGCAGGCCCTGCCAGCCGGAGACCGACAGCGTCATCCCGTCGTGAGCCTTGCGCTCGCCGCGCGCCGTCTCGACCGTGGTGTTGTAGTTGCCCCAGTTGAGGGTGGCGCCGCCGCCGCTACGGGCCTCGCGCAGGCGCAGGTTGATGACGCCGGCGATGGCGTCGGCGCCGTACTGGGCCGAGGCGCCGTCACGCAGGACTTCCACCCGCTCGACGGCCACGGTGGGGATCGAGTTCAGGTCGAAGGCGGTCGAACCCCGGCCGATCGAGCCGTTGATGTTGACCAGAGCGCCGACGTGACCGCGCATGCCGTTGATCAGCACCAGGGTCTGGTCGGGGGCTAGACCGCGCAGGGTGGCCGGACGGACGTGGTCGGTGCCGTCGGTGATGGCCGGGCGCGGGAAGTCGATGGCCGGGGTCAGGTTCGCCAGGGCCTGGGCCAGTTCGGCGCCGCTGCCTTGGCGGGCCAGGGCCTGGTTGCTGATGACGTCGACGGGGGCGATGGTGTCCAGCCGGGTTCGGCCGGGCGTGCGGGTGCCGGTGACGATGACCTGCTCGACCGAGGTCTGATCATCGGCGGGGGCGGCGGTCTGGGCGTGGGCGGTTCCGGCGCATGCGGCGGCCGAGACGGCCGTCAGCAGCAGATGACGCAAGTTCATGCGGTATTCCCCTCTTTTATGGCGAGGGGCCGCTCCTGCCGACCGGTCCCCCCGAACGCGAGGCGTTTTCGCCTCTTGGGGGATAACATGGGCGCGCCCGGGGGCGCCGACAAGGCGATCGTTTCTGAAACGAAACAAAGAAAAACGGCGCGGATCGCTCCGCGCCGTTCTCTTGGCAAAAGCTCCGATCCCGAAAGGGATTAGGCTTCGTAGTGGTCGCCTTCGAACGAGCCGGCGCCGCCTTCCGCCATGTCTTGGGCGGCTTCGGCTTCGGCCGCGCGATCTTCCTCGAATTGCGAGTTGATCACGTTTTCGCCGCGCGCCTGGCGCTCGGCTTCGTCGGCGCTGCGCGCGATGTTGAGCGTGACCGTGATGGTCACTTCAGCGTGCAGCTTCACCTTCACTTCGTGGACGCCCAGCGTCTTGATCGGCTTGTCCAGCACGATCATCGAGCGGTCGACCTTGCCGCCTTCAGCCTTGATGGCGTCGGCGACGTCGCGGCCCGCGACCGAACCGTACAGTTGGCCGCTTTCGCCAGCCTGACGGATCATCACGTACTGGGTGCCGTCCAGCGATTCACCGTTCTTGCCGGCGGCTTCGCGGTTGCGGACGTTGCGAGCTTCGATCTCGGCGCGTTGCGCTTCGAAGGTAGCTTCGTTGGCCTTGGTGGCGCGGAGAGCCTTGTGGCGCGGCAGCAGGAAGTTACGGGCGAAGCCGTCCTTCACGGTGACCACGTCGCCGAGGACGCCGGTGCCTTCAACGCGTTCGAGCAGAATGACTTTCATCGTGGTGTCTCCCTTACTTCACGACGTAGGGGAGCAGAGCCAGGAAGCGGGCGCGCTTGATGGCCTTGGCCAGTTCGCGTTGCTTCTTGGCCGACACCGCGGTGATGCGCGACGGGACGATCTTGCCGCGCTCGGAAACGTAACGCTGCAGCAGCTTCACGTCCTTGTAGTCGATCTTCGGCGCGTTGGCGCCCGAGAACGGGCAAACCTTGCGGCGACGGAAGAACGGGCGGCGAGCGCCGCCAGCGGCGGCGGCCGGAGCGCCGGCTTCGGGAGCAGTCGTATCGGTCATGATCTATCTCTCCCTTACGCTTGAGCCTGGGGCGCGAAGTCTTCGCGCGGACGTTCCGGGCGATCGCCACGGTCACGACGGGCGAGAACCGGCGACAGTTCCAGGTCCAGCTCTTCCACGCGGATGGTCATGAAGCGCAGCACATCTTCGTTGATGAGCAGCTGGCGCTCCATTTCCTTCACGGCCGGCGCCGGGGCGTCGATCGCGAGCAGGGAGTAGTGACCCTTGCGGTTCTTCTTGATGCGGTAGGTGAGGTTGCGAAGGCCCCAGTACTCGATCTTGGCGATGTGACCGCCATTCTCTTCGATGAGGGCTTTCAGTTGCTCGTTCAGAGCTTCGGCCTGTTGCGGCGAGATATCCTGCCGCGCGATGACCACGTGTTCGTAGAACGCCATGTTTTCCTTCTTCCGTTGTGGAAAGCGGCGGGGACGGCGACGGAAGTTCGCCGACCACGATGGATCCTGCATGCCGAGCGGGGAAAACCCCGTTCCCGGATGGGTGCGTGCAAGACCGCCTTCCGTGAGAACGCGCGCTACTACAGGAGAAGGGGTCGCAAGGCAAGTCGCGCGGGGCTTTGCCGCCGAAATGGGCGCCGCGATCTGGTCCGACAAATGGCGAGCGCGGGGCTTTTGCCGCCACGGTCAAGTATGCTAGCAGGCGAGCATGGGGATCCGCGCTCGTCTTGTGATCGTGATCGCGACGGCCGCCGCCGTCGGCGGCGTCGCGCATGCCGAGATCATCCAGAAGCCCGCCATGTCGGTCGCGGCCAAGGACGGCCGTTTCGCCGGCTATTCGGCGGCCCTGCCGCTGGACCTGTCCACCGACAGCGAAAAGGTCGCCCTGACGGTCAAGACCGCCGGGACGTTGGAAAACCCGACCTACGATCTCGACCTCAACCTGACCCAGAAGCCCGACGACAGCCGGATCGGCGAACGCGCCCTTGCCGTCGGCGCCTCGTGGAACGAGAACGAGGCCAGGCTGCGTTCGTCGATGTCGAAGATGTTCGGCTTTGGCCTCGTGCCGCGCGCCAACTATGTCCGCGTCTCGATGGACATGGACGCCAGCCAGGCGATCGCCGTGCCGGGAAAGATCCCGGTGGCGCGCGCCAACCTCCGCTCGTCGTTGATCCTGGAAGGCAAGCCGATCGGTTCGATCGCCCTGGGCGGCGGCTCGACGGGAGAAGAGGGGATCGACCTCTCCTTCACGCGACCGTTCGACATCCCCGCCGAGTTCACTGTCAGCCTGCGGGGCGTCAACAACGACCGCGAGCAATGGCGGCTGCAGGACGCCCGCGCCATGGTCAAGCTGGTGAAGGCGAGCTGGTAGCCTCCAGTGATTTGCCCTTTCGCGCCGTGACGGCGGCGAAGCGCTTCAGATAGTCCGGGTGCTCGGTGCCCATCAGCTTGTCCCACCAGGTGAAATACAGGCCGTAGTTCCAGCCCGCCTGGGCGTGGTGCAGGTCGTGGTGGGTCACGGTCGTGATCCAGGGCAGCAGGGGGCGGCCGTCCTTGCGAGCGGGAAACAGCTCGTAGCCGGAATGGCCGATCGTGTTGCGGACGATCTGATGCAGCATGAACAGGCCCGCGACCGGCCACTGGGTCGGAACCAGCAGCATCCAAAGCGGCACGAACGCCGCGTTGATCGCCGCCTCGCCCAGATCGAAGCTGTAGGCGGTGAACGGCGAGGGATTGTTCGACCGGTGATGCCGCCGGTGGAAGGTCCGGAACAGCCGCCGGTCGTGGATCAACCGATGGGTCCAGTAGAACCAGGCGTCGTGCGCCACGATCATCAGGACGAGGCTCGTCCAGAACCAGATCGGACCCCAGCCCCTCGCGATGTACGGTCCCGGCAGCCAGCCGGCGCGGAACAAGGCGAAGGTCAGCAGGCCCACGGTCGAGAAGATCATGATCGAGCGGATCGAGGTGGCGAACTCGATCAGCAGCTGGCGGGCGACCGGGCGAGTGTCGCGGATTCTGCGACCGGCCAGCGGCGCGGCCAGCACGACCCAAAGCGTCAGCCAGACGCCGACCGAGAAGATCACATAGCGGGTGACATCGACCTGGGTGGCTTTCAGCCAGTTCTGGGCGAAGGGGAGGACGGCGTCGAGCATGCAAGGCTCCTGGACGTTGAGAGACCTCGCCAAGGAAGCGGCGCGACCGACGTCTGTCGCGCCGATCTCGAAATCAGGCGCTTTTGCCGGCTTTCGGCGCGCCTTCGCCGGTTTCGACCAGCCGCAGATGCGGGAGGACCGGCGTGACCTCCTGGCGCCAGGCGGTCGGGGTGACGCCGGTGGCGGCGCGGAAGGCGCGGTTGAACGGGCCCAGGGATGCGAAGCCCAGATCGTAGGCGATGGTCGAGACCGACTTCAGCGCCTGTTCGGGATCGGAAAGCGCGACCTTGGCGGCTTCGATGCGGCGACCGTTGACGTAGTCGGCGAAGTTGCGGTGGCCCAGCGTGCCGTTGATCAGCTTGCGCAGCCGATGCTCGGGCGCGCCGACCAGGGCGGCCAGGGTCCCGATGGAGAGGTCCTCGCCGCGCCAGACTTCGTTCTCATTCATGGCCTTGTCCAGCCGGGCGAGAACCAGGCGGTCGGCGGGGGTGAGGTCGAGGGGGAGTGTCGACGGGCGGACTGGCTGCTCGCCGGCGACCGGCGCGGCCTCGACCAGCAGGGGCTCGACGCGCAGCAGGGCCAGAGCGCCGCCTAGGGCCAGCGCCGCCATGACCACGGCCTGGACCAGCGAGGGCAGGGGCGGGCGATCGCCAATGCCGATGTTGCAGAGCGTCTGAATGAAGGTGTAGCCGGCCGCCGCCGCCGCCAGGGGCGCGCGAAGACGACGGCGTTGATCGACGAGGTCGCTGCGCCAGCCGCGCCAGGCGATCAGCAGGATGTGCGCGACAAGGGCGAGGGAGAAGACGGCGTAGGCCTGCCAGACCAGGATCCGCAGCGGCGAATAGGGCAGGGCCGCGCCGAGCGCCCAGAAGGCCAGGCCGGCGGCCGGGATGGCGTAGCGCCAAGGCGGAATGACCGGCTCGTCCTCGAATAACACCGAGCAGAACAACCAAAGGGCGCCGGTCGCGGTGACCGAGAGGGCCCAGAGCACGTTGCTGGGATGCGCGCCACCGGAGGCGCTGTCGATCGCGTGGGCGATCGCGCAGACGAAGAGGGCTACGCCTGTCCAGCGGGTGGGCGTCAGGCGGCGGCTGGCCGCCAGGGCCATGCTGGTGGCGGCGAAGGCGCCGATGGCGACGCCGCGCGCCGCGATCTCGATAGAGGCTGGATCGGTCATGACCGATCATCTCCCCCAGCGCGCGCGACCCTCAAGCCACGCGGCTGGCTGAAATCCGAAAAGGCTGGCTACTTCTTCGCGGAGCCGGTCTTGCCGGTCTTGGCCGAGTACATCTTCACCGTGTCCATCGTCTGAGTGACGTGGCCGGCGAAGTTGCCGTCGGTGTAGGCCAGCAGGATCTTGCCGTCCGGAGCGATCACGTACGAGGTGCGGTTCGACCACTCGGGCTTCTGCGACAGCACCACGTCATAGGTCTTGATCAGGGCGGCGTCGGCGGCGGCCACCGCGAACTTGTCGCGGCAGTGTTCCTTGGAGAAGTCCTTGATGCGGTCGACATTGCCGGCCGTGACGCCGATCACCGTGGCGCCCAGCTTTTCAAACTCGGGGGTGGCCTCGGCGAACTCGTGGGCCTCGGCCGTGCAGCCGGCCGTATAGGCGGCGGGGAAGAAGTACAGGACCACCGGGCCCTTCTTCAGCGCCTTGGCGAGCTTGAAGTCGAAGTCCTTGCCGGCCAGGGCGGCCTTGGCGCTGAAGTCCGGGGCCTTGTCGCCGACCTTCAGGGCGGCGAGGGCGGGGGAGGTGGCGGCCAGCGCGAGGGCGGCGGCGGCGATACCGGCGAGCAGACGAGACATCGGAAGGCTCCTGGGGGGAGGATGTTTACGGTCACGTCTTGGATAACCTCATTCTCCCATCTTCCAAACCGCTACCTGCATCGCTACCTGCCTTTGCGGTTCGGAGGGAGAACGACATGGCGCTGGGCGAGACCGAGGTTCCGACGCTGGCCGAATGGGCCGGAGGTCCGGCGAAGTTCAAGACCTTGTTCGAGACCTTCTACGCCAAGGTTCCGACCGACCCGACCCTGGCTCCGGTCTTCGCCCACATGGACCCTAAGCACGCCGCCCATGTCGCGGCCTTCGTGGGTGAGGTGTTCGGCGGCCCCAAGGCCTATACCGAGGCCGGCGGCGGCCATGCCGCGATGATCCGCAAGCACATGGGCCGGCATCTGACCCAGGAACAGCGCCGGGCCTGGGTGGCCTTGATGCTGGAAACCGCCGACGAGGTGGGCCTGCCCGACGATCCCGAGTTTCGCGCCGCCTTCGTGGGGTATCTCGAATGGGGGACGCGGCTGGCGGTGATCAATTCCGCCGCCGGCGTCGCCGAGCCGGAGGGCGAACCGCCCATGCCGGTCTGGGGTTGGGGCCCGCCCGGCGGCCCCTGGCTGGGGTAACCAGACACCGCCGACTTGCCGCCCGGCGGCCTTTGGCCTAACCCTCCGCCCCTTGAATCTTTAAAGGACGGAGCGGGCTTCCATGAGCATCGCCTTCATTTTCCCCGGCCAGGGCAGCCAGTCGGTCGGCATGGGCGTCGATCTCGCCGAGGCCTTCGCGGCCGCCCGCGAGGTCTTCCAGGAAGTCGACGACGCCCTGGGCCAGAAGCTGTTCGCGCTGATGAAGGAAGGTCCCGAAGGCGACCTGACCCTGACCGAGAACGCCCAGCCGGCTCTGATGGCCGTCAGCCTGGCCGTGACCCGGGTTCTCGAGAAGGAATTCGGGATCGGGATCGATCGCGCCGCCTTCGTGGCCGGCCACTCGCTCGGTGAGTACTCGGCCCTGGCCGCCGCCGGCGCCATCACCCTGGCCGACACCGCCCGTCTCTTGAAGCTGCGTGGCCAGGCCATGCAGCGCGCCGTGCCGGTGGGCGAGGGCGCGATGGCCTCGCTGATCGGCCCCAAGACCGACCTGGCCCTGGCTGAAGCCGCCGCCGCCGCCGGCTCGGAAGTGGGCGTCTGCGTGGTGGCCAACGACAACAACAACGGCAATGTCGTGATCTCCGGATCCAAGGCCGCCGTCGACAAGGCCATCGAGAAGGCCAAGGAACTGGGCGCGCGGGCCATTCCGCTGAACGTCTCGGCCCCGTTCCACTGCCCGCTGATGCAGCCGGCCGCCGACGAGATGGCCGAGGCCCTCTCAAAGACCACCATCATCGCCCCCCGCGCGCCGCTGGTCGCCAATGTCACCGCCGCGCCGGTCCACGATCCGGACGTCATCCGCAAGCTACTGGTCGAGCAGGTCACCGGCCGCGTCCGCTGGCGCGAGAGCATGACCTGGCTGGCGGCGGACGGTGGCGTCACGCGTTTCGCCGAGGCCGGCGCCGGCAAGGTGCTGTCGGGCATGGCCAAGCGCATCGCTCCGGACGCCGAGGCGACCCCGCTCAACACCCCGGCGGACCTCGAAGCGTTCGCCCAATCGCTCTAATTCCAAGGAAAGCCGACCATGTTTGATCTGACCGGCAAGACCGCTCTCGTCACCGGCGCCACCGGCGGCATCGGCGGCGCCATCGCCCGCGCGTTTCACGCCCAAGGCGCCCACGTCGTTCTCTCGGGCACCCGCGAAGCCGCCCTGGCCGAGCTGAAGGCCGAGCTGGGCGAGCGCGTCTCGACCGTCGTGGCCAACCTGTCGGACGCCGAGGCCGTCGACGGCCTGGTCGCCAAGGCCGAGGAAGCCGCCGGCGCGCCGCTGGACATCGTGGTCGCCAACGCCGGCATCACCCGTGACGGCCTGATCGTCCGCATGAAGGACGAGGACTGGGACACCGTCATCAAGGTGAACCTGGAAGGCTATTTCCGCCTGTCGCGCGCCGCCGCGAAGGGCATGATGAAGCGCCGCGCCGGTCGCATCATCGGCATCACGTCGATCGTCGGCGTCACCGGCAACCCTGGCCAGACCAACTACGCCGCCTCCAAGGCCGGCATGATCGGCTTCTCCAAGGCCCTGGCCCAGGAGCTGGCCAGCCGTGGCGTGACGGTGAACTGCGTGGCCCCCGGCTTTATCGCCAGCCCGATGACCGACGCCCTGAACGAGCAGCAGAAGGCCGGCATCCTGTCGACCATCCCCGCCGGCAAGCTGGGTGAGGGCTCCGACATCGCCGCAGCCTGCGTCTACCTGGCCAGCGACCAGGGCGGTTACGTCACGGGTCAGACCTTGCACGTCAATGGCGGCATGGCCATGATCTGAAGTTGAGGCCGTCCTGATAGCGTGGCGCGTCTCACCGGGAGGCGCGCCATGCCGTCTGGAGTATCCTGGTTCGGGCGATCGACCTCGCCCCGCGAACCGCGATCTTTCACGGACGATCCGGCCAAGCTTGAAGCCGAGGCCTTGAAGGCGCGGCTGCAGAAGCTTGAGGCGCAGGTCGAGATGACCGAGCGCTATTTTACCGAAGCCTTCTGGAACGCCCTGGACGTCGCCTATGCGTCGATCCTGCCGCATCGCCCCCTGACCTGCGTGGTGTGTGGCCACACGGCCGGCCGCGACGGGTTCGAGATTCGCGAGGACCGCTGCTATTTCGGCGGCGGGCGGCTGGAGCGCTACGCGTGTCCGGACTGCGACTGCGTGTTCGGACCGCAGAAATACCTGGACCTCGACGAAGCCTTCGTCGGGCGCGACTACCAGGTGCTCTATTCCCGCTATTCCGAAGGCGACTCGACCGAGAACGAACTACGCGCCTTCCGCTCCCTGGAAGCGCGGCCGGGTGGTCGATATCTGGACTGGGGCGCGGGCGGTGGTTGGAATCGCACCCTGGCCACCTTGAAAGCCGAAGGCTGGGACGTTGTCGCCCACGAGCCCAACGCCGCCGGCTCAGCTGATTTCGGCGTGCCGACCTGGGACGGCGTCACCGGCGGGTTCGACGGCCTGTTCTCGAACAACGTCATCGAGCATTTCCGAGACCCCATTGCACAGTTCCGCGTCTTCCATGAACTGCTGCGCCCCGACGGCAAGATGGCGCACGCTTCGCCTTGCTACGATTACTGTTTCGCCTTTACGCGTTTTCATTCCGTCTTTCTGTTGGGCAGGTCGCCCTTCGTGCTGGCGGAACGAACCGGATTTAAGGTTGTTGATAGCGAACGGGATGGCCAATACATCAACTACGTGTTTCAGCGTGTTTGAAATCGCCGCCCGCTGAATGCGCCGGGATACGAGCGTCCGCCGGAGATCGGCGCCGCTGGTCACCCGAAAAAGAACGTGATAGGCGGTGGCCGACTAGCCGTGGTGATCTTCCTGAGAAGGGGCCGCGGCTGCAGAATTTGATCAAGAGGGACTGAACAGAATGTCCGACATTCTCGAGCGCGTGCGTAAGATCGTCATCGAACACCTGGATGCCGATCCCGAGAAGGTCACCGAGAAGGCTTCCTTCATCGATGACCTGGGCGCCGACAGCCTCGACAACGTTGAGCTGGTGATGGCGTTCGAAGAAGAGTTCGACATCGAAATCCCGGACGACGCCGCCGAGCACATCCAGACGGTTGGCGACGCCGTGAAGTTCATCACGGAAAAGACCGCCTAAAAGGCGTCGAGTTCGCACACGCGAACCTGACCATTTCCGCCGCGTCGCACGGGCTCTTGCCATCGTGCGCGCGGCGGTTTTCGTTTGAGGCCAAGATTCGCGAGTGGCGCGGCCTTGGGGGACTCCCCAGATCCGCGTTTCGCATCGAAGGTTTGGGAGTGATCCATGCGTAGAGTCGTTGTCACCGGGCTGGGCCTGCTGACCCCTCTGGGCCAGGGCGTTGACGTCACCTGGAAGAACATTCTGGCCGGCAAGTCCGGCGCGAACCGGATCACGGGCTTCGATCCCACGGACTACGCCTGCCAGGTGGCCTGCGAAGTGCCGCGCGTCGACGGACGCGGCGGTGGCGGTCCGGACGTGGAAGGCTCGTTCGATCCCGACCAGACCATGAGCCCGCGCGACCAGAAGCGCGTGGACGACTTCATCCTGTACGGCATCGCCGCGGCCGACGAGGCCATCAAGGACTCGGGCTGGGTTCCCGAAACCGACGAGGACAAGTGGCGCACCGGCGTCATCCTGGGTTCGGGCATCGGCGGCCTGTCGACGATCGCCGACACCGCGCTCGAGCTTGAGGCCAAGGGCCCGCGCCGGGTCAGCCCGTTCTTCATCTCCTCGGCCCTGATCAACCTGATCTCGGGCCAGGTCTCGATCAAATACGGCTTCAAGGGTCCGAACCACGCGGTGGTGACGGCCTGCGCCACCGGCGCTCACGCCATCGGCGACGCCGCACGCCTGATCAAGTACGGCGACGCCGACGTGATGGTCGCCGGCGGGGCCGAGGCGGCGATCTGCAAGGTCGGCATCGCCGGCTTCATCGCCTGCCGCGCCGTGTCCACCGACTGGAATGACACGCCCGAGAAGGCTTCGCGCCCCTACGACAAGGACCGCGACGGCTTCGTCATGGGCGAGGGCGCCGGCGCCCTCGTGCTGGAAGAGTACGAGCACGCCAAGGCGCGCGGGGCCAAGATCTACGCCGAAGTGGTCGGCTATGGCCTTTCGGGCGACGCCCACCACATCACCGCCCCGTCGGAAGACGGCGAAGGCGGCTTCCGGGCCCTGTCGGCGGCGGTAAAGGACGCGGGCCTGAAGCCCTCGGACATCGACTACGTCAACGCCCACGGCACCTCGACCATGGCCGACGGCCTGGAAGCGGGCGCGGTCGAGCGCTTCCTGGGCGACCACGCCAAGAACGTCGTCATGTCCTCGACCAAGTCGATGACCGGCCACCTGCTGGGCGCCGCCGGCGCGATCGAGGGGATCTTCTCGATCCTGGCGATCCGCGACCAGATCGCCCCGCCGACCATCAATCTCGACAATCCCGACGTCCACGTCGCCATGAACCTGGCGCCGAACAAGGCCGTGCCGATGAAGATCGACGTGGCCGTGTCCAACAGCTTCGGCTTCGGCGGCACCAACGCCACGGTCGTGTTCAAGAAGGTCACGTGAGCAACAAGCCGTCGCCTCCGCGCCGCGCGCCGCGCGCCAAGCCTTCCCGCCGGGAAACCGCTTCGGCGGGGCGTCGCCTGGGCCGCGGCCTGTTCGGCGCCTTCGTCACCCTCGTCCTCGTCGGCGTGGTGGCGCTGATCGGGGCGGCCTGGGTCTATAACGGCCCGGGTCCCGCGGCGAACGGCGGCGACAAGACCACCGTCGTGCTGCGGAAAGGCGCCAGCCTGCCCGAGATCGCCTCGACCCTCGAACGCGGCGGCGTGATCCGCTCGTCGTCGATCTTCATGACCGCCGCCAAGGTCACCGGCGCGGCCCGGACGCTGAAGGCCGGCGAGTACGAGTTCGCCCGCCGCGCCTCGATGGCCCAGGTGCTGGACGCCATCCGCCACGGCCGCATCGTCCGCCACTGGATCACCATCCCCGAGGGGCGGACCTCGGACATGGTCATGGACATCCTCAACGCCTCCGACGTGCTGGTCGGCAGCGCCGCGACGCCGCCGGAAGGCGCGATCCTGCCCGAGACCTACGAGGTCCAGCGCGGCGAGGACCGCGCGGCTGTCCTGCAGCGCATGATGAACGATCGCGACGAGTTGCTGGAGCAGCTGTGGGCCAACCGCCAAGAGGGCCTGCCGTTCCAGACCAAGGAAGAGGCCGTCACCCTGGCCTCGATCGTCGAGAAGGAAACGGGTCTGGCGTCCGAGCGTCCGCGTGTGGCGTCGGTGTTCGTCAATCGTCTGCGCACGGGCATGCGCCTGGGCTCGGATCCGACGATCATCTACGGCATCTCGCGCGGCCGGCCGCTGGGACGGGGCATCCGCCTGTCCGAGCTGCAGCGCCCGACGCCGTACAACACCTATCTGATCGAGGGCCTGCCGCCGACGCCGATCGCCAATCCGGGCCGCGCGGCCCTGGCGGCGGTGCTGAACCCGCCCAAGACCGAGGACCTCTACTTCGTCGCCGACGGCACGGGCGGTCACGTCTTCGCCTCGACCCTGGAAGCCCACAACGCCAACGTCCTCAAGTGGCGGCAGATCGAGCGCGAGCGGGCGGCCGAGGCTCCGGTCGCGCCGGCCAAGCCGGCGGGGAACTAGACGATGGCGCTCTCGGGGATGACGGGTTTCGCTCGGGCTGAAGGCGCGCACGGCGCCTGGACCTGGGCGGTCGAGGCGCGCAGCGTCAACGGCCGCAACCTCGAGACGCGTTTCCGTGGCCCGCCCGGCTTCGAGAGCCTTGAGCGCGCCGCGCGCGACGGCTCACAAGCCCGCTTCCAGCGCGGCCAGCTGACGGTCGGCGTCCAGGCCAAGCGCGCCGAGACCACGGGCGAGACCCAGGTCAATATCGCGACGTTGGAGCGCTATCTGACCGCCGGCGGGCCTTATGTCGCCACCGGCATGGTCGCCAAGCCCACCCTGGACGGTCTGCTGGCGCTCAAGGGCGTCATCGAGGCCCGTGAGGACGAGGACGACGCCGAAACGCGCGCCGCCGTCGAGGCGGCCATGGCGGCGTCGATCACCCAGGCCCTGGACGGTCTGAAGTCGGCGCGGCTGGAGGAGGGCGCGGCGCTGGATCCGGTGCTGAACGGCCTGATCGACCGCATCGAGGCGCTCACCGCCCAGGCCGAGCGCGAGGCCGCCGGTCAGCCGGCCGTGCTGAAGGAACGCTTCGCCCGCCGGATGGCCGAACTGGTCGGCGAGGCCGCCAGCGAGGAACGCATCGTCCAGGAAGCCGCCGCCCAGGCCGTCAAGGCCGACGTGCGCGAGGAACTGGACCGCCTGGCCAGCCATATCGTGGCCGCGCGAGGCTTGCTGTCGGGCGAAGGGGCGTCGGGCCGCAGACTCGACTTCCTCTCCCAGGAATTCATGCGAGAATCCAATACCCTCTGTTCGAAGTCGGCCCTGACCGCCCTGACCGCGATCGGTCTGGAGCTCAAGGCCGTGATCGAGCAGTTCCGCGAGCAGGTCCAGAACGTTGAATAAGCCCCATCATCCCACGCGCGGCCTGCTGTTGATGGTCGTCGCGCCCTCGGGCGTCGGCAAGACGTCGCTGACCCGTCGTCTGGTGGCGGACCACAACGACCTGCACCTGTCGATCAGCGCCACGACCCGGGACCCGCGCCCGGGCGAGCACGACGGTCGCGACTACCACTTCGTCACCCGCGACAAGTTCCAGGCGATGATCGAGGAAGACGCTTTCCTGGAGTGGGCCGAGGTCTACGGAAACTTCTACGGCAGCCCCAAGCCGCCCATCATGGCGGCCTTGGAACGGGGCGAGAGCGCTCTGTTCGACATCGATTTCCAGGGCGCGATGAAGGTCCATGCCCAGGCCCAGCAGGACAGCGTTCTGGTCTACATCCTGCCGCCGTCGCTGGCCGAGATGAGCCGTCGTCTGCACGCCCGCAGCCAGGACAGCGAGGAAGTCATCCACCGCCGTCTCTCGCGCGCCAAGGACGAGGTCGCCGACTGGGAGCGCTTCGACTACGTCATTCTGAATGAGGATTTCGACAAGGCCTATTCGGACCTGGCCCACATCTATCACGCCGAGCGTCTGAAGCGGGCGCGTAACCCGTGGATCGGCGGGCTGGTGGGCGATCTCCTGAAGGAAGAGATCTAGGATCTAACGGCGGGCCAGAGGCCCGCCGCAGAGCCCGGCGCCTTAAAGCGCGCGACGGGCGAAGATCAGGTGGTACAGCGCCAAGATCACGACGGCGCCGATCGTGGCCACCAGCAGGCTGTAGAGGTTGAACCCCGACACGCCGCTGTTGCCGAACTGGTTGAACAGCCAGCCGCCGACGAACGCGCCGACGATGCCGAGCACGATGTCGAGCAGCACGCCGCTGCCGGAACGGTTGACGAGCTTGCTGGCGATGAAGCCGGCGATCAGGCCTAGAAGAAGCCAGGCGAGAATGGACATCGTAGGGACTCCCTGAGCGGTCGCCCTGTGCGACCCTGCCCAATCAAGAGCCCAACGGCGCCGTTAGTTCCCGGAAGGCTTAACGCTTCACGCGGTCCTGCACATAGGCGATCAGCTTCTCGGCCGGGGCGCGGCCCAGCGCGATGAAAAAGCCGGAACCCAGAACGGCTCCGATCAGAAACGACAAGCTCATCGCGATATCCCTACGACCGACCCATGGCGAACTGCGATCAGCTATTGCAGACGCCCCGTGGCCAAGCCAAGGCGACAAGGAGGCGCTGCGACGATCGGTCGTTAGCTGCTCAAGCGCGTGGCGGCCGCGGGCGGAGCGAGGATGGTCAGGAAGCAGGTCAGGCCCTCGGGCGCGTAGTCGAAGTCCGCGGAGCCGGCCAGGTCGCCCTTCAGGCTGGCCGCGATCAGGCGCGAGCCGAAACCGCCGCGCTGAGGCGGCTTGACCTTGGGGCCGCCGCGTTCGCGCCAGGTGATGGTCAGTCGTGTGCGGCTGTCGATGCTCCAGCTCACCACGACGCGGCCGGCCTCGGTCGACAGGGCGCCGTATTTGGAGGCGTTGGTGGCCAGCTCATGGAAGATCATGGCCAGGGCGACGGCCGCGTTCGGGGCCAGCGGCACGGCCGGACCGTCCAGTGAGAGCTGATTGGCGTAGGGGCGCAGGGCCTCCGCCAGCAGCTCGCCCAGATCCGCGCCTTCCCAGTTGCGGCGGGTCAGGAGGTCGTGGGCGCTGGCTAGGGCATAGAGGCGGTCGTTGAACTGGGTAAGGCCCGCCTCGCCGCCCTCGCGCAGGCTGTGGCGCGCCAGGGACTGGACCACGACCAGGGTGTTCTTCACCCGGTGGTTCAGCTCGTTGATCATCAGCTGCTGGCGGTCGGCCGCCTTGCGGGCCTCGCCCTCGCGTTCGCGCAGCACGCCATCGGCCGCCTGCAGCGAACCTCGCACCTCGGCGATCTCCTGAAGATGCGACGGGGCTGGGTGCAGCACCGCGCCCGCCGCCAGGGCCTCGGCCTCGGCCACCAGCCCGCGAACATCGCGCGAGATCGGGCGGGCGAAGGCGAAGGCCGCCAGCACGCCGAGGGCGATCATCAACACCGCCCCGGCCAGGGCCGGGCCTAGCGAGCCCAGGACAGCCCGGTTCAACTCCTCGCGCGGCACGCCGACGATGAAGGTCCAGCCGTAGGTCGGCGAGCGGCTGAAGGCCGACAGGGTCGGGACGCCGTCCAGGGTCCGGGTGCGGACCACGCCTTCATTGGCGCGGGCCATGGCGCTTTGCATGTCCGGACTGGCGTGGCGACCCACCATCTTTTCCTGGTCGCGTGAGCGGGCGACCAGGGCGGCGTTGCGGTCGACGATGGCGGCGGTCCAGGTCGAAGGGAAATCCTGGGCGCTCATCAGGCCGCTGAACGACGCCGGATGCTGCACATAGGCCAGGGCGTAAAGCCGACCCTCGACCAGCACCGGGATGTTGATGGCCACCACCGGGCCTTGCGCCGCGACACCCTCGATCAGGTTGGAGACGCTGATGACCCCTCTCTGGAGCGAGCGCCAGCGTTCTTCGGACATTGGTGTTGCGGGGGGCGGGGCGCCAAGCGGCAGCAGGGTGTTGAGCCGCTGACCCTTGTTGTCCAGCAGCACGATCCAGGCGTCGCGGCCCTTCATCGCGTCCCGCGCCTGCTTTTCAAAGGTCGCGAGGTCGCCGTCCGCCAGGGCGGGGGAGACCGCCAGGCCCTGCAGGACGCTTTGGCCCAAGCCCAGCTGGCGATCGGTGGCCAGGGACAGGGCGCGGGTCATGGCGATCAGCTGGGTGGCGAAGCGTCGCTGGCCCTCGCCGTACTGCATGGCCACGAGGGCGCCCATCAGCAGAATGGCCGGCGCGGCCAGGGTGAGGGCCATGAACAGCAGCCGTCGCGCCACCGTCGAGGGCGCCTTCACCGGACTGTTGGTGTTCACGTTCGCCCCGCTCATTCCCCGGCAAGCTGGAGGGCGCCGGCAGCATCGTCAATAGCCGGCGGCCCTTTCCCGGCTCAATGGCGGGACGACACAACCATCCAGATCGCCATGGCCACCATCATCAGGTTCTCGATCAGGCCGGGCCTTGCCCGATCCTCACGGCCTTCGACTAGCTGGTCGCCTGTAGCACGGGCCGCGCCGAGGCGGCGGCGGGACGGCCGCCATCCACCAGGATCGCCAGGGCGGCCAAGGACAGCATCGTGCAGATCAGGATCAGGCGGATGGTCATGACGGCTCTCCCGGCGCGTGTTCCGGGCAGGAAAGGGCGTCGTGGATGAACCTAGGCTGAAGGCTTGGTCTTGCCGTAGATGGTCAGCACGCAGGTGAGGCCTTCCCGCGCGTAGTCGAACCGGGTTTCGCCAGCCAGGTCGCCGCGCAGGCTGGCCGTGATGAGCCGTGAACCGAAGCCGTTCCGGGTGGGAGGAACGACCACCGGACCGCCGGCCTCGCGCCAGGTGATGACGAGGCCGCTCGCGCCGCGAGGCCGCCAGATCACCGTGACGCGCCCGGACTCGACGCTCAAGGCGCCGTACTTGGCGGCGTTGGTGGCCAGTTCATGGAAGGTCATGGCCAAGGCCACGGCGCTGTTGGGCGACAGCGGCGCGGCGGAGCCGTCCAGTGTCACCTGGCGGGCATAGGGTTCGAGGCATTCGGTCAGCAACTCACCCAGATCCGCGCGTTCCCAGCTGCGCCGGGTCAGCAGGTTGTGGGCGCGCGACAGGGCGAAGATCCGCTCGTTGAACTTCTCGAGGCCCACCGGGCCGCCCTCGCGCAAGCTGTTGCGGGCCAGGGACTGGACGATGGCCAGGGTGTTCTTCACCCGGTGGTTCAGCTCGTGGATCATCAGTTGCTGGCGCTCGCGCGCCTCGCTGGCTTCAAGTTGGCGACGGCGCAGCACACTGGCGGCGGCCCGCAGCGAACCGCGCACCTCGGCGATTTCCTGCAGCTGCGAAGGGGCCGGTTCCAGCGGGACGCCGCTGGCCAGGGTCTCGGCCTCGTCCACCAGGCGGCGGACATCGTCCGAGATCGGTCGGGCGAAGGCGGACGCCGCCAGGATGCTGAGCACGATCAGCGCGATCGAACCCGCCAGGGCCGGGCCGAACGACCCCAGCAGGATCCGATAGACCTCCTCGCGCGGCACGCCGATGATGAAGGTCCAGTTCGAGATATTTGAGCGGCTGAAGGCGGCGTAGGTCTTGACGCGGTCCAGGGTCTCGCTCGGCACCACGCCCTCGTTGGCATGGACCATGGCCTCCCGGATCGCCTGGTTGACCTTGCGGCCGACGAACTTCTCGTGATTGCGCGAGCGAGCGATGACGGAGGCGTTGCGATCGACGATCGTGGCGTTCCAGCCCGGCGGGAACCGTTGCGCGGCGATCAGCGCCCGGAACGCCGTGGGGCGCTGGACATAGGCCAGGCCGAAGAGGCGGCCGTCCACGCGAACAGGGACGGTGATCGACACCACGGGACCGCGCGCGGCCGAGCCTGGACCCAGGTTGGAGATGATGGTCTCGCCGCGCTGCAACTGGGCCCAGGGTCCGAGGCCGATCGGCGTGGCGGGCGGGATATCGCCCGGAGGCAGCAGGGTGTTGACCCGCTGGCCCTCCCTGTTCAGCAGCACGAGCCAGGCGTCGCGGCCGCGGATCGTCTCGCGCGCCTGCTTTTCGAAGGTCTTCAGGTCGCCGTCGGCCAGGGCGGGGGACACCGACAGAGCCTGCAGAATGCTCTGCCCCTGGCCGATCTGGCGCTCGGTGGCCAGGGACAGGGCGTGGGCGGTCGCGAGCAGCTGGGTGTTGAAGCGCTGGCGGCTCTCGTTGAACTGCAAAGCCACCAAGGCAGCCATCAGCAGGATGGCCGGCGCGGCGAGCGTCAGGGCCATCAGCAACAGACGTCGCGCTACGGTGGACGGAGCCGTGGCTCCGTTTTTGCTGTTCACGATGAATCGACTCCCCCGTGGGGCAAGCTGGGCGGTCATCGCCCTAGGGTCAACCGGGGGCGGCCTTCAGATTGTATCGACTAGACCGGAGTCGCTCGCGCCAGCGCCAGGAAGCCGGCCAGGTCTATGACCTCCGCGCGGGCGTCCGGATTGACCCCGGCGGCCTCGCACAGGTCCGTCCCGCCCAGGCCTTTGAGGCTGGAGCGCAGCATCTTGCGGCGCTGGCCGAACGCGGCGGCGGTGACGCGTTCCAGGGCGGCTATGACATCGGCTGGTGGCGGATCGGCCTTGGGGACCAGGCGCACGACCGCCGAGGCCACCTTGGGCGGCGGGGTGAAGGCCTTGGCCGGCAGATCCATGATCGTCTTGGCCTCGCACAGGGTCTGGGAGATGACGGCCAGGCGTCCGTAGGCGTCGTCGTCGGTCTGGGCGACGATGCGGTCGGCGACTTCCTTCTGGAACATCAGGGTCATCGACAGTGGGCGGAACGGACCGGTCAGCCAGTTGATCAGGAGCTGGGTGCCGACATTGTAGGGGAGGTTGGCGACCACGTGGGCCGGAGCGCCGGCGGCCTTGGCGGCGTCGACCCTGAGGGCGTCGCCCTCGACCAGCTCCAGGCGTCCGTCCGCGACCTCGGCCAGTTCCGACAGCAGAGGCAGGAAGCGGCTGTCCTTCTCGATCGCCACGACGCGGGCGCCGGTTTCCAGCAGGGCCCGGGTCAGGCCGCCCGGGCCGGGACCGACCTCGACCACGGTGTCGCCTTCGCCGATCTGGGCCAGGCGGGCGATCTTACGGGTGATGTTGAGGTCCAGCAGGAAGTGCTGGCCAAAGCTCTTGCGCGCCAACAGGTCGTGGCGCTCCAGGGCCTCGCGCAGGGGCGGCAGGTCGGCCAGGCTCATTTCAAATTCTCTCAGGCGCCGCGGCGGGCGGCGATGTCGGCCGCCAGCTGGATCGCGGCGATCAGGCTATCGGGACGGGCCAGGCCGCGTCCAGCGATGTCGAAGCCCGTACCATGGTCGGGCGAGGTGCGCACGATCGGCAGGCCCAGGGTGATGTTCACCCCGCCCCAGAAGTCGAGCATCTTGACCGGGATCAGCGCCTGGTCGTGGTACATGCAGAGCACCCCGTCGTAGCGAACGCGGGCTTCCGGATGGAACAGAGTGTCGGCCGGAGCCGGACCGAAGGCGTCGACGCCCAGGTCCTGCAGGGCTCGGACGGCCGGACCGATGATCTCGATCTCCTCGCGGCCCAGCGCCCCGCCTTCGCCGGCGTGGGGATTGAGGGCGGCGACGGCCAGGCGCGGCATGTTGATCCCGAAGTCGCGGCGCAAGGCCTGGGCGGTGACCAGGCCGCTGTTGACGATGGCCTCGATGGTCAGGGCGCCCGGGACCTTGGCGATCGCGGTGTGGATCGTCACCAGGGTGGCGCGAAGGTCGCTGGCGGCCAGCATCATCACCGGTCCACGCGCGCCCTCGAAGCGCTCGGCGGCGGTCAGCTCGGCCAGGAACTCGGTATGGCCCGGAAACTTGAAGCCGGCCTCGTAGAGCGGTGCCTTGGCGATCGGGGCCGTGACCAGGCCCGAGACCGCGCCCGACAGGGCCAGGCCGACGCCGGTCTCGATCCAGCGGATCACCTGGGGCGCATAGGTCGGCGAGGGCCGGCCGGAGACGACCGGCGAGAGCAGGGGAATGTCGATGACCGGCAGGGCGTCGGCGAAGACGCCCATGGCCTCGTCGGGTCCCGTGACGGCGCGGACCTTGATCTCGCCGCCGGCCGAGGCCAGCAGCTGAGCATCGCCGACCACGACGAAGGGCGGACCGTCCTGGCGCAGGGCGCGCCAGGCCTTGGCGATGATCTCCGCGCCGACGCCGGCCGGATCGCCGGCGCTCAGGGCGAGAGGGCGGGCCGTCACCGGGTCTCGATGGTGGCCTGGTTGCGCAGGTCGCGCAGGTAGCGCTTGGCGATCAGCGCCAGTTGCTGGCCGCGCAGGCGGTTCTCGATCTGGTCGTGGTTCGGCGCGTTGACGCCACCCTGGCGCTTACCGCAGACGGCGATCAGGTGCATGCCGGCGTCGGTGCGGATCGGGTCCGAGATCTGGCCGACATCCAGCTTATTGGCCGCGTCCTGGAAGGCGGGGGCCAGGTCGGTGATCTCGGCCTCGCCGAGGTCGCCGGCCACCAGACCGTCCACCTTGCCGGCGGCGGCTTCCAGCGTCTCGCAGCTGGTGATCTTGGGCTTCAGGTCGGTCAGCAGTTTGACGGCCGCGTCGATCTGGGCCTGGGTGGCGTCGGCGGCCAGGGGCGCGGCGACTTGCTTGAGATCGACGATGGCCGTCTTGGAGCCGGCGCGCTTGTCGCGCAGATAGATGATGTAGACGCCGTCCTTGACCTGGATCGGACGCGACAGCTGGCCGGGGCGCAGCTGTTCGAGCGCGGCGTCGACCTCGGCCGGCATCTCGCCCTGGCTGACCCAGCCCACGTCGCCGCCGTTGGCCGCGGTGGCCGAGCCGGAGAACTGGCGGGCGACGGCCGCGAACGGCGCGCCCTGCTGCATCTGGGTGATCAGCTGGTTGGCGCCGCCGGCGGCGACCTCCATGCCGCCGACGCGGTTGGCGTCGAGGAACACTTCGCTGATCTGGTACTGCGGCTTGGCGGCCGACTCGGCCAGGCGGCGCTGATAGGCCTTGATCTGGTCCTCGCCGATCCGCAGGCGCGAACCATAGCGGCCCTGGATCCACGACTGCCAGCTGCTCTCGGCGCGCAACTGGGCGCGCCAGGTGTCCAGGCCGATGCCTTGGGCGACCAGCGACTGGTTCAGCTGCTCGGCGCTCATCTTGTTGGACTGGGCGATGTCGGCGACCTGCTCGTCGACTTCCTTGTCGGTCGAGATGATCGTGATCTTCTGCTGCTTCTCGACGCGCTTGAGCTCCTGCATCTGCAGGCGTTCGTCGATCAGCGAGCGCAGGGCTTCCTGCTCGATCTGAGGCAGGTTTTCCTGGGTCGGCTGCATGCCCGAGGTGGCCATCAGCAGGCGCATGCGCTGCATCAGGTCATAGCTCGAGATCACGTCGTCATTGACGACCGCGGCGACGCTTTCGGAAAGCGGCTGCGGCGCCTGAGGCGCGGCTTGCGGCGCGGCGGCGGGAGCCTGGACCTCTGGCGGGGGAGGGGCGGCCTGAGCGGCCGCCTGTCCCTGAGCCAGAACGGGCAGGCCGAGGCTCGCCACGGTCAGGGCGAGAATGGACGCGGCGCCGGCCGCGAAAGTCGTCACGCTACGCGCAGACCGCATGGATAGTGTCGTTCCTCTAGGCCCAGCCACCCCCCTCGGGGAGCGCGGTCGGTTATCATGTTTTCGGAGGCGGCGAACGCCTGTGCGGCGTCTTCCTGTCGGCTGTCGCCCCCGAGGCGCGCCTGTCTAGCATGCGGGGCTATCCCGCACGCCCCCCAAAGCGCGGTTACTTATTTCGAGCTGTACCCTGTATCACCTAATGTGGCGAGCGTTAGGCGGAGGACGATGGTTCGATCGGGTTGCAGCCGAAGACCGCTGGCCGTCGAGGCGTAACGGTCTTCCTGCTGGTAGATCACATCGATGCGAATGCAGTCGTCCTGGTAGGCCACGCCGATGTCCCGGCGACGCCAGACATCCTCGACCATGTCGCGCTGGCCGAAGGTGGTCAGCGAGAATCGCTTGGTCAGCTTCAGTTCGCCCCGGGCTTCGAAGTTCTCCTGGCGATTGCCGTTGGCGTCCAGTTCGTCCTTCAGATAGCGGATCGAGCCGCTGGCGCGCGTGGTGTAGGCGTCGACGCCCGTTTCGATCCGGTGGATCTCCTGGGTCTTCGAGTCCAGGCGCGTGCGGACGAAGGCGTTGACCCCACGGATCGGCGTGACGGTGGCCGCCACGATCCAGTCCGACGACTTGGTCTGCAGGCCGGTGCGGGCCGGCAGCAGCGGATCGAATTCCGAGCGGAAGCTGCGGCCGACCAGGATGCTACCGCCACGGCCGTCGGGACGGCTGTAGGTGGCGCGGCCGCCCACGTTCACGCGCTGGCCGCCCTCATAGAGGTCGAAGCCGGGCGACTTGTTGGCCTGGAAGAGGTTGGTCTCGTCGAACTCCAGCGTCGCGCTGTCCTCGTTGTAGAGGTACTGCGTCGTACCGTTGCGAGCGACGACGACGGGCACGCGCGAGCTGTCCGAGCCGACCGCGACCTGGGCCAGGGGCTCCAGAACCACGCTGCCGCCGTTGGACAGGGGCTTGTAGAACGGCAGGCTGAAATCCACCCCGCCGACGGCCAGGGCGCGGGTGTAGGTTTCCTTGGACTCGTCGCCCAGGGCCGCGGCGGCGGGGGTGACGTAGGTCTTGATCGAATAGGCGTCGGCTCGGCCCTGGGCGAAGGGCGCGATCTTCAGGCCGTTGCCGACGATGGTGCTGGCGCGCCAGTCGGCCTTGAGGCTGGCGCGGCTGGAATCGACGCCGTTCTGACCCTTGTAGGCGCCCAGATAGTAGGGCGCTTCGCCGTACTGCGACTCCGAGCGGTTCAGCACCACGCCCGAACCCTGCAGGCGCAGACGGCCGCCCAGCACGGGGCTGTTCGGCTCCCAGCGCGCCTCGACCAGCGGGCCGATCAGTGGGAAGGCGCCGCTGTTCTCGAAGGCGTTGGCCGAGTTGGTCGCCGCATTGATGCCCACGACCCGCAGGCCCTGCACCGACACGGCCGAGACCGACAGCCACGAGCGGGCGTCCTGGCGCGTCGTGTAAAGCTGCGAGACCAGACGGTGGTCGTCGCTCGTGAACAGGCCGCGCTGCTGGTAGACGTCGTTGATCTTGTACTTGTCGAACAGCAGGGCGTCGGAGACGCGTTCGGCCGAGAAGCCCCACTTCCACTTGTCGTTGATGTCGAACCGACCGTTGGCCAGGATGTAGCTGCGGAAAGTCTCCTCGCCGAAGCGATCGCCCTTGATGTCGAATTCCTTGTCGTACGTGAAGCCGGCGCGCGCCTCGAGCATCCCCGAGTAGAAGCGCTTGCGGTAGTTCACGTTCAGGAACGGGTTCACGCGGCTGTGGATCTGCGGTGCGATGATCACGTCCGAAGAGGGCGAGATCACATGGTAGTAGGGCTGGTTGTAGGAAATCCCCCGGCCCTTGGAGAAGTCGAGCTTGGGCGCCAGGAAGCCGGAGCTGCGCTTGGCCTGCGGATCCGGATGCCAGAACACCGGCAGGTATAATACCGGCGCGCCCCACATGTGGATGACGGCGTTCTTGTAGTAGATGAGCTGCTTCTGCTTATCCTGCACGATCTTGGAGGCCGACACCGACCAGGTCGGGGTCGGATTTTCGGCGCAGACTTCGCAGGGCGTGTAGATCGCCTTGTTCAGTTCCTGGATATTGGCGTTGCGACGCACGGCGGTGGCCGCTGCGATCTTGATGTTCTGGTCGAGGCGGGCGGCGAAATTGCGCGCGAAGCCGGCCTTCATGTCCTTGTCGACTTCCAGATGGTCGGCGAACTCGGCCGTGCCGTCCGGATTGATCAGTTGGACGTGACCGTCGGCGGTGACCGCGCCGGTCTTGGCGTCATAGACGACCTGGTCGGCGCGCAGGGTGCGGCCCTGATAGCGGCTCTCGACCGAGCCCCGAGCGGTCATCTTCTGGTTCTTGTCGTCCTGGATCAGCAGGTCGGCTTCCAGATAGTGACCCTCGTCGCCGAGACCGTCGGACGGCGTGGCGGACACCACCGGCGTGGGCGGGATCGAGACCAGGCTCTGCTGGGCGTGGGCCGCGCCCGCGCAGGCGAGCGCCATCCAGGCCGAGCCGCCCAGGAGCAGGGCGCGGCAGGCGTGCGGGACGCTGGGACGCTGTTCAGTCATGAACGACCTTGGAAGCAATGACTCACCCATCTTCGGTATAGCAAAGCAGCGTGAAGCCCGCCAAAAGCGCCACGGTCGGCGGCGTCCAGGCGGCGATGAACGGGGCCAGAACGTCCGCCTTGCCCAACGTGCTGCACAGCTCGTTGAAGAAAAAGAATCCGAAGCCCAGGGCGACGCCCGAGCCGGCGAGGGCCGCCAGGCCCCCGAGCCGCATCAGGCGCAACGAGAACGCCGCCGCCAGCACCGACATCGCCGCGAACAGAAGAGGGGTCGCCAGGTCCTGCTGCAAGCGCAGTTTGAACGGCGCCGCCGAGAATCCGGCGTCCTCGGTCCGCTCGATCGTGGCCGGCAGGCGCCACAGCGCCACGGCCTGGGGCGTGTTGAAGCGTTCCGAGGCCGTGCGATCGTCCAGGTTCGAGGGGATCGACAGGCTGTCGGAGCGGATGGCGCCGGCGCCGGGCGTGGCCTCGCGGACGCCCGACAGACGCCAGAAGCCCGGCTCCAGTCGCGCCTCGTTGGCCTCGATGCGGCGGGTGAAGTCCATCACGCCCTTGTTGTTCAGCGTGTAGACGAACAACGACACGCCCTTCAGCCGGACCGAGCCGTCGACCATGTCGCGCGACCGGGCGCGGATGACGATCTGGGTCTTGTCGTCGCCCTGACGCAGCCAGGTGCCCTTGGGCGCTTCCTTCAGATAGCCGTTCATCACCGCGTCGCGCTCGGTCTCGTACTTGGCGGTCATCGCCGTGGTCAGAGGATTGAGCAGGGTGATGGTCATGAGGCCGATCACGAACGAGGCGGCGGCCGCCGGCATGATGAAGCGCCAGGCCGAAATGCCCGCCGCGCGCATGGCGATCAGCTCGCTGCGCCGGTTCAGCTCGACGAAGGCCCACATGGTGCCGAACAGGAAGACGAACGGCGCCAGCACCAGGATCGTCGCCGGAGCCTGCAGGATCGTCAGATAGAGCAGTTGCAGGAACGAGGCGTCCGCCCGGGTGCCGACGTTGCGCGCGATGTCGACGAAGGCGATCAGCATCACCATCGCGCCCAGCACGGCCAGGGCCGCCACCAGGGCGGACATGGTGCGCTTGAGGACGTAGCGTTCGACCATACCCATCGTCAGCATCAGGCGACTCCCGACAGGGCTGGGGCGGTCTTGGCCAGCTTGGCCTTTTGCCGCGCCGAGACCTTCTGACGGAAGATCTGCGACAGGCCCCACCACATCGCGGCCATCGGCACCACGTACTGCAGGATGTTCAGCCACGAGTCGTCCTCGCAGGCGGCCTGGACACCGAAGCCCACGATCCGCACCACGGCCGCGGCGGCGCCGACGGCGGCCATCCGGTTGCCATAGCCCATGCGGCTGAACGGTCCGCCGAGCACGGCCGCCAGGGCCATGGTCATCAGCGCGATATTGTAGAGCGGGCCGGCGAAGCGAGAATGGCCCTCGGCCAGCATCTTGCCCTGGTTCCGCTGCTCCCACTCCTGGGTCAGATCGGGGAAGAACAGCTCGTGCGGATAGCGGTCGGCGATCTTGTAGTGCAGCAACTCGTCGCTGTGGAACAGGCTCGACAGGTCGAAGGTGTACTCGTCGAACGAGGTGTACTGCAGCACGCCCTGGCGCGAGAACTGCTGGTTGCTGCCATGGCGCATGATCAGCACCGGCTCGCCCCTGCGGGTGGCGATTTCGGCCTCGCGCGACGAATAGGTCGAGGCCGCGCCGTTGGGCAGTTCCTGGTGGATGAACAGGTTCTGGATCTTGTTGTCGCGGTCGATCGACTGCGCATAGACCGTCAGGCCGGGGCCTGGCTCGGTGAACTGGCCGGGCTGAACCAGGGTCGAAGCGACGTCCGTCTTGATCTCGAAGGCCGTCTCGCGAATCTGCCGCGCGCTCCAGGGCTGCAGCCATAGGCCGGAGACCAGCGAGACCAGGGCGGCCAGAACCGCCAGGCGCATGGCCGGCGAAATGACTTTCCAACGACTCATGCCGCCAGCGAAGCAGACGACGATCTCCTGCTCGGTGTGCAGGCGGTTCAGCGCCACCAGCGCGGCCACGAACAGGGCCAGGGGCATCATGATGCCCAGCAGCTGGGGCAGGGCCAGCACGATGATCTTCAGGAACACCAGTGCGCTCTGGCGCTGCTCCACCAGCACGTCGAACTCCGACAGGCTGCGGGCCAGCAGGGCGAGCGCCACCAGGGCCGCCGTCGCCAGAAGCGTCGGGCCTAGCAACTGGCGGAAGAGGTAGCGTTGAATGAGGCGCATGAGGAGACGTTCGGGGCGGGTGGATTCGTGGGACGAACCCCGAAGATGCGCCGTTCTACACGGGGGCTTCGCGTCGGCACAACCGGGGACCTAACTTGGCTGTTCCGACTGGGGCCGAACGGAGCCTTTTCTAAGGCGCGGCATTGGACTATGCCGCCTTATCAATAAGCGGCAGCGCCGTAACGGACGCGCCGTCTCAAGTCGCCCATTTGCAGGAGCGCGGCATGCGTATCGAGTTCGTCCCCGTCGACACCCAGGCCGGCGCCACGGCCGCCCTCGCGGTCCTGGCTCACGAGGGCGCGGCCCTTTCGCCGGAAGCCAAGGCGGCCAACGAGGCCACCAGCGGCGCTCTGGCCCGCGCCATCGCCGGCGGCCGCTTCACCGGCGCCAAGGGCCAGACCCTGGACGTCGTCGCGCCGCATGGCCTGGAAGCCGCCCGTCTGGTGCTGGTCGGCGTCGATGGTTCGGGCGCGGTCGAGCCGGAAGCGGTCGAGACCGCCGCCGCCTCGGCCTATCAGGCGGTGAAGGCCACCGGCGTGACCGAGCTGGTCCTCAAGCTGGGCGCTGACGCCGAGAGCGCCGCCCGCGCCGCCTTTGGCGCGCGACTCGCCGCCTATCGCTTCGACAAGTACCGCACCACCGAGAAGGCCGAGAAGAAGCCCTCGGTCCAGGTCGTGAAGGTCGCCGCCGCCGATCCGGTTAAGGCCCAGAAGGCCTATGAGCCGCTCGCCGCCCTGGCCGACGCCATCCTGTTCAGCCGCGACCTCGTCTCCGAGCCGGCCAACATCCTGCACCCGGAAGAGTTCGCCGCCCGCGCCAAGAGCCTCGAGAGCCTGGGCCTCGAGGTGGAGATCCTCGGCGAGGCCGAGATGGCCAAGCTCGGCATGGGCAGCCTGCTGGGCGTGGGGCAGGGCAGCCGCCGCGAGAGCCAGCTGGTCATCATGAAATGGACCGGCGCGGCCGATAAGTCGGCCCAGCCGATCGCCTTCGTCGGCAAGGGCGTCACCTTCGACACCGGCGGCATCTCGATCAAGCCGGCCGACGGCATGGAGGACATGAAGTGGGACATGGGCGGGGCCGCCGCCGTGACCGGCCTCATGCACGCCCTGGCCGGCCGCAAGGCCAAGGTCAACGCCATCGGCATCCTGGGCCTCGTCGAGAACATGCCCGACGGCAACGCCCAGCGTCCGGGCGACGTGGTCACCTCGATGTCGGGTCAGACGATCGAGGTCATCAACACCGACGCCGAAGGCCGCCTCGTGCTGGCCGACGCCCTCTGGTACTGCCAGGAGCGCTTCAAGCCGCAGTTCATGATCGACCTGGCCACCCTGACCGGCGCGATCATCATCTCGCTAGGTCATGACTACGCCGGTTTGTTCAGCAATAACGATGGCTTGTCGGAAAAACTTCTGAGCGCGGGCAAGGCCGAGCGGGAACCCCTGTGGCGCCTGCCGCTGCCGGCCGCCTACGAGAAGCAGATCGAAAGCCCGATCGCGGACATGAAGAACATCGGTGGTCGTCCGGCCGGCTCGATCACGGCGGGCCTGTTCCTGCAGAAGTTCGTCAACGGCGTGCCGTGGGCCCACCTGGACATCGCCTCGGTGGCCTGGCGCAAGCCCTCGACCGACCCGACCGTGCCGGACGGCGCGGCCGGCTACGGCGTGCGCCTGTTGAACCGCCTCGTCGCCGACGCCTACGAAGGCTGAGCGTGACCGCTAGCCCCTGCGAGGTCTGGTTCTATCACCTGGAGCGCAGCGCGCTCGAACAGGTGCTGCCCGAGCTTCTGGAAAAGACGCTCGGGCGGGGCTGGAAGGCGCTGGTGCGCGGCGGCGATCCGCGTCGGATCGAGGCCCTGGACCAGCACCTCTGGACCTGGCGCGAGGACAGCTTCCTGCCGCACGGCCTGGCCAGCGAACCGATGGCCGAGCGCCAGCCTGTCCTCCTGACCGCCGAGGACGGGAACCCCAATGCGGGGGACGCGCTGTTCCTCATCGACGGGGCTGAACCTGGAGATCTTTCAGGGGTTTCGCGCTGCATCCTGCTGTTCGACGGCCGGGATGACCAGGCGCTGGCCCAGGCACGCGGACGGTGGTCCGTCTTCAAGAAGGCCGGGCATCCGGTGTCCTACTGGCGCCAGGGCGCCGAACGCGGTTGGGAGAAGCAGGCATGAGGCGTCTGGCGTCGGTTTTGATTCTAGGCGTGGTCCTCGCCTCGTGCTCCAGCGCGCCCGAGCCGGCTCCCCCGCCGCCGCCGTCCACGCCCACCGCGCCGCCGGCCATCGCCCTCCCGGCCAAGCCCCCGGCCTCGTCGGAGCCCGAGAAGGATCAATGCGGTCTGAAGGACGCCCAGGCCTTCGTCGGCAAGCCGCGCACCAGCCTGCCGGCTCCGGTCGATCCGTCGCGCTGGCGGGTGGCCTGCACGACCTGCCCGGTAACCATGGACTACCGCGCTGACCGCCTGAATATTCTGTTCAACGCCGACACGGGTGTCGTTCGGGAAGTCAAATGCGGCTAGTAACCGTGTTATCTGAAGCTTTTCTGGCGTCTTTCATTCCGAGATGAAATAACGGAATCCGCCGGACATTCCGACCGGCCGGTTCAGAGCATGGTCGAACAGCCGACGATCGGACCCAAGACCCGTGACGACTTGGCGGCCACGCTCCTCGCGGCGTTGGGCGCTGCGCTCGGCTTCGCATTCCTCGCCTATCTCTGCGTCGAGATTCCCCGCGCTTACAATCATGTGACGCCGATCTGGCTGTCGAACGGCTTCCTGGCCGCATGCCTGCTGTCGTCGCCGTCCCGCCGCTGGCCGGCGATCATGATCGGCGCGGCGATCGGGGCCCTGAGCGCCGGCGCCCACGCGGGCGACGGCCCGCTGGTCAATGTCATCCTGGTCACCCTGAACCTCTCCGAGGCGCTGCTGGCGGCGGTCGCCGTGCGGCGCGTGACGGGCGAGGCGATCGACCTGGGGCGGCCGCGCGACATGCTGGCCTTCGTCCTGCTGGGCGGCTTCCTGGCCCCGACGATCGTCGGAACGATGGCCTCGTCGATCCATACGCTGCTGCGGGGCGGCGATCTCTTCCACAACATCGTGGCCTGGGTGCTGAACGACATCCTGGGCATGCTGACCATCGGGCCGTGCCTGCTGGTGTTCTTCAAGACCGGCCTCTATCTGCGCGAGCGGCAGCTGACGCGGGACGGGGTGCTGTCGATCCTGACCTGCTGCCTGATGACCATCGCGGTCTTCGCCCAAACCAAGTACCCGCTGCTGTTCCTGGTGCCGCCGGTCATGCTGCTGGCGGCCTGGCGCCAGGAGGTCCTAGGCGCGGCGCTGAGCTCGGCGCTGGTCGCGGCCATCGCGCTGGTCCTGACCCTGGCCGGTCGCGGCCCGATCCATCTGATCCTGGCCGATACGGGCGCGCAGTCGGCGACGCTGCAACTGTTCCTGGCCGTCTCGACCTTCGTCAGCCTGCCGGTCGCCGCCTTCCAGCGCCAGCGACGCGCCATCCTGGCCAATGTCGTCGAGGCGCGCGCGGAGGCTGAACGCAGCGAGGCCCGCTACCGCCTGCTGGCCGAGAGCGCGCTGGACATCATCGCCCATACCGACCTGACCGGTCAGATGACCTATATCTCGCCGGCCGTGCGCTCGATCATGGGCTACGAGCCCGAGGAAATGCTGGGCCTGCTGTACCTCAAGACCCTGCACGACGACGACAGGGCCGATATCCGGCGCATCGTCCAGGCCCAGCGCGATTGCGCCTGGGACGCCGCCACGCCGCTGGCCGAGACGGTCGAGTACCGCGCCTTCCGCAAGGACGGGGCGATGATCTGGCTGGAATCGCGTCCGACCCTGGCCCGCGACCCGGTCACCGGCGAACCCGGCGGCATCACCGACATCATCCGCGACGTCACCGCCCGCAAGACGCTGGAGATGGAGCTGCGCGCCGCCCGCGCGGAGGCCGAGACCGCCGCCGCCGTGAAGGGCGAGTTCCTGGCCAATATGAGCCACGAACTTCGCACGCCCCTGACCGCCGTGATCGGCTTCGCCAATCTGCTGGCCGACGAGCCGGCGCTGAGCCCCCGCGCCCAGCGCTATGTCGACCGGATCACGACGGGCGGCCGCACCCTGCTGGCGACGATCAACGATATCCTGGACTTCTCGCGCCTGGAGCAGGGGCGCATCGAGCTCACCTCCCAGCCGGTGGCGATCACCAACCTGGTCGCCGAGGTGCTGGAGATGCTGGCCTCCGACGCCGCCGCCAAGCACCTGGTGCTGCGCGCCGAGGGGGACGATGGCGCGCCGCCGGTGCTGTACCTCGATCCGGAACGCGTCAGGCAGGTGCTGCTGAACCTGATCGGCAATGCGGTGAAGTTCACCGAGGTCGGCGAGGTGCTCCTGGAGACCGACTACGACTTCGAGACCGGCCGGCTGCGCATGAGCGTCACCGACACCGGTCCGGGCGTGGCCCAGGCGGACCAGGCGTTGATCTTCGCCCGCTTCGCCCAGATCGACGCGGCCTTGAACCGCGAGCATGGCGGCACCGGCCTGGGCCTGGCGATCTCGCGCGGTCTGGTCGAGCTGATGGGCGGCGAGATCGGCGTCGAGAGCCAGCAGGGCGAGGGCGCCCGCTTCTGGTTCGAGATCCCGGCCCCCGGCGGTCCGCCCACGGCCGAGGATCACGACGACGAGGACGAGATTCCGTTGCCGCCCCCCGGCCGTCGCGTGCTGGTCGTTGACGACAACGCCGGCAATCGTGAGCTGGTCCGGTCGGTCCTCGAGGCCGTCGGCGTCGAGGTGGTCGAGGCCGTGGACGGCGAGGAGGCGGTCGCGGCCGCCACCGCCTCGTCCTACGACGCGATCCTGATGGACCTGCGCATGCCGCGCCTCGACGGCGTGTCGGCCGCTCTGCGCATCCGGGCCGAGCAGGGGCCCAGCGCCCAAGCCCCGATCATCGCCTTTTCGGCCGACGTTCGCTCCGGTCCGCTGGACCCGGTGTTCAACGGCGCGACGCCCAAGCCGCTGACCGTGGCGTCGTTGTTGCGGACCCTCGTGGACGCTTTGAGCGCCTCGCATCCGGCCACCGCCTAGACAACGTTGTCATTCTGCGGCAGGAATTGGCCTGACCAATTCGCGCCGCCCGTTCAAGAGGCGGCCTCGGTCGGGAGGCCTCCGCATGAAATCCTGGCTCGCGCTCGGCGCCGCGCTCGCTCTGCTCACCACCGCTCCCGCTCAGGCCGAGGGCTGGCTGCGCGCCAAGGACGCCCGCATCGTCGACGAGAGCGGCAAGCCCGTGATCCTGCGCGGCATGGGCCTGGGCGGCTGGATGCTGCAGGAGGGCTATATGCTGCGCCTGTCCAAGCTGGGCCAGCAGCACGTCATTCAGCAGCGCATCGCCGACCTCGTGGGGCCCGAGCGCGCGAGCGCGATCCACAAGGCCTGGCTCGATAACCACACGACCAAGGCCGACATCGACGCCATGGCCGCCTGGCGCTTCAATTCCGTGCGCCTGCCGATGCACTACGACCTGCTGACCCTGTCGGTGGACCAGGAGCCCCGGCCGGGCGTCGACACCTGGAAGGAGGACGGCTTCAAGCGGATCGACGACCTCTTGGCGTGGAGCAAGGCCAACGGGATCTATCTGATCCTCGACCTGCACGCCGCGCCGAACGGGCAGGGCAACGACCTGCCGATCGCCGACCGCGATCCGAAGAAGCCCTCGCTGTGGGAAACCCCCGAGGCGCGCCGCAAGACCATCGCCCTCTGGAAGAAGCTGGCCGCCCGCTACAAGGACGAGCCCATGATCGGGGCCTACGACCTGATCAACGAGCCCAACTGGGATTTCGACGGTTCGGGCAACAAGAACGGCTGCAAGGACGAGCGGCAGGAGCTGCTCTGGTCGTTCTATCGCGAGGCGACGGCCGCGATCCGCGAGATCGACCCGCGCCACATGATCATCATCGAGGGCAATTGCTGGGGCAACAATTACAAGGGCATGGGCAAGCCCTGGGACGCCAATATGGCGCTCAGCTTCCACAAGTACTGGAACGTCAATGACGACGCCTCGATCGCCCAGCACCTGAAGCTGCGCGAGGAGACCGGCCTGCCGCTATGGCTGGGCGAGAGCGGCGAGAACTCCAACGTCTGGTTCGCCGACGCCATCCGCCTGGTCGAGAAGCACGAGATCGGCTGGGCCTTCTGGCCGCTGAAGAAGATCGGCTTCAACCAGCCGCTCGAGATCAAGGTCGACCCGGCCTATGACGAGGTCGTCGCGACCCTGACGGGTGAGGCCAAGACTCCGGTCAGCGCCGACAAGGCCTACGAGGTGCTGATGAAGCTGGCCTCGCACGACGTGCGCTTCGAGAACAACGAGGCCCATCCCGACGTCATCGACGCCATGTTCAACCAACCGCGTGACGCAACGGCCTGGCCGTTCAAGACGCATATGGTTGGGGCCAAGGGCGGGACGATCCAGGCCTGGGAATACGACCTGGGCGTCATGGGCGCGGCCTATTTCGACGTCGACGCCGCCAACTACCATGTCTCGAACGGCGGCCAGCGTACGCCCTGGAACAAGGGCCGCACCGGTCGCAACGATGGCGTGGACCTGGCGCGCGACGGGGGCGGCTTGAAGGTGACGGATTTCGTGGCCGGCGAGTGGCTGCGCTACACGATCGGAAGCCAGGCTGGGCGCTACGTGCTGAATCTGGTCGGAACCGGCCCGATGGAGGTCGTGGTCAACGGCGGCGCGGCGCTGAAGAGCGGCGAGGCGGTGACCCTGCTGGAGGGCAATAACACCCTGGTGCTGCGCGCGGTCGGGCCTTCGGAGGTGTCGGCGATCAGGCTGACGCCGGCGAAGTAGTCAGCGCTTGCCGATGCCTGGGAACAACGCGGCCTCGCCGTCGAAGACGCCGAGATAGCCCAGTTCGCCCAGCAACGGCGTCAGGTCCTCGACCAGGTCGCCCGACAGCGGCAGGTGGGCGGGGCGACCGGTCTGGGAATGCAGGCGGTACACCGTCCACATCTTGCCCTTGGGGGCAGGCGCGCCGGGTTGGATGAACTTGTGCTCCCAACCGACGAGCGCCGGCTGGCGGCCGACCTCGACGTCGAACGGACGGTCACGGAAGGCCAGGTCCATCTCGACCCGCATGGCTTCGCCGATCCGGGTGTTCACCCACTCGGCGAAGGCTTCCAACACGATGTCGGCTGACAACCCTTCCGGATTGGCGACGACATGGTTACGCGGGTGGGCGGTGCTCATGGGGCCCACCATGCGCGTCCAGGTGTCGCGGAAGCGCTAAACTTCTTGGTTCACAAGGATTTACCCTATCGCCAGGAGCGATCAGGCCTCGGCGGCCGCCAGTTCCTCGGCCAGACCCATCCACGCCACCTCGGCCTCGTCCAGCTTGGACTTGGCGTTGTCGCGGCGCTTGGTCAGCTCAGCCACCTTGCCCGGGTTCTTCACGTAGAGGTCCGGGTCCTCGAGCTGGACGTCCAGTTCGGCGAGGTTGCGGGCGCAACGGGTCATGACCTGCTCGGCGGCCTCGACCTTGCGGCGCAGGGGCTCGATGGGGACCTTCTTGGCGGCGGGCGTGGCGGCCTTTTCGGGCTCGCGCGCCACCTGGGTCGGCTTCACGGCCTGCTTGGCGCGGTCCAGCACGAACTTGGCGTAGTCGTCCATGTCGCCGTCGAACGGCTTCACCGTGCCGTCGGCGGCCAGCCACAGGCGGTCGGCGACCAGCTCCATCAGAGAGCGGTCGTGGGTGATCAGGATCACCGCGCCCTCGTAGTCGTTCAGCGCGTCCAGCAGGGCCCGGCGGCTGTCGATGTCCAAGTGGTTGGTCGGTTCGTCGAGGATCAGCATGTGCGGCGCGTCCATCGCCACCATGTTGAGCAGAAGGCGGGCGCGTTCACCGCCCGAGAGGTTGGCGACCGTGGTCTCTTGCTTCTCGAAGCCCAGGCCGAACTGGGCCAGCTTCGAGCGGCGCGAGCTTTCCGACGCGTCCGGCATGGCGCGTCGGATGATCTCCAGCGGGGTGTCCACCGGATCCATCGCCTCGATCTGGTGCTGGTGGAACCAGCCCACGCGCATCTTGCGGTCGCGGTGGAATTCGCCCGACTGCACGCCCAGCGCGCCGGCGATCATCTTGGCGAAGGTCGACTTGCCCGCGCCGTTGACGCCCAGGAGACCGATGCGGTCGTCCAGGTCCATGCGCAGGTTGAGGTTCTTGAGGATCGAGCGGCCTTCCTCGTAGCCGACATTGGCGCGCTCCAACCGGATCAGCGGCGGCGGCAGCGGGCGCGGCGGCGAGGGCAGGGTGAAGGGCGCGACGCGCTCCTCGATCGTGGTGGCCACCGGCTGCATCTTGGCCAGGCGCTTCATGCGCGACTGAGCCTGGGCGGCCTTGGAGGCCTTGGCCTTGAAGCGGTCGACGAAGGCCTGAAGGTGGGCGCGTTCGGCGTCCTGCTTGGCCTTGGCCGACAGTTGCAGGCGAGCCTTTTCGGCGCGGCGCTCCTCGAAGTCGTCGTAGCCGCCGGTGTAGAGCTCAAGCTTGCCGCCGGCCAGATGCAGCATGTGCGTGCAGCTGTTGTTGAGCAGTTCGCGGTCGTGGCTGACGATCAGGGCGGTGTGCGGGTACTTCTGGAGGCGGGCCTCCAGCCAAAGCGCGCCTTCCAGGTCGAGATAGTTGGTCGGTTCGTCCAGCAGCAGCATGTCGGGCTCGGCGAACAGGGCCGCGGCCAGGGCCACGCGCATCCGCCAGCCGCCGGAGAACTCGCTCATCGGCCGGGCCAGGTCGTCCTGGCTGAAGCCCAGGCCGACCAGGATCTCCGAGGCCTTGGCGGGGGCGGCGTCGGCGTCGATCTCGATCAGCCGGGCCCAGATCTCGCCCATCTCCTCGGGATCCGCCGTCTCCAGCCGTGTCAGCAGGTCGTGACGCTCCTCGTCGGCCTCCAGCACCGTCTCCAGAAGGGTGAAGGGGGTGGCCGGGTGCTCCTGGTCCACCGAACCGATCCGCGCGGCCTTGGGCAGGCTGATCTCGTCGTCGCCGGCGTGCAGCTGGCCCAGGATCAGCTTGAACAGGGTCGACTTGCCAACGCCGTTGCGGCCGATCAGGCCGACCTTGGCGCCGGGCGGCAGGCTGACGCTGGCGTTGTCGAAGAACTTGCGTCCCCACGCGTTGAAAGTCAGGTCACGGATCTGAAGCATTTTATGAAGGTTACGCGGCGGGGTTGGCGGGGAGGAGGCGCACGGCTATAAGCCCGCAACCTCCCAATTCAAAACTCTTCGTGTGAGATATCTCGTGACCGAACGCACCTTCTCGATCCTCAAGCCGGACGCCACCCGTCGTAACCTGACCGGCGCCATCAACGCTGTGATCGAGGCCGCCGGCCTGCGCATCGTCGCTCAGCGCCGCGTGAAGCTGACCGAAGCCCAAGCCAAGAAGTTCTACGAAGTGCACGCCGAGCGTCCGTTCTACGGCGAACTCGTCGGCCAGATGACCGCCGAGCCGGTCGTGGTCCAGGTGCTGCAAGGCGACAACGCCGTCGCCAAGTACCGTGAAGTCATGGGCGCCACCAACCCGGCCAACGCCGACGAAGGCACCATCCGCAAGCAATTCGCCCTGTCGATCGGCGAAAACTCGGTCCACGGCTCGGACAGCCTGGAGAACGCCGCGATCGAAATCGCCCAGTTCTTCACCGAAGACGAAATCGTCGGCTAAGGCTTTTCCGCCTTATCGATAGCGAGAAGGCCGGGGCGAAAGCTCCGGCCTTTTTGTTTGCGCGGGTGACATGCGAAATCCGGCGCCGCGTGCCTATTCTGCGGCCGCTGACCAGAGTCGCGCGGGGAGGGCGGGTTTGCCGGTTCGGGGGATTATCGCGTCAAGCCTAGCAGCGGCCTCGCTGTTCGCAGGGTCTCAGAGCGCCGCCCAGGCTCAAGCCGCCTCCGTCGACGACGTCGTCGTCTCGCCCCAGGCCAGCGGCCGGTGGCTGCGGGCCGAGAGCGAGCATGTCGTCGTCTATTCCGATGAGAGCGCCGAGGTGTTGCGCCGCGTGGTCAACGACCTGGAAGCGCTCGACCAGACGCTGCGCGCCCTCTACGGCAAGCAGGGCGGTCCGCCGCCGCGCAAGTACCCGATCTATCTGGTTCGGCCCATCGAGCCGGACCTGACCGAGAACCTGACCTATCGCCGCTTTCTGCCCGATGCGCCGGCCTCGTCCTTGTCGATGAACGTCGCCGAGCCCGACGACATCTTCGCGGTCGTCATTCGCGACAATTTCCGGTTCTTCAACGCCGTCGACAGGACGGCGGGCGACGACAGCATCCTGGGCGCCTACGCGCTGCACTTCTTCAGCGAGAACTTCCCGTTCCGCCAGCCACGGTGGCTGATCAAGGGCGCGGCCATCTATTACAGCGCCGTGGACATCCAGGCCGACAAGGTGGTGATCGGCCAGACGCCCGCGCTCTTCGACGAGCGCCGGGTGATCGGCAGCCTGGTCGGCGTCGCCAACGTCATCGCCGAGACGGGCTACGGCGAGACCCCCTCGAACCGTCGGCGTTTCGACGAGCGGGCGGCGCTGCTGGTCCGCTATCTCTGGTCGGATCCTGAACGGAGGGCGCGACTGGACGTCTATCTGAAGCGCCTCGAGAACGGCGAGCGCGACGTCCGCACCGCCTGGACGGAGACCTTCGGCGCGCCGCCCGAGAAGCTGGAGGACGCGCTGGCGACCTTCCTGCAGGCCAAGCCGGTGGTGACGACGGTTTCTCGGTCCGACGGCCCGCCGCCGGCCGTCAAGATCCGCCGCATGCCGGTCGGCGCCGACGACCTGATCCTGGAGGTGCAGCAGCTGAAGGCCGGGCCGCCCAGCGACAACCGGGACGATCTGCTGCGCCGCTTCCGCAAGGCCGTCGCGCGGCGTCCGGACGAACGCTACAGCCGCCAGGCCCTGGCCCGGGCCGAGATCACCATCGGCGACCGCGACAAGGGCGAGGCTCTGCTGGAACGGCTGCTGGTGGAAGACGCCAGCAATCTGGAGGCGCTGCGGCTGATGGGGACCAGCAAACTCTATCGGGCCGCCGCCGATCGCGAGCATCGCCCCGCCTTGCTGGCCTCGGCCAGGGCCTATCTCGCCCGCGCCGACGCCGCCGAGCCGAATGACTATCAGACCCTGTTCCTGCTGGCCCAGACCATGGCCGATGGCGGCGCGCCGTCGCCCGAGCGGCTGGCCCTGCTGCGTCGGGCGGTGAGCCTGGCGCCGGAGGTGACCAAGATCCGGATCGTGGCGGCGGTGGCGTTTCTGAAGGCCGAGGACGGCCAGGCGGCCTTCGACCTGCTCAAGCCGATCTCGGCCGATCCCAATGGCGGGCTGGCGGCCGAACAAGCCAGACGGCTGCTTGAGTGGATGGCGAGCGTGAAGGCGCCGTGATCGCCTAGGCGGCGCGGATACGCGGCGTGCGTTTCAGCCACATGACGCCGAGCCCGATCGCCAGGACCACGGCCAGGGTCAGGCCGCCGGCCAGGGCCGGGTCCGTGCCGAGCATCTGGAGATTGCGAGCCGCCAGATAGCCCGGGGCCAGCAGCGAGACGACCCAGATCGGCGCCGACAGCACGTTGGCGACCTGGAAGCTCCAGGGGCGCGTGCGCGACATGCCGGCCAGGATCGGGATGAAGGGGCGGGCCGGGCCCAGATAGCGCGCCGCGGCGATGGCCAGGACGCCATGGCGACGGGTCAGGAGCTTGGCGCGGGCCAGCAGACGACGCTTGCCGCCGAACAACAGGCGCTTGGCCCGGCGTCCGCCCAGGCCACGGCCCATCAGGTAGGAGAGGGCGTCGCCAGCGGCCGCGCCGGCGCTGCACCACAGGACCGCCTCGACCGGATGCAGCACGCCCTGGGCCACCAGCGCGCCGGCGGCCAGCATGACGCCCAAAATCGGGACCAGCAGGCCCACGATCAGCAGGGCTTCCAGCAGGGTCATGACGAACAGGACCGCGCAGGCCAGGCCGGCATTGTCGGCGACGGCGCGGAAGATGTCGGCGGTCAGGGCGTCCATGCGCAGGATATAGGCGCGAGGGCGTGACAAGTTTCTGACCAAGACGTGCGACACGCCGTCTCAGGGGCCGGTTTCAGGCCCGGATGAGGCGTTCTGTCACGAAGGCCGCCAGGGTCTGAGCATAGAGCCTGTGCTCCTGCTCCAGGACCCGGGCGGACAGGGTGTGGTCGTCGTCGCCGGGCAGGATCGGCACGCGGGCCTGGCCCAGGATCGGACCCTCGTCGACGCCGACCGTGACCAGGTGGACCGTGCAGCCGGCCTCGGCCTCGCCGGCCGCGATGGCGCGGGCGTGGGTGTCCAGGCCCGGATAGGCCGGCAGCAGGGACGGATGGATGTTCAGCATCCGGCCCGCCCAGGCCTCAACCAGGAAGGGCGTCAGGATGCGCATGTAGCCGGCCAGGGCGATGACTTCGATCTGGCGTTCGCGCAGGGCGGCGTCGATGGCGCGCTCGTGGGCCTCGCGATCCTTGCCGAAGGGCTTCTGATCGACGCACAGCGCCTCGATCCCGGCCTCGGCGGCCGTCACGAGCCCGCCGGCGTCCGGCTTGTTGGCCAGGACGAGGGCGATCTCGAACGGGCAGTCCGGCGCCTTCGCGGCGCGGACCAGGGCCTCCATGTTGGAGCCCCGGCCCGAGATCAGCACGGCGACTTTCGTCTTTGCGGCCATCAAGCCTTGACCATCTGGCCGCAGATGAAGGCGTCCTCGCCGGCGTTCAGCAGGGCCGCCAGCACCGGCTCAGCGTCGGCCTGGGCCACGATGACGATGAAGCCGACGCCGCAGTTGAAGGTGCGGCGCATCTCGTGCTCGGAAATGCCGCCGACCTGGGCCAGCCAGTCGAACACGGGCGGCATGGCCCAGGCGTTCCAGTCGAACTCGGCCGCCAAGCCTTCGGCGATGGCGCGCGGCGGGTTCTCGATCAGGCCGCCGCCGGTGATGTGGGCGCCGCCCTTGACGCGACCCGACTGCAGCAGAGGCAGCAGCGACTTCACATAGATGCGGGTCGGGGCCATCAGGGCCTCGGCCAGCGTCTTGCCGTCTTCGAACGGGCAGGGGGCGTCCCAGGCCAGGCCCGAGCGCTCGACCACGCGGCGCACCAGCGAATAGCCGTTGGAGTGCGGACCCGACGAGCCCAGGCCGATGATGATGTCGCCGGCCCGTTGCTTGTCCAGCTTGGGCAGGACGCCGTCGCGCTCGACCGCGCCGACCGAGAAGCCGGCCAGGTCATACTCGCCGTCGCTGTACATGCCCGGCATTTCGGCGGTCTCGCCGCCGACCAGGGCCGCGCCGGCCAGCTTGCAGCCGTCGGCGATGCCGGCGACGACGCTCTTGGCGACCTCGATGTCCAGCTTGCCGGTGGCGAAGTAGTCCAGGAACATCAGCGGCTCGGCGCCCTGGGCCAGCAGGTCGTTGACGCACATGGCCACCAGGTCGATGCCGACCGTGGCGTGCATGCCCGCGTCGATCGCGATCCGCAGCTTGGTGCCGACGCCGTCGGTCGTGGTGACCAGCAGGGCGTCCTCGTAGCCGGCCGCCTTCAGGTCGAACAGGGCGCCGAAACCGCCGAGGCTGGCTTCCGCGCCGGGTCGGCGGGTGGCCTTGGCCAAGGGCTTGATGGCGTCCACGAGCGCATTGCCCGCGTCGATATCGACGCCCGCCTGGGCGTAGGTAAGGCCGTTCGGCAGATCGCTCATTCGCTCGCTCTGGTCTATCGGAGGGCGATATGCCCGCCGAACTCGCGGAAATTTTGCTCCCCGGCGCCGCTTGGCGCGTCTTGACGCTTGCAGACTCGGGGGTGCGCGAGGCTATTAGCAGCGGATGAAGCCGATCACCACCACCGCCGAGCTGGCGGCGTTTTGTAATGCGCTTGCGGGCGAACCTTTCGTCGCCGTGGACACCGAGTTCATGCGCGAGACGACCTACTGGCCAAAGTTGTGCCTGATCCAGGTCGCGTCGCCCACGCACGAAGCCGTCATCGACCCGCTGGCCGAAGGTCTGGACCTTGAGCCGCTGCTGGCCGTGATGCGCGATGAGCGCATCCTGAAGGTGTTCCACGCCGCGCGCCAGGACGTCGAGATCTTCAACAATCTCAAGGCCATGCCACGTCCGCTGTTCGACACCCAGGTCGCCGGCATGGCGGCTGGGTTCGGCGAGCAGATCGCCTATGACGCCCTGGTTCGCCAGATGCTGCGCATCGAGCTGGACAAGTCCAGCCGGTTCACCGACTGGGCTCGCAGGCCGCTGACCGAGGCCCAGCTGACCTACGCCCTGGCCGACGTCACCCACCTGGCCGCGCTGTTCCCGATTCTGCGCGAACGCCTCGAAACCAGTGGGCGACTCGCCTGGGTCGAGGAAGAGATGACCGCCATCTCGGACCCCGCCGCCTATGACGTGGACCCCGAGAAGGCCTGGCGTCGCCTGCGTCCGCGCAAGACCGCCCCGAAATATCTGGCCGTGTTCAAGGCCGTCGCCGCCTGGCGCGAGCGCACCGCCCAGAACCGCGACCAGCCGCGCGGCCGCATCCTGAAGGACGAGGCCATCGACGAGCTGGCCACCCAGGCGCCGACCAGCCTGGACGCCCTGAACAATCTGCGCGGCGTGCCCAAGGGCTTCGGCGGCAGCAAGTTCGGCCCTGACCTGCTGGCGGCCATCAAGGCGGCCCTGGCCGATCCGGAAGGCTACGCGCCCGTCATGGACAAGCCCGGTCCGCCGCCGCCGCAAAACGCCGGCGCCGTGGTCGAGCTGCTCAAGGTGCTGCTGAAGGCGCGGGCCGAAGAGGCCGGCGTCGCCTCGAAGCTGATCGCCACGGTCTCGGACCTGGAAAAGATCGCCGCCGACGACAACGCCACAACCCCGGCCCTGGCCGGCTGGCGTCGCGACGCCTTCGGGGCCGACGCCTTGAAGATCAAGCGCGGCGAACTGGCCCTGGTGCTGGACGGCGCCAAGGTCCGCGTCGTCGAGGTCAGGCGTGCGCCGAAGGCCGAATAGGGCCTTCGGGTCTGGCGCGTTGAGCGGTGGATAGAAGAGGCCGGTGTAGGCGCGGAATTTCGACGCGCGGGCTCGGCTGGGTCATCGCTCCCTAGGCCCTGGGCCTAGAACCCAGGACAGGGCCTGGCGGGGCCCCTTGGTGTCGCCAATCGCCGGCCTTGGGAGGGAACCAGCGGACGCGGCGACACCGAGCCTGGATCCTAGGCGCAGAGCCTAGGGAGGCGAAGCTGTGTCAGTGATGGGCGAACTGGGTGAGGGCGCCGCCGGCGGCCAGCCCCAGGGCGCAGAAGACGCCCAGGTGGAAGACCACCCCGAGGGCGACGGTGCGGCGCACCGACCATTTGCTCTCTTGGGCGAAGACGCGGCTGATCTCGGACTGCAGCGTGCGAACGGCGCTCGCGACCGGGGCGTCGTTGTCATTGACGATACGCAGGTCCGGACGCTTGCGGCCTTCGGGAGCCGGGGCGATGGCGTCCAGGTAGTCGAACTTACGCTTCAGCATCACTGACCTCCACTTATGTCGTTGAGGTCACGCTACGGAAGCAATGCTAACAAACCATGCTCGTCGACCGGCGCTATGCTGCGACAACTTGTCGATTTCCCCGTATTGAGGAAATTCAGGGCCGGTTAAGCATAAGTATCAGCTCGCCAATACCTGAATTTACCCCGTGATAATCTTTGGCTTCAAGTTCAAGTGTAGAGCCGCGGTGTTGGCGCGCTTGTTCGTCTGCTCGCCGAGCAGAAGATCGGCGAAGCCCGGCTCGGCCGCCAGGACCAGGTGAGCCTTGTCCAGGGTCAGGCGCGAATGGGCCAGCAGGCTGGGGCTGCGGCCCGAGAGATCGCAGGCCAGTCGGATCGTCGCCCCCAGCGCCCGAGCGCGTTTCAGCTGCGCGGGGCTCAGCAGCCGCTCCAGGGTGGCCAGTTCCGGCGGATTGAAGTTGGTGGCGTGGCGGGCGTGGGCGGCCACGGCCAGGAAGCAGCGCTCGGCGTGGCTCTGGCCCGCGATCGGCGCGCGCAGCACCTGCTCGAAGACCAGGTCGGCGCGATGATCGGGGTGCAGGCGCGCCCCAAGGTCGGAAAGACGGCAGGCGGCCGAAACCAGCACCGCGTCGCGCCCGCCGAACAGGGAGGGCAGGGTGTCGAACGCCGGAGCGATCCAGGTGTCCAGGGCTGGGCCCAGGTCGTCGGCGACGCCCTGGCGGGCGCCGAGCGCCGAACAGCCTTCGATCAACGGATCCAGCCCCCGCACACGCGGCGGCATGGCCTCGAACAGCAGGCCCTCGCGGACGCCATAGGCCGAGATCTCGATGCGCTTGAGCTGCAGCTGCTCGATCAGCACCTCCAGCACCACGGCGGCGTAGGGCAGGGTCTCCGAGCGCTTCTTGCTCATGCCCTCGATGCGTTCGAGCGAGCTCTTGGACTGATGGGCGACCAGGCGTGCGGCCGCCAGGGCCTCGGGCGCGCTGATCTCGTACTGGTGGACGACGTGCAGGGGGTAGCCGGACAGCCGCATGTGCAGCAGGGCCAGGTTCCGCCAGGCGCCGCCCACGGCATGGAAGGTGTCGGTGCGGAAGTCCTCGGCGACGGGCGCGACGCGTTCTCGGGCCAGGCGGCGCACCCGCTCGGCGTCGAAACCGGCCGGACTGGTCAAGCTGAACGGGCCCAGCGGCAGGGTCACGCCCTTGCCGGCGCCCGTGGTCGACAGGCGGATCAGCTCCAGGCTGGCGCCGCCCAGGTCGCCGACCACGCCCGTGGCGTCGGGCGCCCCCGCCAGCACGCCCACGGCGGCGTAGTGAGCCTCTTCCTCGCCCGAGAGGACACGGACGTTGAAGCCGGTCTCCTCGCGGACGCGGCGGATGAACTCGGGGCCGTCCTCGGCCTCGCGGGCGGCGGCGGTGGCGACCACGAAGGTCTCGGCCGGATCGACGGCCTCCAGCACGGCGCGGAAGCGCTTCAGGGCCTGCAGGGTCTGGACGACGCCGTCGGGCGACAGGCGGCCGCTGCCGCCGAGGTCACGGCCCAGGCCCGCCAGCACCTTCTCGTTGAAGACGGTCCAGATGGCGCGGCCTTCCAGCCGGTACACCACGAGGCGGACCGAGTTGGAGCCGATATCGATCACGGCCGCGTCGCGCGGCGCCTGGGAGGGCATGCGGCTGGTTTAGCCTATTCGAGCGGCGGGGGAAGCGGGGCGTTCCATTTTCCGTGGGGGCGGCCGGGCTGAAAGGCTTGGTGGAGAACGCGTTGAGCGCCTTCAGCCTACGGATTGATCCGGCAGGCCACCGTCTTCCAGGTCCCGCCGACCTTCTGGTGGTAGCAGGTGCCATAGGCCATCTGCTGGCCGTTGGCGCGCGGGCCGCCCTTGGTCAGGGCCCACGGCTCGGGGCCCAGCAGGAGCATGTCGGTGGTGTCGGCCTTCTTGGCGCAGCGGCCCCACCAGGCCGAGGGCCAGAGGCTGCCGGCATAGGCCACGCCGTCCATCTGGGATTTCAGGTCGATCTTGGGCAGCTCGGCGCCGCCCGACCGGTCGAACGCGTCGACGCCCGGCCGCGAGGGCAGGGCCTGGATCGCGCACAGCTCGGCCTGTTGCGCCGGCTTGGGCACGCAGGCGGCCAGGGCCAGCAGCGGCAGGAGAAGGGCGACTCGTCTCATGGCGGGCAGCTTAGCCCTTCCGCTTCGGGCCCACATGGTCGAAAGCGCGGGGCAGGTCGCGGGCCCCATGGCCCCGGCCCGACAGGCTGGGATTGGTCATGAAGTAGTCGTGGGCCGAGAAGGCGCCCTTGCTGTTCCAGGCCGGGTCGCGGGCGTAGTCGCCCTCGCTGTCCAGCTTCCAGCTCTGGGCCTCGTCATTGAGGTTGGCGACCATGATCTGGTCCAGCACCTGCTGGTGGACGGTCGGGTTCTCCACCGGCACCAGGCTCTCGACGCGGCGGTCCAGGTTGCGCGGCATCCAGTCGGCCGAGCTGATGAACAGGCGCGTCTGGGCGCTGGGCATCGGCCCGCCGTTGGCGAAGGCCAGGATGCGCGAATGCTCCAGGAAGCGGCCGACGATGCTCTTGACCCGGATATTCTCCGACAGGCCCGGGATGCCCGGACGCAGGCAGCAGATGCCCCGCACCACCATGTCGATCTGCACGCCGGCCTGGCTGGCGGCGTAGAGAGCGTCGATGATCTGCGGGTCGACCACCGAGTTCATCTTGGCCCAGATGCCCGCCGGCTTGCCCGCGCGGGCGGCGGCGGCCTCGGCCTCGATCATCCGCAGCAGGTCGGGCTTCAGGGTCTGGGGCGAGAAAGACAGCTTCTCCAGCCCGCTGGGCTTGGCGTAGCCGGTGATGAAGTTGAACAGCTTGCCCCCGTCGCGTCCCAGGGCCGGGTCGCAGGTGAACAGGCTCAGGTCGGTATAAACCCGCGCCGTCTGCGGGTGATAGTTGCCGGTGCCAAAGTGGCAGTAGGTCCGCAGGGTCTGGTCGGCCTCGCGGCGCACGATCACCGACAGCTTGGCGTGGGTCTTCCAGTCGACGAAGCCGAACACCACGTGAACGCCGGCCCGTTCCAGGTCGCGCGCCCATTTGAGGTTGTTTTCCTCGTCGAAGCGGGCCTTGATCTCCACGAGGGCCGTGACGTTCTTGCCGTTGTCGGCCGCCTCGATCAGGGCCGCCACGATCGGGCTGTCCTTGGAGGTGCGATACAGCGTCTGCTTGATCGCCAGCACGTTCGGGTCGCGCGCGGCCTGGCGCAGGAACTGCACCACCACGTCGAAGCTCTCGAACGGGTGGTGGACCAGAATGTCCTTCTCGCGGATCGCCGCGAAGCAGTCGCCGCCGTGGTCGCGGATGCGCTCGGGGAAGCGGGCGTTGAAGGGCGGGAACTTCAGGTCCGGACGGTCCGGCGGGATCAGCTCCGACATCTGGGCCAGGCCCAGCTTGCCGTCGACCAGCACCACGTCCTCGGGCTCGGCGCGCAGGCCCTCGACGATGAAGTCGCGCAGGTCCTGGGGCATAGTGGTCTGGATCTTGACCCGCACCACGCGGCCCAGGCGGCGCTTCTTCAGCCGCGCCTCGAACTCGCGCACCAGGTCTTCGGCCTCTTCCTCGATCTCCAGGTCGCTGTCGCGGATCAGGCGGAACAGGCCGCGCCCCTCGACCTCGTAGCCGGGGAACAGGTGGTCCAAAAAGAGGATGATGAAGCTTTCCAGCGCCACGATCTTGCGCTGGCGCTTCTTGCCGCGCGAGACGATCGAGCTCAGCTCCCAGAACCGCCGCACCTGCGAGGGGATCGGGGCCAGGGCGTAGAGGTGCTTGTCGTCGGCGATCCGGCGCAGCTTCAGCGCCAGGCAGAAGCCCAGGTTCGGGATGAACGGGAACGGGTGGGCCGGGTCGATGGCCAGCGGCGTCAGCACCGGGAAGATCTGGTTGAGGAAGATGTCCTCGGCCAGCTGCCGATCCTCGCCCTCGATATCCTTGGCGTCGAGCAGCTTCAGCCCCTCGTCCCACAGCTCGGTGCGGACCTGGCGCCAGATCTTCTGCTGCTCGGCCATCAGGTCGAAGGCCGAGGCGTTGATGCGGGTCAGCTGCTCGCCCGGCGTCAGGCCGTCCTGGCTGATCACCCGCACGCCCTCGCGCACCTGGCCCTTCAGGCCGGCCACGCGGACCATGTAGAATTCATCGAGGTTGTTGGCGCTGATCGACAGGAACCGCAGCCGCTCCAACAGCGGATGGCGCGGATTGCCACTCTCCTCCAGCACCCGCTGGTTGAAGGCCAGCCACGACAGTTCGCGATTGAAGAACCGCTCCGGCGACGCCATCAGCTCGCCGTCGAGCGTCAGGCCCTCGGTCTGGGGAGCATTGGCGGCGATCGGAAGGGTGGCGGCGTCGGTCATGGCATCACTTTAGACGAACTTTGTTCCGCCATGGTGAACGAGGCAAGTGACGGGATGAAGACAGGGGAAGTTGATGGATATTCGCTCGGTGTTCGAGCGGCCGTCCAGACGCCGCGCCGCCCAAAACCCCGCCTTCCTAGGCCTTGTGCCTAGGACCCATCGTTCCGGGACCGCCAAATAGGCCAGCGCTCGCCCGCATCGACGGCGCCCCTTCGGACGCTTTACGCCAAGCCGCGCCATGGATCCTAGGCACAAGGCCTAGGAAGGCGGGGGAGAGGTATGTGAGAAAGGGAGCCGCCCCCTTACCCCTCATCCCCCTCGAAATCCCCCAGCACCTCCCGCGCCAGGGCCTTGTTCAGCTCGCGCTTGCGGTCCGCCGCCGCCTCGTCCAGCAGGTCCGCGGCCGCGATGGCCTCGGCCGCCGAGCGGGGCAGGCGCGAGACGAGGTAGGGATAGAGGTCCGGATCGGGCTTCAGCAGCCGCTGCGCGAAGGCCCGCCGCAGCACCGCCTCCAGCACCACGTCGTCGGGCTCGTCGATCGCCGCCACGGTCAGGGCGTTCAGCCGCGAGCGCAGGTCGGGGACAGAGGTCTCCCAGGCCAGCGGCGCGACGCGGCCGGTCAGCAGCACGGTCCCGCCGTCGACCCCGGCCATGTTGAGGATGTGGAACAGCGCCTCGTCATTGAGCGGCCCGGCGCCGGAGGCGCCTGGAGCCCTGCGGTCGGCGTCCTCCACCAGCACCGCCCGGCCGCGCAGGGCCGACAGGTCGACCGGCGGCGCGTCGGGATCGGCCGCCTCGATGACGACGGCGTCGTGGGCGCGGGCCCAGGCGTGGCCCAGGTGGGTCTTGCCGCTGCCGGACGGTCCGACCAGGGCCAGCCGCCCCTCAGGCCAGGCCGGCCAGGCGTCCAGCTGGGCCATGGCCTCGCCATTGGCGGGGGAGACGGCGAAGTCGTCCCGGCCATAGGTCGGCGCGGCGGTCAGCGGCAGTCTGAACTGGGTGGACAATCCCGGGGGCCCGGCGTGGTGAACTTGTGGTCAAGCATATAGGCGCGCGCGGCGGGAAGGGCGAGGCGGCGGGGCTGGGGATAGTGGGGATGGAGCGAGGGAGGTGTGGATGGGGCGGCTAGGTTTGCCTGCCGTCCTTTTGCATTGGTTGAACATCGTCAGGATTTGCGAGGTACTTGGCTCGTTGTTCGCTGATATCTTGCATTATACGAACACCCCCAAATGACCACCACCCAGCGTAGGCAGTGGAGCCCACGGTGAAGCCAAATAGCGATGCGATGACAACATAGGGTACGTCTGAAAGCACGGATGCCGCAAGCGCAGCCGCTGCGATTGTAGTGGCGATCATTTGAGTGAGGTGAATGTAATCAGTATAGAACTCGTAGTATGAGTCCATTTTTCTCAATCGCATCCATTGGCCGAATTTAGGGTCCGTAATGGCATCGAATATTTTGGCAAACGCGCCCCAGCATACCGCCATAAGTATCGCATTGAGTGTGAGAACGGCCGCATAGAAAGCGACCGAAATTGAGATGTCGTTTGTGAATTTCTCACTCAGTTTCGCTGATGCGAGGGTGCCGACCACCCCGCATGCGATCATGCGGAAGGGGATAGCGGAAAGCACCCCGCGCTTGGCGACTCCATAGGCGGTATCCTGCAATAGGTAAGTTAGAAATCGCCTAGCGCCTCTCGGTAATTTTGACGGGTCCTGAATATTCATTCCTCAGGCTCCTCAAGTGGTGGCGCTGCCGCAGCAAAAAACTCTGCGATAACTTTGACGGACTTTAGCTCCTTCTCTTTCTCATTCTCGGCCTCAATGTATATTCTAAGTTGCTGAGGTCCGCGAAGTCGTTCTAGGTTCTTCTCTCTATCATAGCTAAATGGCTGCTTTTTGACGACGGCCTCTGCGCCACTGGGCGTCTCGCCACGAGCGCCATAGGTTGCGTAGCCGTGTTCAGCTAGGCCGATTGCCTCTTTGATGATGCCATTCGCTTTCGGGTGGATGTGTCTGCCATCGCGGGGCACGGCCACTCCTCGAAACTCACCAATTTCATCTTTCGCCAGCATGTCCGACAGCATCTCACCGGGGTTGGCGGGGTGCGGGTTGAAGGGGCGCGCTTGGAAGGAAAACTGGTCCAAAGACCAAGTGGAAATGGCGCGAGCTAGGTCTTGCGGCGTGCCGGCCTGCGATATCCTCATGGAGTATTTCTTCGTCGCCTGGACGATTGCTTGTAAGCGGCTAGCGCCAGATTGGCCGGAAAGATTCCCGTCTCCAGAGCCATCTTCGACGGCGAGCGCGCCTAGCTCGGGGACGATGACGACGTGTGTTTTTACGACCTCATCAGTTCCGACAAACTCGGCGGATAATGTTTGATTAATTCGATCGGCTTTGACGATTTGTCGAAATCGGACGTCTTTAACAACATCCAGTGTAATGCAATAATAACCAAATATATCTTTTTGCTTTGGAAGCATAAGGTATGTGTCGTAATCGTCGGGTCCTGGATCGGACTTTCTATACGCAATTGGTCTGGCGTCTTTTAGTTGATCGAAAATTCGAAATTGCTCACGCCAGGCAGTTGGAGTGCCGTCTTCGTCGAACTGATAGCGACATAGGATAAGGCTGACGCGGTCGTTCATATTTGGCTCCCCCGGAACTCGCCACGGTGCCATCAACTTGACTATAAGAAAAGTGTCATGGTTGCGGCGACGTAACTTGCTCGCGTCAATAGTGTTGGTGTCATTGATTTATGCCCCTCTCCCCCGACCTTCTCGCCTGGCGCGCCGACCTCACCAAGCCGCCCGGGCCGCTGAACGGCCTGGCGCGCGCCACGCAGCAGCGGATCAACAGGATCATTCCCGAGAAGGTCCACGCCGCCATCACCACGGCCATCGAGGGGATGACGCGGGCGTTGCTGGTCGGGTCGGACTTCGCGATCCCCCTTCCTTCTCCCCTTGCGGGAGAAGGTGGCGCGGAGCGCCGGATGAGGGGTTGAAGGCGAGGGCCGCCGCGACGGCGGTTCGGCGGGCATGGCGGTTGACGATTGTGCGACCCCTCATCCGACCCGCTGCGCGGGCCACCTTCTCCCGCAAGGGGAGAAGGGTTACTTCAAACCCATGCCCCTCTCCCCCGACCTCCTCGCCTGGCGCGCCGACCTCACCAAGCCGCCGGGGCCGCTGAACGGCCTGGCGCGCGCCACGCAGCAGCGGATCAACAGGATCATTCCCGAGAAGGTCCACGCCGCCATCACCACGGCCATCGAGGGGATGACGCGGGCGCTGCTGGTCGGGTCGGACTTCGCCACCGGGGCGCCGCAGATCGGCCTGACCCTGGACGAGCGCCGGGCGCGGGCGGCCAAGGCCATCGACGGCTGGAAGAAGGCGGCGGCGGCCGAGGGCGGGATCACCGGGGCCGGGGGCTTCCTGCTGGCGGCGGCCGACTTCCCGCTGCTGATGAGCTTCAAGATCAAGCTCTTGTTCGAGATCGCCGCGATCTTCGGCCATGAGGGCAAGGACCTGCCCGAGCGCCTGTTCATCCTGCATGTCTTCGAGCTGGCCTTCTCGGACAGCCACCACCGCGCCGGGGTGCTGGCGGCGCTGGAGGACTGGGAGGCGCGGGACCATCCCAAGCACCTGGACGACTTCGACTGGCGGGCCTTCCAGCAGCAGTACCGCGACCACATCGACCTGGCCAAGCTAGCCCAGTTCATCCCCGTGGTCGGCGCGCCCCTGGGGGCGATCGTCAACTGGCGACTCGTCGAGAAGCTGGGCCACACGGCGGTGATGGCGTACCGGATGCGGGCCGAGCAGGGGGCCAATTCATCGACGGGGACGGGTGTCGGAAACCCTCTCCCATAGGGAGAGGGCGGGGCCCGTCGCGTAGCGGTGGGAGGGTGAGGGGTTACACCGCTGACCGCAAAATCCTCGTCATCCCGGCCGCGGCGCAGCGGAGCGCCGGGACCCAGGGGCGACCGCGATGCGCCGGCCCCTGGGTCCCGGGTCGGCTACGCCGCCCGGGATGACGCGATGATTTGAGCGTCACGCTGATGGGGACTGGACGGGCGTTCACCGCTCTCCATCCCCCGCCCCAAAACCTGCCGTACAGTCTACCCACCTCGTCGCGGGGAAAGGGCGCATGGCCAGCGACCGATTGCGGCGGCGGGGGGCGATCGAGCGGGCGCGCTCGTCGGCGCGGAGCAATCCGCAACGGCATCCATCCCCGAGGTAGTCGACCCTGGAACACAGAAACGACGGTGGACGCAGGCTGACGAGAACGACAGGGGAGTCGAAAGGCTCCTGGCCGGGACCGGATTTCGCGATCCGGCCCGCCCGCCGGAGGCTTCAAGGGCGACCAGGCGCCAACAGCGTCGGGGCGTCACGCTTCCGGATAACGATCGCGCGGAGCGTCTGGCTTCGTCGAAACGGTACTTAAAACTCACACTCCGGACGTCGTCCGGCGCTCCGCAGCCCTTTCCGAACCTTCAGCGGGAAACCGCGTGAAGCGGCGGAGCCGTGCGGATCTTCAGCCTTGCGCCGCGGCCTGGTCGATAGCCTCGACGATCCGCTCGGGCGTCTCGGCGCCGACCACGGCGACCTTGCCGGCGAAGATCGCGAACGGCACGCCGGTGACGCCGCCCTGGACGGCCATGGCGTGTTCGCGCGCGACGGACTCCTTGTCGGCGCCCTCCGACAGCAGCTGCAGCACGACCATGCGCTCCATGCCAGCCGCCTCGCGATGTCGGCCAGCACCACGGGATCGCCGATGTCGAGGCCTTGGGTGAAGTAGGCGGCGAACAGCGCTTCGACGACATGGTCCTGCACGCCGGCCGTCAGGGCCCAGCGGATCAGGCGGTGGGCGGCGTTGGTGTTCGGCGAGAGTTCGATGGCCTCGAAGTCGAACGTGATGCCGTCCTCGGCGCCGCCCTCGACCAGGGCCGCATGAACGGCCTTCAACCGCTCGGGATCCTTGAACTTCTGGGCCATGTAGGCCTTGCGGTCGACGCCTTCCTCGGGAAGCGACGGATCCAGCTGATAGGGCCGCCAGACCAGCTGGGCCTGGATGTCGGGACGCAAGGCCAGCGCCGACTTCAGTCGCCGCCAGCCGAGATAGCACCAGGGGCAGACCACATCGGCGACGACGTCGACGATCATCGGGGCCTTTTGGGACTGGGCCTGGCTCACGGCGCGCTCCGTTCGACACTCTGTCCGCTACAGGACAGGTTCCATATAGGGCGAGGGCGTTCGAGCCCCAAGCCTCAGCTGGCTTCGCGTTTCAGGGCGTTGGCGGCGGCGCGCTCCAGGGCCTTCACCGGGCCTTCGCCGGGCTGGACTTCGGCGACGCCGATGTCGAACTCGCAGACGAACGGCGCCCGATCCTCGCCGGCGTCGAAGGCGGTGCAGCCGATCACGGCGGCGATCCGTTCGGCGGCGGCGCGGGCGGCGTTCAGATTGGTCGCCGGCAGGGCCAGGGCGAAGACCTCGGTGGCCAGACGGGCCGGAGTGTCCTCGACGCGCACCAGCCGGCCGACCATCGAGCCGATCTGCGGGATGGCGCGGTCGAGCCAGCCGTTCTGGCGGGCCCAGACGGTCTCGGGCTTGTCGGCGACGCGCAGGACGCAGATCGACAACGGCCGGGAGCGCTCGCGGGCCGCCGTGGCCAGGCGCGCCAGGTGAGCGGCGAACAGGTCGCGGGTGAAGAGGCCGGTGGCGGCGTCCATCAAGCCCGAGCTACGGGCCTTTTCCAGGGCGCCGCGGATGGCTTCGCCGCGACGATAGCTGCGGGCCAACTCCATGACGCGCTGGGCGGTTTCGACCTCTGGCGTCTCGGGCGAGGCCACGTCGGAGACGCCGCGATGGAACGCCTCGGACATCGTCACATAGCTCTCGGCCTTCAGGTACAGCATGGCCGGGATGTGGAAGAGGCGGGTGTTGCGGCGCATGCCGGCCGCGATCGACAGGGCTTCCTGCTGGCTGTCGCCGGCCCAGAGAACCACGGAATCGAAGGCCCGCTCATGCAGGTAATCGAAGGCCGTATAGGCGGTGAAGGCGCCGACCACCTCGGCCCCGCTGCTCTGCAGAGCGTTGGACAGCGCCAGAAACTGTGGGGCGGGCTCGCCGACGGCAAGGATGCGGCAGGGCGTGTCCGGCGGCTCGGGCAGGTCGAGGCGACGGCCGCGCTCGCCGAAGGTTTCGAGGCGCAGCTCGAACTCTTCCTCGGCGATGGCGGTGCGCACCAGGCTCTCGAGGCGCAGAGCGGCCTGGGACGGATGCAGCGGCGGCGACAGGGTCAGGTCGAAAGCCTGGTTGCGATTGTCGCCTTCCGGATCGCCTATGGCGATGACGGGCAGGCGGCGCGGAGACACCGCCGCCTTCAGGCGACGCGCCAGGGTCTGGGTTTCGGGACCGGCGCTGGCCAGGTCGACAATGACCGCCTCGATCGGCAGGTCGCCCAGCGCCGCCAAGGCGGCATAGGGACCCCGAGCGGTGATCGTGCGCCAGCCCAACCGGTCCAGCCCTTCGGCCAGCGGTCCGGCGCGAACGTCATCGCGCGCCACGATCAGGATCCGGGCGTCAACCGCCAAACCAAACCTCCGCCCGAATGCTCGCCTGCCGGCCCGACACGGGCGGCCGAGATTCGACGCCGCACCATAGCAGAGGCTTTGCAGGGTCAAAGGTACGGAACGCCGCAGGCTGGGGGCGAATCCAAGAACGCCTCGAACCCATGCGCGAAGGCTTGCATGACCGAACGTCAGGGTCGTTCTAGTGATCCGCATCGGCCGTCGTCGAAGAGCCGAAAAAAGGGAGATCGCTTATGGGCCAGGGACCGCTTTCGGGACTGAAGATCGTCGAGTTCGCCGGCATCGGTCCGGGACCGTTCTGCGGCATGCTGCTGTCCGACCTGGGCGCCGACGTCGTGCGGATCGATCGAAAGGGGCAGGGGCGGGGCTCGCCGGCCGACGTCACGGCGCGCGGTCGCCGCTCGATCGCCCTGGACCTGAAGAACCCCGAGGCGATCGAGACCTGCCTGAAGCTGCTCGAGCGGGCCGACGGTTTGATCGAAGGCTTCCGGCCGGGAGTCATGGAGCGCCTCGGGCTCGGGCCCGATGTGGCGCTGACCCGCAACCCCAAGCTGGTCTACGGCCGCATGACCGGCTGGGGGCAGACGGGGCCCTACGCCAAGGCCGCCGGTCACGACATGAACTACATCGCCATCACCGGCGCGCTGGACGCCATCGGCACGACCGACAAGCCGGTGCCGCCGCTGAACCTGGTCGGCGACTTCGGGGGCGGGGCGCTCTACCTGGCTTTCGGCCTGCTGGCCGGGGTGATCCATGCCCGATCGACGGGGCAGGGCCAGGTGATCGACTGCGCGATGAGCGACGGCGCGGCCTCGCTGATGGCCATGTTCTACGGCTTCAAGGCCGGTGGCATGTGGAACGAGGGGCGGTGCACCAACCTGCTCGATGGCGGCGCGCACTTCTACGACACCTACGAGTGCTTGGACGGCAAGTGGATCTCGATCGGCTCGATCGAGCCTCAGTTCTACCTGCTGCTGCTCGAGAAGACCGGGATCACCGACCCGCAGTTCCAGCACCAGATGAGCCGCGAGGAGTGGCCGGAGTTGCGCGAGAAGCTCGCCGCCGTGATCAAGACCAAGAGCCGCGACGCCTGGTGCGAGATCATGGACGCCACCGACGTCTGCTTCGCGCCGGTCCTGACCATGGAGGAGGCGCCCAAGCACGCCCACAACGCCGCCCGCGAGACCTTTGTCGAGGTGGCCGGCGTCATCCAACCCGCGCCGGCGCCACGCTTCTCGGCCACGCCTGGCGTCATCCAGGGACCGCCGCCCAAGATCGGCGCGCATAATGACGAGGCCTTGGCGGACTGGGGTTTCTCGGCCGAGGCGATCGCCGGCCTGAAAACCTCCGGAGCGCTCTGATCTCGTTCAGGTGCGGTTCAGGCGCGGGGTCATAACTTTCGAAGGTCGATCGGTCGCCGCGACCATCCGTCCCTCGAGAGTGGCGATCGATTCACAGGTACGTCCTGCGGAGACGCGTCGCCTTCCCCAAGGCGGCGCGTCTTTGACGTTCCGGACCGCGCTTCTTTGACTCTGCGAACCCGCCCCGCCATGGTCCGGCGGATGCAAGATCCGCTGCACCGCATCCGCTGGCGCGACCTCGACCTTGATCCGACCCACTGGGCCCGTGAAATCCTCCGTGTGCTGGGCCTTGCCCTGTCTCGCCTGTGGGGCCGCGACGTCATGCTCTACGTCGGCGGGGTCTCGTTTTTCGCCCTGCTGGCCGTGTTCCCGGGCCTGGCGATTCTGATCGGCCTCTATAGCCTGCTGCTGACCCCGGAGAGCGCGGCGCAGCAGGCCGCCAAGCTGGCCGAACTGATTCCCTCCGGCGCTCGCTCGATGTTCCAGGACGAGTTCGGTCGCCTGGCCCATGCGCCTGGCCAGACCATCTCGCTGCAGAGCGCCATCGTGCTGATCGTCGGCGCCTATGCCGCCCATCGCGGCTTCAAGGCGCTGCTGGCGGGGCTCTCGTTCATCCACGACGAGGAGAATCAGCGCGGCTTTTTCGGCTTCAACCTGATGGCCCTGCTGGTGCTGATGGCGGCGTTCGGCCTGCTCTTCATCATGTCGGGCGTCTTCCTGTTCCTGCGCCTGCTGGGCGCGGCGCTGAACCTGCGGCCGCTGGCGGGCGTCTCCTGGATCCAGTCGGAATGGACCTGGGCCAGTCTCGGCATCGTGGTCGGGATGAGCCTGGTCTATCGCTACGCCATGTCGCGCGAACCGGTCGGCTGGCGGGCCTCGATCGCCGGTGGCGCGGCCGCCGCGGCGCTGTGCGTCTTCATGTCCTGGGCCAGCGCCTTCTATGTCGAGAAGATCGTGCACCTCGGTGCGACCTACGGCTCGATCTCAGCGGTGATCATCTTCCTGATCTGGCTGTCCTGGAGCGTGAACGCGATCTTCTTCGGCGGCGCCTTGGCCACCGAGGTCGAGATCGCCTTGGACGAGCGCCCTCGGGCGCTGCTGGAGGGGCCGAAGGCGATCCCGCTCAAGCCGCCTTCAGAATACGAAACCTGATCACGCCGCCGTCCTGGTCGGCGATCTCCAGCACGGTCGCGCCGATCTGGCCGGCGAAGTGCGGCACGTCGATCCGGGCCATGGGATCGGTAGCCAGCAACACCAGCTCGGCGCCGGGCGCGGCGGCCTCGTGGGCCTTGCGCAGCTTCAGGGTCGGGACGGGGCAGTGATGGCCGCGAGCATCGACCAGGATCGGATCAGCCATCGGTGAACACGGCCTCGGCCTCGGCGGCCGACAGGATGCGATACTGGCCAGGCTCAAGGTCGGCGGGCACGGTCAGGCCGCCGACCCGTTCGCGGTGCAACGCGACCACGTGATTGCCGACAGCGGCGAACATGCGGCGGACCTGGTGATAACGGCCCTCGGTGATCGTCAGTCGGGCGGTCTTTTCGTCGACGATATCCAGCTGGGCTGGCAGCAAGGGCTTTTCCTCGCCCTCCAGCATCAGCGTCCCGGCGGCGAAGGTCTCGGCCTCGGAACCGCTCAGCGGACGGTCCAGCTTGGTCAGATAGGTCTTGGGCACGTGCCGCTTGGGTGAGATCACCCGGTGCAGGAAGTCGCCATCGTCGGTGATCAGGATCAGACCACTCGTATCCTTGTCGAGCCGCCCGACCGTGGAAAGCGCCGGATCCCGCAGCCGCCAGCGGCGCGGCAGCAGATCGTAGATCTTCTCCCCGTCCTCCTTGTGCGAACAGGTCACGCCCAGCGGCTTGTGCATGATCAGCACCAGCGGTGCGGGCGGATCAACCGGGAGGCCGCGGATGGTCATGCGGTCGGGCAGGGTGGCGTCGACGGCGATGCGGGCCCCGGCGTCCTTCAAGACCTTGCCGTCCAGCACCACCTTGCCGCTGGCGACCAGGGCCTGGACGTCCTTGCGGCTGCCGTATCCGAGATTGGCGAGCAGCCGGTCCAGCCGAGCCATCAGCGCCTTGCTCATTTCTTCGCCTCGAAGACCTTGTAGCCGCCGCTCTCGGCGACAAGGCTCACCTTGGCGAAGCTCTCGGCCAGGATGGCCTCGTAGGGCAGGTGGCGGTTGGCGACGATCCACAGGACGCCGCCCTTTCGCAGCGCGCCGGCCGCCGCGCGAATGAAGGCCTGGCCCAAGCTCTTGTCCTCGCCGCCCCCCTCGTGGAACGGCGGGTTGCTGACGACGAAGTCGAGATCCTTGAGTTCGGTCTGGCGGACATCGCCCCAGACGAAGGCCGCGCGCGGATCGGTGACGTTGCGCTTGGCGGCGTCGAACGCCCGGCGATCCAATTCCACCAGGGCCAGCTTGGTGACCTTGGCCGAGGCCAGGACGTTCAGCGCCAGCAGGCCGATGCCGGCGCCGAAATCGGCCCCAACGCCGGAGAATTCCGGCAGGACTTGCAGCAAGGCGGCCGAGCCGGCGTCCACGCGGTCCCAGCTGAACGCGCCGGGCTGGGTCCAGAGGCCATTCTCGGCGATCTGCCGCGGCGCGCCGGCGGCGATCGTCTCGCCGAGGCTCTCGATGTTCGAAGGTCGCACCACGACGCAGATGCGATTGTGCCGGCGAGCGGTCTCGCCAACTTCGCAGCCCAGGGCCTGCAGTTCCTTCTTCAGGCGCAGGCCGCCACGGTCCTTGGGCGCGAAGGCGGTCAGGCGGCCATTCGGCGTCAGGACCCGCAATGCCTGGGCGAGGACATAACGTCGCTCCACCGCGCCGGCGGGGGCTCGGACGGCAACGGCGGCGAACGATTCGTCCGGAACCGAAGCGATGTCGGTCGAGCCGACGATCAGCGGCGAGAGCTGCTCCGCGTCGGGCGCGGACGGCGCCAGATCGTGATCGGGCTGGCCGTAGAGCGCGGTGCGTGGAGCCGACATGCTTGTCCTGAAAGGGTTTTTGACGCTGTGCAAGGTCTGGCGGACAGGGTGGGATTCGAACCCACGGTAGGCTTCCACCTACGGCGGTTTTCAAGACCGCTGCCTTAAACCACTCGGCCACCTGTCCGGAGGAGGCGGCTATATCAGCGCTCCTTCGCCTTAACCAGACTTCAAAACAAAGGGGCGACGATGTCGGCTCCAAAGGGTGCGACCCGTCTGGACGGCGTGCAGATGAACCAGCGTATCGATCAGGTCTGGCGGACCGTTCGCAACTTGGGTCTCTTGGCTCTGGCGGCGGCGAGCCTGGCCGCTTGCGCCACGCCCAAATACGACGTCGGAAAAACCTCCGCCATCGCCACGAGTACGGGCAGCGTGCCGCGCGCCGGTTCGACGGTCAGTCGCGACGGCAAGCCGCTGCGCGGCACCGAGAAGCCCTATCAAATCAGAGGCGTCTGGTACTATCCGCACGAGGATAAGAACTACAACGTCACCGGGACTGGCTCGTGGTACGGCGAGCAGTTCCACAACCGCCGCACCGCCAACGGCGAGATCTTCGACATGGATATCCCGTCGGCGGCCCATAAGACCCTGCCGCTGCCGAGCCTTGTCGAGGTGACCAATCTCGACAACGGCAAGAAGATGATCGTGCGGGTCAACGACCGTGGCCCGTTCATTGACGACCGGATCATCGACCTTTCCAAGGCTGCCGCGGACGAGCTGGGCTATCGCAAGAACGGCCTGGCCCGCGTCCGGGTCAAATATATCGGGCCCGCGGCGAAGAGCGCCTTCGACGCGCCGCGCCAGTACGCCAAGGCTCCGACCGCGCCGCGCAGCTTCGAGGACATCAAGGAGCCGACACAGCGCGTCCAGGTGCTGCCGCAGCGCAGCGAGCCTGAGTGGAGCCCGCCGGTCCCGCGGGCATCGGCCATGGAAGAATTCTCCGCGCCGCAGATCAATCCGCCGGATCCGGTCCGTACGGTCGGAGGGGCCGCCTATCGCATCCAGGCCGGTTCCTTCTCGAACCGCGAGAATGCCGAGAAGGCCGTTCGCCAGTTGGCCGGCGCCGGACGAGCGCTGATCGAGCCCGTGGAACGCGCCAGCGGCACCCTTTATCGCGTCACTGTCGCGGCTGGACAGGACGAGGGCGAGGCCTGGAGCGTGCGTGATCGCGTCGAGGCGCTTGGCTATTCCGGCGCCAAGGTCTTGCGCCCCTAGACAAGGCTCGGAATCCGGTCGAATGGAGACCGGTGACTCAAGGCCATTTCATCAGTTTCGAAGGCGGGGAGGGGGCTGGAAAGTCCACCCAGATCCGCCGCCTGGCCGAGCGCCTGCAAGCCGCTGGCCATGACGTCGTCGTCACCCGCGAGCCTGGCGGAAGTCCCGGGGCCGAGGCCATTCGCGAGTTGCTGGTCAACGGCGAGGCCGATCGCTGGTCGCCGGTCACCGAGACCCTGCTGATGTACGCCGCTCGCCGCGACCACGTGGAGCGCGTGATCCGACCAGCCCTGGCGCGCGGCGCCGTGGTGCTTTGCGACCGCTTCGCCGATTCCACCCGGGCCTATCAGGGCGCGGGCGGCGATGCGCCGGCCAGCCTGATCGCGTCTCTCGAGGACCACGTCCTGGGCGCCACGATCCCGCATCTAACTTTGATACTGGACCTGCCGGCGGAGGTGGGCCTCAACCGAGCCGAGGCCCGCGGCGGCGCGGCGCGGTTCGAATCCAAGGGCCTGGCGTTCCATGAGCGGCTGCGCGCCGGTTATCTCGAGATCGCTCGTCGCGAACCTGAGCGCTGCGTCGTCATCGACGCGGACGCCGACCTGGATGCGGTCTCCGGCGCGATCGCCGCTGCGGTGGCCGAACGGCTGGACCTCTGATGCCCGCGCCGGCCCATCCCCGCGACGTCTATCGACTGGATGGCCAGTCCGCCGCCGAGGCCGCCTTCATCGACGCCCTGGAGCGCGGCCGGCTGCATCACGCCTGGCTTTTGACCGGTCCCGAGGGCGTGGGCAAGGCGACCCTGGCCTATCGCATGGCGCGCCGGCTGCTCGGCGCCCGGCCTGACCCTTCCCAAGGACTGTTGGGCGCGGCGCCGTCCGACGTCGTCAGCCGCCAGGTCGCCGCCCGCTCGCATCCCGACCTGATGGTGCTGGAGCGCCTGACCGACGACGGCAAGGCCCGCAAGTCGATCCCGGTGGACGAGGCGCGCCGCCTGCCGGAGTTCTTCGCCAATTCGCCGGCGGTCTCGCCCTATCGAGTGGCGATCATCGACGCGGCCGACGACCTCAACGTCAACGCCGCCAACGCGGTGCTGAAGACGCTTGAAGAGCCGCCGGCGCGCGGCGTGATCCTGCTGATCAGCCACGCGCCGGGCAAGCTGCTGCCGACCATCCGCTCGCGCTGCCGCCGACTGGCCGTGCCGGCGCCCGGTGTCGACGCCGCCGCCGAGATGGTCGAGCGCATGGCCGACATGCAGCCGCGCGACGCCGAGCGCCTGGCCCGCATGGCCCATGGCGCGCCCGGTCGGGCGCTGCAGCTGGCCGCCGCTGGCGCCCTCGCCATGGACGATGCCGCCAACGAGATCCTGCGAGGCTTGCCCAAGCTGGACGAGGGCGCGTTGCTGGCCATGGCCGACACCTTCAAGGGCGCCGAGGGCGCGGCGCGGTTCGAGCTCTTGATGGACCGCCTGGCCGATCAGGTGCGGATCTTCGCGACCCAGGTCGCCGCTGACGGCAAGAACTCGCCCGGCCTGGATCGCTGGGCGGCGGCCTGGGAGCGTCTGGCGCGCTGGCCCGGCGAGGCCGAGGCCGTGAACCTTGACCGCGCCGACGTGTTCTGGAGCGTCATCTCGGACTTGCGCGCGGCGGCCAAGACAGCGATGTGAGCCCTATGCTCATCGACAGTCACGTGAATCTCCACGCGCCCCAGTTCGCCGAGGACAAGGACGCCGTCATCGCCCGCGCACGAGAAGCGGGCATCGGCCTAATGGTCACCATCTGCGACAAGGTCAGCTCGTTCGAGGCTGTGCACGCGATCGCCATGGCCGAGCCGGACATCTGGTGCACGGTCGGAACCCATCCGCACGAGGCCAAGGAAGATCCCGGCCTGGCCGCCGCCCGACTGGTCGAGCTGGCCGCACGTCCGCGCGTCATCGGCATCGGCGAATGCGGTCTGGACTTCCACTACGACCTGTCGCCGCGCGAGGTGCAGGCCGACGTCTTCCGCCAGCACTGTATCGCCGCGCGTGAAAGCGGCCTGCCGCTGGTCGTCCACACCCGCGAGGCCGACGATGTGATGGCCGAGATCCTCGAGACCGAGCACGCCGCCGGTCCGTTCAAGATCCTGATGCATTGCTACACCAGCGGCCCGGAACTCGCCGCTCGCGCCGCCGCCCTGGGCGCCTGGTTCTCGGTTTCCGGCATCGCGACCTTCAAGGCGGCCGAAGAGGTGAGGGCGGTGATCCGCGACATGGCGGCCGACAAGATCATTGTCGAAACCGACTGCCCTTATCTCGCCCCCGTGCCAATGCGCGGTCGCCGCAACGAGCCGGCCTATCTGCCGCATATCTACGACAAGCTGGCCGAAATCCGCGGTTGGACCCGCGCCGAGACGGAAGCGCGCACCGAGGACGCCTTCTTCGACCTGTTCGACCGGATCCCCCGGCCATGACAGGACCGCTGGAGTTCACGATCCTGGGCTCCGGCTCGTCCGGCGGCGTTCCGCGCGCCGACGGCAATTGGGGCGATTGCGATCCGGCCGAGCCCAAGAACCATCGCTCCCGCTGCTCCCTCATGGTGCGGAGAGCGGGAGAGGGCGGTCCCGCGCACCAGACCACGGTCGTGGTCGACACCTCGCCGGACCTGCGCCTGCAGACCGCTCTGGCGGGCGCGAAGCGGGTCGACGCGGCCCTGTTCACCCACGACCACGCCGACCAGGCGCATGGCATCGACGATCTGCGGCCGTTCTTCCTGAACCAGCGCGCTCGGATCCCGGCCTATATGGACCAGGCGACCCACGATGGGCTGCTCACACGGTTCGAGTACATCTTCAAGACGCGCGGCGGCTATCCGGCGATCCTCGAGCCTCGCTTGATCCCGCCGCTGGGCGAGGATTTCTCCATCGAGGGGCCGAGCGGCGCGATCCCTGTCCACACCTTCGACGTCGATCACGGTGAGATCCAAGCCGTCGGCTATCGGTTCGGTGGCGTGGCCTATACGCCGGATGTCCGGGCTATTCCGGACGGCAGCTGGGCCGATCTCGCCGATCTCGACGTCTGGATCGTCGACGCCCTGCGCTGGACGCCGCATCCGACCCACGCCCACGTGGCGCTGGCGCTGGAATGGATCGCTCGCGCCAAGCCGCGCCGCGCCATCCTGACCAACCTGCACATCGATCTGGATTTCAACGCTCTGGCGGCGAAGCTGCCGACCGGCGTGGAGCCCGCCTACGACGGCCTGCGTTTCGCGGTCTAGATTACGCCGTTGTCACTTTTGGCCGCCCGGCGCAGGCGTAAACTGCTCAGCCGGGACATTTCACGGCATATGAGCGTCTCATAGCGCCCTTCGTCGCAACTTTCCCCAAGTTCGGCGAAAACTTGGCCCTACGTAACAGCGTTGAAATAAGCTCGCTCAACAACACCGTCATAGGGACGCGGTAAGAAGTCACTTTCCCGAGCGTCACTCGACACAAGCGCCATGGCCGAAACCGTCACCATCTCTCGCGAAATCTTCCAGCGTCTGCGGGCCCGTCTGCCGGCGGTCACCCGCGAGCATCTGTTCGATTGCTACGCCATCAGCGAAACCACCTGGACCAAGCTGCGGGACGGCAAACCCGTGAAGCGATCGACGCTGGATCGTGTGCTGGCCAAGCTCCAGGCGCTCGACGCCCGTGTAGCCGCCTAGTAGACATTATTTCCGATAATATATCTTAGACGATGTATTGATCGGAATGCCTGGAGCGAATGCCTGGAGCGGTAGTCGGACGGCCAGCGGCAATCGCCCCGGCCGCCCGGTCCCGTTCAAGTCTTTTTCGATTTCTTCGAAGAGCTTGCGGCCAGGTTCAGCCCGACCGCTTCACGAACAAGGCCCTTGAATGCGGCGCCATCAATCTCGGCGCCTTCCGGGAAATCGATCGCGCGGCGCGTGTTGCCCTCGAGGCTGGAATTGAACAGGCCTGACGGATCGGCCAGCGAGGCGCCCTTGGCGAAGGTCGTCTTCACGGCCTTCTTATAGGTCTCGCCGGTGCAGATGATCCCATCGTGGGACCAGACCGGGATGCCCCATTTCCATTCCTCGACAACCTCGGGATCAGCTTCCTTGATGAGCGCGCGCAACCGGGCCAGCGTCTGGCCGCGCCAGTCGCCGAGTTCCTGGATCGCTCTATCGATCAGTTGCGCGGCTGGAACGCCTTCGTCTTCGGGACGGGTCTTTTTCATGGGTCTCGTCGCTCGTGGGTTACATGTGTTCGCCGGGTAACCGGCTGGCTTGTTCGATCCAGTCGGTCAGCTGATCCTCGTCCAGCGGCTCGCCTTCGTGGATGTGAAGGTAGCGCGTGTCCCCGCTCTTGGAGCCGACCGGCGGAACCGGGCTCAGCAAGGCGCCACGGAAGAACGCCACTTTGATGTACTTGTTGAAGCAGTGAAGGCTGAGGAACCAGCCGCCCTGCCCCTCGACGCCGTAGAACGGGGAGTTCCATTTGACGGCCTTGCGGACGTTCGGGATGGCGTTGCTGACCAGGCTATCGAGGCGGCGGCCCACGGCGCTCTTCCAGCCCGGCATGGCGGCGATATAAGCCTGGATCGGCCCCTCGCCCTCTCCCTTGGCGATCTGGGGGTTTCCGCCCGAAAGCAGCCGGGGCGCGTCCGCGGTCATTTCGCGCCCGCCTGGTCGGCGCGTCCTCGGATGAGGTACGGCAGCGCGAACAGGTAGAGGCCCGTAACCAGCAGCAGGATCAGCGGAACCAGCGCCAGCAGCCCGACCCAGGCGGCAGGCTGGCCTTTGCCCGTGCTCATGACGACGATGTAGGTGATGACGCCCAGCGTGAAGGCGATCGACAGCCAGCGGTGGATCTGGCGAACCCATTTGTTCATTTGAACCTCCCTTCGAAGAGTGTCAGTCCAGCCGCGCCAGCAGCTGCTCGAGATTGCCGAAGAAGGTCTTCCAGCCGGCATGGGCGCCGCCGAAAGCCTGCTTCTGATCCGGACGGAAGCCAACCTGCTCCATGCGCAGATGCGTCCCTGCTCCCGTTGGCGTCAGCGTGAAGGTCACGACGCTTTCGAGATCATAGGCCGGATCGTCGTGCTTGAAATTCCACGTGTAGGAGAGTGTCTGGCTGGGCTCGACGGTCAGCACCCCGCAGTCCAGCACCCCGCCCCATTCGCCGCGCAGATTGAACTGGTGGCCGACAACAGGCTGGAAGTCGTTCTGCATCAGCCACTCTGAGATCAGATGCGGCTGAGTGAGCGCGCGCCAGAGCTTCTCCGGCGGGTGGGAAATCTCGCGTTCTACGACGACGGAGCGCGTTTCGGTCATTGGTCCATCCTGTTGAGAAGGTCTTCGAGTTTGTCGAACCGGGCCTCCCAGAAGCCGGTCATCTGGCGCGTCCAGTCGACCAACGGCGACAAGGCGCCGAGCTGCGCGCTGTAGTGCGTCTGGCGACCCTCGTGGCGGTCGCGCACCAGCCCGGCCAGCTTGAGGACGCCAAGATGCTTGGAGACGGCCGGCTGCGAAACACCAGCCTGCAGCGTCAGGGCGCCGACGGTCTGTTCGCCCTCCCGGCACAGGCGCTCGAAGAGAGCCCGCCGCGTTGGGTCGGCTAGCGTCCTGAACAGCAGGTCTTGGGCGGCGGAAGTCGCCAACTCATAACTCCTGGGCTATGAGTTAATTCATAACCGTAGAGATATGGGTTGGTCAACAGGCTATCTCACAGGTCGCCGCAGGTCCGGAGAGACGCTCAGGAGATTTCGATAAGTAACTGAATCTATCTAGAAATATTCCCTTCTGGGAGAATCTTTCACCAGGCGAACGTCCCAGCCGCCCTCGCTGGCAAGGTCGTCTTGAAACGGTTGGCGCCCTCAGAGATCGCGAAGGTAGCCGGTTGGGCGCCCACGTTCAGGACGATCAAGACACGGCCGCCATCGCGATTCTGGAACGCTACGGTGCGCAGATCGCCAATCGTGGCCGGCGAGCCGATCCGCACCGCGCCGGGCTTCACGAACCGGCTGGCGTGACCGAAAGCGTAGTATTCCTGGGTGCGGGTGATCGCTCCCGTCTTGCTGTCGATCGAGACGACGCCACGGCAATCGCCGCAGCCGCCGGCGTGCGGGCCGAACTTCTCGTCCAGGACCAGGTTCCACATCAGGACGCCCCGCGCGCCGCCGCGCGTAGAGCCGATGATCAGTTGCTCGACCATCCACGAGAAGCTCTCGTCGAACTTCGGCGACCATTCCCCGCCCGAGCACTCGGTGAAGAACACGTCCTTGTCCGGATGCGCCGCCCTCACCTTCTCCTGGGCCGAGACCTCGCCCGCGTAGCAATGCCAGGCCACGCCCGCCAGGAAAGCCTTGGCCTTCGGATCGGCGAGCACCGTCAGGGGCTGCTGCGGTTGGTCCCAGTTGTGATCCCAGTCGAGCACCTTGGTCGTGATCTTTTCGCGCTTGAACACCGGCGCCAGGTTCTCGCCGAAGAACCGGGCGCGGTCTTGTGGCTGCCAGCGCATGCCGGGATAGTTCTCCGGCTCGAAGTCCGGCTCGTTCTGGATGCTGAGATAGTCGGTGGGCACCCCGACCTTGGCGGCCTCGCGGATGTAGCGGCCGAAGAAGTCGGCATAGACCGGATAGGCGTCGGGCTTCAGTTGGCCTTTCACCAGCGAGCCCGTGGTCTTCATCCAGGCCGGCGCGCTCCAGGGGGAAGCCATGACCTTGAGATCGGGATTGATCTTCAGGGCCGCGCGCACCGTTGGGAAGACGTATTGCTGCGGCCGCGCCAGCGAGAAGTGCTCCAGCTTCGGGTCCGTCGCGCCGCCCGGCGCCCCAGGGGGAACATCGTCGAGACTGTAGTGGTCCAGCGAGAAGTCCGACGCGCCGATCGTCAGGCGGGTGAAGCTGAAGCCAAGCTCCCCTGCCCCACGCCCATACAGTTCGCGCAGCAGGGCGTCGCGCTGTTGCGCCGAGAGCTTGTTCTGGATGAGCCAGGCCGAGGCGTCGGTGATCGCCGCGCCAAAGCCGACGATCGACTGGTGACGCTCCTTAGGATCGACGGCGATGGTCGGCAGGCCGGCGATGTCGCCAGCCGCCGCCACGCCGGACGGAGCCTGGGCCGTCAGGAGTTGGCTCTTGTCGCCCGTTGTGACCCAGGCCTTCAGCTTCGGCGCGGCCAAGGCAGGAGAACTGGCGTTCGCGCCAAGAAGCACGGTGACCGCGACCGCGGTTTTCAGGAGACGCATCACGGCTTCCTCGACCAGGCCTTCAGGTTTGCCTTGCCGCTGAGAACGGCGTCACCCGCGCTGCGACCGACATAGAGCGAGTAGCCGCCGGCGGAGATCGACCAGCCCGGATTGGCGGTGTCGTAATCGGCCAGAATCCGGGGCTCGACGGTCAGCGTCACGCGCTTGGTTTCGCCGGGCGCGAGGTCGACCTTCTGGAACCCCGCGAGACGCACCATCGGCCGGCGCTGGCCTGCCGTGACATAGAGCTGTGGCGTGTCGGCGCCCGCCACCTTGCCGGTGTTGGTGACGTCGAAGCTGACCTTCAGGGAGTCGCCGTCCTCGACCTTGAGGTTCGCGTAGCCGAAGCTCGTGTACGAAAGGCCGTAGCCGAACGGATAGAGCGGCTGGCGTTTCTCCTGAGCGTACCAGCGGTAGCCGACGGCCGCGCCCTCGACGTACTTCACCGGGAAGGCCTTGATCGGACCGGCCTTCTGGCCCGCGCGGCGCGCGTCGTCGATGGCGGCCTGCTCGGCGAAGCCCGGCGCGCCGGCGCGGGGCGCCTGATCAGCGGTCTTTGGGAAGGTCATGGCCAGGCGGCCCGACGGATTGACCTCGCCGAACAGCAGGCGAGCAATGGCTTGCCCGCCGCGCTGGCCGGGATACCAGGCCTGTAGAACCGCGCCGACGCGATCGAGCCAGGGCATGGTCACCGGGCCACCGGTCTCCAGCACGACGATGGAATTCCTGTTGGCGGCGGAGACCGCCTCGATCAGGGCGTCCTGGTTGTCGGGCAGCACGATCGAGGGGGCGTCCTGGGCCTCGGTCTGCCAGTGCCAGGCGAAGACGATGGCCACGTCAGCGTCCCTGGCGGCGGCCGCGGCGGCGGCCGGATCCTTGCCGTCGACATAGACCACCTGAGCGCCCGGCGCGGCAGCCTTGATCGCCTCGAGCGGCGAAGAGGCGTGCCAGGTGACACGAACGAACGAGGCTGCTTCACCGCCGTTCAGCGGGATTTCGACGGGCGCGCCGCCGACCGAGCGCACCTGGGACGAGCCGCCGCCGGAAATGACTCCGACGTCGGCATGGGCGCCGATCAGGACGATCTTCTTGGCGGTCTTGGCCAGGGGCAGCAGGTTGCGATCGTTCTTCAGCAGCACCGAGCCGCGCTCGGCCACGGCCTGGGCGACCTTGGCGTGGGCGTCGTAATCAATCGGTTGGGCGGTCGCCGGGGTCGGGTGGTCCATCAGGCCCGAGGTGATCACCCCGTGCAAGATGCGGCGGACCATGTCGTCGAGACGCGCCTGGCTGACCTCGCCCTTGGCCACGGCGGCCTTCAGGTCGTCGCCGAAGAAGATCTGGGTGTCGAGCTCTTGACCCGACTGCTGGTCGAGGCCCGCGAGCGTGGCCTTCACCGTGCTGTGCACCGCGCCCCAATCGGACATCACCCAGCCCGGATAGTTCCAGTCGCGCTTGAGCACCTTGTTCAGCAGGAAATCGTTCTGGCAGGCCCAGTCGCCATTGACCTTGTTGTAGGCGCACATGACCGAGGCCGGATTGCTCTTCTCGACGGCGATCTGGAAGGCTAGCAGGTCGCTCTCGCGCAGGTCGGCCTCGTCGATCTGCGCGTCCATCACATGCCGGCCGGTCTCCTGGGCGTTCAGGGCGAAGTGCTTGATCGTCGAGACGATGTGGTTGCTCTGCACGCCCTTGATCTGCTCGCCGGCCATCTCGCCGGCCAGCAGTGGGTCTTCGCCCAGATATTCGAAATTACGGCCCGCCCACGGGTCGCGGGTCAGGTTCACGCCGCCGGCCAGCAGGACGTTGAAGGTCTTGGCGCGAGCCTCCGAGCCGATCATCGCCCCGCCCGCATAGGCCAGCTTCGGCTCGAAGGTGGAAGCCAGCGCCAGGCCCGATGGCAGGGCCGTGGCGACGTCGCCCTTGCGCTGCTCGACCTGGTTGGCCACGCCCAGGCTGGCGTCGCTCTGGCGCAGGGTCGGGATCTTCAGGCGCGGAACGCCCGGCACATAGCCGGCCGAGGGGATCATGTCGGCCGCCACCGTCTTGGTCATCGGCGGAAACAGGCCGTGCAGATATCTGATTTTTTCGTCGAGGGTCATCTGCTTGACCAAGGCGTCAGCGCGAGCCCAGGCCGGGTCGTTGGCGCGGGGCGCCAGCGGGGCGCTGTCCTTGGTCGGCATGACCTGACCCAGCGCGCCCGACACCGGAGCGAAAGAGAGCAGCGCCACGGCGGCGGTAGTCCGGCACAGGATCCGCAAGGCGGATGAAGGCTGGGCGGCGGTCGTCATGGCGTTACTCCGGACAGGTGGTTCTAAGGGGTGGGAACTGGCGGTGCCTGGCAGGCATGGGCCACGAAGTCGGCGTGGCTCGGCATCACGTTCAGGCACTTGCCGATGACGGCTTCGATGTTGCCGAGATAGCGGGCGATCTCTTCGTCCGAGTGGACGCGGACCAGCGGGTCATAGCCGCGCGGGATGACGCCCTGGCCTAGAAAGACCTGGATCCAGCTCTCCTCGGTGAAGAGCTCGTCGTCCTCGCGGAACACCCGGCCGTTGGCGCGGAAGAGGTCCATCTTCCGCTGCAGGGTCGCGGGGACTTCCATGTCGCGGCAGTAGCGCCAGAACGGCGTGTCGTCGCGCTCGGTGGCCTTGTAGTGCAGGATGATGAAGTCGCGGATGCGCTCGTACTCGAAGTCGCTCTGACGGTTGAACTCGTCGATCGTGGCCTGGTCGAAACCGGCGTCCGGCAGCAGGCGGACCATGCGGATCACGGCCGACTGGATCAGGTGCAGGCTGGTCGACTCCAGCGGTTCCATGAAGCCACTGGCCAAGCCTACTGCGACGCAGTTCTTGTTCCAGATCTTCTTCCGCTTGCCGGTCTGGAAGCGGATGCGCAGCGGATTGGCGCGCTGGGCGCCGTCCAGGTTCGACAGCAGGACGCGCTCGGCCTCGTCGTCGTCGATGTACTGGCTGGAATAGACGTGGCCGTTGCCTGTGCGGTGCTGCAGCGGGATTCGCCACTGCCAGCCGGCGTCATGCGCCGTCGAGCGGGTATAAGGCGTGAAGTGCTCCGAGCGGTCGCACGGCACCGCGATGGCCCGGTCGCAGGGCAGCCAGTGCGTCCAGTCCTCGTAGCCGGTCTTCAGCGCCTGCTCGATGATCAGCCCCCGGAAGCCCGAGCAGTCCACGAAGAGATCGGCGGCGATCACCTCGCCGTCATCCATGGTCACCGATTGCACGAAGCCGTCGTCGGGACGCAGGGTGACGTCGACGATCTTGCCCTCGCGACGTTTGACGCCGCGCGCCTGGGCGTAGACCGACAGGTGCTTGGCGTAGAGGCCCGCGTCGAAGTGGAAGGCGTGGGCGATGTGACCGATGGGGGACTCGGCCATGTCCGCCCGGGCGCGCATGAACTTGCCCTCAAGCGCCATGGCGTTGTTGATCGAGAGATTGTCGAACGGCCCCGCGTGGCCCAGTTCGCGCATCCGCAGCCAGTACTGGTGGCAACGCAGCCAGCCCAGGTCCTGACCGAGGACGCCGAAGCCGTGCAGATAGTTCTCGCCCTTGCGCCACCAGTTCTTGAACTGGATGCCCAGCTTGAACGACCCCTGGGTCTTGCGCAGGAAATCGTCCTCGTCGAGGCCGAGCAGTTCGTTGAACTTCTTGATGGCGGGGATGGTCGCCTCCCCTACCCCGACGGTGCCGATGTCCTCGGACTCGACGAGCACGATCTCGTAGAGGCCCTGGAAAAGGCGCGAGCAGAGCGCCGCCGTCATCCATCCGGCGGAGCCGCCGCCGGCGATCAGTATCTTCTTGAGCGGTTGCAACCACCCGCCTCCCGTTGAGCGGAAGGTCGAAGGGCCAAAGCCCCCTCGCCTTCACTGGTTCTTGTCGGTCGGGTCCGGCCGCTCCGTGGAGCGACCGGACCCAAGCCTTGATTAGAACCGATAGTTGACGCCGAACAGGATCTGACGGCCGTACTTCTCGTAGGTCTCTGGCAGCGTGCCGCCGTTGCTGGTCTGGGTGCCGCCAGCGTCCAGACCCAGGCGGGTCCGATACGGCGTGTTGGTCAGGTTGTTGACCTGCAGCAGGAAGCCCAGGTTCTCCATCGGACCGTCCTGGAAGGTATAGCCGATCTGGGCGTCCACCTGCTTGTCGGCCAGGATCTCGGTGAAGCCGCGCGTCGCGAACAGCTGCACCACTTCACCCTTGAAGGCGGAGCGATAGCGCTGGCTGATGCGCGCCTGGAAGCCGCCGCGCTCGTAGTAGCCCGTGAGATTGTAGACCGTGCCCGACAGGCCCGGGATGCGAACCTTCGCCTTCGGATCAGTGCTCGTGGTCGGGTTCAGGTTCGACTTGGTCAGGGACAGGCTGCCCTGCATGCCGAAGCCCTTCAGCAGGTCGGCGAACTGGCCAAAGTCCACCGCGCCGCTGAACTCCAGGCCCTTGACCACGCCGCCGTTGCCGTTGGCCGGGAGGGTCATCTGGCCGATCGGGCTGATTGTGATGCCCGGCGGGATAGCCGAAGCGGTCGTCGGCAGCGGAACGCCGGTGAAATCGAACGTGCCGGTCTGGGTGTAGATGTAGGTGTCGAGCTTCTTGTAGAAGCCGGCCACCGACAGGTAAGTCGCGGGGCTGACGTACCACTCGTAGGCCAGGTCAGCGGCCTTGGCCTCCCACGGACGCAGGTGTGGGTTGCCGCCGCTCGCCGACCATGGATTGACCGTCGTGCCGGGCGCACAGGGTTGGCCCGAGCAGACCAGCGAGTTGAAGCCCGGCGTCACGTTGGCGCGCATGTCGTCCATGCGCGGGCGCGCCATGGTTTTGGACAGGGCGAAGCGCAGGCGATGGCCGCCGCCCAGGTCGTAGATCAGGTTCAAGCTGGGCAGAACGTCGGTGTAGTCGTCCTTGGTGCGGATCTTGGTCGGGGTGATCGGCTTACCCGGCTCGGTGCCGTTGATCACGATACCGGTCGAGGCCTGTTCCTGCTTGACCACCTGGACGCCCAGATTGCCGCGCAGGTCGCCGACCTGGAAGTTGGCGCGGCCAAACAGGGTCGTGACCTTCTCGGTGATGTCCCAGGTCTTGTCGTAGTAGTTGGCGTCGAGGATCGGCGCCCAGTTGTAGTACTTGCGCCAGGCGTCGCCGATATTGACGCTGAGCACACTGCCGAAGCCCGCGAAGCCCAGGCTGGTCGGGTCGACCAGGTCGGCCGCGTCGACATAGACCTGCTGGCGACCGTTCTTCAGGAACAGATCGTTGTCCGAGACGGTCTTGCCCTTGTCGCGCTTGGTGTGGTTCACGCCGGCGCTGACTTGGGTGATGAAGCCGTCCATCTCGTGCTCTAGGCGCACGTCGATGGTCGAGACGTCTTCCTTGACGTGCGGGAAGCGGATGGCGCCGTCGTGGCCCCAACCGCCCCAAGGCGCGCGGTCGCCCAGCGTGACCTTGCTGGCGTCGGCGTAGTTCAGCCCCTCATCATATTGCGAGAAGCCGCTGTCGGCGACCTGGAAGCCGATGGTGTCGTAGGTGCGGCCGATATCCGGCGTGGCCGGCGTGACGCCACCGACGCCGCGGCCGTAGCCCGCGTACGTCTCCATGATCTGTTCCTTCCGCTTGTTCGACGAATAGGACAGATCGGCGACCAGCTTGGTGCGCTCGGTCAGCTGGAACTCGTTGTTCAGGCCGGCCGCGAACAGCTGGTCCATGCGGGTGTTGTAGTCGTTGCGCAGCTGCGGGACGCCGTTGTGCAACACGCCGCTCCGAGCGAATTGCGAGCCGCCCAGATCCTCGGTCTTCACGTCGGTGAAGGTGGCGTTGTCGGCCCAGCCGTTCGAGAACCACTGCGCCCCGCGCGTCGCTTCCTTCTGGCGGAACGTCGAGTAGTAGAGATCCAGGGTCGAATGGATCTTGTCGTTCGGCTGGTACTCGAAGATGCCGATCGCCGCGTCACGCTTGTTGAAGCGCGAGGTGGCGAAGAGCTCCTGGCCGTTCAACATCAGGGCGTTGTCGGCGCTGTCGGGCGTGACGGCGAAGCCGAAGGCCTCGTAGCCATAGGCCTTGTAGTGCTTCACCTGCGACGGCGAATCCAGGTGGGCGTAGCCCAGGGCGACACCGATCGTGCCGTCCGCGAACTGGTTGATGTAGCTGGCGCTGTAGCGGCCGCCCCAGTTGCTGATGTCGTCGTTCAGCTTTTTGCCGGCGGTCTTCTCGCCCCGGATGTTCACGGCCAGGGCGCGTTTGCCGTAGGCCAACGGGCGCACGGTGCGCAGGTCGGCGGTGCCCGACAGGCCCATGCCCGAGACCTGGGCGTCCGGCGTCTTGTAAATCACGACGCTGGACAGCAGTTCGGAGGGATACTGGTCGAACTCGACGGCGCGGTTGTCGCCTGAGCTGGCCTGCTGGCGGCCGTTCAGCAGCGTGGTGGTGAAGTCAGGCGCGAGGCCACGGATCGAGATCACCTGAGCGCGGCCGTTGACGCGCTGGGCGGCGAGACCAGGCAGGCGTGCGATCGACTCGGCGATCGAGACGTCCGGTAGTTTGCCGATGTCTTCGGCCGAGATCGCCTCGACGATCGAGGTCTCGTTCTTCTTGATGTTGATCGAGTTCTCGATGCCGGCCTTGATGCCTGTGACCACGATGGCCTCGACGGTGTCGTCGGCCGGCTTGGCCTGATCGGCCGTCTGGGCCCAGGCCACGCCCGGGCCGGCAATGGCCAGGGTGATCGCGGCCGCCGAGGCCGTGGTGAAGAATCGCTGGATGGACGGACGCGTGCCGCTCGTCATGCGGTTTCGCATAAAGCTCTCCCCTCTGAACTCGCCCCTGCGGCGGCGATTTCTTGTTTTTGTCGTGAGGCCCATTACGGCCGTGGAAGCGCTTCCATGGAAGCGCTTCCAATAACGTACGGGCCCGACAACGTTGTCAAGATCGAAACAATTCCGAAACAGGAACGATCGGGAGTGACGTTAGTTCGCGGCGGTGGTCTGGCGCGAAACGACGGCGTGTTCCAGCAGGTGGAACACGGGTTCGGGCGCCGAATTGGCCCCGGTCAACCTGGCGACCAGAAGTTCGACGGCGCGCTGGCCCAGCACCTTCACCGGCTGATGGACAGTGGTGAGCGGCGGCCAGACGATCGCTGCGACAGGAGCGTCGTCAAAGCCTGTAATCGACAGGTCCTTGGGGATGCTGAGGCCCCGCGCGTGAGCCGCCGAAAGCACGCCCGCGGCCATGTCGTCGTTGGCGCAAACCAGGGCCGTCGGCCGCAGCGGATGGTCCAACAACCGGGGCGCCAGATGGGTCCCGGACCGGAAGGTGAAATCACCGCGAACCATGGCGTAGTCATCCGCCCCAAGACCATGCTCGGCCAAGGCGCGTTGGAAGCCTTCCAGGCGGCGATCGGCCGAAAGGTGTCCCTCGAGCCCGGCGATGAAACCGAATCGCCGATGGCCCAGGCGCAGTAGCTCGCGGGTGATATCGTAGCCACCGCCCTCGTCGTCGACACCGACGCCATCGAACCGACCCTTGGCCGGCCCGCCGGGCGACACCGTCACGACCTTGCAGCCCTGGGCCAGTACGGCTTCGATCAAGGCGACGTCGTCGCTGTAGGGGGGCGACAGGATCAGGCCTTCGCAGCGCTGGGTCGTGATCAGCTCCAGCACCCGCTTGTGGCAGTCGGGCGTCTGATCCGGAACGTTCTGGACCAGCACCTGATAGCCCAGAGCGAGGCAGGCCCGCAGGGCGCCCAGCTCGAGGGCGGATTCGTAGTACGAGTTCGGATCGTTCTCCGGGTCTGAAGCGAACACGAAGGCCAGCAGCCGGCTGGTGCCGCCGGCCAGGCTACGGGCCTGGGGGTTGACCTTGTAGTCCAGCGTCTCGACCGCCTGCATGACGCGGGCGCGCACCTCGTCGCGAACATTGGGCCCCCCGTTGAGCACTCGAGACACCGTCACGCGCGCCACGCCCGACAGGCGGGCGACGTCGTCGATGGTTGGTCTCTTACTCGTCAAGTGGCGCTCCCCTCAGAGGGCGGGAAGATGGTCAGGAAAACGGTTCAACACAAGCGGCTCAGCCTGTTGGATCGTTCGTTGGCGGCGGCCCGAGACCCGGGACCTCTGCTGCTTCGGTCGGACCAATAGCTCCATATTGGCATGACCAATAATTGACAAGCTTCGTTACTGGCCAGATATCTTGTCGCAACGCCGACGACGTATGTCGACGAACAAGTATCCTGGGAGGCCGATTTGAAGACCGCATGGCTCGCCGCGTGCGCCCTGACCACCATCGCGTCCGCCGCGCATGCCGCTGACTACGGCTTGCTGGGGCCGACCTTCGGCAAGGGCGCGGTTTCATCGGCGCTTTCGCAGACCGTCATCTCCCGCGCCACCGCCGCGCTGGACCGACCGCCGGGCGCGATTCCGCAATTGCACACGGAAGGCACCTTGCCGGGCAAGGGCATCCGCGAGATCAGCCTGAAGGCCAAGGAAGACCAGCCGATCGTCCTCAACCTGGCCATTGCCTGGCGACTGACCGGCGATCGCCGCTTCCTGGACGCGACCGGCCGCTATCTCGAGAACTGGGCCGACGTCTACCAGATGTCGTTCAACCCGATCGACGAGACGGGCTTCGACAACCTGATCATGGCCTATGACCTTACCGAGGACGACCTCCCCGCTCCTATCCGCGCGAAAGTCGACGTGTTCTGGCGTAGGATGGCGGTCGGCTATCTCGACGCTATGGATGGCAAGCCGCGCAACTGGAACACAAACTGGCAGAGCCACCGCATCAAGATAGCGACGATGGCCGCCTTCCAGACCGGGGACGCCAAGATCATCGATCGCGCCCGCAAGGCGTTCCAGGCGCAAATCTCGGCGAACCTCCACGCCGACGGCAGCATGTTCGACTTCCACGAACGCGACGCCCTGCACTACGTGACCTACAACCTCGACCCGTTGATGATGGCGGCCTTGTCGGCTCGGGCGCACGGCCAGGACTGGTACGGCTGGAAAAGCCCCTCGGGCTCCAGTCTGCCGAATTCGCTGGAGTGGTTGGCTGCCTATGCCCGGGGCGAGAAGACCCATATCGAATTCGCCAATTCCAAGATCCAGTTCGACCGCGATCGCGCCGCCGCCGGTCAGAAGGAGTACGCGCCACACCCGTGGGACGTCTCCAACGGCGTCGGCACCTACAGCCTCGCCAGCCTGGCGGACGCGCGCTACCTGCCCCTGCGGGACGACCTCGTGAAGCGAACGGGCAAGCGTCCGCCGGTCTGGGCCGAGATCCTGCGCGCCTCGCAAACGCCCGTGCGCTGAGCCGCGTGTTGACCCTGCTCCTCCCGCCTGCGCCAATCCTGGCGGGAGGACTTGATGACTCGCACTAAACGCATCCTGACTGGCGCGGGCCTCGGCTCGATCGTCGTGCTCCTTCTGGCCGCCTATTTCGGTTCGCCGGTGCTGGCCCTGCACAGCCTGACCGCCGCGGCCAAGGCGGGCGACCGGGCGAAGCTGGAACGCGGAATCGACTTCCCGGCCGTTCGTGAAAGCCTGAAGAGCCAGCTCAAGGCGGCGATGACGCGGTCTATCGACCAGGATCCGGGGCTTCGCGACAATCCCTTCGCGGCCCTGGGGCAACTGCTGCTCGGCGGCGTGGTCGACAAGGTGGTGGACACCTATGCCACCCCCGACGCGATCGCCAACATGGTGGCGACGAACCGCGCACCCCGCGACCTCCCGGTGACGACATCGAACGCGCCGGCCGCCCCGGTTGTCGAACAACCCGGGCCAGAGCCCGCGGCCACGCCGGACAAAAAGTCCAAGACCGAAGTCCACTACGGATACCAGGACCTCAACCACTTCCGCGCCACCTACCGCGACGGCGGCGACCCGCCTGGCGACGAATTCGGCTTGGTCCTCGAGCGTCGGGGTGTGTTCAAGTGGAAGCTGGTGCGGATCGAGCTATCGCCAGATCTCGGCAAGCGCTGAGCCGCGCCAAAGGGCCCTATCGGGATCTCTCCAAGCCCGCGATAGCGGCGAGCGCGGCGATGTCGAAGGTCTGTTCCAAGGCGGCGGCGATCTCATCCAGCGCATGGTCGACGCGAGCGGCCTGATCGACGCCGTCCGAGGCCGCCCCCAGTTGGGCCAGCAGCGCCGCCCTCGCCTCGCCTCGGTCGAAGAGGCCATGGACGTAGCATCCCCGCACGCGTCCATCGTCCGAGACGGCGCCGTCGAGGGTCCCGTCGGCGAAGGTCAGCATCGGGCTGACAGCGCCGGTCGTGCGGCCGACATGCATCTCGTAGCCTTCGAAGTCGCCACCGCCGGCCAGTTTTCCAGTGACGGGACCGAGCGTCTTGTCGCCGGTCATGATCGTCTCGACGTCCAGCAAGCCAAGCGCCTCGACCGAGTCTGGCGGGCCCTCGACGCCATCAGGATCGGATAGGCGGCGGCCCAGCATCTGATAGCCACCGCAGACGCCCAGCACGCGACCGCCCCGTCGAACATGCGCCCGCAGATCGATGTCCCAGCCCTGGGCGCGGAGGAACGCCAGGTCGGCCAGAGTGGCCTTAGTGCCCGGCAGGATCACCAGGTCGGCGTCTCCCGGCAGCGGCGTTCCCGGAGGGACGAAGGCGAACTCGACCTCGGGCTCGGTGCGCAGGGCGTCGAACTCGTCGAAATTGGCGATCCGCGAAAGCATAGGAACGACAACGCGGACCTTGCGACCGCCCGCGCCCGCCAAACGGTCCAGCACCACGGCGTCCTCGGCGGGCAACCGCCGCGCCGCCGCCAGCCAAGGAGCCATGCCGAGGTCGGCCCAGCCCGTGCGGCGGACGATCTCGGCTCGGCCGTCATCGAAGAGGCTAGGATCGCCGCGGAACTTGTTGATCAGGAAGCCGCGAACCATGGCGCGGTCAGCCTCGTCCAGAACGGCATGCGCGCCGACCAGCGCTGCGATGACGTGGCCGCGATCGATGTCGCCGACCAGAACCACAGGCGCATTCACGGCGCGCGCAAAGCCCATATTAGCGATATCGCCGACCCTCAGATTGATCTCGGCCGGGCTGCCGGCGCCTTCGACGATGACCAGGTCGCTCTCGGCTTCCAGCCGGCGGAAGCTCTCGACCACGGTGTCGAGCAAAGACGCTTTGCGCTCCTGATAGCCGCGGGCCTGCCAGGTCCCAGCCATTCGGCCGCGCACGATCAACTGAGCGCCGACGTCGCTCTGTGGCTTCAGCAGCACTGGGTTCATATCGACAGTCGGCGGCGTTCGGCACGCGATCGCCTGCAGCGCTTGGGCGCGACCGATCTCGCCGCCATCGGCGGTGACGGCGGCGTTGTTGGACATGTTCTGCGGCTTGAACGGACGGACCGTCAGCCCCCGGTTGGCGAACAGTCGGCAGAGCCCCGCGACCAGCACTGACTTGCCGACGTCGGAGCCGCATCCCTGGATCATCAACGTGGCCATGCGAATCCTCCCGCGACCAGCATCAACCAGACCCGCTCGTTGAAGCGAAGGTGGAATCCGGCGACCGCCACAGATCCGGATAGGCGGCCGTCGCCTCTTGGCGACGGCCACCCTGCCGACAGGCGTCGATTGGGGGAATCGACGCCACGGCCCGGGACTAGAACCGTGCGCGCAGGCCCAGGAAGGCCCCGCGTCCCGGCGTCCCGTAGTTCAGGATGGTCTGGTAGTCCTTGTCGAACGCGTTCTCGACGCGGCCGAAGACTTCGAGGCCCTCGCTGATGGGGTACGACGCCCGCAGGTCAACCGTGGTGTAGCTGGCCACGGCCTGGGTGTTGGCGTCGTTGTTGTAGGTCTTGCCGACACGGCGCGCCGCCACCGTGGTCGAGAGCCCCACCGGCCAGCGATAGGTCGCGGACAGGTTGGCCATGTTCTTCGGGCGGCGGGTCAATTGCTTGCCGCTCGTCGCGCCAGAGGCGGATTCGGCGTCCGTGTAGGTATAGTTGCCGGTAAGGGTCAGCCCCTGGACCGGCTTCAGCTCGCCAATGAGCTCCAGCCCTTGGGCCTTGGTTTTCTGCAGATTTCGGTAGTAGCCGAAGCGGAAGACGCCGCCTGGCGTGCACAGCGGATCGGTCGAACCCGACGAACACGAGAAGAAGCGGATCTCGTTGTCGGCCTCGCGATGGAACCAGGTCGCCGAGGCGCGGGCCTTGCCGCCGAAGAAGCGCTGCTCGACACCGGCGTCCCAGCTGTCGAACTCCTCTGGCGAGAGCGTCAGATTGCCGTACTCGCTATAGAGCTCGTAGAGCCCCGGAGCGCGGAAACCCTGGCCGAAGCTGGCGCGCAACACGGTGTTCCCGTCATTCAGCGCCCAGGCGGCCGAAGCCTGGCCCAGGGTGTGCGAGCCATAGGTGTCGTGATCCTCGTGGCGCAGGCCAGCGGTCAGGGTCAGGCCCTGGGTCACTTCGGCCTGCAGTTGGCCGTAGACGCTGTCGACACCGACGCGGCCGGTTCGGAACGCCGGATTGGGGGTAAAGGTCGACGGCGAGCGGGTGCGCATCCGCGATCGCTCACTTTCGGCGCCGAACGTCGCGGTCAGGGTCTCGGAGATCGCGAAGGCGCCCTGGTATTCCCAGCGCTTGTTCTTGCCGGCCGAGTCGAAGCTCAACGGAACGGTTGGGCGTGCCGGGTTGATGTTCTGGCGATCGGTGTCGGTGTAGGCGTAGCCGAGACGATTGTTCCAGCGACCATCCAGCAGGGCGAAATTCAGCCCGCTATAGACGACTAGTTCCTCGGTGCGGCCGAACTCCGGGCTATCGACATTGAAGCCGTCGAAGTCGTTCTTGCCCTTCGAATAGACCGAGCGAACCTCGGCCGAAACGGTGTCGCTGAGCGCCACGCGGACACGGCCGGAAAGGCCCGAATTCTGGTAGCCGTCCTTCTCCTTGCCCGGCTTGTACGAGGAGAAGCCGTCGGTGGTGTAGTAGCCGCCGGCGACGCGCCAGATGATCTTGTCGCTCGCACCGCCGACACCGGCTCGCAGATAGCCGGTCTTGCGCGCGCCGGCCTCGACGTCGACCGAACTGGCGAACGGCGCGGTCGGATCGGCGGTCACGATGTTCACCACGCCGCCGATGGCCTGGCTGCCCCACAGGGTCGACTGGGCGCCGCGCAGGATTTCGATACGCGAGATATCGCCGACGAGCAGGTTGCCGCTATTGAAGGCGCCCTGGGTCGAGGACGGGTCGTTCAGCTTGACTCCATCGATCAGGACGACGGTGTGCTGGGTCTCGGCGCCACGGATGTAGAGGCCGGTGGCCGCGCCCGGCCCGCCGTTGCGGGTGAAGCTGACGCTGGGGGCCTGGGCCAGCAGTTCCGACACTGAAATCGCCTGGCTCGCCTCGATAGCGGCCTGGGTCAGTACGGTGACGGAAGCGCCGACCTTCTCGATCGGCTGGGCCGTGCGGGTCGCGGTGACGACCAGTTCGGCGACGCCGTTGGCCCCGGTCGCCCCGGCGACGTCGGCTTCCGGCGCCTTCTGGTCATCGGCCATGGCCGCGCCAGCAATGAGGACGGTGGAGAGTGCGGTTGAGCTCAGAAACGCTCGGATCATGTCTTCTCTTTCCCAGTTGAACGACCCGCGCGCCGACCGGGACGCACTCGCAAGCTGGAAGCCACGCGTACGCCCCGGACCGTCGCGCGGTCCTTTGACTGTCGTTTCTCGGGAAATCCCGTTCGTTCGGCGCACCCCGGCCGAGCGATGAACGACTGCGCCGGGCAGGTCTCCTGGCTCACGGGTCATCGCTCTTGGCGTCGCCTTCCCAGGGTTTGAAGACCCCAGTGGCATGTGACGCTAGAACTCGCCGCTTACAGTTGCGGGGGCAGCCGAGGTGTTGAACCTCGTTCCCTTTTAATCCTCTTTCGAGGAGCCTGGTGCGTGTTCAGCCCTATATGTTGCGCTGCACACCGTCAATGTGGAGCTTCCATGACCGTGGCGCCCGCGCTTGGCGCGGCCCTTTCGGTTGACGCTCGGGTCATGCGCACGGGGGCTGGCGCTCGTCGAACAATGCTCGCACACTCGTTTGAAACAGCCGTCCAACGGCTTGGTGTGCGAGCGCGATCAACAGCGCGCGGGGAGGAGTAACAGTATGTCCGACCGACGTTCGTCCTGGACGCTGGCCGCGTTCGCCGCGCCTTGCATTCCCGTCGCGGCCATGGGCCTGCCGCTGGTGGTCTACCTGCCCGAGTACTACATCAACTCTCTGGGGCTTTCCCTGGGCGCGGTGGGCGCGGCGTTCCTCATCGTCAAGCTGGTCGACATCATCTTCGATCCGATCGTCGGAGGGATGCTGGACCGCACGCGCACGCGGCTGGGCCGCTTCCGGCCTTGGCTGATCGGTGGCACGCCCCTGATGGCGGCCGGCGTCTTCGCCCTGTTCATGGCCAAGCCGGGCGTTGGCCCATTGTACCTCTGGTTCTGGTTGGCCGTGGTCTATGCCGGCTATTCGATGGTGTCCCTGTCCCAGACCGCCTGGGGCGCGGTGCTTTCCAGCGACTACCAGCAGCGTTCACGCGTCTATGGCTGGTGGCAGGCCGGCAACGTGGTGGGCATGATCCTGGTGCTTTGCCTGCCGCCGCTGATCACGGGCGTCCTGAAGGGCGACCACATCGCCAGCATCCGCGCCATGGGCTGGTTCATCGTCATCCTGGCGCCCCTGACGGTGCTGCTGGCCGTCACCACCGTCGGCGAGCCTCCCCCGCCGCCCCGGCACGGCCAGACGGGCTTGAAGCAGTATCTGAATCTGCTGACGCGTCCGTCGGTTCAGCGCCTGTTGATCGCGGACCTGCTGATGGGCCTGGCGCCCGGCATCGCGGGGACGTTGTTCCTGTTCTTCTTCGAGCGCATCAAGCACTTCGACAAGACCCAGGCCGGGGTGCTGCTGCTGATCTACTTCCTGGCCGCCCTGGCCGGCGCGCCGTTATGGCCGATCCTGGCCAAGCGGGTCGGCAAGCACCGAGCGCTGATCGTAGCCGCGATCCTCTACGCCGCGGTCCAGGTCTCGGTGGTGTTCACCCCGGCCGGCAACTCGGCGGTCGGTATGATGGTGCTGGTCCTGGCGGGCCTGCCCTACTCCGCCGCGCCGCTTCTGGTGCGATCGATGATGGCCGACATCGGCGATGAGGAGCGCTTGGCGAGCGGCGTCGACAAGACCGGCCTGCTCTACGCGATCGTCACGGGCACGGTGAAGCTGGGCTATGCCCTGGCCGTCGGCGTCTTCATCATCCTGGGCTCGCTCGGATTTGATCCGAAGGCTTCGACGCCCGTCGGGGACGCGGCCTTGATCGGACTCTACGCTTTTGCGCCGGCGGCTCTCGGACTGCTGGTCGCGGCGATCATGCTACGCTATCCGCTGGATGCGAACCGTCTTGCCGAGATCCAACGCCAACTCGCGGCGCGGGACGCGGCGACGGCTTCGTCCGCGTCCGCAGCCGAGCCCGATCCGAATGCCATCATCGCCCCCGCCGAGTGAAAACCAGCACCCGCTCTTCCGCCTTATCGAGATCATGGCGCGGCTGCGCGACCCGGACGGCGGCTGCCCCTGGGATCTGGAGCAGACCTTCGCGACGATCGCGGCCTATACGGTTGAGGAAGCCTATGAGGTCGCCGACGCCATCGAGCGCAACGACCTGCCGGAACTGAAGGAAGAGCTTGGCGATCTGCTGCTGCAGGTCGTGTTCCATTCGCGCATGGCCGAGGAACAGGGCGTGTTCGACCTCAAGGACGTCGCCGCCGCCATTTCCGACAAGATGATCCGTCGCCACCCGCACGTGTTCGGCGACCATGCCTACGATGATTTGTCGGCGCAGGTCGCCGGTTGGGAACAGCTGAAGGCCGAGGAACGCCAGGCCAAGGCCAAGACAGGGGTCCTGGACGACGTCCCGACCGGCCTCCCCGCCCTCACCCGCGCCGTGAAGCTGACCAAGCGCGCGGCGCGTGTCGGATTCGACTGGCCGACGGCCGCCGAGGTCCTTGCCAAGCTGCGCGAGGAAACCGAGGAAATCGCGGTCGAGATCGAGGCCGGCGACATGGCCAAGGCGCGGGAGGAACTGGGCGACATCCTGTTCGTCTGCGCCAACCTGGCTCGCAAGCTCGACGTCGACCCCGAGGACGCCTTGCGCGCCACCAACGCCAAATTCACCCGCCGCTTCGCCTTCGTGGAAGCAGGGCTGGCCCAGCGTGGCAAAACGCCGGACCAGTCGGATCTCGCGGAGATGGACGCGTTGTGGAACGACGCCAAGGTGGCCGAGAAGGGCTGACGCCTATTCGCCGGCGGCCTCGACCACGGCATCTGGAAACTGTCGCTCGAACCGCCCCAGAGCCTGAGTGTCCAGGCGGGCCACCAGGCGAACCTCACCGGAGGGGCCGTCATAACGGCTCAGCACGCGGCCATTGCGATAGATCCAGGCCAAGGCCTGACCGTCATGAGCCCCGAGTTGCACCTCGACTGGCGGGGAGTCGTCGATCAGACCGCTGATCCGGCGAAGCAGCGCCTCGCACCCCTCGCCCGTGACCGCCGAGACCGGCGAAGCGCCGACGCGACGGGCATGGCCTTCGATGACCTCTCGGTCCTCTTCGGCCAGAAGATCAACCTTGTTCCAGACCTCGACGAGGGTCTTGCCGCTGTCGAGCGTGACGCCCAACTCCGCCAGCACGGTCTGGACATCGCGGGACTGAGCCTCGCTGTCGGGATTGGCGACGTCGCGGACGTGCAGGACCACGTCGGCCTCCTGCACTTCCTCGAGCGTGGCGCGGAACGCCTCGACCAGTTCGTGCGGGAGATCCGAGATGAACCCGACGGTGTCCGACATGATCGCCGGGCGGCCGTCCGGCAGCTTCACGGTGCGCAAGGTCGGGTCCAGCGTCGCGAACAGCATGTCCTTGGCCAGGACCTCGGCCTCGGTCAGGCGGTTGAACAGCGTCGACTTGCCGGCGTTCGTGTAGCCGACCAGCGCGACGGTCGGATACGGGACCTTCTTGCGAGCGCTGCGATGCAGGGTCCGCGTGCGCCGAACCTCTTCGAGCTCTTTCTTGAGCTTGAGGATGTTGTCGCGGATCAGGCGGCGATCCAGCTCGATCTGGGTCTCGCCAGGGCCGCCCGTATTGCCGGTGCCGCCGCGCTGCCGTTCCAAGTGAGTCCAGGTGCGGACGAGGCGCGAGCGCTCGTATTCGAGCCTGGCGAGCTCGACCTGCAGGCGGCCTTCACGCGTACGGGCGCGACGGGCGAAGATCTCGAGGATCAGCCCGGTGCGGTCCACGACCTTCACCTTCAGCGCCTTTTCGAGATTGCGCTGCTGGATTGGCGTGAGTTGGTCGTCGAAGACGGCGACGTCGATGTGCTCGACCTCGCAGATCGCGGCGAACTCTTCGATCTTGCCCTTGCCGAACAGGGTCGCGGGCGTGACCGCGCGCAGGGGCGCGATCATCGTCTCGACGACTTCGAGATCGAGCGCGACCGCGAGGCCAACGGCTTCCTCGAGCCGGGCATTGGGATCCCGGGCTTCGAGGGCCGCCTGGCCGCGCAATTGCCGCGACGGATGGATGACGAGCGCCTTCAGGATCGGCGCTGCGTGGTCAATCGACCTGGATGTGGATTTGGACAAGCGTCTCTAAATTCAGTCGTCGGAGTCGGCGCTGGGTTCGTAGAGCTGAACGGGCTGCGCCGGCATGATGGTGGAGATGGCGTGCTTATAGACCAGCTGCGACTGGCCGTCGCGACGCAGAAGGACGCAGAAATTGTCGAACCAGCTGACCACGCCCTGCAGCTTGACGCCATTGACGAGGAAGATGGTGAGCGGCGTCTTCGACTTGCGCACGCTGTTCAGGAAGGTGTCCTGAAGGTTTTGCTTCTTTTCGGCGGACATCGGGGGTTCCCCTCTTTTGTTATCGGAGGGCCACACGCCCCCCACACACAAGGTCATGCTAGATGATTTTCCGCTGAAAGCGACACGCTCTCAGCGAAAAATTCCGCAAGTTCGCGCAACGTCGAACCATCATCGCCGAATATTGATCCGATCTCAGACGGCTTTCTGTCGCGCGCGCTCGATATAGGACCGCCGGAGGCCAATAGCTATGGGGCCGGGTTGGCCATTTCCAAGTTTCACGCCATCGACCTCGATGATTGGCGTCACCAGTGAGCCGGCGCCTGTAATGAAGGCTTCCTTGGCCGCCTGGGCCTCGGCGATCGTGAACGGCTTTTCGCTGATCGGCAGACCGGTTTCGCGGATCACCTCCATCAGGGTCGAGCGGGTGATGCCGCGCAGGATGTTGGCGTTGGTGTCGCGCGTGCGCAGCATGCCTTCGGCGTCGATGATCCAGGCGTTGGACGAAGCGCCTTCGGTCACCAGACCCATGTCGTCGACAAACCACGCCTCGATCGCGCCCCGCTCGCGGGCTGCCTGCTTGGCCAGGGCGTTGGGCAAGAGACCGATCGATTTGATGTCGCAACGTCCCCAGCGGTTCTCCGGGACCGAGATCACCGACGCGCCCTTGGCGGCTTTGGCCTCGGTGGCGGCGCGATCCAGCGACTTGGCGGTGATCACCACCGATGGGGGCACTGACGGGTTCGGGAAGGCGTGATCACGACGCGCCACGCCGCGCGTGACCTGGATGTAGCACAGGCCTTCGCGCACCTTGTTACGCCGGACAGCTTCACGCAGCACCAGGGTCAGGGCCGCCTCGCTCATCGGATGGGCGATGCGCAGTTCGTCGAGGCTGCGCCAGAGGCGGGTGAAATGCCCCTCGGCGTCGGCCAGCTTGCCGTCGAACACGGCCCAGACCTCGTAGACGCCATCGGCCAGCTGGTAGCCGCGATCCTCGATATGAACGGCGGCCTCGCCGTGGCGTACGAACCGGCCGTTCACATAGGCGAAGCGCGACATCTACTCTTCCTCTTCAGCGCGGGCGCTGGCCACGCCCAAGGACTTCAGCTTGCGGTGCAGCGCCGAGCGCTCCATGCCAATGAAATTGGCCGTGCGCGAGATGTTGCCGCCGAACCGCAGGATCTGAGCGTTCAGGTACTCGCGCTCGAACAGTTCACGGGCCTCGCGCAGCGGCAGGGCGATAATCCGTTCCGCGCCGATCGCGCCGGCATTGCCGGTGCTGGGCTGGTCCGAGGCCGACAGCATCTCGGCGGTGATCACATCGCCTGGTTCGCCAGAAGCCAGGATCAGCATGCGCTCGACGTTGTTGCGCAGCTGGCGGACGTTGCCCGGCCAGGTCTGGACCTGCAGCGTCGCTAGAGCGTCCTCGCCCAGGCGACGACGCGCCAGGCCCGTGGCTTCGCTGATCCGCTCGACGAAGAAGTTGATCAGCTCCGGGATGTCCTCGCGACGCTCGGCCAGGCCGGGCACGCGCACCGGCACGACGTTCAACCGGTGGAACAGATCTTCGCGGAACCGGCCGGCGGCGATCTCGTCGCGCAGATCGCGTGAGGTCGATGAGATCACCCGCACATCGACCTGGACGTCATTGTCGCCGCCCACCCGGCGGAAGCGTTGCTCGACCAGCACGCGCAGGATGCGCCCCTGGGTCTCGCGAGGCATGTCGGCGACTTCATCGAGATAGAGGGTGCCGCCGTGAGCGCGCTCGAACACGCCGATCTTGCGCGGACGACCGTTTTCGCCCTCCTCGCCGAACAGTTCGACATCAAGGCGTTCCGGAGCCATGCCCGCGGCGCTGACGGCCACGAACTCCTGCCGAGACCGCGTACTGGCGCCATGGATCAGGCGCGCCACCAGCTCCTTGCCAGCCCCTGGAGGACCCGAGACCAGCACCCGGCTATTGGCCGGGGCGACCTTGAGGATTAACTGACGCAAGGCCTGGGCCGGCGCCGACTTGCCGATCAGGCCATCCGGAGCCAGGGTCTGGGTGCGCAGGCGACGGTTCTCGCGGCGTAGCCCGGCAGCTTCCAGCGCTCGCTCGACGACCAACAGCAGACGGTCGGACTTGAAGGGCTTTTCCAGGAATTCATAGGCGCCGCGCTTGATGGCGCTGACAGCGGTTTCGATATTGCCATGACCGGAGATCATGATCACCGGTAGGTCGGCGTCCAGCGCCTTGACCATGTCGAGCAGTTCGAGGCCGTCCATGCCGCCGCCCTGCATCCAGATATCCAGGACAAGCAAGGCGGGCTTGCGGGCGCGGATCGCGGCCAGGGCCTGGTCGGAATCGGCGGCCGTGCGCACCGCATAGCCCTCATCCTCAAGGATGCCGGCCACGAGTTCGCGGATGTCGGCCTCGTCATCGACCACAAGAACGTCGGCGCTCATATCATCTCCTCAACGCCACTCTGGGCCGCGACGGGCAGGCGCGCGGTCGTTGGAAACTTCAAGATCACGCGGGCGCCGGGGAGCGCGCGCGCGTCGGTCAGGGCCAGGCCGCCGCCATGGTCCTCCATGATCCGCTTGACGATGGCCAGGCCAAGGCCCGTGCCCTTCTCGCGGGTCGTTACATAGGGTTCGGTCAAGCGGTCGCGATCCTTGGTGGGCAAACCCACGCCATTGTCTTCGATCGTCACGCACAGCTCGTCCTCGCTCGAGAGCAAGGTCGCGGTGATGCGGCCCGACAGGTCGGGTTCGGCTTGTCGGCGCGCGCCGACCGCCTCGCCCGCGTTTTTAAGGGTGTTCGTCAGGGTCTGGCCGATCATGCGCTCGTCGCAGGTGATCCAGACGTCCTCGCCTCCCTGAGTTTCCAGCTTCACCTCGATGTCGGCGTCCTGGAAGCGCTGGGCGAACACGGCCTGGCGCAGCATCTCGGTCAGGTTGGCCGGCTCGAAGCGCGGCGCGGGCATCCGAGCGAAGGACGAGAACTCGTCGACCATGCGGCCGATGTCGCCCACCTGGCGGATGATGGTTTCGGTACAGCGGTCGAAGGTCTCAAGGTCGCTGGCGATTTCCTTGCGGTACTTGCGGCGCAGGCGCTCGGCCGACAGCTGGATCGGAGTCAGCGGGTTCTTGATCTCGTGGGCGATGCGGCGCGCCACGTCCTTCCAGGCCGCGTTGCGCTGGGCGGCGACCAGACGTGTGATGTCGTCGAACGTGAGCACCAGGCCCTCGGCGACGTGACCGGCGGCGCGCACCCGCAGGCGACGTGTCTCGCCCTCGCGCATGATGTCGACCTCGACGTCCGTGTCGGGCCGGCTCTCCTGAAGGGCCTGCATCACCGTTTCGAATTCCGGCGCCAGCTGGATCAGGTCGACGCCCAGGGCGTCGCCCGGCAGGCCTAGCAAGGCGACCGCGCGGCGATTGACGGCGGAGACGCGGCCGAGTTCGTCGAGACTGACCACCCCTGCGCTGACGCCCGACAGCACGGTCTCGATGAACTGGCGGCGTCCCTCGGCGTCGAGACTGGCCGCTTTCAGCGCCGCCTGCTGCAACTGCAGTTCGCTGGTCATCATGTTGAAGGCGTTGGAGAGCGCGCGGATCTCCTCGGGGCCCGTGTCGGCCTCCACCCGGGCGTCAAGATCGCCGCCGGACACCCGACCGGCGGCCTCGACGAGACCGGCGACCGGCCCCGCGATCGAGTTGGCGGCCGCGATGCCTACCCAGATCGCCGCGACCAGCACGAGTAGTGCGGTTTCCAGATAGCTGAGCCCGAAGATCGCCTGGATGCGTCCGCGGCTGCGCTCGGCGTCGCGATACGACACGAGCGCGTCCTGGGTTTCGATCAGGTGGTTCAGAATGCCCTTTTCGATCGGACGGACCACATAGAGATAGGCGTCCGGAAAGGCGTTGAGCCTGTACAGCGCCCGGAAGAGGTCGTCGGAGACGAAGCGCTGGGCGCTGACCTCGCCGCTGTCGGTGGCCGCGAAGCTAGACGGCGGCGGTGCGAGGAACGGCGGCACGTCGCCGATCTCGGCGCGCGCCAGGATCCGGCCGTCGCGATCCAGGACATAGGCTGCCGCGAAGCCCGCGTCCTTGGTCTGTTCGGACAGATAGTGACCGAACGCCACTGGAGACTGGCCCAGGCTCGGCGCGGCCTGGTTGAGGATGCCGGCCATCGGACCGATGTGCTCGGAGATGTATTTCGTCTGTTGCTCGACGTACGAGTTGGCGACCTTGGCCGAATTGCCGACCACGGTCTGGACGCGTTCGCTGAACCAGCCGTCAACGCCGCGATTGACCAGCACCCCAAAGAACAGCGCCACGATCACCGCCGGGGCCACGGCCGCCAGCGAGAACAGGCCGACGAAACGCAGGTGCAGGCGGGCGCCGGCGTCGCTGGCCCGCGCGTCGATCAGGTCATAGAGGCGAAGCCCCACGACGGTGGCCACGCCCAGGATCAACACCAGGTTCAGGCTCAGCACGACCAGGATGACCGTGCTCGCGGTGCTGATGGAGTCGGTCTTCGGCGGCGAGGAAGCCAGGGCGACGCCCGCGACCGTGAGAATCACGGCCAGGGCGTACCCGCCGCCGGTCAGGTAGCGCGATCGCAGAAGCTCTCGCCACCAGGCCCGGCTGAACCGGGTCGGCGGGTCTTCCGATCCCGTCGCGTAAGCCACTGAAGACATCGTCGTAGAGTTTAGGAGCGTGTGTCCTAAATTCAACAGCTATGTGCCGCGAAAGCTTCAGCTGACCGGAGCGGTCTAACGGCGGCCGCGGGTCATCTCCACGCCCAGGTCCTGGATCTTCTTTCGCAGCGTGTTGCGGTTCAGGCCGAGGATCTCGGCCGCTCGCACCTGGTTGCCACGCGTGGCGGAGAGCGTCAGCTGAATCAGCGGGCGCTCCACCTCCTCCAGAATCCGGTCGTACAAGCCTGCTGGCGGCACGCCGTCGGGCTGGTCGGCGAAGTGTGAGGCCAGGTGGCGTTCGACCAGGGTCGACAGGGTGATCGGTCCTTCCTCGGACCGAATGGCCGGCGTGTGGTCCTGCAGCTCGCGATCGACGATGCGGGCGGTGATCAGCTCCTCGGCATAGAGGGCGCACATCCGGCGCATCAGGTTCTCGAGCTCGCGGACGTTACCGGGCCAGGGATGGGTCTTCAGGCGATCCAGGGCGCTTTGATCGATGGTCTTGGCCGGCAGACCTTCGCGCGCGGCGCGCAGCAGGAAGGTGCGCGCCAGGTCCGGAATATCCTCGGCCCGGTCGCGCAGCGGGGGCAGGCGCACCGGCGCGACGTTGAGGCGGAAGAACAGATCCTCGCGGAACAGACCCTGCTGGATCAGGCCGCGCAGGTCGCGATTTGTGGCGGCGATGATCCGTACGTTCGGGCGGCGGGCGGTCTTGGGATTGATCACCGGCTCGGTGCCGTCGATCACCCGCAGCAGGCGCGTCTGGGCGTCCAGCGGCATGTCGCCGATCTCGTCCAGGAACAGCGTGCCGCCGTCAGCCTCGACGAGCCGGCCGTTGTCGCCGTCGCCCCGGCCGAACAGCTCGACCTCGACGCGCTCGCGCGGCACGGCCGCCAGGTTCAGCACGACGAACTTACCGTCGCGACGGCGGCCCAGCTCGTGAAGGGCGCGGGCGACCAGCTCCTTGCCGGTGCCGCTTTCGCCGAGGATCAGGACCGTGAGGTCGGCCCCGACCAGGCGGGCGATGGTGCGATAGACCTCCTGCATCGGCGCCGAACGGCCGATCAGCGGCAGGCGCTCGTCGCGCATGGCGCGGGCCTGGGCCTTGGAGGCCTCGGCGTCGGCCGGTCGGGAGAGCGCCCGCCGCGCGGCGGCGGTGACGTCGTCCAGGTCGAAGGGCTTGGAGATGTATTCGAACGCGCCCGCATCGGCGGCGTTGACCGCCGTCAGCAAGGTGTTCTGGGCGCTCATCACGATGATCGGCAGCTTGGGCCGTTCCTTGCGGATACGCGGCAGCACGTCGAAGACGTTCTCGTCGGGCATCATCACATCGGTGACGACCAGGTCGCCTTCCCCGTCCGTGACCCACTTCAGCAGCGTTGTGGCGTTACCCGTGGCCCGGACCTGATAGCCCAGGCGGGTGAAGGCCTGGCTGAGCACCAGACGCACCGAGCTATCGTCGTCAGCGATCAGGATCTTCTTGCTCGCGGCGTTCATGCTCAGGCGTCTCCGAAGGCGGTTTCTGGGGCCCCGTTCTGGGGGGCGATAGGCAGCAGCACGCGGAACACGGTGCGGCCGGGCTCGGACTCGAAATCGATCAGGCCGCCATGGGCGGTGACGAGCTTGGTGACCAAGGCCAGGCCGAGGCCCGTGCCGTTGGCCTTGGTGGTCACGAAGGGCTGGAAGAGGTGATCACGCAGGCTGGCGGGAACGCCGGGGCCATTGTCGATCACCTTGATCTCGATCGGCGCGCCGCTCGCGCTCTTGCCGTCGGCTCCGCGCACCCGCACCCCTGGGCGCCAGGCGGTATGGATAGAGATCGTGCCCATGTCGTCGCCGCGCATGTGAGCGGCTTCGGCGGCGTTCTTGGTCAGGTTCAGGAAGATCTGGATCAGATGATCCTCATCGCCCCAAACCGCGGGGAGCGACGGGTCGTAGCTTTCCTTGAGCAGCAGGCCGTCGGCCACGCCGTTGGCGACCAGGGCCCGGACGCGGTCCAACACCTGGTGGATATTGACCGGCTCGCGTGGGGTCGGCGCCTGGTCGGAGAAGGCTTCCATGCGGTCGACGAGGCGGCGAATGCGATCGGTCTCGTCGACGATCAGCTGGGCCAGCGGTTGATCGACGGCGCTGGCGCCCGTCTTCAGCAGCTGGGCCGCGCCGCGAATGCCGGCCAATGGGTTCTTGATCTCATGAGCCAGCATCTTGCCCAGGCCCACCACAGAGCGCAGGCCGGCGGCGTCCGCGGCCTTGTCGACGCCCAGGACGCCCTTGACGTGCAGTGTCAGCAGCACCGAACCATCGCCCAGCGGCGCGGCGGCGCCATCGGCCTCGAACGGCGGCTGACCGAACAGATTGACCTCGACGCCGTGCTCGCGAACCAGCGCGCCCTCGAAGATCGCGCGATCCAGCAGCGAAACCAGCACCGAGCCGGGCGGCAGGGCGGCGCGGAAGCGACCTCGCGCCAGCAGCGAAAGGCCATGGCCGAACAGCGCCTCGGCCGCCTCGTTCACCGCCACCAACCCGCCGTCGCGGTCGACGACCAGAGCTGGCTCGGGACTGAGGTCGAAGGCGGCGGCCTTCAACGCCTCCGGAGCGATACCGCCCAATACGCGGGCTCGGTCGGTCATGCGGCTATTCTCCCGCCCACCAGCCACAGGTCGCGCAGGGCGACCTCCACGGCGGCGGGATCTTCAAGGCGGCACAGGGTGGCGCGGGCGGCCCGGCGCGCCTCGGCCGTCTCAGGCCAGGGCGCGGCTTCGATGTACGAGGCCAAGTGCTTGCGGAACATCTTCAGGCCCAGGCGCTCGCCGTAGAACTCGAGGCTGCGCCGGAAATGGGTGAGCGCGATGGCCAGGCGCTCCTCGGCTTGAGGTTCGGCGAATCCCCGGCCTTCGAGCGCGGCTTCGATCGCGCCGGCGATCCAGGGACGGCCGTAAACGCCGCGACCGATCATCACGCCGTCAGCGCCCGATTGCTCCAGCGCCATGCGGGCGCTGTCGCCATCGATGATGTCGCCATTGACCAGGACCGGCACCGAGACCGCCTTCTTCACCGCCGCGACAGCGGTCCAGTCGGCGACGCCCTTGTAGAACTGGTTGCGGGTGCGACCGTGCACCGTGATCGCCTTGGCGCCGACAGCCTCGGCCCGCGCCGCGATCTCCGGCGCATTCAAACTGGCGTCGTCCCAGCCCAGGCGCATCTTGACCGTCACGGGAACCTCGACGGCCGCGACGGCGGCGGCGACCAGGGCCTCGGCCAGATCGGGTTCGCGCATCAGGGCCGAGCCGCAGGCGGCGCCGGCGGCGACCTCCTTGGCCGGGCAGCCGAAATTCAGGTCGATGATCTCGGCCCCCGCCTCCTGGGCCATGCGCGCGCCCTGGGCCATGAACGCGATGTCGCGACCGACCAGTTGGATCACCGTCAGCGGCAGGCCTTCGCCCACCGCCGCGCGGCGCACGACATCGGGACGCCCCTTCGCGAATTCCGCGCTGGCCACCATTTCCGTTGCCACATAAGGCGCGCCCAGCGCCGTGGCCGTCTCTCTGAAGGGCAGATCCGAGATCCCGGTCATGGGTGCTATCCACACCCGACCAAGGACTTTGACCCCGCCAACCTCGAGCTTGTTGCTCATTTTGTAGTCATCCCCGTCGCCATCTTTTTAGGCATGTTGCGCGGCGCAGTAAAGCCCGGATCGCCAAACGGATCGCCCTTCCCGCTCGGCACGGGCTATGGACAAGCGCGGCGGTCGGACTAAACAGCGGCCATGATCTTTTCCGCCGTGATCGTCGCCGCCGGCTCGGGAACCCGGGCTGGACCGGGCCAGGCCAAGCAATGGCGGCTCCTGGCGGGTAGAGCGGTTCTGCGCTGGTCGGTCGAGGCCTTCCTATCCGCCGGCGCTTCCGATGTCGTCATCGTTACGACGGAAAACGGCGAAAAGGTGCTGGCCGAAGTGCTGTCCGGCCTGAACGGCTGGCGATCGGCGCGCGGCGGCGCGACTCGGGCCGAGTCGGTCCGAGCCGGCCTCGCCGCCCTGGCGCACCGCCCTGCCGACGAGCCGGTGCTCGTTCACGACGCCGCCCGCCCCCTCCTGACCGGCGCGACCATCCAGGGCGTGCTGAAGGCCCTCGCCGACGCGGACGCCGCCCTGCCCGCCCTGCCCGTCGCCGATACGTTGAAGCGCGCGGAGCCCGACCAGAACCCGATCACCACGTCCCGGGAGCACCTGTGGCGCGCCCAGACGCCTCAGGCCGCGCGCCGCAAGACCTTGCTCGACGCCTATGCCGCCTGGACCGGCGGCGAGCCGACCGACGACGCCCAGGTGGTCGAGGCCGCCGGCGGTCGCGTGGCCATCGCGCCGGGCGATCCGCTTCTGATGAAGCTCACCTATCCCGAGGACTTCGCCATGGCCGAACGGCTCGCCGGCGCCGCGCGCATCACCCGAGTTGGCCAGGGTTTCGACGCTCACCGTTGGGGCCCGGGCGAAGAGGTCTGGCTGTGCGGCGTGGCCATCAAGCACGACGAGACCCTGATCGGCCATTCGGACGCCGACGCGGGCCTGCACGCCCTGACCGACGCCATCCTGGGCGCGATCGGCGAGGGCGATATCGGCGACCACTTCCCGCCGACCGATCCGAAATGGAAGGGCGCGGCTTCCGACCAGTTCCTCAAGCACGCCGCCGAACTGGTCACCGCCAAGGGCGGTTCGATCGTCAATGTCGACGTGACCCTGATCTGCGAGCGCCCCAAGATCAAACCGCACCGTCAGGCCATGCGCGAGCGATTGGCGCAGATTCTCGACCTTCCGATCGACCGGGTCAGCGTCAAGGCGACCACGACCGAGAAGATGGGCTTTACAGGGCGCGGAGAGGGCCTGGCCGCATCCGCCGTCGTCGCGGTCGAGACGCCGGCCTGAACGGGCTAAGCTGGCCGCGCGAATCCGGAGAGGCTTATGTTCCCGCTGGAAATCCAGACCCTTGCCCGAATGCTGATCGACGAGGCGCGTGAAAAATCTTTGCGTCTGGTCGCGGCCGAAAGCTGCACGGGCGGCCTAGTGGCCGGCGCGATCTGTTCGATTTCTGGCGCCTCCGACGTCTTCGAGCGCGGCTTCGTCACCTACACCAACCGCGCCAAGTCCGAGATGTTGGGCGTGCCCGGCGACTTGATCGCCGACCATGGCGCGGTCTCCGAGCCCGTGGCGCGGATGATGGCCGAAGGCGCGCTGCGCGAGAGCAACAGCCACGTCGCCGTCGCCATCACCGGGATAGCCGGTCCTGGCGGCGGTACGCCGATGAAGCCCGTCGGCACGGTCCACTTCGCCGTAGCCCGGGCCAACCGCTCCGTCGTCCACCGGCACGAGCGGTTCGAGGGCGAGACCCGTGAGGCGGTGCAACTGGCGGCGGTGCGGACGGCGCTCGAAATGCTCCGTGAGGCGGTGGCCTAGTGCCGGAGACCGCGCCCAGCGACTGGAGACGCTTTACCGGCGGCAACCTCTCGCAACGGGCGCTGAAGGCCGCCGCCGCGCGCAAGACCGAGATCCGCCACGCCATCCGTGTCTCCGCCGCCGTCGGCGCGGCCTTCGCCCTGGCGACCCTGCTGCGTCTGCCGCAAGGCTATTGGGCCGTCTTCACGGCGGTCATCGTGGTTCAATCCAGCCTTGGCGCGACGATCACGGCCTCGATCGAGCGGTTCATGGGCACCGTCGTCGGGGCGCTGGCGGGCGCGGCGGCCGCCTATTTCCACGCGCGCTGGCCCGAATTCGGCGGCTTGATCCTGTGCGTGACCGTGGCGCTGCTGGCCTTCCTGGTCTCCGTGCGGCCGACGCTGAAAGTGGCTCCGGTCACGGCGGTGATCATGCTGATCGGCACGACCACCCACATGGACCCGTTGATCGCCGCGGCCCTGCGTGTCGCCGAGATCACGGTCGGCAGCCTCGTCGGCGTCGCGGCCACCCTGCTGATCTTCCCGGCGCGCGCCCATACCTCGGTGGTGGCCAGCGTCCAGACAATCGCCGGCCTGCAGGCGCACATCCTGGACAGTCATGTCCTGACGCTACGCGGGACGCCCGGCCCGACCGACTATCTCAAGGCCCAGGATGATCTGCGCGCGGCCCTGGCAAAGCTCCAGACCGCCGTGACCGAGGCCGACCGCGAGAGCGCCAGCAAGCTCAGCGACCGCTCGGTGTCCGAAGCCCTGCCCCGCACGCTCTGGCGACTCAGGAACGACACGGTGATGGTCGGGCGGACGCTGCATGAGCCCCTGCCCGCCGCGGACCTCGCTCCCGCCGCCGCCGACATGCTGGAAGCCAGCGCCCGTTTCCTGCGCGGCACGGCCGACCTGTTGGCCGGCGGCGCGCGTCCAGACCGCATCGCCTTCGCCGAGGCGCATGTGGCGTTCCAGATCTGCGTTGAGGGGCTGCGCGAGAAGGGCGTGACCCGCGATCTCGAATTCGACGACGCCGCGCGTGTGTTCGGACTGGTGTTCGCGATCGAGAACCTGTTCGCCAACCTCGGCGACTTCGAGGAGCGGATCGAGGAGACGGCCGGAAGGAAGGGCTAGGCTTTCGCGCCGTAGATCTGGCGCGCCCGGTCCTCGAAGCACTGGATCAGCTTGTTGGCGGCCTTGTCGATGTTGGCGGCCAGCAGCTTGTCCAGCATCGCCGACTTGAAAGCGAAATCGATCACGAACTCGACGCGGGTGACCTCGCCGTCCGGTACGAAGCGCCAGCCGTTGGCCAGGCGCTTGAAGGGCCCGTACAGCAGGCTGACGTCGATGCTCAGCGCCTCGCGGTCCCGGCGGACCCGGGTGGCGAACTTCTCGCGCAGAAACGAGAACCCGACCTGGGCCTCGGCGTCCAGCGTACTGACGGCGCCGTCGACGCGGCCATTCCAGGTGCGCATGCCGGTGATCCACGGCACGAACCGGGGATAGGCCTCGACGTCGCCGACCAACTCGAACAGCTGGTCCGGCGCGTACGGGAGCAAGCGCGTTACAGTATGCCGGTGCAAGGCCTTACGCCGAGCGGGCGTCGAGGGCGCGCCGCGCCGCCTGCAGCTTGGCGAAGTCATCGCCGGCGTGGTGCGACGAGCGGGTCAGGGGGCTGGACGAGACCATCAGGAAGCCCTTGGCCCGGGCGATCGCCTCATAGGCCTTGAACTCTTCCGGCGTCACGAACCGGTCGATCGCCGCGTGCTTGCGGGTCGGCTGCAGGTATTGGCCGATGGTGATGAAGTCGACGCCGGCCGAGCGCATGTCGTCCATGACCTGCATGACCTCTTCCTTGGTTTCACCCAGGCCGACCATCAGGCCGGACTTGGTGAACTGGGAGGGATCGCGCTGCTTCACGCGGTCTAGCAGGCGCAGCGAGTTGTAATAGCGGGCGCCTGGACGGATCTTCAGATAGAGCCGCGGCACGGTCTCGAGATTGTGGTTGAAGACGTCCGGCTTGGCGTCGATCACCACGTTCTCGGCGCTGTCCTTGCGCAGGAAGTCCGGCGTCAGGATCTCGATGGTCGTGCCCGGGGCGGCCGCGCGGATGGCGGTGACGACCTCGGCGAAGTGGCGGGCGCCGCCGTCGATCAGGTCGTCGCGGTCCACCGAGGTGATGACCACGTGCTTGAGGCCCATCTTGGCGACGGCCTCGGCCACGCGGCGCGGCTCGTCGGGGTCAAGCTGGGTCGGCAGACCGGTGGTGACATTGCAGAAGGCGCAGGCGCGGGTGCAGATCTCGCCCATGATCATCATGGTCGCGTGCTTCTGGCTCCAGCACTCGCCAATGTTCGGGCAGGCCGCTTCCTCGCAGACCGTGGTCAGCTTGTGCTCGCGCACGATGCTCTTGGTCTCGTTGTACTGCCCCGAGCCAGGCGCGCGCACGCGCAGCCACTCGGGTTTGCGGAGCACCGGCGTATCGGGGCGGTTCTGCTTTTCGGGATGGCGCGCCGCTCGGTCTTCCGAGCCGCGAGCCTTCAGGGTGTCGATCACCGTGGCCATGGCGCCTAAATCGGTCTTCTTGGCCTCGGGATCAAGCGCTTGATCTTGCTTAAGAGCGCGACGCGCGAAATGACTGGGCCATATGCGTCGCCGCCTGTTCGTTGTCGCCCTGGCTCTCATCGTCTCCGCCTGCGGTGACGGGGCCTCGCGCGCGCCGTTCGCCGACACCCACACGCCGCCGTCGCTGGGGTCCCGCTTCTATCCGCCGCAGGGCTGGAGCTGGGGCTTCGTTCGCAGTGGAGAGGGTCTGGTGCAGCGCTACGGCGTCACCGCGCCGCCGGTGGCGTCCCGCGCCACCGTGCTGATCCTGACCGGCTACGGCGAAAGCGCCGAGAAATGGTTCGAGACTGTTTCGGACCTTACAGCCCAAGGCTTCACGGTCTGGGTGCTGGAGCGCCAGGGCCAGGGCGGGTCCGGGCGCGCCACACCTTGGCGCGACCTTGGCCATGCCGACAGCTTCGAACCGGATGTCGCGGTCGTCCGCGCCATGACCAAGGCGGTGATCCGCCCCCGAGGCGATACGCCATTCGTGGTCATCGGCCACGCCGACGGCGGCCTTGTCGCTCTCCGCGCGGCGCAGGAAGGCTTGCCGATGGATGGCCTGGTGCTGTCCTCACCCGCGTTCGGCCTGGCCGCCCTGCCCCGATCCCGCGCCGACTTCGCCCGTTTCACGCCGGCGATGCGCACCCTGCGGCTCGGTTGGATCCGCACCCCCGACCAGCCGAACTGGCGGCGAGACACCCCAGACGACTTCGCGGGCGGGCGCACCCACGACGCGGCGCGCGGCAAGGTGCAAGCGGCCTGGATGCTGGCCAATCCGGATCTGCGCATGGGCGGACGCAGCCTGGGCTGGTTCGCCGCCTTCTTCGACGCCTCCGAGGCGGCCGCCCGCGACGCCCGCAAGGTCGCTCCGCCCGTGCTGATGCTGGACGCAGGCCGAGACACGGTCGTCACCGCCACGCCCCAGACCCGGCTCTGCGCGGCGATGAAGAAGTGCAGAGAGGTGCGAAATCCCGCCTCCGGCCACGACCCGCACATGGAATCGGACGCCGTCCGCGCCCTTTGGCTGGCGGCGATCGTCGACTTCATCCGAAGCCCAGACCTCGCCGCCGCCCTGCCCCACAAGGCCGAACCTCACGGTTCATGACTCTTTCTTGCAAAGCTGGACCTTCCCCGGCAGACTCGGCGTTTAACGAAAGCGACTTACGCTTTTCGGGGAGGTTTCGCCGGTATGGCGGTAGCTTACGATGCGCGAAATGGCCACAAAGCCATCTTCGACGCCCTTATCGACGCTCGCGACAAGTATGGCGCCAAGAAACCGATCCTGGAGGACCAGGACCGTAATCCGCTCAGCTATACAGACCTGATCCGCGCCAGTTTCGCGCTCGGTCGCAAGATCGCCGCCATGACGAAGCCCGGTGAGAACGTCGGCGTGCTGCTGCCCTCGGGTTCGGGCTCGGTCGTGACCTTCTTCGCCCTGCATGCCTTCGGCCGCGTTCCGACCATGCTGAACTTCACGGCCGGCCTGCGGAATATCAGGGCCGCCTGCAAGCTGGCCAAGGTCAAGCGCGTGCTGACCGCTCACAAGTTCATCGAACTGGGCAAGCTGCACGACATCGTCGACGCCATCGGCGCCCATGCCGAGATCACCTATCTGGAAGACGTGCGTGGCACGATCGGCCTGCCGGACAAGCTGTTCGCCGCCGCGGCAGGGTTCTTCCCGCGCCAATTCCGCGCGCCGGCCAAACCGTCCGACAAGGGCGTGGTCCTGTTCACCTCCGGCAGCTTCGGCGCGCCGCGCGGCGTGGTGCTGACCCAGGAGAACCTGGTCCAGAACGCCATGCAGATCGCGGCTCACATCGAGCTCGATCCGGACTGGGTGATGTTCAACCCCCTGCCCGTCTTCCACTGCTTTGGCCTGACCGGCGGGGTGATCCTGCCGATCCTGACCGGCATGAAGGCGTTCCAGTATCCCTCACCGCTGCATACCAAGCAGATCCCGCCGCTGATCAAGGACGCCAAGGCCTCGATCCTGCTGGCCACCGACACCTTCGTGAACCAGTACGCGCGCGCCTCGGACGCCGACGAACTGGGCGGATTGAAGTTCATCGTCTGCGGCGCCGAGAAGGTCCGCGACGAGACGCACGCTCTGATCGCCGAACGCTTTGGCGGCGTGCCCGTGCTGGAAGGCTATGGCGCCACCGAAGCCTCGCCGGTCATCGCCGTCAATAAACCCAACGACAATCGCCCTGGCACGGTGGGCGGGCTGCTGCCCGGCCAGGAGACCCGCATCGAGCCGGTCGAAGGCATCACGGGCGGCGGCCGCTTCTTCGTGCGCGGCCCCAACATCATGGCCGGCTATCTGCGCGAGGACGGCGGCGTCGACGCGCCCGAGGATGGCTGGCACGACACCGGCGACGTGGTCGCCATGACCGACGACCAGTGGATCACCATCAAGGGGCGCGTGAAGCGCTTCGCCAAGATCGGGGGCGAGATGGTTTCCCTGACCGCCGCCGAGGATCTGGCCTCGGCCGTCTGGCCCGATGGCCGCCATGCGGTGATCTCGATGCCCGACAAGAAGAAGGGCGAGAAGCTGGTCCTGGTCACCGACCGTCACGACGCGGATGTCGGCCCTCTGGTGGCCCATGCGCAGACGATCGGCGCACCGGAACTGGCCGTGCCGCGCAAGATTCTCAAGGTGCCGCAGGTGCCGGTCCTGGGCAGCGGAAAGACCGACTACGTCGCGATCCAGCGCATGGCCGAGACCGACACGCGGGCGGCCTAGACCTTCAAGGTCCGGAGGCTCTGAACAGACGCCGCCGGACTACTCCTTTCAGTTTGTGAGTAAGCGTCGAGCCGAGGGGGCTCTCTGCGTTCGCATCAAGAGGGAATAGACATGGAACGTCTCGTCGTCTGGGCGCCGCGCGTGCTCAGCCTGCTTCGCATCATCGCCGCCCTGCTCTTCATGGAGCATGGCCTCATGAAGGTCTTCCACTTCCCAGCCGCCCAGCCGGGCGTGTCGGATCCGCTGCCGCCGATGCTGGTCGCCGCCGCCTGGTTGGAGATCATCGGCGGAGGACTGTTGGTGCTGGGCCTGTTCACACGGCCCGTGGCCTTCATCCTGTCGGGCCAGATGGCCGTGGCCTATTTCCTGGTCCACGCCAGCCAGGGCTTCTGGCCCGCGCTCAACAAGGGCGAACCGGCGATCCTGTTCTGCTTCATCTTCCTCTATCTGGTGTTCCAGGGCCCCGGCGCTTGGAGCCTGGACGCCCAGATGCGCAAGCGTCCCTAGAAGGTCGCGCCCAGGGCTTCCAGCTCAGCTCGGAAGCCCTGCTTGCGACCGTGCATGGCGCGCAGGTCGGCGACGAAAGCGGCGTGGTCGGGATACTCGCCATAGTCGGCGATCATGACCGACAGCGACTCCGCCTCCAGCAGCTGGCGCGCGACCTCGGCATACCGAGCCGCGACGCCGTAAGTCAGGACATATTGGATCGAGGCGCGTAGCAGCAGCGTCGCCGCCAGCGGATAGGCGCCCTCGATCCGACGCGCGGCCTCAGCCATCAGGGTGTCGTCCGCGCCATTGATCTCGCCCGACCGAGCCAGCACCAGGCGGGAGGCCGCCGCCAGATCGGGCCATGAGACCAGGAAGGCCAGCGCCGTGTCGAAGCGCGGGAAACGCTTGGCGACCGCCTTGGCCTGATCCTCGGCCTCGACGTCGTCGAAGTCCGGCAAGCCCTTCAGATAGGCCCGCAGGCGCGGGATCGACAGCGTGGCCTCGAAGTCCGCCCAGCGACGCTTCTGGGCTTCCTCGTGGTGTCCAGAGGCTTCCAGGGCGTCGAGCATCGCCTCTTCCCAGGCGGCCCGCTCTTCGAGGCTGCTCTGGTGGCGACCGCGCTGCTCGCTCGGCGCTCCGGCCTGCAGCGTGGCCAGGGCCTCCTCGGCGCGCCCGGCGGCCAGCAGCCGTCGGGCGATCTCGGCCGAAACCAGGGGCGTGCGGCGCAGGTCGGGCGCGAAAGTGGCCTCGAAGGCGTCGACGTCGCCACTGGCGTCGGCCAGGCGGCGCAGGGCGTCCTTGTAGACCGCGGCCATGGGGTCGGGTCCCCTGAGCCGCTTGGCGTTGACGGCCAGGACTGTTTCCAGAACCTGCCGCAGGTGGGCTTGGCCCTGCGCCCCCATGGCCGGGGCCAGGGCGCCCGCCAGCGGGCCCATCTGAGCGTGGTAGTCGGTCGCCAGGAGCTTGGCGGTGCGTTCCGCCAAGGCGATGGGCTCAGGTACGGCCTTTTCGGCGATGACGCCGATCGCATCGCGGGCGGCCAGGAAGACATCGCCGATCGGTCCTTCGACCTGGCTGAGACGATCCAGGGTCGGGGACGCCAAATCCAGGAGATCCAGCATCAGATCAAGCGCGGCGGTCGGGTCATCCTCGGCCAGCCGCTCGATCATCCGCCGATGCAGGTCGAGATCGCGGGCGAAGGCCACGCGCTTGCGCCAATGGATCCGCGAGGAGGACTTGCCGATGGTGGCGAGGCGCTTGGAAACCTCCAGCGCCAGCCCCTCGCCCCCCGCCTCGGCGAACAGCTCCAGTCGCAGCACGCGCTTGACGTGACTGTCGCTGGAGAGGTCGAGCAGGATGGCGGCCAGGCGTTCGGGGCCGAGGTCGACCAGATTGGCCTCGGAGAGGGTCGTCTTGGACCCTTTCCTGACCTTGGCTGGCTTCTCGCCCGTCGTCGTCGCGGCCTTGCGCGCCATCCAGCCCCCTCAAGAGGTCCTAGATGTGCAGGACGCGGCCGTAGGCGTCCAGCGCGGCTTCGTGCATGGCTTCCGACATGGTCGGGTGGGCGTAGACGATGCCGTGCAGGTCCTCCTCGGTGGCCTCCAGGGTGATCGCCGTGACGAAGCCCTGGATCATCTCGGTCACCTCGTGGCCGATCATGTGCGCGCCGATCAGCGCGCCGGTCTTGGCGTCGAACACGGTCTTCACGAAGCCCTCGATCTCGCCGGCGGCCACGGCCTTGCCGTTGACCTTGAACGGGAAGCGACCGGCCTTGACCTCAATACCCGCCGCCTTGGCGCCGGCTTCGGTGTAGCCCACCGAGGCGACCTGCGGGTTGGCGTAGGTGCAGCCCGGGATCGGCGAGTTGACGTTCGGGGTCTTGTAGCCAGCGATGGCCTCGGCGGCGTGAATGCCTTCATGGCTGGCCTTGTGGGCGAGCCAGGGGGCGCCAGCGACGTCGCCGATCGCATAGAGGCCCGGGACGTTGGTCTTGCAGTGCTTGTCGGTGACGACGTGACCGCGATCCAGGTTCAGGCCGACAGCGTCCACGCCTTCGCTGTTCGGCGCGATGCCGACGGCGACGATGCACTTCTCGGCGGTCAGCTGCTCGATCTTGCCGCCGACGTCGACCGTGACGGAGACGCCGTCCTTGGTTTTCTCGACCTTGCTGACCTTGGCGCCGATGCGGAACTTGATGCCGCGCTTTTCGAAGGCCTTCTGGGCGGCCTTGGAAACCTCGGCGTCCTCGACCGGCATGATGCGGTCGATGGCTTCCACGACGGTCACCTCGGCGCCAAGGGCGCGGTAGAAGCTGGCGAACTCGATGCCGATGGCGCCCGAGCCGATCACGACCAGCGACTTGGGCATGGTCTTGGGCGCCAGGGCGTCACGATAGGTCCAGATCTTGTCGCCGTCCGAGACCGCACCGATGGCCGGGATTTCGCGAGCGCGGGCGCCGCTGGCCAGGATGACGTTCTTGGCCTGGACCGTGCGGCTGCCGCCGGCCTTCAGGGCGATGACGAGCTTGGGCGCCGGATTGCCCTTCTCGAGCTTGGCCTCGCCCTCGATGACCTCGATCTTGTGCTTCTTCATCAGGTAGGCGATGCCGCCCGACATGGTCTTGGCCACGCCGCGCGAGCGGTCGATGATCTTGGCGAAGTCGAAGGCGGGCTTCTCGACCGACAGGCCGTAGGAATCCAGGTGCGACAGCTGCTCGAAGATCTCGCCCGACTTCAGCAGGGCCTTGGTGGGGATGCAGCCCCAGTTCAGACAGATGCCGCCCAGGTTCTCGCGCTCGACGATGGCCGTCTTCAGGCCCAGTTGGCTGGCGCGGATCGCGGCCACATAGCCGCCAGGACCGGCGCCGATGACGACGACATCGAATTCCGTGGACATGTTCATCTTACCCTAGCTTGGACGTCGTCCGGGAGAGAAAGCCGGACGGCCTAGATCGATCGGCCTGCAAGCCGATCCGGGAGAAACTAAAGCAGCGCCTCGACCGCGACCTTGAGGTCTTCGGGCTTCACGGTCGGCGCGAAACGCTCGACGACCTCGCCGTCCTTGCCGATCAGGAACTTGGTGAAGTTCCACTTGATCGCCTCGGTGCCCAAGACGCCCTTCTGCTCCTTCTTGAGGAAGCGGTAGAGCGGATGGGCGTCGGCGCCGTTGACGTCGATCTTGCTCATCACCGGGAAGGTCACGTCGTAGGTCAGCGAGCAGAAGCTGGCGATCTCTTCGGCGTTTCCCGGCTCCTGAGCGCCGAACTGATTGCAGGGGAAGGCCAGGACCGTGAAGCCGCGATCCTTGTGAGCCTTGTAGAGCGCTTCGAGGCCTTCGTACTGGGGCGTGAACCCGCATTTGCTCGCGGTGTTCACGATCAGCAGCACCTGGCCGCGATAGTCGGCCAGGTTCACGTCCTGGCCGTCCAGCGTCTGGGCCGAGTAGTCGTAGACCGACATGGCGCTCTCTCCCCGCGTCCTGACTTAGACGATCAGGGTCAGCGGCTCTTCGATCAGCGGCTTGAAGGCCGCCAGGAACTTGGCGCCGATCGAGCCGTCGACCACGCGGTGATCGCAGGTCAGGGTGATGGTCATCACCGTGGCCACGGCCAGTTGGCCGTTCTTGACCACGGCGCGCTGCTCGCCGGCGCCCACGCTCATGATCGCGCCTTGCGGCTCGTTGATGATCGAGGCGAACGACTTGATGCCGAACATGCCCAGGTTCGAGATCGAGAAGGTGCCGCCCTGGAATTCCTCGGGCTTCAGCTTCTTGGACTTCGCGCGGGCCGCCAGGTCCTTCATCTCGTTGGAGATCTGGGCCAGGCCCTTGGTCTCGGCGGCGCGGATGATCGGGGTGATAAGGCCGCCGTCCACGGCCACGGCGACGGCGATGTCGGCGTGGTGGTGCATGGCGATGCCTTCCGGCGTGTAGCTGGCGTTGGCTTCCGGCACCTGCTTCAGGGCCACGGCGGCGGCCTTGATGACGATGTCGTTGACCGAGACCTTCACGCCCTGCTTTTCCAGCAGGCTGTTGATCTTGGCGCGCGCCGCCAGCAGGGCGTCGATCTCGAGATCGATCTGCAGCGGGAAGTGCGGGATATCGCGGAAGCTGTCCGTCATGCGACGGGCGATGGTCTTGCGCATGCCGTCCAGCGGCACGAGGTCGTAGGAGCCGGCGGGGATGCCCATCTGCTCCAGCGACTGGACCTGACGCGGCGCGGCGGCGGCCGGAGCAGCGGCGGAGGGCGCGGCCGGAGCGGCCTTGGCCGCGGGAGCGCCACCCTTGGCGGCGTCGACATCGGACTTGACCACGCGGCCGTGCGGGCCGGTGCCCTTGATGCTCTTCAGGTCCAGGCCGGCGGCCGAAGCCAGGCGGCGCGCCAGCGGCGAAGCCAGGACGCGCGAGCCGTCGGCGGCGACCGGAGCGGGCGCGGCGGGAGCCGGGGCGGCGGCGGGAGCAGCGGCCGCGGCCGGCGCGGCAGCAGCCTTAGGCGCTTCAGCCTTCGGGGCCGGCGCGGGGCTGTCACCCTCGCCCGCCAGCTTGGCGATCAGGGCGTTGACCTTGACGTTCTCGGTCCCGGCGTCGACCAGGATGGCCTCGACCACGCCCTCATCGACGGCTTCGACTTCCATCGTGGCCTTGTCGGTTTCGATCTCGGCGATCACGTCGCCGGCCTTGACGGTGTCGCCGACCTTGACGTGCCACTTGGCGAGGGTTCCCTCCTCCATGGTGGGCGACAGAGCGGGCATCAGGATGTCGATCGACATTGAGCTTCTTCCTCAAGCGTTCGGGACGGCTTCGACCAAGGTGGTCGGCGTCCATTTGGCCTTGCGACGGGCAAGGCGTTGTTCGTCCGTTTCGTCGTGATAGTCCAGCCGTTCGGGCTCGCGTCCGTCAAATCCGGGCAGGCCGGTTCCGACGATATTGAGCGTCGCATAGGCCTGGCCGTCGTCTTCGATCATCGCGGCGATGTAGCAGGCGCACTCGCGGCAGATCAGGAAATCGACGACACGACGACCGAAGCGGTAGCGATGCAACGCTCCCGGCGCGGCCGCGATGTGCAGGCGACTGTCCGGATGGCTGGTCGTCCGACCGCCCTGACGGCGGCAGAACTGGCACTGACAGGCGCGAAGCGGTAGCTCGCCCAAAGGCTTGCCCGGTTCGAGCTGCACGTGCACCGCGCCGCAATGGCAGGAGCCGTTCAGGACCGTCATCAGCGCCCCCTCGCCCGCTCACGCGGGCCGTGGCCTTCGTGAGCGGGCATCGGGATCACTTGTAGCAGACCGCCTTGGCCGCCTTGACGATCTTCTCGACCGAGGGCAGCGACAGGGCTTCCAGGTTGGCGGCGTACGGCAGCGGCACGTCTTCCTGGCAGACCCGCAGCGGCGGGGCGTCCAGATAGTCGAAGCCGAATTCCGTGATCCGCGCGACGATCTCGGCGCCGACGCCCATCGGGCCCCAGCCTTCCTCGGCCGTGACCAGGCGGTTGGTCTTCTTGACGCTTTCCAGGACCGTGGCGTGGTCCATCGGACGGATCGTGCGCAGGTCGATGACCTCCGCCGAAATGCCTTCCTTCTCCAGCTCCTCGGCCGCCTTCAGGGCGAAGCCCACCATGCGGCTGTAGGCCACCAGGGTGACGTCCGAACCCACGCGGCGGACCTTGGCCTTGCCGATCGGCACGACCCAGTCCTCGACGTCCGGAATGTCGAACTCGTGGCCGTACATCATCTCGTGTTCGAGGAAGACGATCGGGTTCGGGTCGCGGATGGCGGCCTTCAGCAGGCCCTTGGCGTCGGCCGCGTCGTACGGCGCGATGACCTTCAGGCCCGGGACATTGCCGTACCAGGCCGCATAGTCCTGGCTGTGCTGGGCGCCGACGCGCGAGGCCGCGCCGTTCGGGCCGCGGAACACGATCGACGACTTGATCTGGCCACCCGACATGTAGAGCGTCTTGGCGGCCGAGTTGATGATGTGGTCGATCGCCTGCATGGCGAAGTTCCAGGTCATGAACTCGACGATCGGCTTCAGCCCGGCCATGGCCGCGCCGACGCCCATGCCGGCGAAGCCGTGCTCGGTGATCGGGGTGTCGATGACGCGCTTGTCGCCGAACTCCTGCAGGAGTTCGCGGCTGACCTTGTAGGCGCCCTGGTACTGGGCGACTTCCTCGCCCATCAGGAAGACGCGGTCGTCCTTGCGCATTTCCTCGGCCATGGCGTCGCGCAGGGCGTCGCGGACCGTGATCTTCTTCATCGGCGTGCCGGCCGGAATTTCCGGATCGGCGAAGGTCGACGCGGCCGAGATCGGGCCACCAGCCGCGGGAGCGGCGGCGACGGGGGCCGGAGCGGCTTCAGCGGCGGGCGCCGGAGCAGCGGTCGGAGCCGAAGCGGCTTCGCCCTCGCCCTTCAGGCGCGCGATCAGGGTGTTGACCTTGACGTTCTCGCTGCCGGCCGGGACCAGGATGGCTTCCACCACGCCTTCGTCCACGGCTTCGACTTCCATCGTCGCCTTGTCGGTCTCGATCTCGGCGATCACGTCACCGGCCTTGATGGTGTCGCCTTCCTTGACGAGCCACTTGGCCAGGGTGCCTTCCTCCATCGTGGGGGAAAGCGCGGGCATCAGGATGTCCGTCACTCGGCGGCCTCCAGGTATACGTCGGTGTACAGTTCCGAGGGATCCGGCTCGGGGCTCGTGCGGGCGAACTCGGCGGCCTCGGCGACGATGCGCTTCACTTCCGCGTCGACGCCCTTCAGGTCGTCTTCCGTCACGCCGGCCTGGGCCAGGCGTTCCTTGATGTGGTCGATCGGATCGCGGGTCGTCTTGACCTCGTCGACCTCTTCCTTGGTGCGGTACTTGGCCGGATCCGACATCGAGTGACCACGATAGCGGTAGGTCTTCATCTCGAGGATGTAGGGACCCGAGCCGCTGCGGGCATGCTCGGTGGCGCGGGCGCCAGCTTCACGCACCGCGACGATGTCCATGCCGTCGACTTCCTCGCCCGGAATCCGGAACGAGACGCCGCGCTTGTGGAAGGCGGTTTCGGACGCCGCGCGCTCGACGCTGGTGCCCATGGCGTACTGGTTGTTCTCGATCACGTACACGACCGGCAGCTTCCACAGCTGGGCCATGTTGAAGCTCTCGTAGACTTGGCCCTGGTTGGCCGCGCCGTCGCCCATATAGGCGTACGAGACGTTGCCGTTGCCCTTGTAGTGGTTGGCCAAGGCCAGGCCGGTGCCGAGCGCCACCTGGGCGCCGACGATGCCGTGACCGCCGTAGAAGCCGGTCTCGATGTCGAACATGTGCATCGAGCCGCCCTTGCCGCGCGACGAACCGCCCGCGCGACCGGTCAGCTCGGCCATCACTTCGCGGGGATCCATGCCGGCGGCCAGCATGTGGCCGTGGTCACGATAGCCCGTGATGATCTGGTCGCCCTTCTGCGAGATCGACTGCATGCCGACCGCGATGGCTTCCTGACCGATGTACAGGTGGCAGAAACCGCCGATCAGGCCCATGCCGTACAACTGGCCGGCGCGCTCCTCGAAGCGGCGGATCAGCAGCATGTCCTGATAGAATTTCAGGAGTTCGTCTTTCCCGACGAAGGCGTTGACACCGGTGTCTACCGCCTTCCCCTCCGAGGCCTCAGCCTTGCGCGTACGCGCCATTCAAATCTCCCTGGCCAATCTTCATCGCGGCCTTCGTCCTGAAAGCGTTTCCCGCCGAAAAATCGTCGGTTCCGCGAAGGAAACGCCCTGATGTCTCTTCAAGATCAATCCGAGATCAAATGATCCACGGGCCGACCGGCAGCCGTTTCCAGGATAGGTGACCGGTCAGCTAGGACGCTTGACGCGGATCACATAGTCCCTCGGGTCGGCGTATCCTAGGAGAGAACGCGCACGCTCCTCCAATAGATCAGCCGACAAACTGCCGCTGCGTAATAGACGAGCGCGGGCCTCCAGGTCCATCCTCTCCGCGCGTATCTTCCTGAGTTCCTTTGTTTTTGCTGCTAGGTCCGCATTGCGCTGCGAGATCGACAGCAAGCCTCGATCGCCTGTCAAAGCGTGAAAGGCGAAGTAGAAAATCAGGAAAAAGATCGCCGCGGTCGGCAGGAAGGGTTGCAGTCGGGCGAACATCTGAGCGTCCCAAAGAGGGATTCGCAGGATCGCCGACCGTGCTTAACGCCTTCTAAATCTAGGCATTGCGAACGCCGGTCGCTCACGGACGGACCGTTCGATCGATGCTTTCAGGTGAGATCGTTTCACCCGCATCTAGATGCCGCATCGCCGAAGCCACTTCGCGGTCGCGAAGGCGGTGAAACTGGTCTCGTTTGAAACGACCGCCAAGCTTTTAGAAAATTTGTGGGTTAACCTACGCAACAACCATGTCCGCCGTTCGAAAAACCCGGGAAAGCGTCCGAGAATCGCCACGATCGGGCGCATCCTGTGGTGGAGCTTGAGAGGGATGCAGCCAATGACGTCGCGTCGAAACGTGGTTTTGAGCCTCACCGGAGGGCTGCTCGTCCCCGCCCTCGCGGTGGCCGCGGAGCCTGGCGTCGTCAAGGGACGCAAGGGCGGACCCGACATGATCAAGGGAAACCCGCCCAAGCTGGACTTCGGCAATGGCCTCCTGATCCCGATGGATGGTTCGATCTTCAAGGCTCTGTGGGAAGGCGAAGACCGGTGGATCACCTATGCCCATGCACTCTCCACACGCCAGGTCCGCGCCATGGGCCAAGCGGAAGACGCCGCGGTCGGCAAGATGAAGCTGATGCTGCTGACCTTGGCCTTCGCTCCCGATCGCCTGGAGCGGTTCGAGAATTGCGGCTGGAAGCTGAAGTCCGAGAATACGACCGATCTGGTCAAGGGAGACATCGCCCTTCCCGGCCGCCCCGTCATGCCGACGGTCGACGAGGTCAGCAACGCGATGGGCGGCGCGACGCCCGAAGGCGCGTCCATGGGCGAGCCGGCCTATCACGCCATCACCGGCTACATGGTGATGAAGAAGGACGCGCCGCTGACCTACGTAAAGCAAAAGGCGCGGCTCCTTTCGGAAGCCGCGCCTCGATAGCTTCAGCGATGTGGAAGGGTCTTAGCGACCCTTCAGCACCTTGCGGCCGACATAGACGCCCTGGTCGTCCAGCATCTGCTCGATCCGCAGCAGCTGGTTGTACTTGGCGACCCGATCCGAGCGGGCCAGCGAGCCGGTCTTGATCTGACCGCAGTTCAGCGCGACCGCCAGGTCGGCGATGGTGCTGTCCTCGGTCTCGCCCGAGCGGTGGCTCATGACGCTGGTGTAGCCATTGCGGTGGGACAGATCGACGGCGTCGATGGTTTCCGACAGCGTGCCGATTTGGTTGACCTTGACCAGGATCGAATTGGCCAGGCCCATGTCCAGGCCCATCTGCAGACGCTTGGGGTTGGTCACGAACAGGTCGTCGCCGACCAGCTGGACCTTCTTGCCCAGGGTGTCGGTCAGCAGCTTCCAGCCGTCGAAGTCGTCTTCCGACATACCGTCCTCGATCGACAGGATCGGGAACTTGGCGGCCAGACCGGCCAGGTAGTCGACCATGCCCGCGGGATCGAGCGACTTGCCTTCGCCTTCCAGCTCGTACTTGCCGTTCTTGAAGAACTCGGTGGCGGCGACGTCGAGGCCCAGGACGAAGTCGTCGCCGGCCTTGTAGCCGGCCGCTTCACCGGCCTTGACGATGAAGGCCAGGGCGTCTTCGGCCGAGCCCAGGTTCGGCGCGAAGCCGCCTTCGTCGCCGACGTTGGTGTTGTGGCCGGCGTCCTTAAGGGCCTTCTTCAGGCCGTGGAAGATCTCCGCGCCCATGCGCAGGGCTTCGCTGAAGCTCTTGGCGCCGGTCGGCAGGATCATGAATTCCTGGATGTCGATCGGATTGTCGGCGTGGGCGCCGCCGTTGATGATGTTCATCATCGGGGTCGGCAGCACGCGGGCGTTCACGCCGCCGACGTACTTGTAGAGCGGCATGCCGGCCGACTCGGCGGCGGCCTTGGCCGTGGCCAGCGAGACGCCGAGGATGGCGTTGGCGCCCAGGCGAGCCTTGTTCGGCGTGCCGTCCAGCTCGATCAACAGGTTGTCGACGCGGCGCTGGTCTTCGGCGTCCACACCCGACAGGGCGTCGAAGATCTCGCCGTTGACCGCGTCCACGGCCTGCAGGACGCCCTTGCCCAGGTAGCGGGTCTTGTCGCCGTCACGCTTTTCGTTGGCTTCGTGCGCGCCGGTCGAGGCGCCCGACGGGACCGCCGCGCGGCCGAAGGCGCCGTCTTCCAGGATCACGTCGACTTCGACGGTCGGGTTGCCCCGGCTGTCGAGAATTTCACGGGCGATGATGTCGACGATCTCGGTCATGGACTGCTCCTCAAGGCCTAAAGGCGCGGCAGCCTTTAGCCGCCAAGCGCCCCGGGCGCAACTTGACTTCCCTTTGGGGCGCCGACTGAACATCGGTCACAAACGGGAGAAACCTATGCTGGACGTCGAACGGCGCGGCCCGGTGGCCATCGTCACCCTCAACCGGCCCCAGGCCATGAACGCCCTTTCCAAGGCGCTGCGGGCGGCCCTGCACGACGCCATCGTCGCTCTGGACCAGGATCCCGACGTCAGCGTGGTGATCCTGACAGGCGCCGGCGAAAAGGCCTTCACCGCTGGCCTGGACCTCAAGGAGTTGGGCGGCGATCCCGACGCGATGAGCGCCGCCAACGATCAGGACGCTCGCTCCAACCCCGTCCGCGCGGTCGAGACCTGCCGCAAGCCGGTCATCGGCGCGATCAATGGCGTGGCGATCACCGGCGGTTTCGAGTTGGCCCTAGCCTGCGATGTGCTGATCGCCTCGGAGAACGCCCGCTTCGCCGACACCCACGCCCGTGTCGGCATCATGCCGGGATGGGGGCTGTCCCAGAAGCTCTCGCGCCAGATTGGGCTCTATCGCGCCAAGGAGCTGTCCTTGACCGGCAACTTCCTCGACGCCCGGACCGCCGCCGATTGGGGTTTGGTCAACCGCGTCGTGCCGGCGGCCGATCTGATGGCCGCCGCGCTGAAGCTGGCCGAAGACATGGTCTCGATCCCCGTGGAGACGCTGTCGTTCTACAAGTCGCTGATCGACGACGGCTACGCCCGGTCATTCGGCGAGGGCCTCACGGTCGAGCACGACCGCTCGAGCGTTCACAATCGCGAAGTCACGCCCGAGAAGGTCGAGGAGCGCCGGCGCCAGGTGATGGCGCGCGGTCGCTCTCAGTAGCCGTCAGGCATTCAGGGTCGGGGCGACCAGGCCGCCCTGCCCCAGCCGGAACAGGACCCGCCCCGCGCCGAAATCCAGCTCGACCCGCGAGAAGAGCCGCAGGACGTCGACGCCCAGCAGCGCCGCGGGGCGGTCGTTCAGCGACCAGAGGTCGAAAATGTGCAGATCCGCGAAGGCCATCGGGATGTTGGTGATCCGCAGATCGCCCATCACGATCGACGGCACGACGCGGAACTCCCCGAGCTGCATCTCGCCGCCGGCCGTCAGCAGGCGGGCCTCCTGGACGACGTCGGCGGATCGGCGACGACGGGCCGCGATGGCGCGGGCTAGGGCCATGTTGCCGATGCTCACGCCGCCGCCGGAATCGATGAAGGCCAGCGAGCGGGCCCCGGCGATCCGCGAGTCCGCCAAGGTCAGGCGTCCGAAGCGCTCGTCGGCCAGGACCGCGACCTCGCGCGGCAGTCGGCCCATGTCCGAGATAGGCTGGCTGCGACGGACCTCCAGCTGCTTCTTGCGGAAGTCCATGATGACATTGCGGCCTTCGAGGATATCGACCCCGAGCAAGCCGTCCGCGCCGACGCGATCATACGGCAGCACCGGCAGGATCGAGTCGAGGAGGCGTGCGTCGCCGGTGCGCATGTGGGCCACGCGGGCGGTCGTGCTCTGCACCGAGCCGGAGACGCCGTGGACGATGACGTCCGGTCCCGCCGGCAGATTGAGGCGTTCGGCGAGCCCCGGCGTCAGGACGCTGCGGTCCGCGCCCGTATCAACGACGAATTGGAAGGGGCCCTGGCCGTTCAGCATGACCGGCACGGTCATGCGGGCGTCCTGGTCCAAGGAGGCGTCCAGAATCAGGAGCGGCGGCTCGGCGAGCGGCGCCTGCCCCGACGGAGCCGGAGTCTGGGTTAGTGAAACCGGCGTGATCGCCTCAGCCAGCGCCGATGACGCCGTGAGCGAAAATCCCAGTCCCGCCGTGATGTTTCGGCGTGTGAGCATGGGTACCTCCCTTTAGGGAAGGCTAACACCGTTTTCCGAACGCACGACGAAAATACGACGAAAAACGCCGCCCAGCGAACCGGGCGGCGTCTTCGAAATCGTCAGAGACGAAAGGAGACCTTAGTCTTCCTTCGGCGTCAGGATCTGCTTGCCGTTGTACATGCCGGTCTTCAGATCGACATGGTGCGGACGACGCAGCTCGCCGGTGTCCTTGTCCTCGATGAACGAGTTAGCGCCCAGGGCGTGGTGCGACCGGCGCATGTTCCGGCGAGAAGGCGAAGTTTTTCTTTTGGGAACGGCCATCGAAGTGACTCTGCTCGCTGAGCGTGAAAATCGAGAGCGGCGACTCGGGAAAACCCAGGTCGCCGCGTGAGGGCGCGCTTATGCCCGAATCTCTTCCCTGATGCAAGACCCGGGAAAATGCCCCTTAAACGAGGCGTCCGTGCTCCTTCGCCGCCGCGATAAAGCTGGCGAAAAGCGGGTGTGGCGCGAACGGGCGGCTCTTCAGTTCCGGGTGATATTGAACGCCGATGAACCACGGATGGTCGTCCCGCTCGACGATCTCGGGCAGCACGCCATTGGGCGAACGGCCGGTCAATTTGAGGCCGGCGTCCTCCATCAGATGGGCGTAGCCGATATTGACCTCGTAGCGGTGGCGGTGGCGCTCGCTGATCTCGGTGCCGCCATAGATCTCGGCGACCTTCGAACCGGCCGTCAGGACCGCGTCGTAGGCCCCCAGGCGCATCGTGCCGCCCAGGTCGTCGTTAGCTCGGCGCTGGACGGTCTCGTTGCCCTTGATCCACTCGGTCATGATGCCGACCACGGGACGCTCGGTAGGGCCGAACTCGCTGGAGCTGGCGTCCGTGATGCCCGCGACGTTCCGCAGGGTCTCGATGACCGCCATCTGCATGCCGAAGCAGATACCGAAGTACGGCACCTTCCGTTCGCGAGCGAACTGGGCCGCTCGAATTTTTCCTTCAGCGCCACGTTCGCCGAAGCCGCCGGGCACCATGATGGCGTGGGCATTCTCCAGACGAGCCGCGGCCGCGCCCTCATCGCCCTCGAAGGTCTCGCTCTCGACCCAGTCCAGGTTGACCTTGACCTTGTTGGCCAGGCCGCCGTGGTGGAGGGCCTCAATCAGCGACTTATAGGCGTCCTTGAGCACCGTGTACTTGCCGACGACGGCGATGGTCACCTCGCCGTCGGGATGCTGGACAGTGTTGTCGATCGTCTTCCAGCGCGTCAGGTCCGGAGCCGGGGCGTCGCTCATGCCGAAGACGTCGAGGACTTCGGCGTCCAGACCCTGCTCGTGATAGTCGATCGGCACCGCGTAAATCGACGCGGAGTCCATCGCCTGGATGACCGCGCTGGGCCGCACGTTGCAGAACTGGGCGATCTTGCGCTTTTCCTCGGCCGGGATCTCCTGCTCGCAGCGGCACAGCAGGATGTCGGGCTGGATGCCGATCGAGCGCAGTTCCTTGACCGAGTGCTGGGTCGGCTTGGTTTTCATCTCGCCGGCCGTCTTGATGAACGGCAGCAGGGTCAGGTGCAGGTAGCAGCTCTGATTGCGCGGCAGGTCTTGGCGCAGTTGGCGGATGGCCTCGAAGAACGGCAGCCCCTCGATGTCGCCCACCGTGCCGCCGATCTCGACCAGCACGAAGTCGACCGGCTTCTCGCCTGTCTCATCCATGGCCGGCGACAGGACGAAGTCCTTGATCTCATTGGTGACGTGCGGAATCACCTGGACGGTCGCGCCGAGATAGTCGCCGCGACGCTCCTTCTCGATGATCGTCTTGTAGATCTGGCCGGTGGTGATGTTGTCGGCCTTCTTGGCCGACACGCCGGTGAAGCGCTCGTAGTGGCCGAGGTCGAGGTCGGTTTCGGCCCCGTCGTCGGTCACGAAGACCTCGCCGTGCTGATACGGGCTCATCGTGCCCGGATCGACGTTGAGATAGGGGTCGAGCTTACGAAGGCGGACCGTGTAGCCACGCGCTTGCAGCAGCGCGCCGAGCGCCGCCGAGGCCAAACCCTTGCCAAGCGAGGAAACCACGCCGCCGGTGATGAAAATGTACCGCGTCATGGGCGATCAGATTACCCGTGATTCGACGACGCCGGTGAAAAGACCTGCGTTCATCAACAAGATTAAACCCCCGAGGTTGCCCTCGGGGGTCGGTTCAAAGTCCGTCTGGGACGGTTATGGCTTGGGCTGCTCGGCCGGCGGGGCCGCCACGGTGGGCGGAGCGGCGGCGGCCGGAGCCGTCTCCGCCGGTTTAGCCGCGGCCTTCGGAGCCGCCTTGGGCGTCGCCGCCGGCTTCTTGGCGGGTTCGGCGGGCGCCAGCAGCGACGGCTGCGCGGCGGCCGGAGCCGGAGTGTTGAGCTGCGGGGTCGGCGCCTGGATCGCGCCGGCGGGCGGCAGCGAATCCAGCGAACCGGGCGCGGGAGCCACCGGGGCCGGCGCGGCGTTCAAGGACTTGGTGTCGAGGCCCTTCACCTGATCGGCCACCGAACCGCCGGTGTTGGCGCGGCCGGTCAGCAGCGTCAGCGTCAGGCTGATCACGAGGAAGACCGAGAACAGGATCCAGGTGATGCGGGTCAGCAGGTCGCCGGCGCCGCGCGCGGTCATGAAGCCCGTGTTCCCGCCGCCCATGCCCAGCGCGCCGCCTTCCGAGCGTTGCAGCAGGACGACCCCGATCAGACCGAGGCAGACGACGATGTTAATGGCCAGCAGGACGCCGATGAGCATGACGAAGTTGTTCTCGATGCGGGCGCGGGCGAAATGCCGCGTTAAAAACGAAGCGGCCCCTCTACCACTAGAGCCGGCTCCGCGCCATAGCTGGGAAGCGCCCTCCCAAACGCAAGCCCCAAAGTCGAGCTTACGGACCGCATGATCCTCGAGACCGAACGCCTGACCCTCACGCCCCTGACGGTCGACGACGCGCCCCTGATCTATCCGTTCCTCAGCGACGCCGAGGTGATGTCGAATCTTGACCAGGAGCCGATCGAGGATCCGGACGAGGTCGCCAGCCGCGTGGCCGCCCAGGTGGACGAGATGATCGCGGGCGACGCCGCCTACTGGACGATCCGTCATACGCTCAGCGGCGCGTTCCTGGGCTATTGCGAGTTCATCGACATCGACAAGCGCCACGACCGGGCCGAAATCCGCTTCGTCGTCGACCGCAAGGGCTGGGGCCAGGGCTTCGGCTCCGAAGCCGTCGGCGCCCTGCTCGCCCACGGCGCCGGCAGCGGCCTCAAGAGCCTGGTGGCCAGCACCCACGTCGGCGACAACCGCTCCGAACGCTTGCTGCAGAAGCTGGGCTTCAAGGCCGAGGGCTATCTGAAGGGCGCCGTCCATCGCGACGGAGAGCGCCGGGACCGCCGACTTTACGGTTTGCAGCTCTAGATTTTTGGGTGCGGCGATCGGTGTTATCGACCGGCAAGGTTAACAAAGGCATGTTGCCTGTTAACCGTCGCGCCACGAATCGGCCGCGTCTGGAACGGAGAACCCGATGCGCTCGCCCGCCGACATGGATATCGTCCAGATCGATATCAGCACCAAGTGCCACCTCGCCTGCTCGAACTGCACCCGGCTGATCCCCCACCAGACGCAGCGCGCGGACATGGCGCTTGAGACCTTCGAGCGGTCCGTCAAGAGCATGGAGGGCTGGAACGCCCCCAACAAGGTGATCGGCGTCATCGCCGGCGAACCCACCCTGCACGGCAATTTCGAGCAGATCTCGCGCCGCTTCGCCGAACTGTGGGGCGGCGACAACACCTCGAACGGCAAGGCGCCGATCAAGGATTTCAACGACTTCGCCAATCAGCGCCTGTTCGACCGCTCGAACGGTCGCGGCCTTTGGACCAGCCTGGGTAACGGGTTCTACAAGAACTACGAGACCATCATGGAGGTCTACAGCCACTTCAACACCAACACCCACGAGACGGCCGGCCAGCACCAGGCCCTGTTGATCTCGCGCAAGGACTACACCCAGGCCACCGGCATGTCGGACGCCGAGTGGGAGTACAATCGCGACAACTGCTGGGTCCAGAAGCTCTGGTCGGCGACGATCAACGACAAGGGCGCCTATTTCTGCGAAGTGGCCGGCGCCATCGACCGGCTCTATTTCGGCGGCAAGCACGCCTGGCCGGTCGAGCAAGGCTGGTGGCAGCGCACCCCGGATGATTTCAAGGACCAGCTGGACCTCTGCAACTATTGCGGCCTGGCCCAGCCGGGTCCGTCGCAGCTGGACCTGCTGGACCGCGACATCATCTCGGCCGAGCACAAGGCGATCCTCAAGAAGCTGGGCAGCCCGGCGATCCGCAAGCGCGCCTACGAGATGTTCGACCCGGAACTGCACATGCAGAAGCGCCAGGTCGAGACGCGCGACAACTATGTCGGCGACGCCAGCTCGGGCCGCCGCGTCGGCATCGGTCACAACTCGACCAAGCCGCGCAAGCTGGCCTGCGTCCTGACCTCGGTCGGCTACGGCGACGACCTGGCCCTGACCCTGCCCTCCAACATGCGCGAGTTCGACGAGATCATCGTCGTCACCTCCAGCGACGACCTGCGCACCCAGGAGGTCGTCAAGGAGAACGGCGCGACCCTCGTGATCTCGGACCGCTGCTTCGAGGACGACCAGGCCTTCAACAAGGGCAAGATGCTCAATGACGGCCTGAAGACCCTGAAGGACGCCGACTGGGTGGTGTTCACCGACGCCGACATCCTGATGCACGAGGGTCTCTACGAGATCTTCATGTCCCACTCGTGGAACCCTGGCTGCCTCTACTTCACGGGCCGGATCGACAGCCAAAAGGTCGAGGGCAAGGACAGCGAGAAGACCAATTTCGAGCCGAACGGCTATTTCCAGCTGTTCAACGCCCGCGCCACCGCCATCCGCGACAGCTGGCCCAATGTGGTCAACGAGAACTTCTGCTCGGCCGGCAGCGTCGACAGCTGGTTCTACCAGCAATGGCGTCGCGACAACCTGTTCGGCATCAGCGACATCCCGGTCCGCCACATCGCCAGCGCGCGCCTCGGCGAGAACTGGAACGGCAAGGAGCCCAAGCCGCTCAAGTGGCGCCAGTTCGGCATCCTGACCGTCAACGGGGTCACCCCCCTGCTGCCCGCCGAGGGCGTGCCCGACACCGTGCGCCTGACCGACACCCGCTACGGCGAGACCGTCACCTGCGCCCGCGACGACATCCCCACCCACGTCCAGATCGGCCCCGAGGGTAATCTGATCTTCCTGGGCAAGGACATCGGTCACATGCACATCCACGTCGCCTACTGGGCGGACTGAGACCTCACGGCTCCGCCGCTTCACGCGGCGGAGCCGCTGAAGTTCCGAAAGGGACGCGGAGCGCCCGGGCGACGCCCGGAGTGTGGGTAGTGAATACCGTTTCGACGAAGACCGAACGCTCCGCGCGGCCGTTATCCGGTGAGCCCTCGACGCGCGGGGTCTTAACCCGCTTCCGAAAGAGGCCCCCGACGGGCGGGCCGGGGCGACGACCCCGGTCCCGGAGTGCTCGGGCGATTTCAGCCCGGGCCCGTTGCTCTCATCAGCCCGACATCCCACGTCGTTTTTGTGTTCCAGGGTCGACTACCTCAGGAGGGATGCGGTTGCGGGCATGACCCCGCGCCGACGAGCGCTACCCGCTCGACCACCCCTGACAGCCGTCACGATCGCCGGCCGGACGTCCCTTCCAAGCCGTCAGGTGGGATTAGTATTGCGGGCGTTTTGAACGCGGATGATTGGGCGGCGCGTAAAATCGACAAGTCGTTGGTTTTGCTTGGTTCTACTTTGTGAATTCCGAGGACCGAGCACTACCAATCCCCAACACTCGTCATCCCAGGCGGCGTAGCCGACTCTGGCCCCAGGGGACGGCGCGGCCCCCTCGCCCTCTCTGAGAGACGGGATTATCCCCGTCCCGGTCGACGGTCTCGGAGCCAAGCCCTCGCCCACGGGTTCTCTTCAGGGCAGCAGAGGCGATCATCATGCCCCACGAACCGACCAAGGCGCCCGAGCCCGCCAACGAGAATGAAGCTCATCCCGCCGGCCTGGAGGCGCCGCCGCCACCGGAGCTGGATCCGACCAAGAAGACCAACGCGACGCACGATCCCACCGCGACCGACCCGGGCAACGGCGCCGACTGAAGCGCCCTACTCCTTGGCCAGCCTGGCCAGCACGCTGAGGATCTTCTCGGCCGCGTCGAGGCGCTGGGCAGGGGTGTCCCACTCGCCCTTGATCACGACCTTCTGGTCCGGGCGGACCTTCCAGATCAGATTGTTCTTGCCGACGTACTGCATCAGCCCCAGCGGATTGGCGTAGGTGTCGTTGCGGAAGCTGGCGACCGCGCCCTTTGGACCCACGTCGATCTTGGCGACATTGGCTTCGCGGCACAGGCCCTTGATGGCGACGACCTTGAGCAAGGAGTCGGTCTCGGGCGGCAGCGGGCCGAAGCGGTCGATCATCTCGGCGGCCAGGGCCTCGCGGTCATTGGCCTGCTCGGCGTCCGACAGGCGGCGATAGAGCGACAGGCGCACATTCAGGTCGGGCACATACTCGTCGGGGATCATCACGGCCGAGCCGGTATTGATCTGCGGCGACCAGCCGCGATCCTCCAGCAAGGCCTCCTGGCCCTGGCGTTGACGCAGCTCGGCGACGGCGTCCTCCAGCATCTGCTGATAGAGCTCGACCCCGATCTCCTTGATGTGGCCGCTCTGTTCGTCGCCCAGCAGGTTGCCGCCGCCGCGCTGGTCCAGGTCGTGGCTGGCCAGCTGGAAGCCGGCCCCCAGACTGTCCAGCGACTGCAGCACCTGCAGGCGCTTCTCGGCCGACAGGGTCAGTGATTTCTCGACCGGAGTCGTCAGATAGGCATAGGCGCGGGCCTTGGAGCGACCGACGCGGCCCCGGATCTGATAGAGCTGGGCCAGGCCGAACATGTCGGCGCGGTGGACGATCAGGGTGTTGGCCGACGGGATATCCAGGCCGCTCTCGACGATCGTGGTCGCGAGAAGCACATCGTACTGGCCCTCGTAGAAGGCCGTCATCACGTCTTCCAGCTGAGTGGCCGCCATCTGGCCGTGGCCGACGACGTACTTCACCTCGGGCACCTGGGTGCGGAGGAACTTCTCGATGTCCTCCAGGTCCTTGATGCGCGGTACGACATAGTAGGACTGGCCGCCGCGGTACTTCTCGCGCAGCAGGGCCTCGCGCAGCGTCACCGGGTCGAACGGGCTGATATAGGTGCGCACCGCCAGGCGATCGACCGGCGGGGTGGCGATGATCGACATCTCGCGAATGCCGCTGAGCGCCATCTGGAGGGTGCGCGGGATCGGTGTCGCCGTCAGGGTCAGCATGTGCACGTCGGCGCGAAGCTCCTTGAGCTTCTCCTTGTGCTTGACCCCGAAGTGCTGCTCCTCGTCGACGATGACGAGGCCCAGGTCCTTGAACGACACCTGCTTGGACAGGATGGCGTGGGTGCCGACCACGATCTCCAGCTGACCGTTGGCCAGGCCCTCGCGGGTTTCCGAGGCTTCCTTGCCGGTGACCAGGCGCGAAAGGCGCGTGATCTTGATCGGCCAGCCCTGGAAGCGGTCCTTGAAGGTCTTGTAGTGCTGGCGGGCCAGCAGGGTCGTCGGGCAGACGATGGCCACCTGCTTGCCGCTCATCGCCACGACGAAGGCCGCGCGCAGGGCGACCTCGGTCTTGCCGAAGCCGACGTCGCCACAGATCAAGCGGTCCATCGGCTTGCCGGACGACAGGTCCTCGAGCACATCATGGATGGCGCTGAGCTGGTCGTCCGTCTCCTCGTAGGGGAAGCGGGCGCAGAACTCGTCGAACACGCCCGACGGCGGGTCGGTCTCCTCGACATGCTTGAGTTGGCGAGCGGCGGCGATCTGGATCAGGCCCTCGGCCATGATCCGCAGACGCTCCCTGGCCTTGGCCTTGCGGCCCTGCCAGGCCGCGCCGCCCAGCTTGTCCAGCTGGACCGTCTCGGGATCGGCCGCGCCGTAGCGGGTCAGGAGGTCGATGTTCTCGACCGGCAGATAGAGCTTGGCCTCCCCGCCATACAGCAGGTCCAGGCAGTCGTGCGGCGCGCCCTGCACGTCGAGGGTCTTGAGGCCCTCGTAGCGGCCGATGCCGTGGTCGATGTGGACGACGAGGTCGCCGGGCGTCAGCGCTGAAGCCTCGGCCAGGAAGTTGGCGGCGCGACGCTTCTTGCGCGGTCGGGCCAGGCGGTCGCCGAGGATATCGGTCTCGGAGATGACCGCCAGTTGGTCGGTCTCGAAGCCGTGGTCCAACGGCAGCACGACGCGCTGCGGCGTCTTCGGGTCATTGGCCTTGGCCGCCTGCCAGTAGCCGGCATAGGGGATCTTCTTCAGCCCGTGATCGGACAGCATGGTCCCCAGGCGCTCGGACGAGCCCTCTGACCACGAGGCGAACAGCACGCGTTTTCCATTGCCCGCGAGATCGCGGGCGTGGGTTGCGGTGGCCTCGAACAGGTTGACGCTGTCCTGGGCCCGCTCGGCGGCGAACACCCGGCCGAGCTTCGCGCCCAGGTCGACCACGTCCAGGCCTTGCGGCTGGAACGGTGTGAACTTGCGGTGCGTGCGGTCGGAAAGCTCCCGCTCCCACTCCGCGACCGTCAGGTACAGGGCTTCGGGCGGCAACGGGCGATAGGCCGACTTGCGGTCGGCCTGGGCGCGAGCCTCGTAGGCGTCAAGGATCATGGCCAGGCGCTCGTCGCGAGCCTCGGCGGCCTGGTGGTCGACGCCGATCAGGGAACCGGCCGGCAGATAGTCGAACAGGGTCGCCATCCGCTCGTAGAACAGCGGTAGCCAGTGTTCGAGGCCGGCCCGGCGCCCGCCTTCGCTCACCGTCGCATACAGCGGGTCGTCCCCCGGCGCGCCGAACTCGGCGACATAGCCCTTGCGGAACCGCGAGATCCCTTCGGCGTCCAGCAGGGCCTCGCTGACCGGCAAGAGGTCGATCTCCCTCAGCTGCTTGGTGGAGCGCTGGGTCTCGGGATCGAAGGCCCGAATGCTCTCCAGCGTGTCGCCGAACAGATCGAGGCGCACCGGCTCCTCGGCGGCCGGCGGATAGACGTCGATGACCCCGCCCCGGATCGCGAACTCGCCACGCTCGGAGACGGTGGAGGCGCGGGCGTAGCCATTGACGGCGAAATAGCGCTCCAGGTCCTTGATATCGACCACATTGCCGACCTTGGCGCTGTAGGACGCGCGCAGCAGCACATCCTTGGTCGGCACGCGCTGCAGCAGGGCGGGCGCGGCGATGACCAGGATGGCCGGCTTCGTCTCACCCAGGCCCCGGGCCAGGCGCGCCAGGGTCGACATTCGGGTCGCCGAGACCCCTGGGGACGGACCGATCCGGTCGTACGGCAGGCAGTCCCACGACGGAAACAGCACGCCCTCGATCTCGGGCGCGAAGAACTTCAGGGCGTCGATGAACGCGCCGGCGCGGGCGGTGTCGCGGGCCACGAACGCGGTCAGGCCGCCACGGGCGCGGGCGATGTCGGCCATCACCAGCGTGTCGAAGCCTTCCGGCGCGCCGGCCAGGGTCAAGCCACCGGCGGCCTTGGCGATCTGTTTGGCGTCGTAGGCCATCAAGTCTCTTTAAATCTAGGTCAGGTGATCTAGGTCAGGCGCCGTCGCCGGCGGGACGCGAGGCGTGCGCCTCGAACCGGAACGCACGGATCATCGCCAGGACATCGGTCTCGAACTTTTGAGGCGTCGGCTCCTGGCCGACGATCCAGGCGTAGATCTCGCGATCCGACTCTTCGAGCAGGGTTTCCAGGGTGTCGAACTGCTCTGGCGTGAGGTTCGGGCCATGGACGTCCGCGAACGGGCCCAAAATCAGGTCCGCTTCCCGGAATCCGCGATGCCAGGCGCGGAAACGAAGGCGCCGAAGGCGGGAGTCGTGGTCGATGGTCATGCCCGGGCGGATATAGAGCGGCGGTCGTCGAGGCGCCAGTATTACGGCTTGCGCCATTCCATGATCACGTACCAGGGCGCTCGCCGATATCTGTCAGCACGCTCGGGATCGCCGCCGACGGGCGCGGGCTCGTCGAAATGGGTCAGGACCAAGCCCGCGCCCAGGAACCACTGCATGTAGTCCTTCAGCGGACGATGCCAGTTGATGATCTCGATGCCGCGCCAGCGCTGCCACGAGGCGCGGGGCTCGAGATAGTGGTCGATGGCGAAGTGGGTCTTCCGCCCCAGCAGGTTCCTCTGCCAGCCGTCGTTGGCGCGGGCGCTCGAAAAGCCGGTCAGGTTGGCGACCAGCAGGGTCCCGCCGGGCTTCAGGACCCGCGCCATCTCGGCGATCGCGCGGCCGGCGTCTTCGATATCGATCAGCGACAGGCAGGCGACGACCAGGTCGAAGCCGGCGTCGGCGAACGCCAGCGCCTCGGCGCGGCCTTCCACATACTGGCCTTCCGGATCCTTCGCCCGGGCGACTTCCAGCAGTTCGACCGTTGGGTCCAGGCCGATGGGATCGAAGCCCTCGCGGCGCAGAATCCGGCAGAACCGCCCTTCCCCGCAGCCGACATCCAGCGCCCGGCCAGGCGTCAGCAAGCGCAGGCGCTCGGTCATCGGCGCGTCCAGCACATACCGGCGGCCATAGTCGCCGTGATCCCCCATATCGGCGACCCAGGCTTGGGCCGAGGCTTTCCAGCCGTTGTCGCTCATCTTCCGAATACCCCCTATCGCCTTGTGGCGATTGACTTTGCCGTCTTTCGGCCTATTTATCCCCACCTTCGGAGCAGGTCTGGCGAATCCGCGCCGCCCGCTCGCCCAAGCACGGGCGGCTCCGATCAGATCCAGCGTGTAATGACAGAATTTTCCGACCTCGGGCTCTTGCCCACGACCCTGCAGGCGGTCGCCGACACCGGCTATACCACTGCGACCCCCATTCAAGCCCAGGCCATTCCGGTCGCCCTCGCGGGCCAGGACGTGCTCGGCATCGCCCAGACGGGCACCGGCAAGACCGCCGCCTTCACCCTTCCGCTGATCGACAAGCTGCAGTCGGGCCGCGCCAAGGCCCGCATGCCGCGCGCCCTGGTCATCGCCCCGACCCGCGAGCTGGCCGACCAGGTCGCCGCCAGCTTCGAGAAGTACGCCAAGGGCACCAAGCTCTCCTGGGCGCTGCTGATCGGCGGCGTCTCGTTCGGCGACCAGGAAAAGAAGCTGGACCGTGGCGTCGACGTGCTGATCGCCACGCCCGGCCGCCTGCTCGACCACTTCGAGCGCGGCAAGCTGCTGATGACCGGCGTGCAGTTCCTCGTCGTCGACGAGGCCGACCGCATGCTGGACATGGGCTTCATCCCGGACATCGAGCGCATCTTCAAGATGACGCCGCCGAAGAAGCAGACCCTGTTCTTCTCGGCGACCATGCCGCCGGAAATCACCCGCCTGACCAAGCAGTTCCTCAAGGATCCCGTGCGGATCGAGGCGGCGCGCCCGGCGACGACGAACGAGAACATCACCCAGTTGCTGGTGAAGGTCCCCTCCTCCGATCCCAAGGCCAAGCGCCTGGCGCTGCGCGCGCTGATCGAGAAGGCCCAGATCGAGACCGGCATCGTGTTCTGCAACCGGAAGACCGAAGTCGACATCGTCGCCAAGTCGCTGCGCTCGCACGGCTTCGACGCCGCCGCGATCCACGGCGACCTCGACCAGAGCCAGCGCATGAAGACCCTGGCGGACTTCCGCTCGGGCGCGCTGAAGATCCTGGTCGCCTCGGACGTCGCCGCGCGCGGCCTGGACATTCCGGCCGTCAGCCACGTCTTCAACTACGACGTCCCGCACCACGCCGACGACTACGTCCACCGCATCGGCCGCACCGGCCGGGCCGGGCGTTCGGGCGTGACCTACATGCTGGTGACCCCGGCCGACGACAAAGGCTTCGACAAGGTCGTCAAGCTGATCGGCTCGACGCCCGACGAAGAGAAGCTGGACCTCGACTACTCCAACGCCGTGACCGTCAAGCGCGACGGCGACCGTGACCGCAAGCGGGGCGGTCGCGATCGCGATCGTGGCGAACGCGGTGATCGTCCGTCGCCGCGCGCGCGTGGCCGCGGTCGTTCGGAAGACGCCGTCGCCGAGGCCGCGCCCGCCGAAACGGTCGAGGCCGCCACGGTCGAAGCGCCCGAAGCCGGTGTCGCCGAGGAGCGTCCCGCCCGCGAGCGTCGCCCGCGCCGTGACCGCAACCGTGACCGCGAGCCTCGCGCTGACGCCCCCGCCGCGGCGGAAGCCGTCGAAGTGGCTGAACGGCCCGAGCGCGCCGAGCGTTCGGAACGTCCTGAACGCGCTGAACGTGCACCTCGGGCCGAGCGTCCTGCGCGCGCCGAGCGCCCGGATCGCGCTGAGCGCCCCGCACGTGCTGAACGTCCGGAGCGGACCGAGCGTCCCGAACGGACCGAACGCCCTGAGCCGAGCGAACGCCCGGAACGCTACGAACGCCCGGTTCGCGGCGTCCAACCCATCCGTGGCCGCGAGGACGACGACGATCGTCGCGTGGTCGGGTTCGGCAACGACGTCCCGGCCTTCCTGGCGCGCCCGCCGCGCGGGAAGTAAGGCGTCGAGCCTTCGACGTCCCAGACAAATGGAAAGCGCCGGGCGGGATCGTCCGGCGTTTTTCGTTTGAGGGCTCGGTTCCGCTTTCCGTCCAAGCCGCTAGGATCACCCTGCTATGGAGCGACTGGCGCGGGTGAAGATCGTCGGCTGGCAAGGCGCCAGCTTGTGGCTGCTGCGGACGCCGCCGCCTGAGCCGGACAAACCGCCCCGCAACGACTTCCACGCCCACCATGCCATCCAGATCGTCTTCAGCCTGGGCGGGACTTTCCAGCTCCGCACGGCGGACGGGACACTGGCCGGCGATTGCCTGGCGATCGCCCCTGACACTTCGCACCAGTTCGAGGCTCAAGGCGCCTACGCCATCCTGTTCGTGGAGCCCGAAAGCCGGGCCGGAAGGGCCATCGCCGCGGCGCTGTTCGGCGAGAATGATCTCTGCGCTCCGCCTGCGGCCCTGATCGCCGGTCTCGACGAACACCTGAACCGCCTGCGGGAAGCGCCGAACGACGAAACCCTGATCGCCACCGGACAGGCCCTGGTCGATCACCTGGCGAGTGGCGTGGGCCACAGGCCTGTCGACCCAAGGATCGCGACGGTGATCGCCTGGGCTGGCCGCGAATGGCAGGACCCGATCCGGCTGGCGGACGCCGCCGCCCTGGCGGGCCTGTCGCCGAGCCGCTTCAGCCACCTGTTCGTCGAGCAGACCGGGCTGTCCTTCAAGACCTACCTGCTGTGGATTCGACTGAACCGTGCGCTCGGCCCGATGGTCGACGGCGCCAACCTGACCTCGGCGGCCCACGAAGCCGGTTTCGCCGACTCCGCCCACTTCAGCCGGACCTTCCGTCGGATGTACGGCGTCGCGCCGATCAGCCTGGAACTTGTCTAGCTGTTGCGTTCAAGCGGACCACCCAGCCGGCCCGCTAAACATCGGATCATCCACTCACGAAAGGACGATCCGATGATCGAAGACACCCAAACCCAAGCCGTCGCCGAAACCCAGGACGCCGGCCCCTGCAACCGTCCGGGCTGCGGCTGTGGTCCGGACTGCCGCTGCGGCGACGCCTGCGTCTGCACGCCGGCCGAGAACTGCGCCGCCTGATCGGCCAGGAGCGGGCGTCGACGCTCATCGCGCGCGGCGCTCGCTCACGCCTTCCCGACAACCGAGACCTGGATTTGGAATGATCGGCGCGACCCATCTGGCGCTTCTGGCGTGCGGCCTACTCTTCCTCACGGGCCTGATCACGGGCGTGTGGAAGTACCACCACATGATCACCGACGAGACCGGCGCGGCGCCGGTCTATGTCGACGTCTGCCACCGCGCGGCCCTGATGTACGCCTTCGCGTGCCTGGTGCTGGCCGAGTTCGCCCGCAAGAGCATCTGGCCCGAAACTGTCAATGTGCTGGCCGTCGCCATTCCCGTGGCCTTCTTCGCCCTTGCCGTCGGAACCTACGCCGTCCACGGCGTGCTGCGGGACACCGACAACCAGCTTCGCCGGCCCCATCGCCTCGGACGCGGGACCGTTCATGGCGGCGTCGTCGGCCTCTTCATGTACGCCCTGATCGTCGGCGAGATCGGCGGTTTTGTCGTGCTGTTCGCGGGCTCGGTGGAGGCCTTGCTACGATGAGCGCCCTTCCCGCCCTCGCGATCGGCGCGCTGGCCGCCCTGGCCGTCTGCGGGTTCACCCGCGCCACCGGGCTCGACCGTGATCGCGCCGTCTACCCCGTGATGTTGATCGTGATCGCCTCGTATTACCTGCTCTTCGCGGTGATGGGCGGATCGGTGGCGGCGCTTGGCCAGGACGGGCTCGTCGCCTGTGTCTTCCTGGCGGCGGCGGTCGTGGGTTTCCGGAGCAGCCTCTGGCTCATCGTCGCGGGACTGGCCTTGCATGGCGCCATGGACATGGTCCACGGCCAGTTCATCGTCAATCCAGGCGCGCCGACTTGGTGGCCGCCGTTCTGCATGGCGTTCGACGTCGGCGCCGCGATCTGGCTCGCTATTTCGCTGTCATCGGTCGCGCGAGGAAACCGCACCGAGACCCTCACCGACCAATAGCCCAGCTCGCGGAACGCTGTTATCGTCCTTCTCGTTCTCGGCTTGATCGCGCCGAAGCTCGGCCCGGTCGCGCCCAACAAGAATGGGAGGACTGCCTTTGGCCGCCATCGAACCCGAACTCGACAAGCAAGCCATCCTCATCGCGCACGAGAAGACCTACCACGCCTTCGCGGTGCTGCTGCGCTGGTCCATGCTGGGCCTGGCCGCGAGCATCAGCGCGCTAACGGTGTGGTTCGCCACGCCCGGCGGCTTCTGGGGCGGCCTGGTGACCTTCGCCGTCGTCTGGGTGGCCGGCTACTACGGCATGGTCAAGCGCGAGGAAGAGCAGTCGCTCGATCCCTGGGCGCCGGGCCGCAAGGGCATCCTATAGGGCCGCATCCACGAACGTCAGCAGGTCGTCCAGCGACGGCCTGAAGGCGAACTTGAAGCCGCGACGGAACCTCGCCAGCACCGGCGCCTCGCGCGCCGGGCATGGTGACGCGCAGACATAGCCGCGCCAGTCGACGCCAACTTGCCGGCAAGCCGCCCTCACCCACTGGCTGGTGAAGTTCAGCGGCTGGATCTCCACGACCCGCGCGCCGCGCGGCAGGAAGACCGCATTGGCCAGGGCCGCGCCGCTGGCGCCGACCACGACCTCGGCGTCGCGCATCAGGGCGATCTGCTCGCCGGCGCCCAGGGTTTCGGGTCGGACGATCGTGAAGCCCCGCGATGCCAGGGCGCGCTCGAGCGCCGCCTCACCGACCATCACCCGCATCGATTGGCCACGCCGCGAGAGATAGACCCGCCGTGCGCCGCGTCCCGCCGGGGCCCGCTCAAGCACCCGCGCCGCCACCTCGGCCAACAGGCCGTTCGGATGGTGCAGAAAGTGATCCATGCTCGTCGAGAAGGTCGCGCGCTTCAGGCGGACGACCGGCGCGTCGATCTCGCGGAGTTCGATCGCCGGAAAGGCCATGGCGATCAGGTCGCTTTGCCAACTGGTCAGCTTCGGCGCGAGGGCCGGGGCCGCGCCCAGCAGTCCCGCCTGTTCCAGCGCCAGAAGCGACGGCAAGGCGTCGATGACGAAATGGCCGTAGTTGAAGGTCGCCCCCCAGGGCAGAAACACCGCTCCGCTGTCCATCTCGAGCGCCGAGGTCGGCGGCGTAAAGCGGGTCGCGTTCGCGCCAAGGCCGGGGATCGCTGACAGGTCCTGCGAGCCGTGCCGCGCCTCGCCGACCGTGGCGTTATAGAGCGCGCCGTTGGTCCCGATCAGCCCGCCGAAGCCTGGAAACCACCAGGTCTCGCCGACCGCGCAGAGCGCCGGCACGTTGACCGGCGGCGGCGTGGCGATGTCATGCGGCCAGGCGTCGGCCTCTGGGCCGCCCACAAGGCCCAGCGGCGCGCCGGCCGAGGCGTCGTGCTCCGGCGACCACGCGACACCCGGATCGCCGCGCGCGAACCGCTCGCGCAACTCGGCGACCTGCATGCGCGGCAGATCCTGGGCTTCGACGATGGGGCGCAGGGCGAGCGGCGCGGTCATGGGCCGCTTGGAGCATGCCGCGCCCGCCTTGGCTACGTCTTGACCCTATTTCTTGATCTGGCTCGCCAGGTACTTGCGGATCCCCTCCCCGTACGGCGGGCGCAGGCCCAGCATCGGGGCGATGTCCTTCTTCAACTGCTGGAACACGGCCTTGCGGTGGCTGAACTCGCGGAAGCCGTCGTGGCCGTGATAGGCGCCCATGCCGGCCGGGCCGACGCCGCCGAACGGCAGGTCCTCTTGGGCGACGTGGAAGATCACGTCGTTGACCGTGACCCCGCCACTGGTCGTGCGCGCCAGCACCCGGTCCTTCTCGGCCTCGTCGGTCCCGAACCAGTAGAGCGCCAGCGGACGGTCGTGGGCGTTCACATAGTCCACCGCCTCATCGACGTTCTTGTAGGTCTTCACCGGCAGGACCGGGCCGAAGATTTCCTCCTGCATCACCTTCATGTCGTCGGTGGGATCCAGGATCAGGGTCGGCGGGATCTTGCGGTGCTCCTGCTGCGACAGGTCCTCGCCGGCCGGATTGATCTCGACGATCCGAGCGCCCTTGGCCCGGGCGTCATCGACATAGCCCTTCACCCGGTCGTAATGGCGCTGGGCGACCACGGCCGTGTAGTCGGGATTGTCCTTCAGCGTCGGGAAATAGCGGCCGACGGCGGCCTTGGCTTCGGTGACGAAGGCCTCGACCTCCTCCTGCGGCGCGAAGACATAGTCCGGCGCCAGGCAGATCTGGCCGGCGTTCAGGGTCTTGCCGTTCATGATCCGCGCCGCGGCCGTGGCCATGTCGGCGCCGCGCGACAGGATCACCGGGCTCTTGCCGCCCAGTTCCAGGGTGACCGGCACCAGGTTCTCGGCCGCGGCGCGCATCACGTGGCGGGCCACCGAGGTCGCGCCGGTGAAGACCAGATGGTCGAAGGCCAGGCCGGCGAACGCTTGGCCGACCTCTGGCCCGCCGACGAATACCGCGACCTCTTCCTCCGAGAACGCCTTGGCGAACATGGCCTTCAGGAGGTCCGAGGTCGCCGGCGTGAATTCCGACGGCTTGATCATCGCCCGGTTGCCGGCGGCGAACACGCCAGCCAACGGCGCGAAGGTCAGGTTCACCGGGAAGTTCCAGGGGCTGATCACGCCGACCACGCCCTTGGGCTGCCACTGCACGCTGGCCTTGGCGCCGAACAGGCCCAGAATCGCCGGCGTCGTCTTGCGCTTCTCCGGCCTCATCCACTTGGCAACGTTCTCGCGCGCGAACTTCAACGGCCCGATCGAGCCGGCGATGTCCGTCAGGGCTGTCGCCTCCGGCGAGCGCGAGCCGAAATCGGCGTTCACCGCCTTGGCGATCTCGGCCTGGTGTCCGATCAGCAGGTCAATGCAGCGGTTCAGCCACTCAATTCGGGTTTCGAGGCTCAGCGGGCCATCGCGCAGATGCGCGGCCTTTTGGCGCTGGAGGACGTCGTTCATCGCGGCTTTGTGCGCGTCGAAGGACAGATTCACCGGTGCATTCATGGCCTTTTCGCTCCCTCCCAAGGCTCCGGCTTGGCGCGGAGCTCAGCTTATCAATGATCACCATGGGCGAGAGGATGGGGTGACGCAAGCGAGCCCGTTCGTTCTTAACGCCTCGTAAGAACTCTCCGGTCTAAGGTCGCGCTCCAAGCGATCGGTGTTTCCGCAGGGGGAGCCGCCGACGGGGGAAGAGAAAATGTCGGACGTCGAAACCACTCTACGCGGTCCCGAAGCCTACAAGATCGCTTCGCGCGCCCTGGAGCTCATGGAGCGACACCAGGTCTGGCCGACCGCTCTGAACTTCGAGCTGTGGACCCACTATGTGGCCGATCCCGATGGCGCCCTGGCCCGTGAGCTGACCCGCCTGATCTCGCTCGGCGAACCGATGACCGAACTGGTCAGCGAAGAGCTGGCGGCGACCTACCTGCCCAAGGCCCGCCTGAACGAACAGATCCGCGACGCGGGTGACATCCTGTCCAAGGAACTGGAAGCCGTCTCCAAGGCCATCCAGAACGCCCAGAAGTCGAACGCCGCCTTCGGCAAGCAGCTGGCCGGCGCCAGCAAGAGCCTGGACGGTCCGACCGACGTCGACTCCATCAAGACCCTGGTGTCCGGCCTGGCCGACGCCACCCGCCGCGTCCACAAGGAAAACCAGTCGCTGGAATCGCGCCTGGCCGACTCCACGGCCGAGGTCGAGCGCCTGCGCGAACACCTGGAACAGGTCCGCCGCGACGCCACCACCGACGGCCTGACCAATCTCGCAAACCGCAAGGCCTTCGACGAAGAGCTGGACCGGGCGTGCTCCGAGGCCGACGAGCAAGGCACGACGATCTGCCTGGCCGTGCTCGACATTGACCATTTCAAGGGCTTCAACGACACCTGGGGCCACCAGACCGGCGACCAGGTCATCCGCTACGTTGCCTCGGTGATCGGCCGTGTCGCCGCTCCGCCGCGCTTCGCCGCCCGCTACGGCGGCGAGGAATTCGCGATGATCTTCCCGCGCGAAAGCGCCGCGCAAGTGGCCATGACCCTGGAAGAGATCCGCGTCGAGGTCTCCTCGCGCATGCTGAAGCGTCGCTCGACCAACGAGGACCTGGGCGCCATCACCATTTCCTCGGGCTTCGCCGAGCGTAAGTCGAAAGAGAGCGGGCACTCGCTGATGGAACGCGCCGACGCGGCGCTCTACGGCTCCAAGCGCGGCGGCCGCAACCGCGTCACCGCCGCCGAATCCATGCCGGGCGCCGCCAACGCCGCCTGATCGAAATTCGAACTACCGTCACCTTCAGCGCCGTCGACCTCCGGGTCGGCGGCGTTTTCCTTTGAAGATTCCACTAGCCTTCCCAAAGGGCAAAGGCGCCTAGACTCCCCCAACGAACAAACCAGCCCTTGGGGGAGGTCCTAGCCGTGGACTATCAGAAGATCCGCCTCGCGACGCAGGACGGCGTGGCGACCATCACCCTCGCCGATCCCGCCACGCTGAACGCCGCCAGTCTGGAGGTCGCTCGCGAGCTGATCCACGCCTTCTCCTCGATCGCGGCCGGCAAGGTCGAGGCGCGCGCGGTGATCCTGACCGGCGAAGGCCGTGGCTTCTGCTCCGGCGCCAACCTCTCGGGCGGCGGCGCGGCCGGGCGCGAACTGGATGTCGACGGAAAGCCGGACGCCGGCTCGGCCCTGGAGAGCACCTACAATCCGCTGATGACCCTGCTGCGCGACTTCCCGCTGCCGATCGTGACGGCGGTGAACGGCCCGGCCGCCGGGGTCGGCTGCTCGATCGCCCTGATGGGTGACATCATCGTCGCGGCCGAGAGCGCCTATTTCCTGCAGGCCTTCCGCCGCATCGGCCTGGTGCCGGACGGCGGCTCGACCTATCTGCTGCCGCGCCTGATCGGCAAGGCGCGGGCGATGGAGATGATGCTGCTGGGCGACAAGATCCCGGCCGCCACCGCGCTGCAGTGGGGTCTGGTCAATCGCTGCGTGCCGGACGCCGAGCTGATCCCTACGGCCCACACCCTGGCCCTGGAACTGGCCAAGGGACCAGCGGCGCTGGGCACGATCCGCAAGCTGGTCTGGGACAGCCTCGACAGCGACTGGACCGGCCAGCTCCACGCCGAACGCAAGGCCCAGAAGTTCGCCGGCAAGACCGAGGACTTCATCGAGGGCGTCAGCGCGTTCCTTCAGAAGCGCGTGGCGGCCTTCAAGGGGCGCTAGCGGCGCTCCGCTGGAGGTCGAGCAGGATACGAACAGCCTCCTCGGCTCGATCGACCGGCACGAAGACATGGTCGTGGTTCAGCGCCGCGACCATGTTGCAGGCGATCCCCGCCTCGGCCAGCGCCGTCGCCACGGCGGCGGTCAGGCCGACGCCGTCCAGCGCCGAATAGACATCGAGGGTGATCAGGGCCATCGGCGCCTCGACCGGAAGGCCGGCCGTCCCGGCCGCCTCACGCTCCAGGATCAGGCTCACGCCCTCGGCCTCGCGGAACATCGCCAGCGGCTTCAGCGAGGCCCAATCACGATCGCCGGCGGCGCAGAAGACATACTCTCCGCGCTTCAGGTTCGGCGTCATGCCAGCGACCATTTCGCGAGCGTCGCGAATGACTTGCGTCATTCTTTCGATGTCGCGAGGTAGGGCTTGTAGCTCTTCTCCTCGACGATCTCCGAGCCGGCGGCCTCGTTGATGGCGCGCTTGATGGCGGCGCGCTTGTCGTTGTCGATATAGACCCGGCGCGCCAGGGCCACGAAGCCCTCGCCAAAGTCCTGGCGGCGCTCGCAATCGCGCTTGCCGTCCTCGATGTCCCACAGGGCGGCGTTCACGGCCGTCAGTTCCTCGGTCAGGCGCGCGATGTCGGCGTTGTCGGGCAGGTGCTCGCGGGCGGTCGCCTCCAACAAGGCCAGCTCCTTGCGGACATTGGCTTCCTTGGCTGGATCGCCGATGCGCTGGGCCTTCACCCGCAGGATGGTGATCTTGTCGACCAGTTCGCCCGCCGAGATCGGCGCGAGGATGGACATTCAGGAGGCTCCGGAAACCAGACGCTTGAGGGCGTCCCACACCACGTCGACCGGCAGGGCGCTCATGCCGCTTCCGTAGTCCTCCGCGACCAGCATCTCAAGCCGTTGGGCCGCCGGGCGGAACTTCACCGACTTGCGGCGATCCTGCTGCAGCGACAGCAGTGGCGCGCCGCCGGCCGCCAGCATGTGGCCGGGCCCCGCGTCGTTGGCGACACCGGCCGCCAGGCGTCCGGCCAGGGCGATGACCAGCAGCGGGCCCTTCACCTGGGCGTAGCCGTCGGTTCGGTTCCGCTCGGGCTGCAGGGCCTGGGGGAGTTCGCGCGCGGCCACGGCGGCGTCCTCGGCCTCGTCGGGTCCGAAAAGGAAGACGGGCGTCCAGCCCTGGGCGAGGATGCGGCGCGCCAGGTCGAGATAGCGCTCAAGCGGCCAGCGCTTGTCCTGACCGCCAGCGCCGGGCGCCAGGCCGACATAGGTCGGGCCAGCCGGCAGCAGGGCTTCAGCGGCCTTCAGGGCGTCGGAGTCGCCCAACGCCAGCGGCCGCGGCGCGCCCTGCCCGTCCGTGGCCAGCGACAGCAGTCGGGCCAGGCGGTCGGTGACGGCCACCGGCCAATCCTTGTCGCGCGCGTGGCGAGCGGCCGAGACGAAGCGGTCCGTCGTCCCCCGCCGCGCCACGCCGCTACGGCGCAGGTTCTCCTGGGTGTCGATGACGAGGTCGAACTTGCGACCGCCGAACGGCTTGGACCACGGCAGGCTGTCGGCCGCTCGCGCGCCATTGCGGCCTTCGACAATCACCTCGTCGATATAGCCGGCCACCACGCGCTTCAGCGGGCCCGTATAGACGGTCTCGCCCTTGGCCGCGCACCAGTTGATATGGGCGGCCGGGAATGCGGCGCGCAGGCCGGCGAGGAACGGCAGCTTGATCAGGCCGTCGCCGATGACCTCGCCCATCGAATAGATCAGAACCGTCTGGACCATGGCCGTGTGTCGCCGCCCGGCAGCCGGCGGTCAATCGTCTGATTGCCCATCCGGCAATGTAAGTGATTACTCACTTGCGTTCTGGCGCGCCTATGGCATGCTCAACCCATGAGCGCCAAACCCCGCATCGAACGCGCCGCCCTCGAGGCCTTCGTCGTCGACGGCGTCGACGCCACGACCACCAAGACCATAGCCGCCCGCGCGGGCGTCTCCGAGGGCGCGATCTATCGCCACTGGAAGAGCAAGGACGAGCTTGCCGTCGGACTCTTCATGAACTGTCACCGCCGGCTCTCAAAGCTGATCGAGGACGAGGCCGACGCAGTCCAGGGCATCAAGGCCAAATCAGCCGCCCTGGTGAAGGCCTATTGCGCCATCGCCGACGAGGACTGGCTGCTGTTCTCGTTCCACCTGCTGCAGCTCCACCACTTCCTGCCCTACTATCAGGAGGATGGCCGCGACCCGGTCACCCTGGTCGAGAACGTGATCAAGCAGGCGATGATCAGTGCCGAGCTGCCGCCGGGCGACCCGCGCGTGCTGGCCGCCATGGCCATCGGCGTGATCAGCCAGACCGCTCAGAACAAGGCTTACGGACGCCTCGGCGACGATGCGCTCTCGGCCCACGCCCCCCTGATGACCGCGGCCGTCCAGGCCGTGCTCTTCGCTCGATAAGGCGAGCGCGATAGCCAAAAGTGGAAGCCGGTTTTGGCGGCCATCGCGCGACAAAAAGGAAAGACCGAACCATGCGCAGCGCGCTGTTCAACGCCTACTACTGGGTCCTGTCGATCTTCTACGGCTTCTCGGCCGCCTTCGCCGCCCTGGCCCCCGGCCGCAAGCCCGTGGCCTTTGCCCTGCGGCTCTACAGCAAGCGGATGCTGTGGGCGCTGGCGTTTTTCGCTGACGTGAAGGTGCAACTGAAGGGCCAGGAGAACCTGCCCGAAGGCCCCTTCATCATCGCCGCCAAGCACCACAGCTGGGGCGACGGCTTCGTGATGTTCGCCAATGTCGAGAACCTCAGCTTCGTCACCGGCGACCACCTGGAGAAGTTTCCGCTGGTCGGGGCGATCCTGAAGAAGTTCGGGGCCATCGTCGTCGACAGCTGCGGCGGTCCGGAGGCGCGCAAGGCGCTTTCGGAGAGCGCGGCCCAGGTCGCGGCCGAGGGCCGGCGGATCCTGATCTATCCCGAGGGCCACCTGGCCGCGCCGGGCGAGCGGTTCCGCTACCGGACGGGCGTCTACTACATGAGCAAGGACTTCAACCTTCCGGTCGTGCCGGTGGCCACGAACCTGGGCTGCTTCTGGCAGCAGACCGAGAAGAAGAAGACGCCTGGGACGGCGACGATCGAGTTCCTGCCGGCCCTGCCCCAGGGCCTGGAGAAGGCCGAGTTCATGCAGCGCATGGAGACTGTCATCGAAGGCAGGACCAACGAACTGATCGCCCAGGCGCGCGGCGAACCGGTGAGGCCGTCGGTGCTGGTGGAATGGAATGGGCGGAAGAATGTGGCTACGACGCCAGCAGAGCCCGCTGCCGCGAACCTTCTCCCATAGGAAGAGGGATTTTAGACCTCGACCGGGCACTCCGCCGGAACGCCGGCGAATGTGCCCTCGGCCCGACGCTTGGCGAAGTGCGTCTGGGCGCAGGTCGATGAGCACAGCAGGCCGGTGTCCGACCAGTACAGCGGCGCTTCGTCCTCGTGGCGGAAGGCCGGTGCGCCCCAGGCCAGGCCGCATTCGACACAGGACGGCGTGCGGGCCAGCATCAGGGTTCGCCTTCCAGCGCTTCCGGGGCCGGCTGGATCGTCACGCTCTCGCCGCAGCCGCAGGCGTCGGTCTCGTTCGGATTGTGGAACACGAACTTCGAGGAGAGCTTGGTCACTTCGTAGTCGATCTCGGCGCCGATCAGGAACAGCACGGCCTTGGGCTCGATCAGGATGCGAACGCCCTTTTCCTCGATCACCTCGTCGATCGGGTCCTGGGTCTCGGCATATTCGAAGACGTACTCAGACCCAGCGCAGCCGCCGTTCTTCACGCCGACGCGCAAGCCCGCATAGGGCTTCTCAGCCCGGTCCATGATCTCCTTCACGCGCGCGGCCGCGGCGTCGGTCAGGGTGACGACCTTCGGGCGCGGGCGGCGGGGACGTGCGGTGATCGCGGTTTCCATGGAATTTGAACCGATCAGAACATGTTCAGTTGCAGCTTGGCCTCGTCGCTCATCCGCGAAGAATCCCACGGCGGCTCGAAGACCAGCTCGACGGTGCAGGACTTCAGTTCCTTGATCTCCATGACCGCGTCGCGCACCCAGCCCGGCATTTCCCCGGCCACCGGGCAGCCCGGCGCGGTCAGGGTCATGTCGATGGCCACGTCCTTCTCGTCGCTGACGTCGACCTTGTAGATCAGGCCCAGCTCATAGATGTCGACCGGGATTTCCGGGTCGTAGACGGACTTCAGCTTCTCGATCAGCTGGTCCGTCAGCCGGTTCAGCTCGTCCTTCGACAAGGCCGAAGGGACCGAGGGGGGCTCGGCCGAGACGGGTTCGGGGGTTGCTGCGGCGTCGGTCATCTATCGGCTCAACTGAAGAAACTGCGGGCCTTGGCCAGCGCGTCCACGAACGCGTCGGCTTCAGCCTCGGTATTATATAGGGCGAACGAGGCGCGCGCGCTCGACGTAACGCCGAAGCGGCGCATCAGGGGCTCGGCGCAGTGGGTGCCGGCGCGCACGGCGACGCCGTACCGGTCAAGCACCTGGGCGATGTCGTGGGCGTGGGCGCCCTCGACTGTGAACGACAGCACCGCGCCCTTGCCCGGCGCCTCGCCCAGGATCCGCAGACCGTTGACGCCGCGCAGGCGCTCGGCGACGCGTTCGTAGAGGGCGTGCTCGTGGGCGAAGATGGCGTCGCGATCCAGGCCGTTCAGCCACTCGATCGCCGCGCCCAGGCCGACGGCCTCCAGGATCGCCGGCGTCCCGGCCTCGAAGCGATGTGGCGGGTCGGCATAGGTGATCTTGTCCAGCGACACCGAACCGATCATCTCGCCGCCGCCCTGGTACGGCGGCAGGGCCGCCAGACGCTCGGTCTTGCCGTACAGCACGCCGATGCCGGTCGGCCCGTACAGCTTGTGGCCGGAGAAGACGTAGAAATCGACATCCAGGGCCTTCACGTCGACCTTGGTGTGGACCACGCCCTGGCAGCCATCCAGCAGCACCGGCGCGCCGGCCGCGTGGGCCAGGCGGACGATCTGGGCCACATCGTTGACCGTACCCAGCACGTTCGACATGTGGGTGACGGCGACCATCTTGGTCTTCTCGGACAGCAGGCCCTCGAAGGCCTCCATGTCCAGGCGCCCGTCGTCCAGCACCGGGATAAACTTCAGCACCACGCCCTTGCGCTCGCGCAGGAAGTGCCACGGCACGATGTTGGCGTGGTGCTCCATCTCGGAGAGCACGATCTCGTCGCCGGCGTTCAGCGACTGGCCGAACGAACTGGCGACCAGGTTCACCGCTTCCGTGGCGCTCTTGGTCCAGACGATTTCGTTGGTCTGGGCATTGATGAAGTGCGCGACAGTTTCGCGGGCCTTTTCATAGGCTTCCGTCGTTTCGTTGGCCAGCGTGTGCAGGCCGCGGTGGACGTTGGCGTACGAGGTCCGCGCCAAGCCGGTCATGGCGTCCAGCACCACGTCCGGCTTCTGGGCGCTGGCGGCGCTGTCCAGATAGACCAGTGGCTTGCCGTGCACGGTGCGCCGCAGGATCGGGAACTGCTCGCGGATCGCGGCGACGTCGAAGGGCGCGTCAAAAGCCATCAGGCGGGGCTCCCCAGCTTGCGAGCCACCCAGGCGGCGGCGATCTCGCGCGCGCCCTCGTGCTCAATCCGCTCGACCACCTCGCCGACGAAGGCGACGGTCAGCATCGCCTTGGCTTCGGCTTCCGGAATACCGCGCTGGCGGGCGTAGAAGATCGCCTGCTCGTCCAGGGCGCCGATCGTGTTGCCGTGCGCGCATGAGACGTCGTCGGCGAAGATCAGCAGCTCCGGCTTGGCGTCGATCTCGGCCTTGTCCGACAGGATCAGGGCGTGATGGCCCATCCGCGCATCGGTCTGGTCGGCGCCTTGCGCTACGACGATGCGGCCCTGGAAGACGCCGCGCGCCTGATCGGCGGCCATGCCCTTGGTCAGCTGGCTGGTGGTCCCGTCGACGCCGGCGTGAGTGACCACGGTGGTCTGGTCGGCGTGACGCTGGCCGTCCAGCAGGTAGACGCCGTCGAGACGGACCTGGGCGTGAGCGCCTGGATGGTTCACCCGGGTCTCGATCCGCTGGCGGCGCGCGCCCGAGGTCAGAACGGTCTGGGCGTAGGTCGCGCCAGGGGCCAGATCGACCTCGGCGGTGACGACATTGATCGCCTCGGCGTCGTCCTCGACCAGGACGATGCGCTCGAGCGAAGCGCCCTCGCCGACCGCGATGTCGAGCGCGATATCGCAAACATAACCCGCGGCGCGGCCTTCATGGCTTTCCAGCAGGACGAGGGTCTCGCCCGGCTTGACGACCAGGGCGTGGCTGGCGCCTTGCGAAGTCTTGTCGGCCAGGTGGACGAAGCGCAGGGCCACAACGCCTTGAGCGCCGTCGGCGCCGGCGACGCGGCGGCCGTTGACGAAAAGGGTCTCGGCGCGGGTCAGCTCGGCGAACGGGCCGGCCGGAACGTCGCCGTGATGCTCGGGCGCGGCCGGCGGCAGGGCGCGCAGCAGCCCCCGCAGGTCGGTCCAACGCCAGTCCTCGTCGCGCCGCGAGGGCAGCGCGGTCAGGTCGCCGGTCTTGAGGGCGGTCGCAAGGGTCAAGCCGCGACTCCGGCATACTTGTCGTAGCCTTCGGCTTCCAGCTGCAGGGCCAGTTCCGGACCGCCCGAGGCGACGATGCGGCCGGCGGCCAGCACGTGGACCTTGTCGGGTTTGATGTAGTCCAGCAGGCGCTGATAGTGGGTGATCACCAGCATGCCGCGCTCAGGGCCGCGCAGGGCGTTGACGCCTTCGGAGACGATCTTCAGGGCGTCGATGTCGAGGCCGCTGTCCGTCTCGTCCAGGATCAGAAAGCGCGGCGACAGCATCGCCATCTGGAAGATTTCCATGCGCTTCTTCTCGCCGCCCGAGAAGCCGACGTTCAGGCCGCGCTTGAGCATCTCGAAGTCGATCTTCAGCGAGGCGGCCTTCTCCTTGGCCAGCTTCAGGAAGGCCGGAGCCGCGACCTCGTCCTCGCCGCGCGCGCGGCGCTGGGCGTTGAGGGCGGTGCGGATGAAGGTCAGGGCCGGGACGCCGGGGATCTCCAGCGGATACTGGAACGACAGGAACAGGCCCTTGGCCGCCCGCTCGTTGGGCTCCAGGGCCAGCAGGTCGTCGCCGTTCAAGCTGGCCGAGCCTTCGGTGACCTCGTAGCCGCCACGACCGCTCAGCACGTAGGACAGCGTGGACTTGCCGGCGCCGTTCGGCCCCATGATCGCGTGGACCTCGCCGGCCGGCACGTCCAGCGTGACGCCCTTCAGGATCGGCTTGTCTTCGACGCGGGCGTGAAGGTTCTGGATCTTAAGCATGGGTCTCGTTGAGTTTTCTGTATTCCGCGTCTTCGCCGGCGAAGGTTCCGACGATCGCGATCTGGCCTTGGATGGCCGCGTTTAACAGCGAAAGATCCTCGGCGGGGATCCAGTATTCCTCGTGCCCGGGCGTGCCGACGATCTTGTTCTTGTAGGCGCTCAGGAAGGTCGCCGAGACCTCGAAACGCACGACATAGCCGCGCCGCCAGGTGTTGTGAGCGGCGTTCCAGTCCCGCGCGACCTGACCCGCATAGGCGTCGTCCGTCACCGGATGAAAGATCGGCTGATCGATCAGATGCGGCGGGAATTCCCTCCAGCCGGACGCCTTGATCAGCTGCACTTCCTCGATGCCCACCGGCTGGTAGAGGGTGACGGTGGTCATCCCACGCTGCCCTCCAGGCTGATCGCGACCAGCTTCTGGGCTTCGACGGCGAATTCCATGGGCAGCTGCTGCAGCACGTCCTTGACGAAGCCATTGACCAGCAGGGCCACCGCCTCCTCCTGGGAAAGGCCGCGCTGCTGGCAGTAGAACAGCTGGTCATCCGACAGGCGCGTGGTGGTGGCCTCGTGCTCGAACACCGAATGGCCGTTGCGAGCCTCGATGTATGGGACGGTGTGGGCCGCGCAGTCCTTGCCGATCAGCAGGCTGTCGCACTGGGTGAAATTGCGCGCGCCCTTGGCCTTGGGGTGAGCCGAGACCAGGCCGCGATAGGTGCTGGTCGACTTCCCGGCGCTGATGCCCTTGGCGACGATCCGCGAGCGGGTGTTGGCGCCCAGGTGGATCATCTTGGTGCCGGTGTCGGCCTGCTGGTGGCCGTTGGTCACCGCGATCGAGTAGAACTCGCCGGAGCTCCCCTCGCCGCGCAGCACGCAGGACGGATACTTCCAGGTGATGGCCGAGCCGGTCTCGACCTGGGTCCACGACACCTTGGAGCGGTCGCCTCGGCAGTCGGCGCGCTTGGTGACGAAGTTATAGATGCCGCCCTTGCCGGTCTCGGGATCGCCCGGATACCAGTTCTGAACGGTCGAATATTTGATCTCGGCGTCGTCCAGCAGGACCAGCTCGACCACGGCCGCGTGCAGCTGGTTCTCGTCGCGCATCGGGGCCGTGCAGCCCTCCAGATACGAGCAGTAGGCGCCCTTGTCGGCGATGATCAGCGTGCGCTCGAACTGGCCGGAATCCTTGGCGTTGATCCGGAAATAGGTCGACAGCTCCATCGGGCAGCGCACGCCCGGCGGGATGTAGACGAACGAACCGTCGCTGAAGACCGCGCTGTTGAGGCAGGCGAAATAGTTGTCGGAGGTCGGCACGACGCTGCCCAGGTACTGGCGCACCAACTCCGGATGCTCGCGGACCGCCTCGCTCATCGAGCAGAAGATGACGCCGACGGCGGCCAGCTCCTTCTTGAAGGTGGTCACGACGCTGACGCTGTCGAACACCGCGTCCACGGCGTAGCGCGGCGCGCCTTCGACGCCGGCCAGGACTTCCTGTTCTTTCAGCGGGATGCCCAGCTTGGCGTAGACGGCCAGAATCTCCGGATCGACCTCGTCCAGGCTCTTGGGGCCTTCCTTGGTCGAGGGCGCGGCGTAGTAGTAGCTGTCCTGATAGTCGATTTTTGGGAAGTTCACCTTCGCCCAGGTCGGCTCTTCCAGCTCAAGCCAGCGGCGATAGGCCTCCAGCCGCCAGTCCAGCATCCACTGCGGCTCGTCCTTCTTGGCCGAGATGAAGCGCACGATGTCCTCGGAGAGGCCCTTGGGGGCGAACTCCTGCTCGATATCGGTCGTGAAGCCGTGCTCGTACTTTTCGAGCGCGGCGACGGTTTCGACAGTTTCCTTGACCGCGGCCACTACGCCACCTCCCGACGCCGAGCGCCGATACGCTTCCAGGCGGCGAGCCAGGCGTCGCCGCACTTGATCCAATCGTCTTCCGTGCTGGCCCAGCCGCCGCTGACACGCAGGGCGAACGGAGCCAGATCGGTCCGGCCCATGGCTTCTACCACGCGGCTGGCCTTGACCTTGCCTGACGAACAGGCGCTGCCGGCGCTGACCATGACCCCGGCCAGGTCCATGTTCATGACCTGGACCTCGGAGCCGAAGCCCTCGCCCGCGAAGCACAATGTCTGGGGCAGGCGATCCGCGCCCTCCCCGAGCACGACCGCGCCTTGCGCCTTGACCCGTTGAGCCAGGGCGTCGCGCCAATGGGACAGTTCGGCCATCGAAGCAAGGCTTTCCTGCGCCGCGCGTGAGGCCGCCCCGAAGGCGGCGATGCCCGCCACGTTCTCTGTGCCGGCCCGACGACCGCGTTCCTGACCGCCGCCGTGCTGGCGGCGGACGAGCGTGGCGCGGGTTCCGGCGACCAGAGCGCCCACGCCCTGGGGCCCGCCCAGCTTGTGGGCCGACAGCGCCATGGTGTCGGCGCCGAGGCCCGAGAAATCGATCGCGATCTTGCCGGCCGCCTGGACGGCGTCGACATGCAGCCAGCCGTCGTGAGCGCGAACCAGGGTCGAGGCTTCGGCGACCGGCTGGATCACGCCCGTCTCGTTGTTGGCCAGCATCAGGCAGACCAGGGCCTTGCCCGGCGCTTCAAGCGCTCGCGCCAGCCCTTGCAGATCGGCGACGCCATCGCCTTTCACCGGCAGGACCTCGACCGGCAGGCCCGAGGCCTTGGCCGTCTCGGTCACCGCGTCGTGCTCGATGGCGCTGATGATGATGCGGACGACGCCGGCGGCCTTGGCGCTCTCGATGGCCAGGGCGTTGGCCTCGGTGCCGCCGCTGAGAAAGGTCACCGACCCGGCCGGAACACCCACCAAGGTTCCAACCTCGGCGCGGGCGCGCTCAACCACGTCGCGCGCGGCGCGGCCGGCAGCGTGAACGGATGAGGGATTGGCCGGACTCTCCAGGGCGCGCAGCAGCGCTTCCTTCGCCTCCGGTCGCAGGGGGGCCGTGGCGTTATAGTCGAGATAGACCGATGTGCGGGTGATGCTCACTCGGCCGCGATCTCCAACGGGCGAGCCGGACGCAGGTCGCCCTTCAGCACGTCGGCGACCGAGACGCTGGCCAGGTAGCCATGGATCTGGCGGCCCATCTCTTCCCAGAGGCCGTGGGTCATGCAGCGCTCGCCGCCGGCCATACAGCCCTTGGCCTGGCCCTTGGTGAAGCCGCAGCGGGTGGCGCGCAGCGGCTCGTCGACCGCCAGCACGATGTCGGAGATGAAGGTCTCGGTCGACGCCTTGGCCAGGCGATAGCCGCCGCCGGGTCCCCGGGCGCTGATCACCAGCCCCTTGCGACGCAGGCGCGCGAAGAGCTGTTCCAGATAGGACAGCGAGATTTGCTGGCGCGCGGCGATCTCGGCCAGGGCCACGGCCCGGCCATCGCTTTCGTCCTGGCGCTTGGCCAGGTCGGTCATCGCCATGACCGCGTATCGCCCTTTGGTGCTCAGGCGCATCGCCTTACCCCTTGCAGATTCCGCGCGCATCGGCTTTTGCGTGTGCTACAAGCCGCGACTTCGCGCGCGGGCCCTCGAGCCCGCCATGCGGTTGGCGATTTAGGAAGACCAAGCGCGGCGGTCAAGTATTCTGACCCTGAAAAAGGGCCGAATGCGGACCGTCGCCAGCTAAAGGGGACGATATGCCTGATGTGATTTTGACCGGCGCGTCCGGCCGGATCGAAGGTCGCTATTCTCCGGGCAAGACCGAAACAGCGCCGATCGCGCTGATCCTGCACCCGCACCCCAAGGCCGGCGGTCACATGAACCACCCGGTGGCGGTTCAGCTGTACCACCTGTTCATGAAGCGCGGTTTCGCGACCCTGCGCTTCAATTTCCGCGGCGTGGGCCGCAGCCAGGGCGAGTTCGACGCCGGTATCGGCGAACTGGCCGACGCCGCCACGGCTCTGGACTGGCTGCAGACCAGCAACCCGGCCGCCAGCCAGACCTGGGTCGCCGGCTTCGACTTCGGCGCCTATATCGGCATGCAGCTGTTGATGCGCCGCCCGGAGACGGACGGCTTCATCTCGGTGTCGCCGCCGACCAATATGTACGATTTCAGCTTCCTGGCCCCCTGCCCGGCCTCGGGCCTGTTCCTGACGGGCTCGGCCGACACCATCACCCCGCCGGTCGAGGTGGAGCGCGTGGTGACCAAGCTGCGCACCCAGAAGGGCATCACGATCGACTACGAGGTCATCGACAAGGCCAGCCACTTCTGGACCGAGCACCTGCCCAGCGTCGAGAAGAGCGTCAGCGAATATCTCGACAAGCGCCTGGCGGCGGATCCGATCTAGAGACTTCCAGAAGGCCTCCCTCCGGGGAGGCCTTTTTCGTTGCGACGAGACGCCGCTGGCGTAACAACGGTCGCCGCCCTATATATTCACCGAGTGATGAATATGAGCGGAGACGGTGATGCACTACGACATCGTCATCGTCGGCGGGGGCGCCGGCGGACTGGAACTGGCTTCGCGGCTGGGGCGCAAGCTCGGAGGGCGAAACGGCAAGCGCCGCGTGCTGCTGATCGACCGTTCCAGCTTCCACATCTGGAAACCCACCCTGCACGAGGTGGCGGCCGGCACCCTGGACGTCCATCAGGAAGGCATCTCCTATTCGATCCTCGGCCGCACGAACGGCTTCAACTTCCTGCTCGGCGAGCTGGAAACCTTCGATCCCGCCGCCAAGCGCCTGACCCTGAAGGCGATCACCGACGGGGACGGCCAGGTCCTGGCGCCCGAGCGGGCCATCAGCTTCACCTACGGCGTCCTGGCGATCGGCAGCGGCTCCAACCTGTTCGGCACGCCGGGCGCGGAGCTGGCGCATCTGCTGGAGCGGACCGAGGACGCCGAGGCCTTCCACACCCGCCTGCTGGCGGCTTTCACCAAGGCCTCGTTCTCGTCCGACAAGGTCATGCGGGTCGCCATCGTCGGCGGCGGGGCCACGGGCGTCGAGCTTTCGGCCGAGCTGATCGAGGCTCATCGCGAGCTGCTAGGCAGCCTTGGCGACGAACAACGCTTCCGTCTGGACATCACCGTGGTCGAGGCCGCGCCGCGCATCCTGGGCGGCCTGCCCCACAAGATCGCCGACAAGGCCACCCTGGCCCTGGAGCGAAAGGGCGTGGCCGTGAAGACCAGCGCCAAGGTGCTGGCCGTCCACGCCGACCGGCTGGAAACCAGCCAGGGCGACATTCCGGCCGACCTGATCGTCTGGGCCGCCGGGATCAAGGCCGCCGACACCAACACCGGCTTTGGTCTGGAGACCAACGGCAGCAACCAGTTCGTGGTCAACGACCGCCTGGAAACCTCGGCCCCCGATGTCTGGGCGCTCGGCGACTGCGCCGCCGCGCCGTGGAAGGACGGCAAGACCATCCCAGCCCGCGCCCAGGCCGCGCACCAGCAGGCCAGCTATCTGGAGAAGGCGTTGCTGGCGCGCTTGAGCCAGCGCCGGATCGAAGCGCCCTTTGTCTATCGCGACTTCGGTTCGCTGGTGTCGCTGGGCGACAACAAGGGCGTCGGCGCGCTGATGGGCGGGCTAGGCGGTCCGAACTTCTTCGTCGAGGGCCTGATCGCCAAGTGGGCCTACATGTCGCTGCACCTGGACCACCATCGGGCGATCCTGGGCGTAGGTCGGACCGCGACCCTGGCGCTCGCGCGACTGTTGCAGCAGCGGGTGTCGGGACGGTTGAAGCTGCACTGAAGCATTCAAGATCCTCCCCCTAACGGGGGAGGTGTCGGCGCGTAGCGGCGACGGAGGGGGAAGAGGCAGGCTCTGCAGCACTTCCCCCTCCGGCGCTTCGCGCCACCTCCCCCGCTAGGGGGAGGATCTATTAGGGTCTAACGATCCGTCCACCGGTCATCGGCGCCTTCACGCCCGTCGTGCCGGGGAAGCTGATCGGCAGCCCCTTGGCCGTCCGCGCCGCGAGGTAGGCGAAGGCCTCGGCCTCGATGCTGTCGCCCCGCCAGCCGAAGTCCTCGGCGGTCTTGACCGGCACCGGCGCGCGTTCGGCCAGGACCCGCATGATCTGGGGATTGTGCCGCCCGCCACCGCAGACGATCAGGGCGCTAGGCCGCGCGCCCAGGTCAAAGGCCTTGATCACCGCTTCCGCCGTGAACGCCACCAGGGTGGCGGCCGCGTCCTCGGCCGACAACGGCTCCACCAGGTCCAGCGGGAAATCATAGCGATCCAGAGACTTGGGCGCGGGGCCGGAGAAGTAGGAACTATCCAGGAAGCGATCGAGGATCGCCTGCTCCACCCGACCGGACGCGGCCAGGCGACCATTCTCGTCGAACCGACCCAGGCCGCGTTCCTGCAGCATCAGGTCGATCATGCCGTTGCCGGGCCCCGTATCGAAAGCCAGCAGGCCGCCGTCCTCGTCGATCAGGGTGATGTTGGCCACGCCGCCGATGTTCAGGGCCGCCACCGGCGCCGCCAGGCCCGAGGCGCGGGCGCGGGCGGCGTGATAGATCGGAGCCAGCGGCGCGCCCTGCCCGCCCGCCGCCACGTCGGCGGTCCGGAAGTCGAAGGCCACGGGACGACCGCAGGCCTTGGCCAGGCGCTCGGCGTCGAGCAGCTGCACGGTCCGGCCGATCCGATCCGGCGTCGGGCGCTCATGCAGCACGGTCTGCCCATGCACGCCCAGCAGGTCGAAGTCGCTCCAGGCCAGGCCATGCTCGGCCAGGAAGCTCTCGGCGGCGTGGAAGTGTTCGTCCGCGACAGCCTCCGCGGCCTCGGCGAAGATGTCCGGCGCGGGCTTGTCGCGCGGCCAGCCTCGGGCGACCTCGGTGGCGACCAGCAGCAGGTCGCGGGTCTCCTCGCGGAGTTTTCGTTCGCCGGCGGGACCGAAGCTCTGGATCTCTTCGCCGTCCGTTTCCAGCACCGCCATGTCGACCGCGTCGAGCGAAGTGCCGGTCATGAATCCCAGGATTTTCATGGGACCGTTGACTGCCACGACCGTGAAACGGTAGCTAGCCTCAATGATCGACGCTTTCGTCCCGGCCCGCCCCTATTACCGCCCGCTGCCATAGCGGGAGGCCGACCAGACACGTCGCAACGCCCCCGCCTCGCCGGGGTCGCTCATTCCAAGTCGATCATGCGCTCCGGCATCCCGTCCGGAGTCCGAAATGAAACCCTCACAAGCTGATCTCGCCGTGCTAGACGGCGCGCCATCTCTTCCAAAGCCGTCCAAACCAGAGAGTCGATCCATGTCCGCCGCGTCGTCCTTCAAGTCGGAGTTCCTGCGAACCCTGGAGGCGCGTGGCTACATCCATCAGATCACCCATCCGGACGAGCTGGACGCCGCCGCTGCCGGCGGGATTGTCACGGCCTACATCGGCTTCGACGCCACGGCCCCGTCCCTGCACGTCGGCAGCTTGATCCAGATCATGATGCTGCGCCGCCTGCAGCAGGCCGGTCACAAGCCGATCGTCCTGATGGGCGGCGGCACGACCAAGGTCGGCGACCCGACCGGCAAGGACGAAAGCCGCAAGCTGCTGTCGGACGCCGACATCGCGGCCAATATCGCCGGCATCAAGCAGGTTTTCGCCAAGTTCCTGACCTTCGGCGACGGCCCGACCGACGCCATCATGGTCGATAATGACGAGTGGCTCTCGAAGTTCGGCTACGTGCAGTTCCTGCGCGACTACGGCGTGCACTTCACGGTCAACCGGATGCTGGCCTTCGACTCGGTCAAGCTGCGGCTCGAGCGCGAGCAGCCGATGACCTTCCTCGAATTCAACTACATGCTGATGCAGGCCACCGACTTCCTGGAGCTGAACCGCAAGTACAATTGCGTTCTGCAGATGGGCGGCTCGGACCAGTGGGGTAACATCCTCAACGGCGTGGAGCTGACGCGCCGCGTCGACCAGAAGGCCGCCTTCGGCCTGACGACGCCGCTGCTGGCCACCGCCTCGGGCGCCAAGATGGGCAAGACCATGGCCGGCGCGGTGTGGCTCAATGCCGAGCAGCTGAGCCCCTACGACTACTGGCAGTTCTGGCGCAACACCGAGGACGCCGACGTGGGCCGCTTCCTGAAGCTGTTCACCGACCTGCCGCTGGACAAGATCGCCGAGCTGGAAGCCCTGCCAGGCGCCCAGATCAACGACGCCAAGAAGGTGCTGGCCGACGAAGCCACCCGCATGGCCCACGGTGAAGACGAAGCCCGCAAGGCCCGTGACGCCGCCGAGAAGGCCTTCGAACAGGGCGCGCTTTCTGCCGACCTGCCGACCTTCGAGGTGCCCGCCGCGGAACTTGAAGCCGGCATCGTGCTGGCGGCCCTGTTCACCGACGCCGGCCTGGCCGCCTCGCGCGGCGAGGCTCGCCGCCTGGCCCAGGGCGGCGGCGTCAAGGTCAACGACAAGGCCGAGGCCGACGCGAACCGTGTGATTGGATCGGCCGACCTGGTCGAGGGCGTCGTCAAGCTCGCCGCCGGCAAGAAGAAGATCGTCTTGGTGAAGCCTGTTTAGTTAGCTAGTTGATTGTCATCCCGGCGCCGGCCTAGCCAGAGGCCGGGATGACGGATTCCAAGGTGGAGAAGCGTTCGATGCTGCAGCCCGGCGATATGGCCCCCGACTTCGATCTGCCGACCGACACCGGCCGGGTCAGCCTGTCGGGCCTGAAGGGCAAGAACGTCGTCCTCTACTTCTATCCGAAGGACGATACCGCCGGCTGCACGTCCGAGGCCCTGCAGTTCTCGTCGGAAGTCGAGGAGTTCGCCAAGCTGGGCGCGGTGATCGTCGGCATCTCGAAGGACAGCGCCGCCTCGCACGCCAAGTTCCGCAAGAAGCACGACCTGACCATCGACCTGGCCGCCGATCCGCTGGGCGACGTGGTCGAGGCCTATGGCGCCTGGGTCGAGAAGAGCATGTACGGCCGCAAGTACATGGGCATCGACCGCTCGACCTTCCTGATCGACCGCCAAGGTGTGGTCCGCGAGGTCTGGCGCAAGGTGAAGGTCCCCGGCCACATCAAGGCCGTCATGAACGCCGCCAAGAGCATCAAGTAGTTTTCGTCTCTATTCGGAACCGTTCGGCCGCGCGGGTGTTGTATCCGCGCCTCTACCTGTGACCTTTCCAACCAAGCGCAACCTTAATGCGTGACGAACGCGGTCAGGAAACGTTAAGGGTCGGCAAGCAAAACTCGCTTTTTGCGACTCGCGCTCTCTTCGGGCGCGAAGAGTCTTGCACGTTTCCGCTTTATCGTAGCATATCGCCCAGACCTGAAACGGGGGGTTTTCTGGGACGATGGCGATTACGCGCTTCAAGCGGCTGCGGCATTCTCTCGAAGCCCTCTTTCCGGAGAGGCACATCTACATCCGCTCCGGCGGTGAGATGCGCGGATACGTTTTCTCCAGCAACAAGCAACTGCTCGGCGCGACCGCGGTCACCGCCGCCGCCCTATGGATGGGCGTCTGCACGGCCTCGATGATGGTCAACGCCCTGGCGGTCAGCTCGACCGACCAGCAGGTCATCAAGCAGAAGGCCTATTACGAGCGCCTCAACGCCGACCGTCAGGCCCGCCTGAACAGCGCGGTGGCCCAGCTGTCGGCGACCAATGGCAACCTGGACGACCTGGCCACCTCGGTCGAAAAGCGCCACGCCGCGCTCGCCATGCTCGTCTCCGATTTCAAGGGCGTTCCCGGCGCCGCCGACGCCCTGACCGTGGCCAAGCCGCGCCTGCTGGCCGCCAGCCCCGTTGAGCGCATCCAGAGCACCCGGATGGATCAGGAACGCCTGATCGACGCCGCCGAAAGCTTCGCCAAGAGCCGCGCCGAGCGCCTGCGCCTGGCCATGCGGATGGCGGGCCTGGACGCCGGCAACTTCACCGGTCGCGGCGCGTCCTTGGGTGGCCCGCTGATCGAGGCCAAGGATCCCCGCGCCCTCGCCGCCGTCCTGGACGTGGACGAAGAGTTCGCCAGCCGCATCCAGCACGCGGCCAACGACATGTCGGACATGCGCTCGCTGGGCGCGGCGGCCAAGAAGCTGCCGTTCTTCCGCCCGACCAGCAATCCGGCCCTTTCGTCCAGCTACGGTGTCCGTTTCGACCCGTTCACACGCCGGCCGGCCTTCCACTCGGGCCTCGATTTCCCGGGCGCCTTCTACACCCCGATCATGGCCACCGCGCCGGGCGTCATCTCGTTCACGGGCGTGCGTTCGGGCTACGGCAACACGGTCGAGATCGACCACGGCGGCGGCTTCAAGACCCGCTACGCCCACCTGGCCACCATCGGCGTCCGCGTCGGCCAACGCGTGGCGATCGGCAATCGCGTCGGCGCCATGGGTTCGACCGGCCGCTCGACCGGCCCACACCTGCATTACGAAGTCTGGGTCAACGGCAAGGCCCAGAACCCCAACCGTTTCCTGAAGGCTGGTGAGTATGTTCAGCAAGCAAGCTAAGTCCGCCCCCAAGGGGTCGGCCCGCATCGAGCCGCTGCCGACCCAGATGGCGGTCGTTCCCACGGATCAAGCCCGTCGCGCGCCGCCGAAGGTGGCCTCGCTGCTGTCGGCCGACCTGACCATCGAGGGCAGCGTCACCGGCGAGGGCGAGCTGCAGATCGACGGCGTGATCAAGGGCGACGTCCGCGTCGGCCGCCTGACCATCGGCGAAACCGGCCACGTCGAAGGCTCGCTCTACGCCGAGATCGTCGAGGTGCGCGGCCGGGTGGTCGGCTCGATCACGTCCAAGCAGGTCCGCCTCTACGGCACCTCCTATGTCGACGGCGACATCACCCACGAGCAGTTGGCGATGGAAACCGGCGCCTTCTTCCAGGGTCGCAGCCTGAAGTTCCAGCGCCCCGCGCCGGTCCAGGCTCCCGCTCCGGTCGCCCAGGCGGCGCCGGCTCAGGCGGCTCCGGCGGCCGCGCCGCCCCAGGCCGAAGCCACCCTGGCCCTGGCCAAGCCCGTCGCGGGCTGAGGCTTCCAGGCTCAAGAAAGTCAGAACGCCCCGGAGTGATCCGGGGCGTTCTTTCGTTCAGCGGCTGGAGAGCACGAAGGTGTTGCCGTCCGGGTCCTTGAACTTGGCGAAAGTCCCCCAAGGCTGCTTCTCGGGCGGCCCCTCGAACTCGACGCCCTTCTCGCTCAGCTTGCGATAGGCGTGCTCGACGTCGTCGCAGGCCAGCGAGCCGTTGAAGAAGCCGCCGATCCGGTCCTCGTGGCCGTCGGGCGTGAACAGCACTAGGCCGGTCTCCGCGCCGGGGATCGACAGCTCGATCCAGCGCTGCTTGCCCATGGGCTGGTCGGTGGCCACGCGCAGGCCCACCTTCTCGGTCCAGAACGCCAGGGCGCGATCCTGGTCGCTGACCGGGATGCTGACGAATTTGACCTTGCTGATCACGCTCATGGTTGTCCCCTCTCCGTGTTGCGATCGGTGTCGGAGGAAGTAGCCGCCCGACCTTGCGCCGGTGAAGACGTGCAGGCATTGCTATAGCAATGAATACGCCAAGCTACGAGATCGACCGCTACGTCCTCGACACCCTGATGGCCGACCTAGTCGGTCACGACCACAGGCCGTCGTCGTTCCTGGTCTACCTGGCGATCCTGGCGGCGCATGCCGATGGTCGCGCCAGCTTCAGCCACGCCGAGCTGGCCGAGCGCACAGGGCAATCTCGGCGCACCGTGCAGAACGCGGTCGAGAACCTGAAACGAAGGGGTCTGGTCGAGATCAGCCGCCAGGGACCGACCGAGGCGGCGACCTATGTCCCGCTGACGCCTTGGAAGCGCCAGCGGGATTAGGGATCAGGCTTCGGCGCCGTCGCGCGTGGCGCCGACGCGCTGGGCCAGCGAAGCGCCCATGAAGGCGTCGAGGTCGCCGTCCAGCACGCCTTGCGTGTCGGAGGTCTCGACGTTGGTCCGCAGGTCCTTGACCATCTGGTAGGGCTGCAGGACGTAGCTGCGGATCTGGTGACCCCAGCCGATGTCGGTCTTCTGGTCTTCCAGAGCCTGCTGGGCGGCTTCCCGCTTCTGCAGCTCGGCCTCGTAGAGACGGGCGCGCAGCATTTTCCAGGCTTCATCCCGGTTCTGGTGCTGCGAGCGCCCGGCCTGGCAGGCCACGGCGATGCCGGTCGGAATGTGCGTGAGACGCACGGCCGAGTCGGTCTTGTTGATGTGCTGACCGCCGGCGCCGCTGGCGCGGTAGGTGTCGGTCCGCACATCGGCCGGATTGATCTCGATCTCGATCGTGTCGTCGACCACGGGATAAACCCAGGCCGAGGCGAACGAGGTGTGACGGCGGGCGCTGCTGTCATAGGGGCTGATGCGCACCAGACGGTGCACCCCAGCCTCGGTCTTCAGCCAGCCATAGGCGTTCTGGCCCTTGACCAGCAGGGTCGCGGACTTGATGCCGGCCTGGTCGCCGTCGGTCTCTTCGACGAGCTCGGTGGTCATGCCGTGGGCGTTGGCCCAGCGCGTGTACATGCGCAGCAATATGCCGGCCCAGTCGCAGGACTCGGTGCCCCCGGCCCCGGAGTTGATTTCGATGTAGCAGTCGTTGCCGTCGGCCTCGCCCGAGAGCAGGGCTTCCAGTTCGGCGCGGCCGGCGCGCTCCTTCAGCAGCTTCAACTGGGCGCGGGCGTCGTTCAGGGAGTCCTCATCGGACTCCATCTCGGCCAGCTCGGCGTATTCCAGGGCGTCCTTGAGCTCGCGCTCGATCGCCTGCACGGACTCGACCTTGGCGGCCAGGGCGGCGCGATCGCGCGAGACCGCCTGGGCCTCGGACGGGCGGTCCCAAAGGGTCGGGTCTTCGACCCGGGCGTTCAGCTCATCAAGCTTTCGGAGGGCGACATCCCAGTCAAAGACGCCTCCTGAGCAGTCCCACGGACTGCTCGATGTCAGCCGCGGCGGCCTCGACATCCGGTCGCATCACGTTACTCCGTGACAGTGTTGAAGGGCGCGGGAGATAGCGTGCGTCGCGCTCCCACGCAATGACATCAGTACAATCCGCTAAGCGGGTCGACCTTCTGCGGTGGCGGTTTGCCCGGCTGAGCCTGGGGCTGCTGGACGGGCGGCAGGCCCGGCGGCAGGTCCTGGTAGGGAACCGGCCCGGTCGGGGCGACCTCGACCTTCGGCTCGGTGCCCGGGCGGAACGCTTCCCGGACGCCCCGGACCATGGCGAACTTGGCGGTCTTCGGCGGCTTGAAGTCGACCAGGGGCTGCCCCTCCAAGGCCACCTTCATGAAGTCGATGAACACCGGCACGGCGTCCGTGGCGCCGGTCTCACCCTCGCCGAGCGAGCGGTTGTCGTCAAAGCCGACGAAGACCCCGACCACCAGGTTGGGCGAATAGCCGACAAACCATGCGCTGCGATACTCGTTGGTGGTGCCCGTCTTGCCGGCCAGCGGACGTCCCAGCGAGCTGACGGCGGCGGCCGTGCCGCGCTGGACCACGCCCTGCAGCATCGAGGTGATCTGGTAGGCGGTAACGGGATCCATGACCTGATCGCCCGGCGCGGCGAAGCGCGGGCTCTCGTCGCCGCTGAACCCGGCGTCGCAGCGCTCGCAGTCGCGCTTGTCGGCGCGGAAGATGACCTTGCCTTCGCGATCCTGCACCAGCTCGATCAGGTGCGGCTCGACGCGGCGGCCACCATTGACGAACGGGGCGTAGGCGGCGGTCAGCTTGAACGGCGTCGTCTCCCCGGCCCCCAGGGCCATGGCCAGCACGGGGTCCATGTCGCGGACCACGCCGGTGCGCTTGGCGAAGTCGATGATCTTCTTCATGCCGACGCCCTGGGCCAGGCGCACGGTCATGGCGTTGATCGACTGTTCCAAGCCCTTGCGCAGCGGCTGCGCGCCGTAGAATTCCTTGTGGTAGTTCTCCGGGCTCCAGTCCTCGCCGTTCGCGCCCTTGAAGGTGATGGCGCTGTCGACGATCACGCTGGCCGGCGTGTAGCCGTTCTCCAGGGCCGTGGCGTAGACGAACGGCTTGAACGCCGACCCCGGCTGACGCATCGCCTGGGTGGCGCGATTGAAGTTCGAGAGCGAGAAGCTGTAGCCGCCGACCAGCGCGACGATGCGGCCGGTATAGGGCTCCATGGCCACCATGGCGCCGTTCACCGCTGGCACCTGGCGCAGGCGATAGCCGCCCGTGGCTGTCCTCTCCACGAACACGAGGTCGCCGGCCTTCAGGCCCTTGCCGTTCTTGGCCCAGGTCACGTCCTCGCCGACGATCTGGCCCTCGCCTTCCTTCTTCGCCAGGCGCACGCGGCCGTCATTGGAGACGACCAGGGCCGGACGCCAGTTCGTGCGTTCCGACGGGACCGCCTTGGCGAGGGCGGTCTTTTCCCAGCTCAGGTCGGTGGACTCGACATGGCCCCAGGCCCCGCGCCAGCCGTGGCGACGGTCGTACTTCTCCAGACCGTCCATCAGCGCGACGCGGGCCGCCGTCTGCATCCGGGGGTCCAGGGTGGTGCGCATATAGTAACCGCCCTCGTTCAGGCGGGACCCCAGGGTGGCCATGCCGCGCTGGCGGACTTCCTCGACGAAGTAGTCGGCGTCGCGATAGGCCGCGCGCTTCGGAGCGGCCTGGACGACGAGGTCCTCGGCCATGGCCTTCTCGGCGTCGGCCTTGGAGACCCAGCCCTGCTCGGCCATCTGGCCCAGCACCCAGTTGCGGCGGATGAGCGCCTTCGTCTTGTTGCGGATCGGGTGGTAGTTGTCCGGCCCCTTGGGCAGCGAGGCCAGATAGGCGCACTGGGCCAGGGTCAGGTCCGGCAGGGACTTGCCGAAATAGTTATAGGCGGCCGCGCCGACGCCGAACGAGCGATAGCCGAGCCAGATTTCGTTCAAATAGAGCTCGAGGATCTGCTGCTTGGTCAACGACTGCTCCAGGCGGTGGGCCAGGATCGCTTCCTTGAACTTGCGGCCGACCGTGGCGTCGCTGGTCAGGAGGACGTTCTTGGCGACCTGCTGGGTGATGGTCGAGCCGCCCTCCAGCCGCCGCCCGCGCATCGCGTTGCCGACGTTCTTGAGCATGGCGCGCGACAGCCCGCCCACATCGACGCCGCCGTGCTGGAAGAAGTTGCGATCCTCGGCCGCCAGGAAGGCCTGGGCCAGCTGCGGCGGGATCTGGTCGTAGGGAATGAAGATCCGGCGCTCTTTGCTGTACTCGCCGATCAGGGTGCCGTCCCAGGCGTAGACGCGCGTGGCGGTCGGCGGACGGTAGTCCTGCAGCTCACCGGCGTCGGGCATGTCGTGGAACAGCCAGGCGGCGTAGATCGCGATCGCGAATCCCGCGACCGCGATGGCCGAAAGCACCGCCACGCCCGCGATGGCCATCCATCGTTCGGTGGGTTTCAGATCCACGCGACCTCCGTCGGACAGGCCCCCTAGCCTGCCTTGCACTTTTCACTAGATCGCTTGTCGCCCAACCGTAAGCGGTTTTGCGGTCGCACCTTCGCCAGCGAAGCGCGAACGATCACCCTCTGTGATTAGAGTGCGCCGGAAGAAAGGGGAAGCGCCCCGCTTCGGTCGTGAGGCCTCAGGACTTGCGCAGACCCGCCGAAAAATAGGCCTCGATGGAGTCGGCCACGGCGCCGACCATCCGAGCGCGGCTGCCCTTGGTGGTCAGGAAGGCCTCATCGTCAGGATTGGTGATGAAGCCCATCTCCAGCAGCACGGCCGGCACGTCGGGGGCCAGCAACACGATGAAGCCGGCGTCGCGGTGGCTACGGCGCAGCAGCGTGGTTTCCTCGCCGACATTGGCCAGCAGCAGTTGGGCGAAGGCGGCCGAACGGTTCTTGGTGGCGCGCTGCGACAGATCCAGCAGGATCTGGCTGACCGCGCGATCGCGGCCCGGCAGGTTCGCCTTCATCAGCCAGTCGTCCTTCTCGAGGACGCGGCCGACGCGATCGGCGCCCTTTTCCGACAAGGTGTAGACCGAAGCGCCCCGCGTGGTGGTGTCCGGACCCGAGTCGGCGTGCATGGAGATGAACAGGTCCGCGTCGGCGCGACGGGCGATCTGCACGCGCGATTCCAGCGGAATGAAGGTGTCGGTCTCGCGGGTCAGCACCACCTGGAAGCGGCCGGTGCGTTCGAGACGGTCCTTCAGCGCCAGGGCGGCGGCCAGGGTGACATCCTTCTCGTGGACATTGGCGCCCAGCGAGCCGGGATCCTTGCCGCCGTGGCCGGCGTCGATGACGATGACCTTCTTCAGGCGCAGCGGCGCGGCCTTGACCGGCGCGGTCGCCAGGGTCAGGCGCGGCGTTTGCGGGGCGATAGCCCCGTCCACGGCCTTGAGGTCGATGACATAGCGATAGGCGCTGGCCCCGTCGCCGGGCGGCAGCAGGAAGCGCCGGCGGACCTCGGCCTTGCCGGCCAGGTCCAGGCGCAGACGAGCGCCGCCGGCGGCCTCGTCGATCACCCAGCGCTTGACCAGGCCCTGGCCAGAGCCCTGGAGGTCGCCGGACACCAGGACATTCGGAAGCGCCAGAACCAGGCGCTGGTCGTCCATGCCGTCGGAAATCAGCTTGCCGGCGGCGGCGCGATCCAGGTCGATGACGACGCGCGTCTCCGAACGGTCGCCGCCGAAACGGACCTTCTGCACGCCCGCCGGCGCGGCGGGGCCTTGAGCCGTGGCCACGGCGACGCCCGCGGTCGTCAGACCGCCGACAATCAGGATCGCCCTGAACCAGCCCATGCGGGCCAAACTGATGAGAACCTTACGCATCCGCCCGCGCTAGTCGGAATTGGTGAACCGGAGGTCAATATCGCCCGGGCGCGGTAGCGAAAGGGTTAAGTCGAGATCGTCCGTCGAACGCTTTTCTTTTGCGCGCTTATGTGGCTACAGTCCCGCCGCGCGCGAATGCCGTGATCGTCACGACTCCGTGCGGGCCGCCTGTGTTGTGGAAAAGAGGTCTTGAACCTCTTCCGTACCGTAGACGGCAGATTAGATAGTGTTTCGAGACGCGGCCGACCGAGCGGGCAAGATGCCTACCGAGACGCTGTGTCGCGGGGCTCGCGTCGGGCTCAAACGCCCTCTTGGCGACGACGCGCCATCCGATCCGCGCCTTCCTGGCGCGACAACAATACCTCCTCGCGCCACTCGTGACGCGACAGGCAAACCATCCAGTTCCGCGCCCCCGGCGCGGTAGGGACAAACGAAACCCCCAATGGGCTGCGCCGCACCCGATCGCCTTTGGCACCTGACCCTTCGGACCCGCTACAGCGGGACGACGACGGTCGGCGACGCGCGCGCCCTTCATTCATATCGGCGCCCGGGCCTCGCGCCCGCCGTGCGCCGTGGAGACTCCCTTAATGTCGAAGAAGATGCTGATCGACGCAGCACACGCCGAAGAGACGCGTGTGGTCGTCGTGGACGGAACCCGGGTTGAAGAATTCGATTTCGAAAGCCAGACCCGCAAACAGCTCCGCGGAAACATCTATCTCGCCAAGGTAACGCGCGTCGAACCCAGCCTTCAGGCCGCGTTCGTCGAGTACGGTGGCAATCGCCACGGCTTCCTGGCGTTCAACGAAATCCACCCGGACTACTATCAGATCCCGGTCGCCGACCGCGAAGCGCTGATGCGCGACGACAGCGGTGACGACGAGGACGACACCCCGATCTCCCGTCGCGCCTCGGGCGGCGACGACGAGGACGACGTCAACGGCGGCGCCCGCGCGGTCGACGACGACGATGACGACGTCGAGGAAGAACTGGCGCGCCGCAAGCGCCGGCTGATGCGCAAGTACAAGATCCAGGAAGTGATCCGCCGCCGGCAGATCATGCTGGTTCAGGTCGTCAAGGAAGAGCGTGGCAACAAGGGCGCGGCCCTGACCACCTACCTGTCGCTGGCCGGCCGCTACGGCGTCCTGATGCCCAACACCGCCCGTGGCGGCGGCATCAGCCGCAAGATCACCGCCATCACCGATCGCAAGCGCCTGAAGAGCGTCGTCCAGAGCCTGGACGTGCCGCAGGGCATGGGCCTTATTGTCCGCACGGCGGGCGCCAAGCGCACCAAGGCCGAGGTAAAGCGCGACTACGAATATCTGCTGCGTCTCTGGGAGAACATCCGCGAGAACACGCTGCACTCGATCGCCCCGGCGCTGATCTACGAGGAAGAAGACCTCGTCAAACGCGCCATTCGCGACATGTACGACAAGGACCTGGAGGGGATCTGGGTCGAGGGTGACGCCGGCTACAAGGAAGCGCGCGACTTCATGCGCATGCTGATGCCGAGCCAGTCCAAGAAGGTCTTCAACTACCGCGATCCGACGCCGCTGTTCGTCAAGCACAAGATCGAGGACCATCTGGCCCAGATCTATTCGCCGGTCGTGCCGCTGCGTTCCGGCGGCTATCTGGTGATCAACCAGACCGAGGCCCTGGTCGCCATCGACGTCAACTCGGGCAAGGCGACGCGCGAGCGCAACATCGAGGCCACCGCCCTCAAGACGAACGTCGAGGCCGCCGAGGAAGCCGCCCGCCAGCTGCGCCTGCGCGACCTGGCCGGCCTGATCGTCATCGACTTCATCGACATGGATGAAGGCAAGAACAACCGCACGGTCGAGAAGGTCCTGAAGGACGCTCTCAAGGACGACCGCGCCCGCATCCAGATGGGCAAGATCTCGGGCTTCGGCCTGATGGAGATCAGCCGCCAGCGCCGCCGCACCGGCGTTCTGGAAGGCACGACCCACGTCTGCGAACACTGCGAAGGCACCGGCCGCGTCCGCTCGGTCGAGTCGAGCGCCCTGGCCGCCCTGCGCGCGGTCGAGGCCGAGGCCCTGAAGGGCAGCGGCGCGGTGATCCTGAAGGTCTCGCGTTCGGTCGGCCTCTACATCCTCAACGAAAAGCGCGCCTATCTGCAGCGCCTGCAGCAGACCCATGGCCTGCTGGTCACGGTTCTGGTCGACGACAGCCTGCACGCCGGCGAGCAGGAGATCGAGCGCACGGAACTGGGCGAACGCATCGCCGTGGCTCCGGCGCCGTATGTCGAGGAAGACGACGACTTCGATCCCTCGGCCTTCACTGACGAGGAAGAAGAAGACGAAGCGATCGACCTCGACGACGAGGACGACATCGAGCGCGAGGACACCGACGACGACGACGCCTCGGCCCGCAAGGAGACCCGCGACGACGATCGCGGTGACCGTAAGGGGCGCCGCCGCCGTGATCGCGGCCGCGGCCGCGGTCGTCGCGACGAAGCCGAGACCGAGACAGCGACCGAGGTCGAAGCCGAGGGCGAAGAAGACGAGAGCGACGCCGAAGACCGCGCCGAGTTCGGCGACGAGGACGAGGACGCCCGTCGTCGCCGTCGTCGTCGCGGCCGTCGTGGCGGTCGTCGTGGCGGTCGTGAGGACGGCGATCGTCCGGCCGACGCCTTCGTCTGGATCCGCCCCCGCGTCCCGTTCGGCGAGAACGTCTTCACCTGGCACGACCCGGCCGCCCTGGTCGGTGGCGGCGAACCGCGCCGTCCGGCGCCCGAAGCCCGCGCCGAGGCCGCCACAACGGCCGAACGTCCGGAACGCACCGAGCGTCCGGAGCGTCCGGAGCGTGAAGAACGTCCCGCTCGTGAACGCGGCCGCCGCGGCCGTGATCGCGGCCGTCGCCAACGCGACGACGCCGTCCAGGTCGAAGCCGCCGTCGACACCGCCTCGGTCGAGGCCGTGACCGCCGAACCGGCCGAGCCCTTCGAGGCGCCGATCCTAGCTCCGCCGGTGATCGCCAGCCCGCCGGCCGACGTCTGGGTCGAACTGCCCGAAGCCGAGGACGCGCCGAAGAAGCCCAAGCGCACGCGCTCACGCAGCAAGAAGGCCGCGCCCGAGGCTGAAGCCGAGGTCGTTGCTGAAACCGTCGAGGCCGTGGCCGAACCCGTCGCCGAGGTCGCGCCGGAACCGGTCCAGGCTCCGGAACCGGAACCCGTCGTCGAGGCCACTCCGGCTCCGGCTCCCGAACCCGAGCCGGTTGTCGAGACGGTCGCCGCTTCGGCTGAGCCCGATCCGAACGAGATCACCACCCCGCCCGAAAAGCCCCGGAAGGGCTGGTGGCGCCGGTAGGTGACCTGATCGCGGCCCGCGCGTCTTGACGGCGCGCGGGCCGAAATCGTCTGGGCGACGATCAGGAAGCTCTTGTTCCCTCGCCTTCACGATCCAAGTTAGACTGGTCAGGGTTCGCGGGGGCGCGATCTGGAGATCACTCGATGACTTCGCGTAGCGGGCGCGCTGGGAAACGCCAGATGGGACGGCGATTGGGCGCGGCGACCGCCGCCCTGGCCGTTTTTGCGTCCGGCGTTTCGGTTCCGCGGGTCGCCTCGGCCCAGGACGGCGGCATGTCGCTGATCCGCGACACCGAGATCGAAGAAATCCTGCACCACGATTCCGACCCGATCTTCACGGCGGCCGGTCTGGACGCCAGGAACGTCCGGATCCTGATCGTCGGCGACAAGTCCCTGAACGCCTTCGCGACCCAGGGCCTGCAGATGGGCCTCAACACCGGCCTGATCCTGCAGACCGAGAACCCCAACCAATTGCGCGGCGTCATCGCCCACGAAACCGGACACTTGGCCGGTGGTCACCCGAGCCGTTCGGACGAGATGATGAAGGCCGGGCTCAAGCCGATGATCCTGACCATGGGTCTGGGCGTCCTGGCCGCCTTGGCCGGCTCCGCGGACGGCGCGGCGATCCTGCTGGGCAATGCGCAGTATGCCGGCGCGCTCGGAGCCCTGGGCTATAGCCGCGAGCAGGAATCCCGCGCCGACCAGGCCGGCGCCGGCTTCCTGGAGGCCACCGGTCAGTCGGGCCGCGGCCTCGTCGAGTTCTTCGACAATTTCCGCTACCAGGAGGTCTTCGACCAGGCCCGCCGGTTCGCCTATTTCCGGAGCCATCCGCTGTCGTCGGAGCGGATCGAGGTGCTGCGCAGCCGCGTCGAGCGCCAGCCCCACTTCAGCGCCGTCGATACGCCAGAGGATCTGGCCCAGCACGAGGTCATGAAGGCCAAGCTGGAAGGGTTCCTGAACCCACAAGTCGCCTTGATGAAGTACAAGGAGACCGACACCGGCTTTCCGGCCCGCTACGCCCGCGCCATCGCCTATTACCAGATGAAGGAGCCCGACCGGGCCCTGAAGCTGATCGACGGCCTGCTCGCCGACCACCCGGAAAATCCCTATCTGTGGGAGCTGAAGGGCCAGGTGTTGTTCGAATTCAACCGCGTGGCCCTAGCCGAGGAGCCGCAGCGCCGCTCGGTGGCCCTGAAGCCCGACGCCGCCCTGCTGCGCGTCAATCTCGGCCAGACCCTGATCAGCCTCGACGATCCCAAGAAGGTCGAGGAAGGCATCCAGGAGCTGAAGCGCAGCCTGCTCAACGAGCCGGACAACTCGGTCGCCTGGCGCCTGATGGCCCAGGCCTACGACAAGCAGAAAAAGGACGGTGAGGCGCGCCTGGCCACCGCCGAGCAGTACTTCTCGCTGGGCGCGGTGCGCGAAGCCAAGGTCTTCGCCATGCGGGCCCGGGAGCTGCTGACCAAGAACACGCCGGACTGGCGTCGCGCCACCGACATCGTCCTGGCTTCGCGCCCCTCTAACCAGGAACTGAAGGACCTGGCCAAGGAAGGCGCCGTGCAATCCAACCTCGGCCGCTGAAGCGGCCTTCCTCTCTTCCGAGACCTCTATGACCCTGCTTCGTCGCGCAGCGACCTTCGCCCTGCCCTTCGCCCTCGTCGGCGCGACCCTCGCCGGCTGCGGCAAGCCCCAGCCCGACAAGGCGTTCGGCGAAAAGGTCCGCGCCTACCTGCTGGAGCACCCCGAAGTGCTGGTGGAAGCTAGCCAGGCGCTGCAAAAGAAGCAGGCCGCGCAGCAGGCCGTGTCGGCCCAGCAGGCCATCGTCAAGCACCGCCAGGCTATCGAGCGCGATCCGCGCGACATCGTCATCAATCCGGCGGGCGCGATCACCGTCACCGAGTTCTTCGACTACAAATGCGGCTATTGCCGTCACGTCGCGCCCGAACTCGTCGAACTGGTCCAGAAGAACCCCGATGTCCGCCTGGTGCTGAAGGACTTCGTGATCTTCGGCAACGACAGCGAGGCCGCCGCCCGCATCGCGCTAGGCGCCAAGGACCAGGGCAAGAGCCTGGAGCTCTACAAGGCCCTGATGGCCGAGAACGCTCTCGACGCGGCCGGCGCGCTGCGCATCGCCAAGGGCCTGGGCGTTGACATGGACAAGGCCAAGGCCGTCGGCGAGAGCCAGGCCGTGACCCAGCACATCGCCGACACCGACGCCCTGGCCCGCATCCTGAACCTGTCGGGCACCCCGGCCTTCATCGTTGGCGACACCCTGGTGCCCGGCGCCGACATGAACGCCCTGAAGCTGGCGATCGAGCAGACGCGGGCGAGCAAGGCGAAGGCGGGCTAGATCAGTCCCGCCAGCGGCGAGCTGGGATCGGCGTACAGCCGCTTCTGCATCCGGCCGGCGAGGTAGGCCTCGCGGCCGGCGATGACGGCGTGCTTCATCGCCTTGGCCATGCGGATCGGATCCTTGGCCTCGGCGATGGCCGTGTTCATCAGGATGGCGTCACAGCCCAGCTCCATGCCGATCGCCGCGTCCGAGGCCGTGCCGACGCCGGCGTCGACCAGCACCGGCACCTTGGCGTTCTCGACGATGATCCGCAGGTTCACCCGGTTCTGGATGCCCAGGCCCGAGCCGATCGGCGCGCCCAGCGGCATGATGGCCACCGCGCCCGCCTCTTCCAGCTTGCGGGCATAGACCGGGTCGTCAGAGCAGTAGACCATGACCTGGAAGCCCTCGGCGACCAGCAGCTTCAGCGAGCGCAAGGTCTCTTCCATGTCCGGGAACAGGGTCTTGGGGTCGCTGAGGACCTCCAGCTTGACCAGGTCCCAGCCACCGGCCTCGCGGGCCAGGCGCAGGGTGCGCACCGCGTCCTCGCCGGTAAAGCAGCCCGCCGTATTCGGGAGATAGGTGAATTCGGTCGGCTTGATGTAGTCGATCAGCAACGGCTGGCTGGGATCGGTCAGGTTCACGCGGCGCACGGCCACGGTGACGATCTCGGCCCCGGCCGCGCGGGCGGCGGCGGCGTTGGTCGCATAGTCCTTGTACTTGCCCGTGCCGACGATCAGGCGCGAGCGAAAGGTGCGGCCGGCGACGGTCCAAGTTTCGTCGGTGTCGGGAGCCGAGACGGAGTCGGGGGAAACGTGCGCGTTCATCGGGCTGGTTTACGCCTGGGAACGCTCGGTTTCAAACGCCTTGCGTCCTTCGAGGCTCGCTTTGCTCGCACCTCAGGATGAGGATCTATCGCTCGGGCGTCCTCATCCTGAGGCGCCGCGAAGCGGCCTCGAAGGGCGCAGGATCAGCCGCCACCGATAAAAGTGACGATCTCGATGCGGTCGCCGTCGGCCAAGGCAGTGTCGCCATAGGTCGAGCGCGGAGCGATCTCGAGGTTGCGCTCGACGGCCACCTTGCGGGCGTCCAGGCCCAGGGCGCTCACCAGATCGGCGATCGTGACAACGTTGGCCACGTCCCGTTCTTCCCCATTCAGTAAAAGCCTCATATCTCCTCCGAAGCGAGCCGTGCTTGTGACCCGGCGGAACCGGCTATACAAGACCCTCGGAATCGACGGCGGAGCCGCATGGTAAAACCGATCCACGTGCTGAGCGGACCCAATCTCAACCTGTTGGGGACCCGCGAGCCCGAGATTTATGGCAAGGACACGCTCGACGATGTCCGTGCGCGCTGTGAGGCGCGGGCGGCTTCGCGCGGTGTTTCGGTGGTTTTCCGCCAGTCCAACCATGAGGGCGTGCTGATCGATTGGGTGCAAGAGGCGCGTGAGTCGGCCTCGGCGCTCATCATCAATCCGGCCGGCTACGGCCACACCTCGATCGCGCTTCTGGATGCGCTCAAAACCTTGAGCATCCCGGTGATCGAGTGCCATCTGTCCAACCCGGCTGCGAGAGAGGAATTCCGCCGCCACACCTTCGTTTCGCTAGCGGCCACCGGGATTGTCTCCGGCTTCGGCGCGGCGAGTTATGAATTGGCGATCGAGGCCGCTTTCGGCCTGATCCGCGTTTAGCAACGACATCGCCCGGCGTTTTCCGCCGCCGAGGCGTTCAAAAAGAACAAGGTAAGCTTCCATGTCGAACCCCAAGGCCCCCGCCGATCCGGTCGAAGCTCCGGCCATCGACGCTCGTCTGGTCCGCAAGATCGCGGACATCCTGAAGGACACGGGCCTCACGGAGATCGAGGTCGAGCACGGCGGCCTGAAGATCCGCGTCGCGCGCGAACTGACCGCCGCTCCCGTCAACTATGTGCAGCAGTCGGCCGCTCCGACCTACGCCCCGGCTCCCGCTCCGGCCGCGCCGGTCGCCGCGGCGCCGGTCGCCGAAGCCGCTCCGGCGCCCGCCGCCGCGCGTGGCGACGCCGTGAAGTCCCCGATGGTCGGCACCGTCTACATGTCGCCCCAGCCGGGCGCGGACGCCTTCATCAAGGTCGGTGACACCGTCACGGCCGGTCAGACGCTGTTGATCGTCGAAGCCATGAAGACCATGAACCCGATCTCGGCTCCGAAGGCCGGCAAGGTCGTCGAGATCCTGGTCGCCGACGCGCAGCCCGTCGAGTTCGGCGAGCCGCTCGTCGTCATCGAGTAACGATCATGTTCGACAAGATCCTGATCGCGAACCGGGGCGAAATCGCGCTCCGGGTTCACCGCGCCTGCAAGGAAATGGGCATCGCCACCGTGGCGGTCCACTCCGAGGCCGACCGCAACTCGATGTGGGTGCGCCTGGCGGACGAAAGCGTCTGCATCGGCCCCGCCCCCGCCGCCAAGAGCTACCTCAACATCCCGTCGATCATCGCGGCGGCCGAGATCACCGGCGCCCAGGGGATCCACCCCGGCTACGGTTTCCTGTCGGAGAACGCGCGCTTCGCCGAGATCGTCAACGCGCACGGCTTCACCTTCATCGGCCCGAAGCCCGAGCACATCCGGATGATGGGCGACAAGATCACCGCCAAACAGGCCGTGAAGGACGCCGGCATCCCGGTCGTCCCCGGCTCGGACGGCGGCGTCTCGACCGAGGAAGAGGCCTTCGCGGCCGCCGAGGAAATCGGCTTCCCCGTGCTGATCAAGGCCGCCTCCGGCGGCGGCGGTCGCGGCATGAAGGTCGCCCAGACGCGTGAGGACCTGGCCGAGGCGGTCTCCACCGCCCGCTCGGAGGCCCGCGCGGCCTTCGGCGACGACACGGTCTATATGGAGCGCTATCTCCAGAAGCCGCGTCACATCGAGCTGCAGGTGATCGCCGACAGCCACGGCAACGTGGTGCACCTGGGCGAGCGCGACTGCTCGCTGCAGCGCCGTCACCAGAAGGTGCTGGAAGAAGCCCCCTCGCCCGCCCTCGGCGCGGCCGATCGCGCCAAGATCGGCAAGATCGTCGTCGACGCCGTCAAGGCCATTGGCTACCTGGGCGTCGGGACCATCGAGTTCCTGTGGGAGAACGGCGAGTTCTTCTTCATCGAGATGAACACCCGCCTGCAGGTCGAGCACCCGGTCACCGAAGCCATCACGGGCATCGACCTGGTCCGCGAACAGATCCGCATCGCCGCCGGCCTGCCGCTGTCGTTCACCCAGGACGACGTCGTCTTCGAGGGGCACGCCATCGAGTGCCGGATCAACGCCGAGAATGCGCGGACCTTCACGCCCTCGCCCGGCACCATCACGGACTTCCATGCCCCTGGCGGGCTGGGCGTTCGTCTGGATTCGGCGATCTACACCGGCTACGCGATCCCGCCCTATTACGACAGCCTGATCGGCAAGCTGATCGTGCACGGCCGCGACCGCGCCGAGTGCATCGCGCGCCTGAAGCGCTGCCTGGGCGAGATGGTCGTGGGCGGGATTGAGACCACGATCCCGTTGTTCCAGGACCTCCTGGTTCAGCCCGACATCCTGGCCGGCGACTACGACATCCACTGGCTGGAACGCTGGATCAAAGCCCAGGAGGCCTAGGATCTAGCATGGTGCGCGCCGACTACTGGGACGTCAGCGACGAACAGGTCGTCGAGAAGACCGGTCACCCCCTGGCCCACTGGGCCGGGGTGATCGCGCCGATCGCCGGCCGGAAGTCGAACGATGTCGTCGCGCACCTGCAGTCCGCCCACGGGGTTCCACGCTATTGGGCGCGCACCCTGACCACGTGGTATCTCAAGCAGGCCGAACAGGCCGGTTGAGACGACAGCGTCGGGAACCCAGGTGGACGCCTTCACGGTCGACGATCTGATCGCCTGCTATGCGCGGGGCGTGTTTCCGATGGCGGACGCCCGGGATGACGAAAGCGTCTTCCTGATCGATCCAGAACGCCGAGGCGTTCTGCCGCTGAACGGACTGCACGTCCCCAAGCGCCTGGCCCGCACCGTGCGCGGCGGCCTCTACGAGATCCGGATCGACACCGCCTTCGACGCGGTGATCGAGAGCTGCGCGGCCGCCAAGCCCGGGCGGCTGGAGACCTGGATCAACCATCCCATCCAGCGCCTCTACGGCCAGCTCTACGCCCGGGGCCTGGCCCATAGCGTCGAGGCCTGGCGCGGCGATGAGCTTGTGGGCGGACTGTATGGTGTTTCGCTGGGCGGCGCCTTCTTCGGCGAGAGCATGTTTTCCACCGCGCGCGACGCCAGCAAGGTGGCCCTGGTGCACCTGGTGGCGCGCTTGATCGCCGGCGGCTATCAGCTGCTCGACACCCAGTTCATCACCGACCACCTGGCCCAGTTCGGTGTGATCGAGATCGGCCGCGCGGACTATCGCCGGCGACTGGCCAAGGCCCTGAACGTCCCGGGTGACTTCTACGGCTTGGCGGGCGGCGCGACGGGGACCGACTGCTTGCAGGCGATCAACCAGGCGTCATAGACCGGGTGCTGCAGCGGGTTCAGGCCCGGGGAGCTGGCGTACATCCAACCCTTGTAGATCTGGCGTCCCGGAGGGGCGGCGCGACCGCCCTGGGCCTTGGGCTGGGTGTCGACGACGACATAGGCCGTCGACTCCGGCGCGATCTCGTCCGAGGCGGCGGTCTCGCAGGCGCGGATGGTGAAGATCAGGGTCTTGTAGCGGATCGGCTGACCGATCGGGACCTCGAACCGCATGGTCTCGGTCGTGACCTTGTCCAGGGCCTGCAGGATCGCGATCGAGTAGCGTGCGCGCTTGGTCGGCTCAACCGGCTTGGCCGGGGTCGTGGCGGCCGGCTTGGGCGCGGTCGCCGCGGTCGGCGGCGGCGATGCTGGCGGATTGGGATTGGCCACGGCCGGCGAGACCTGGGCCGGCTGGGCTGGACGCTGCTCGGGTCCCGGCGCGGGCGCCACGGGACGCGGCGTCTGCGCGACAGGCGCTTGCGGGGCCGGCGGCGGGGTCTGGGCCTGAGGCGCGGTGTTCTGGCGCGCGAAGGCGGGGCCCGTCACGGTTAAGCCGGACAGGACGGCAAAGGCGGCGACCAGGGACGCCCGGCGGGCCATCGGGCCTATTCCGGCTTCCAGGCTTCGTAGTCGCTGGTCGCGGCGGCGCGCTCGCCGCCCCGGGTCAGCGAACCCTTCGGACGCCAGGCATGCACCGTGCCGGTCAGGTTCGGGAGGTGATCCTTCTCCCAATCGCGGCGCATCAGCGGAACCTGGGTCGGCGGCTCGTCGAAGGTGTAGTGCAGCCAGCCGCTCCAGTCCGGTGGGACCTTCGAGGCTTCCGCATAACCGTTGTAGATCACCCAGCGGCGCTTGCGTTCGTCGTAGCTGTCGCTGTTGTCGCGCGCCTCGAAATAGCGATTGCCCTGCTCGTCCTTGCCGATGAACACGCCGCGGCGGCCGATATGGAAGCGCTGACCCAGGGTCGCGCCATTCCACCACGTGAAGATCGCTTTCAGCACTACGTTCGCACCCGAAATTGCAGGGCCCCGAGGGGCATACATGGGCCGCCGCGACAGGCGCGGCGAAGCGGCGGGACCATAGCGCCCCAGCCCCGCAGCGTCCAGAGTCAGCCGGGCGACGGCAACTTCAACATCTTGTGGATTAGGGGCGCCTGACCCGCAACATCTATTGAGGCTCGGCGAGCAAGGTTCTAGCTTAGGGTGCGACCTTAAGCGCATCTAACGGCACGGAATCAGTCGTTAGGAATTTGGTAAGATATCGCGACAGATCGACCGGACCCGGAACCCGCCCCATGCGCACCCACGCCAAAGCCGCAGGAATGGTCTCCGCCATGGAGTGGCGCGACCTGGAGCGCAGCGACAGCGTCGTCGTCGTTTCCGCACCGCCTTCGTGGACCGACGCCCGTGTCGAGGCCTGGCTGGACTGGGCCGGCCAGATCGAGCCCAAGGCTCCGCTGGGCGGCGGTCCGGCTCGTTACGCCGACCGCGTTGCCCAGGCTGGCCTTGCGCGCGGTCTGTTCGGCGACAAGGCCGACGCCGCGGCTTTCCGCGAAGCCCTTCTGGCCACCATGCTGACCGGCATCGCCACGCCCACGGGCGGCCTGGCCGGCCTGGACCTGCTTCCCGATATCGCCGAGATCGAGTTCCAGACCGCCGTCAGGTCCAGCCTGGCGCGCCGCCGGGCCCATGCCCTGGCCACCCAGGCCGCCGCGCGCCTGGACAAGGCGCTGGCCCAGGTCGCCGACGCTGTCCGCCGCTGCCAGGGCGATCCGCGCGCTTGCGGCGACGTCCGCAAGAACCCTGCCCTGGCCCGCGCCGCTCGCAAGGCCCGCGAGCTGGGCGCGGACGACCGCACGATCCTCGACGCCATCGCCACCGCCGACGGCCCCCGCGTGGCGGCGACCGAGCTGCCGCCGCTTCGCGAACCCGCCATGGTCGCCTCGGCTTCGCGCCACGGCGTGGCGGCCGGCGACGAGGCCTCCGGCCTGGCCGCCCAGGCCGGCTGGGAAACCAGCGCCCTGACCCTGACCCTCTCGCCCACGGACGCCGACCTGCTCTCGCGTGGCGTCGGGATCGGCGCGGCGATCGACGCCAGCGCGTTCCTCGACGGCGAGAGCTTCGACGTCGAGCGCTTCACCTATGTCTGCCACCTCTGGGCCACGGCGCTCGAGCTGGATCGCGGCGACCGCCCCGCGCGCCTGGGTCTGGCCGGCGTCGGCGACTGCCTGCTGAGCCAGGGTCTTTCCCAGACCGGCGTCGAAGGTCGCGACGCCGCCGCCGCGCTGTGGGCGCTGGCGGTCGGCGCGGCCCTGTCGGCCTCCGCCGAGGCCGCCGCCGTGCTGGGCCAAGACGCGCTCTTCGCCCAGGACCGCCAGGGCGTGCTGAAGACCTTGGCTGAACGCCGCGTGCGCGCGGCGGCCCTTCGCTCGGCCCTCGCGACCGAAGCCGCCGCCGCCCTCGCCACCGCTCATGCCCTGGCCCGCAAGCACGGCCTGCGCTCGGCCGCCCTGGTCGGTCCGTTCGAGGACGCCGAAGCCACCTTGCGTCTCGGCGGCGCGCCGGTCGGCCCCTCCGGCGCGATGTCCCCCGTTTCGGTCACCCAGACCGCCGACGGCTTCCTGCTTCCCGCCTTTAGCGCCGCCGCCTTCGAGGCCCTGTCGACCGAGGACGTCGACCTCGACGCCGCTCGGCGCCACGCCCTGGGCCATGGCTCGCTGGCCGAAAGCCCGGCGATCGATCACGCGATGCTCCAGGCTCGCGGCTTCACCGCCCATGAGATCGAGAAGGCCGAGCACGCCCTGCGTGAGAACCAAGGCCTCCGCGCGGCCTTCGCCCCGGCGGTCGTTGGCGCGGGCTTCCTGCGTGACGTGCTGGGCGCCTCGGCCGAGGACGTCGCGCGCCGCGACTTCGACACCCTGGCCTTCGCCGACTTCTCGGCCACCGAGATCGAGGCCGCCCAGCGCCACGCCCTGGGCGCCGGCCGGCTAGGTGACTGCGAGGCGCTGAATCCCGAGCTGCGCGAGGCCTTCCAGTCCATCGAGGCGCCCACCTTCGCCGACCGCCTCGCCATGATCGCCGCCGTCGACGGCTTCGCCTGCCTGCCGACGCCGGTGGCCATCCCGGTGGCCTTCGACGCCCGCCCGGCCGACGCCGTGCGCGCCCAGGCCGCCGCCGCGCGGTCGGGGATCCGCGCCATGCGCCTGCAACGCGCCGCCGCGCCCGCCGACTTCAAGCTGGACCTTCCCGAGGAACCCGCCGCCGAACCGGCGCGCGCCACGCCCACGCTCACGCGCGAGCCCGTGGTCACCGAACGGGTGGTCGAGAAGATCGTCGAGCGCGATCGCTCGCGCCGCCGCCTGCCCGACCGCCGCAAGGGCTATATCCAGAAGGCGGCCGTGGGCGGTCACAAGGTCTATCTGCACACGGGTGAGTACGAGGACGGCGAGCTGGGCGAGCTGTTCATCGACATGCACAAGGAAGGCGCGGCGTTCCGCAGCCTGATGAACAACTTCGCCATCGCGGTGTCGCTGGGCCTGCAGCACGGCGTGCCGCTGGACGAGTTCGTCGACGCCTTCGTCTACACCAAGTTCGAGCCGGCGGGTCCGGTCTCGGGCAACGACTCGATCAAGTCGGCGACCTCGATCCTGGACTACATCTTCCGGGAACTGGGCGTATCCTATCTGGGCCGGGACTATCTGGCCAACGGCGACCCGGGCGAGTTCAACGCCGACGGCCTGGGCGCCGGCAAGGGCCTCGTGGACGACGAAGCCGATGAGCTCGACACCGACCCGGTGCCAGCCAGCAAGTTCATCTCCAAGGGCTTCTCGCGCGGCGCCACACCCGACAACCTGGTCTTCGCCTCGTTCGGCCGTCGCCGGCTCGAGGGCGCGGATCGGCCCGGCGCGGATGGGGAAATGTGCCCGGCCTGCGGGGACCTTTCGTTGACCCGACAGGGCGGCATGACCGTCTGCGACACCTGCGGAGCCCAATCGGAACGTCCGGGGCCCGTCGCCTCATCGTAGGACCGTTCTGTTGGCGTTAAGTTTGCTAGGCCAGGGTGCGAAACGCTTCTTTCGCGTAGGACGTGCGCCAAAATGAAACCGATCGCCCTGCTCGCCGCTCTTTCGATCCTGGCCGTGGCGGCTCCCGCCGTCGCCCAGAACGCCGGCCAGATCTCGTCCGTGCGCAACGGCGCCAATTGCCCGCGCTGCAACCTGTTCCAGGCCGACCTGTCGAACCTGGAGCTGAAGAGCAAGAACTTGGCGGGCGCGCGCCTGCGCCAGGCGGACTTCTCGACGGCGGTCATGAACCGCACCAGCTTCGCCGGCGGCGACCTACGCGACGTCAACGCCTATGGCGCGGTGCTGACCGGCGCGAGTTTCGCCCATGCCGACCTGACCAACGCCAGCTTCGTGGGCGCCTATCTGCAGGGTGCGAATTTCTCCGGGGCCAGACTATCCGGCGTCAACTTCTCGGGCGCCGAAATGAGCCGCGCCGTCGGCCTCACCCAGGGCCAATTGAGCCAGGCTTGCGGCGACGACTCCACGTTGATTCCGCGTGGTCTCTCCATCCCCCGCTGCCGTTAAATCCCCGTCATTACCGCGATTTAAGTGGCTTCTGGCGCCCCGTCGGTCCAAACCGTAACTCACACAGTCGCGTATGGACTGCACGGAGAAGTCGATGTCCCGCTTGGGCGTTTCCATCGCCGCCTTGACGCTGAGCCTGCTGGCCCTGACCAGCCCGGCTCACGCCTCGATCGAAGACAAGGACGTCGCCAAGCTGACCTCCTTCGGCGGGATGTGCGCCAACTGTGACCTCGCCGGTCGCAAGCTGATGAACGCCAAGTTCGCCGGCGCGAAATTCACCAAGGCGATCCTGATCGGCAGCGACCTGCGCGGTGCCATGTTCTACGGCAGCGACTTCGGTTGGGCCGATCTTAGCCGCGCCGACCTGCGTGGGGCCGAGATGCGCGGCGCCATCTTCAACAACGCCAATTTCACCGACGCCCGCATGTCCGGCGTCGAGAGCAGCGGCGCCAACTTCACCCAGGCCACGCTGGTGCGCGTCGACCTGTCGTCCGCCGAACTGCACGCGGCCCAGATGCCGGGCGCCGACCTGCGGAAGGCCCGCCTTTCAAACGTCGAGCTGACCGGCGCCAACCTTTCCGCGGTCAACGCCCGCGACGCGGACTTCACCAGCGCCGACATCAACCACGCCAATCTGAGCGGCGGCCGCTTCGAAGGCGCCAGCTTCCGCAACGCCGACATGACGGCGTCGAATCTGCGCGGCGCGGTCTTCAGCGGCGCGGACTTCCGCAATGCCGACCTGACCCTGGTGGTGCTCAGCGGCGCGGACCTGTCGGGCGCGCGCGGCCTGGATCAGGACCAGCTGGACGAAGCCTGCGGCGACAGCTCCACCCGCCTGCCCTCGGGCCTGAACGTCCGTTCGTGCAGCGGCATCCGCGGCTCCCAGCATTTCCTGCTGCTGCGCGAGATCCCCAGGGCTCCGCCCGCGCCGCCCGCCCTTCCGGCGCCCCCGGCCAAGCCGCCGAAGCCTCCGAAGTACTGATCGACGCTCGCAAGTCGAGCGGCTCAAGCGACCAAGAAAAAGCCCTCCGATCGCGAGACCGGAGGGCTTCTTCGTTTCTGGGCTCTCGCCCGCGCCTAGACCTTGATGGTCTACACCTTGATCGGCGGCGCGGTGCGGATGTGCAGCTCCTTGAGCTGCTTGTCGAGCACGTTGGCCGGCGCGTTCATCAGCAGGTCCTGGCCCTGCTGGTTCAGCGGGAAGGCGATGACCTCGCGGATGGCCACCTGGTCGGCCAGCAGCATCACGATGCGGTCGATGCCGGGGGCCAGACCGCCGTGGGGCGGCGCGCCGTAGCGGAACGCGTTCAGCATGCCGCCGAACTGCTCCTCGACCACTTCCGGGCCGTAGCCGGCCGTGGCGAAGGCCTTGAGCATGATCTCGGGTTTGTGGTTCCGGATCGCGCCCGAGCACAGCTCGTAGCCGTTGCAGACGATGTCGTACTGATAGGCGCGGATGGTCAGCGGATCCTGGGTCTCCAGGGCCTCCAGACCGCCCTGCGGCATCGAGAACGGGTTGTGCGAGAAGTCGACCTTCTTCTCTTCCTCGTTCCACTCGAACATCGGGAAATCGACGATCCAGCAGAACTTGAACTGGTTCTCGTCGACCAGCTTCAGCTCCGTGCCGACCCGCGTGCGGGCCAGGCCGGCGAACTTGGCGAACACGGCGGGGTCGCCGGCCACGAAGAAGGCCGCATCGCCCGTGCCCAGGCCCAGCGATTCCATCAGGGCTTGCGTCGGCTCGCCCAGGTTCTTGGCGATCGGGCCGCCCCAGCCGCCTTGGTCTTCCGACCAGAACACGTAACCCAGGCCCGGCTGGCCTTCGCCTTGCGCCCAGCTGTTCATGCGGTCGCAGAACGCGCGGCTGCCGCCGGTCGGCGCGGGAATGGCCCACACCTGGTTCTTGGCGTCGGCGCCCAGGATCTTGGCGAACAGGCCGAAGCCGCCGTCACGGAAGTGCTCCGAGACGTTGGCCATCTTGATCGGGTTGCGCAGGTCCGGCTTGTCGCTGCCGTACCAGGCCATCGACTGCATGTAGGTCAGGCGCTCAAAGCCCTGGTGCTCGAAGCTGGCGCCGGCGTCGTTCGTGAAGGTGTGGGTCCCGCTGATCGGCGAGACCGGCTTGCCGTTGCTGAACTCCTCGAACACGCCGTGCATGACGGGCTCGATGGCCGCGAACACGTCTTCCTGCGTCACGAAGCTCATCTCGACGTCGAGCTGGTAGAATTCCAGCGAACGGTCGGCGCGAAGGTCCTCGTCGCGGAAGCACGGGGCGATCTGGAAGTAGCGATCGAAGCCCGAGACCATCAACAGCTGCTTGAACTGCTGGGGCGCCTGCGGCAGGGCGTAGAACTTCTCCGGATGCAGACGCGAAGGCACCAGGAAGTCGCGCGCGCCTTCCGGCGAGCTGGCCGTCAGGATCGGCGTCTGAAACTCGTTGAAGCCCTGCGCGAACATGTGGTTGCGGATCGACTGGATCACGCGCGAGCGCAGGACGATGTTCTTGTGCAGCGTCTCGCGACGCAGATCGAGATAGCGGTGCTTGAGGCGGATCTCTTCCGGATAGTCCGGCTCGCCGAAAACCGGCAGCGGCAGCTCGGCCGCTTCCGACAGCACCTCGACGGCCGAGACGCGGATCTCGATCTCGCCGGTGGGCAGGTTCGGGTTCACCACGCTGGCGTCACGAGCGACCACCTCGCCGTCGACGCGGATCACGCTCTCGGCGCGCAGACGTTCGACGATGGCGAAGCCCGGGGTTTCCGGGTGCAGGACCAGCTGCGTCAGGCCGTAATGGTCACGCAGGTCGATGAAGACCAGACCGCCGTGGTCGCGCTTGCGGTGGATCCAGCCCGACAGACGCACGGCCGAGCCGGTGTCGGAAGCGCGCAGGGCGCCGCAGTTGTGGGTGCGATAGGCGTGCATGGTGGTCATGAAAGTCTTGAATACGCGGTGATTTGCAAGGCGCGGTAAGGCGCACGTGGGCGCCGTGATGTCAAGGATTCTGGGACAGGCCATGCCTTGGCGCGGCCCGTCCGCGGAAGGATTTGGGGCTCACGCCATCCTAGGCTGCTTCGACGATCGCCAGGAAATCCTTGGCCTTGAGCGAAGCGCCGCCGACCAGGGCCCCGCCGACGTCCGGAGCCGACAGGATCTCGCGGGCGTTCTCGGGCTTCACCGAGCCGCCGTAGAGGATCGGAACGCCCCGCCCCTGCTCGCCGAACAGGGCCACCAGCTCGGCCCGGATGGCCGCGTGCATCTCGACGATGTTGTCGACCGAGGCGGTGTGACCCGTGCCGATGGCCCAGAGCGGCTCGTAGGCGACGTTGAACGCCTTGCCCGCCAGGCTGGCCGGCAGAGATTCGCGAATCTGGTTCAGGACGAATGGGACGGCCTGGCCCGCTTCACGCAGCGCCAGGGTCTCGCCGACGCAGATAATCGGCTCCAGGCCCGCGGCCAACGCCGCCTCGGCCTTGGCGGCGATCTGGGGCGAAGTCTCGGCATGATCGGTGCGCCGCTCGGAATGGCCGCAGATCACCAGGGTCGCCCCGGCGTCGGCGATCATCTCGGCCGAGACATCGCCGGTATGGGCGCCGCTGGCCTTGTGATGGCAGTCCTGGCCGCCGACCAGAACGAACGAACCCTCCACGGCCTCGACGAGGCGGTGCAACAGGGTGGCGGGCGGGAAGATGGCGACACGGGCCGCCGCCGGCTGGCGGTCCAGGCCCGCCGCAACGGCGCGGGCCTCGTCAAGGGCGCTCGAGAGGCCGTTCATCTTCCAATTTCCGGCGATCAACGGCCGGGGAGTGGTGCTTGAAAGGGTCATGGACGCCTTCTTGGCGTCACGCTCGCTTGGGAAGTCAAGTGCGCGCCGCTTGCCCCCCTGGCCACGGCTCTACTATATCCGCAGCTCCTGGTCGGCGCGCGAGCGCGTCGTCGGCCCGACTGGAAGGTTTTTCGAACGCATGCTCGCCGGTTTCCGCTCCTTCGCCAAATCGCCGTTCGCGGTGCTGTTGTTCGGCTTGCTGATTGTCAGCTTCGCCATTTTCGGCATCAGCGACGTCTTCAAGGGTCCCCAGGGCTCGGGCGTGATCAGCGCCGGCTCGCGCACCATGTCGCCGCAGGACTTCAAGCAGCGCTTCGACAACTACCGCAAAGCCATGGAGCAACGCTCCGGTGAGTCAATCACGCCGGACCAGGCCGTCGAGCGGGGCGTGGACCGTCAGATCGTCCAGGAGCTGACGCTGCAGGAATCGATCGCCGCGGCGATCGGCAAGATGGGCGTGAACCCGTCCGACAAGCTGGTCGGCGAAATCGTGCATCAGCAGATGAGCCAACTGCCGCCCACCCAGCGCCCGTTCAACCCGATCACCGGCAAGTTCGACCAGCAGGCCTATGCCGCGCTGCTGGCTCAGAACAACCTGACGCCGGCCGGCTATGAGGCCTCGCTGCGCGACGAGATCGCCAACGCCCACTTCTTCTCGGCCGTCGCCGACGGCCTGAAGGCCCCGCGCATCTATGCCGCCCTGCAGGGCGCCTACCTGCTGGAGGGCCGCGACATCGTCGCTTTCGCCATCAATCCGGCTTCGATCGAGAAGCCCGCGCCGCCGACCGACGCCCAGCTGACGGCCTTCATGAAGGAAAACGCCGAGAAACTGACGCGTCCGGAAACCCGGGTGCTGTCGATCATGCGCGTCAGCGCCAAGGCCCTGGAGCCGACGGTCGCCCTGAACCCGGCCGACGTGCAGAAGGCCTTCGACTTCCGCAAGGAAAGCCTGGCCCGGCCGGAAACCCGCTCGATCGTCCAGATCGTCGCTCCGGACGCCAAGGCCGCCGCCACGATCTCGCAGCGCCTGGGCAAGGGCGAGGATCCGGCCGTCGTCGCCAAGGCCTTCGGCAAGACGCCACTGACCCTGGCCGACAAGCCCAAGACCGCCATTCCCGATCGCAAGGTCGCCGAAACCGCCTTCACCCTGGCCGCCGGCCAGGTCAGCGCCCCGATCACGGGTGAGCTGGGCGTCTCGGTGATCAAGGTCCTCAAGATCTCGCCCGGCGTGGTCGCCACCCTGGAAAGCGTCCGTCCGCAGATCGAGGCCGAGGTTCGCGCCCAGACCGCCCAGAGCAAGGCCTACGACCAGACCCAGGCCTACCAGGACGCCCACGACGGCGGCGCTGACCTGATCGCCGCCGCCACCAAGGCCGGCGCCATGGTCGTCACGACCGCCCCGATCACCGCTCAGGGCACGGACATGATGGGCCAGCCCATCCCCGGCCTGACGCCGGACATCATCAAGACCGCCTTCGGCCTGTCGCAAGGCGGGGAAAGCGAACTCGTCGAGTTGGGCAAGGGCGAGTACTACGCCGTCAAGGTCGAAAAGGTCATGCCCGCCGCCCTGCCCCAGCTGGCCGAGGTCAAGCCGCAACTGAGCGCCGTCTGGCTGGGCCAGGAGATGGTCAAGCGCATGAAGGCCAAGGCCGAAGCGCTGATGGCCCGCGTCAAGAAGGGCGAGTCCATGGAAGCCGTGGCAGCCTCGGCCCAGTCCAACGTCCAGAAGGTCCCCGGCCTGTCGCGCCAGAACGCCCAGCAACACATGGGCCTGGGTCGCGACTTCCTCGGCGCGGCCTTCGCCGCCAAGTCCGGCGAAGTGTTCGTGGCGCGCGCCGGCCAGCAGGGTGAGGCCTATGTGGTCGCCAAGCTGGAAGCCGTGCGCGCGGCGCCGACCGCGAGCGTCGCCCAGATCGCCGGCTACGCCCAGGCGCAAGCCGCCAACGGTCTGATGCGCGACCTCGGCGAGGCCGCTCGCAACGCCGCCAAGGTCCAGATGAAGACCAAGAGCAACCTGACGCTCGCCCGCCAGGCCATCGGTGTCGACACCGAGGCCCTGGCCAAGGCCGAAGGCGCCAAGGCCGGAAAGAAAGCCGAGTAATGAGTCTGGAGCCCGCGTTCGACGCCTTCTCGGAAATCTATGATTCCGGGCGGCAGCAGGTCGTCTGGACCCGCCTGATCGATGATCTCGAGACCCCGGTCTCGGCCTATCTGAAGATCGCCCAGGCGCGTCCTTACAGCTTCCTGTTCGAAAGCGTCGAAGGCGGGGCCTGGCGCGGTCGCTACTCGATCGTGACGATGAACCCGGACCTGGTCTGGCGCTGTCGCGGCGACATGGCCGAGATCGCCGAGGGCGATGACATCGCCGCCGGCCGCTACACGCCTCAGCCGGGCGACGCGCTGGACAGCCTGCGCGATCTCGTGGCCCGTTCGCGGATGGAGCTGCCCAAGGGCCTGCCGCCCATGGCCGCCGGCGTGTTCGGCGCTCTGGGCTACGACCTCGTTCGCCTGGTCGAGCGTCTGCCCGACATCAACGAGGACACCCTGGGCCTGCCGGACGGGATCATGACCCGGCCGCAGATCGTGGCGATCTTCGACGCCATCGCCCAGGAGATCATCCTGACGACGGCCGTACGCCCGCGGGCCGGCGTCTCGGCCAAGGACGCCCATGCCGCCGCCCGCGCGCGGATCGAGGCCGTGATGGCCGACCTGCATCGTCCCCTCGCCCACGACGCGCCCCGCGCCCCGCGCGGCCCGATGGACTTCACGACGCCGGTCAGCCGCGCCGACTACGCCGACGTGGTCGCCAAGGCCAAGGACTACATCGCCGCCGGCGACATCTTCCAGGTTGTCGCCAGCCACCGCTTCCGCGCGCCCTTCGATCTGCCGCCGTTCGCCCTGTACCGCTCGCTGCGTCGGACCAATCCGTCGCCGTTCCTGTTCTTCCTGAACCTGGACGGCTTCAACCTCGTGGGCTCCAGCCCCGAGATCCTGGTCCGCCTACGCGACAACAAGATCACCATCCGCCCGATCGCCGGCACCCGTCCGCGGGGCGCGACGCCCGAAGAGGACGCGGCGCTGGAAGCCGAACTGCTGGCCGATCCCAAGGAACGCGCCGAGCACCTGATGCTGCTGGACCTGGGCCGTAACGACGTGGGTCGCGTGGCCATGCTGCGCCACGAGGGCCGCAACGCCCCGGTCGAGCGTCCCAAGGGCCCGAACGTCCGCGTGACCGAGAGCTTCAAGATCGAGCGCTACAGCCACGTCATGCACATCGTCTCGAACGTCGAGGGCACCGCGCCCGACGGCGTCGATCCGGTCGACGTGCTGATGGCCGCCCTGCCCGCCGGCACACTCTCCGGCGCGCCCAAGGTGCGGGCCATGGAGATCATCGACGAGCTGGAAGTCGAGAAACGCGGCATCGGCTATGCCGGCGCGGTGGGCTATTTCGGCGCCGACGGCTCGGTCGACACCTGCATCGTGCTGCGCACGGCGCTGGTCAAGGACGGCATGATGTACGTCCAGGCCGGCGGCGGCATCGTCGCCGACAGCGATCCGGACGCCGAGTATGACGAGACCCTGCACAAGTCGCGCGCCCTCAAGCGCGCGGCCGAGGAAGCCTGGCGATTCAGCTGAGCCTTAGGGCTGCTTCTTCCTGGACTAGGGACCGCCCAGCCGGTCGTCCGGAAGGTGTTGGGTGACCGCCGGCGGCGCCAGCACCATCACCGTGGCGAAGCTGAGCGCGCAGAACGCGGCGAAAGCCGCGGCGGCCAGCACCGGCGCCATCTTCTGCACGCGCGCCTTCGGCCGCAGCAAAGCGCGGACATAGGCGACGGCGACAGGGTCCAGGGCGGAATCACGCGGGTCCATGATGTCCATCATGCCCCGCTCCGCGATCGCTGTAACCGTTACTGAAAGCCGCAGGCGAAAATCGCGCTACACAACAGCGTCGCCCGCGCTAGAACCTGACCTCCGAAAGGCGGCGTCATGATCCTCGTCATCGATAACTACGACAGCTTCACCTACAACCTCGTCCACTATCTCAACGAGTTGGGGGCCGAGACCGTCGTCTACCGCAACGACGCCCTGACGGTGCAGGAGGCCTTAGGTCTACAGCCCGCCGCCGTCCTGCTGTCGCCGGGGCCCAAGGCCCCGGATCAGGCGGGGATCTGCCTGCCCCTGCTGCGCGCCGCTCCGGCCGACCTGCCGATTCTTGGCGTGTGCCTGGGCCACCAGGCCATCGGCCAAGCCTATGGCGGCGAGGTGATCCGCGCCAAGCAGGTCATGCACGGCAAGGTCAGCAAGGTTCGCCACGACGACAAGGGCATCTTCAAGGGCCTGCCCAACCCCTTCACCGCCACGCGCTATCACAGCCTGGCCGTCCGCCGCGAAGACCTGCCACCCGATCTGGAAGTCACCGCCTGGACCGACGACGGCGAGATCATGGGCGTGCAGCACAAGAGCCGCCCCGTGTTCGGCGTCCAGTTCCACCCGGAATCGATCGCCACCGAGGGCGGCCACCAGATGCTGGCCAACTTCATGGACCTGTCGGGCGTCAAGCGCGACGCGGCGGTCTGGGTCTAGGCCGCGCCATGTCCGACGCTTTCAAACCGCTGCTGGCCAAGCTGGCCGACGGCCAGACCCTGGGCGACGACGACGCCGAGGTGTTCTTCGCCGCCTGCCTGCGCGGCGAGCCGACCCCGGCCCAGGTGGCCGCCGCGGTCACCGCCATGCGCCTGCGCGGCGAGACGGTGGGCGAGATCGCCTCCTGCGCCCGGGCCATGCGCCGCGCGGCCGTTCCGCTGGAGCATCCCTACGACGTCATCGACGTCTGCGGCACCGGCGGCGATGGCCTGCACACCTTGAACATCTCGACCGCCGTGGGCTTCGTGGCCGCCGGCGGGGGGCTGAAGGTCGCCAAGCACGGCAACCGCGCCATCACCTCGAAGTCCGGCACCGCTGATGTGCTGACCGCCCTGGGCGTCAATATCGACGCCACCCGCGAGCAGCAGCGCCTTGCCCTCGACGAGGCCGGCATCTGCTTCCTGTTCGCCCAGGCGCATCACGGGGCGATGAAGCACGTCTCGCCGATCCGCCAGCAGCTGGGCTTCCGGACGATCTTCAACCTACTGGGCCCGCTGACGAATCCGGCCGGCGCCAAGCGGCAGGTGGTCGGGGTCTCGGCCTCGCGCTTCGTCGAGCCGATCGCCAAGGCCCTCGGGGCTCTGGGCGCCGAGCGCGCCTGGTCGGTGCATGGCTCGGGCATGGATGAGCTGACCACCACGGGCGAGACCGAGGTCGCCGAATGGCGCGACGGCGTCATGCGCCTGTTCACGATCACACCCGAGGCCGTCGGCCTGCCGCGCGCCTCGCTGTCGGACATCACCGGCGGCGATCCGGACTTCAACGCCGCCGCCCTGACCCGCCTGTTCGACGGCGAAAAGGGCCCCTATCGCGACATCGTGCTGCTGAACGCCGCCGCCGCCTTCCTGGTCGCCGACAAGGTCGAGACCCTGTCGGAGGGCATCGAACTCGCGGCCGACGTCATCGACACGGGCAAGGCCAAGGCGGCTCTGGCCGGCCTCGTCGCGGCCACCAACACCGAACTGGCGAGCGCATGACCGACATCCTGGCCAAGATCGCCGCCTACAAGCGCGAAGAGGTGACCGACCGCAAGCGTCGGCGCACCCTGACCGCCCTCGAGAACGCCGCCAAGAACGCCTCGTCGCCGCGCGGTTTCAAACGCGCCCTGATCGATCACCACGCCCCCGGCAAGCTGGCCCTGATCGCCGAGGTCAAGAAGGCCTCGCCGTCCAAGGGCCTGATCCGCGCCGACTTCGACCCGCCGGCCCTGGCCCGAAACTACGAAGCCGGCGGCGCGGCCTGCCTTTCCGTGCTCACCGACGGTCCCAGTTTCCAGGGCGCCGACGCCTATTTGATCGATGCCCGCGCGGCGACCGCCCTGCCCTGCATCCGCAAGGACTTCCTGGTCGACCCCTGGCAGGTGGCCGAGAGCCGCGCCCTCGGCGCGGACGCCATCCTGGTCATCCTGGCCATGATCGACGACGTCCTGGCCGCCGAGCTGATGTCCGAGGCCAAGCGCCTGGGCATGGACGCCCTGGTCGAAGTGCACGACGAAGCCGAGATGGCTCGCGCCGGGGACCTGGGCTCGGATCTGGTCGGCATCAACAATCGCGACCTGAAGAGCTTCGTCGTCGACCTGGCCGTCACCGAGCGTTTGTCCGCCCTAGCGCCGAGCGACGCCCTGCTGGTCACCGAAAGCGGCATCTTCGTCCACGACGACGTCGTGCGGATGGAGGCGACCGGCGCCAAGGCCATGCTGGTCGGCGAAAGCCTGATGCGGCAGGCCAACGTCACCGAGGCCACCCGCGCCCTGATCGGCTGACGGATCGGGTACGCGCCACCTGGCGTTTTCAAACGCGCCCGCTCACAGTCGCCCCAACAACAAGCCGCCGCTCCAGGACGTCGGCGAACGTCGCGCGAGGAAACGCGAATGCATTGGGTCGCCCGCGTGGTGAATTGGTCCCTCGTCGCCTTCTTCAAGCGCGAGGGCTGGACGATCGAGGGCTCGGCCCCGACGACGACCCGCAAGTTCGTGATCATCGCCGCGCCGCACACCAGCAACTGGGACTTCGTCTACTTCCTGGGCGCGGCCGACGCGCTGAACCTGAAGCTCAGCTTCATGGGCAAGGCCTCACTGTTCCGCTGGCCGTTCGAGAGGCTGATGAAGGACCTGGGCGGCGTGCCGATCGATCGATCCCAGTCGCGCGACACGGTCCAGGCCATGGCCGACGAGTTCGCCCGTCGTGACGAATTCATGCTGACGATCGCGCCCGAGGGCACGCGCGGCAAGGCGAGCGGCTGGAAGACCGGCTTCTACAACATCGCCCTGAAGGCCGGCGTGCCGATGGTGCCCGGCTTCATGGACTACAAGCGCAAGGTGGTGGGCCTGGGCCCGGCGATGACCCCCAGCGGCGACTATGAAAAGGACATGGCTGTGCTTGCCGCGTTCTACGCGCCGGTCACGCCAAAGCATCCGGAACTGAAGACCATCCTCTAGGACCCTTCGCCACGATTTGGCCAAGCTCCGCCGTCTAGCTAGACGCCGAGACGGAGGGACAAACATGGCCGAAACACGCGCCGAGAAGACGGGCTGGATCCACGGACTGGTCGAGACGGCCAAGACGGTCGCCATCGTGCTGGTGGTGTTCCTGGTTCCACGCACGGTCTTCTGCCAGCCGTTCACGATCCCGTCGGAGTCGATGCAGCCGACGTTGATGGTCGGCGACTACATCCTGGTGTCGAAGTATCCCTACGGCTGGAGCCGTCACTCCATCACGCTGAGCCCGCCTGTCGGCCACGGTCGCCTCATGGAGAAGACGCCGGTGCGCGGCGACATCGTCGTCTTCAAGAAGCCCAGCGACGGCCGCACCGATGTGATCAAGCGGGTCATCGGCCTGCCCGGCGACCGCATCCAGGTGAGCGGCGGCGTGCTGCGCATCAACGGCGTCGCGGTGTCCCAGAGCCTGACCGCCATCGACGCCGAGGGCTCGCCCGACGGCTATCCGATCCCGGTCCGCCACCTTCGCGAGACCCTGCCCAACGGCCGCGCCTACGCCACCAACAGCTTCGGCGCCGACACCTCGGCGGCCAATACCGGCGTCTATACGGTCCCGGCCGGCTGCTACTTCGTCATGGGCGACAATCGCGACAACTCGGCCGACAGCCGCTTCAATCCGGGGGCCACGACCCCGGGCTACGCCTCCTGCCCGTGGGATGTGGCCCGCGACGCCGACCTGCCGCCGCAGCTGGGCATGGGCTTCATTCCGGCCGAAAACCTGGTGGGCCGCGCCGAACGGATTCTGTTCTCGTGGAATGGCCACGGCCTGCGCCTGGACCGCACGTTCCGCAAACTGCCCGCCCCGAAGGTTGGCTGAACCCCATCACGTCGCTACGGTCCGCCCCGCTGCGGATCGAAAGGGAATCGGATGCGGGACGGCTCTTTCCTGACGGCGCTGCGCAACGCCACCCCGGCGCCCCTGCGTCCGATGCTGGGTCGCCTGCGCCGCGCGCTGACGCCCGCGCCGCCGGTCGCCGCGCCTGACGTCGTCCCGACCGATCCAAACGCCCTCCAGGCTCCTCAAGAGCTTTGGCACCTGGTCGGGGCCGCCGACGCCGACTTCGTGCGCGTCGGCCAACAATTCAAGCAGCTCTTCATCCAGGCCGGCCTGCAACCGCATCACGCGATTCTCGACGTCGGCTGCGGCATCGGACGCGCCGCCGCGCCGCTGGTGGACTATCTGGACCAGACCGGCCGCTACGCCGGCTTCGACGTGATGGCCCAGGCCATCGACTGGTGCAAAGCCAACATCGCGGTCGGCGATCCGCGCTTCGAATTCCTGCACGCCGACATGCACAGCGACCGGTACAATCCGGAAGGTTCGCAGCCGGCCAGCGCCTACGTCTTCCCTTATCCTGACGCCAGCTTCGACTATGTCTGGCTGGGCTCTGTCTTCACCCATCTGCTAGCCGCCGATCAGGCCCAGTTCGCCCGCGAGATCGCCCGCGTGCTGAAGCCCGGCGGGATCAGCATCGTCTCCTGGTACCTGGTCGACGACGAGGCGCGCGCCAATACCGGCAACGGCAGGATCGCCTTCGACTTCGTCCATGCGCTGGACGGCTGCTGGACGGCGACGCCGGACCTGCCGGAATCAGTGATCGGCTATGATCTCGAGCCGATCCTGGCCCAGTACGACGCCCTGGGCCTCGACGTGCTGAACCAGGCCCTGGGCGTCTGGCGCCGCGAACCCTTGCAGGATCAGGACATCATCGTCGCCCGCAAGCGCATCTGAAAGTTTTCGTTAAGCTTTTGATTCTGAGCGACATTTACCTTGTCGCCGAGCCTAGCCTTTGATTTTTCTGGCCTTTCTGGCCCAACACAGCCTCGACTTGACTTTAATGCGGAACGCCTAGAGAACATTCGAAAGGTTTGCGGTTTGTTCCGCGCTCCAGTCGAGGTCGACATGCTCACTCGCAAGCAGCACGAACTGCTGATGTTCATCCACGAACGCATCAAGGAGAGCGGTGTCTCTCCTTCGTTCGACGAGATGAAGGAGGCGTTGGATCTGGCGTCCAAGTCGGGCATCCACCGCCTGATCACCGCCCTGGAAGAGCGCGGTTTCATTCGTCGTCTCGCCCACCGCGCCCGGGCTCTCGAGGTGGTGAAACTGCCGCAGCAGGCCACGACGGCGGCGCCGCCCAAGGGGCGTGGAGCCTTCCGCCCGCAGGTGTTCGAAGGCGGCGGCGCGCCTCCGCCGACGCCTTCCGCGGCGCCTCCTGCCAACGACAGCCGAGAACTTCCGATACTCGGCAAGATCGCCGCCGGCACGCCGATCGACGCCATCCAGCACGAGCGCGAGCGCCTGCCCGTACCCGAATCCATGCTGGGGGCCGGCGAGCACTATGTGCTCGAGGTGCAGGGTGACTCGATGATCGAGGCCGGCATCCTCGACGGCGACTATGTGATCATCAAGAAGGGTGACACCGCCACCTCGGGCGAGATCGTCGTCGCCCTGGTCGGCGAGGAAGCCACCCTGAAGCGTCTGCGCAAGAAGGGCGGCTCGATCGCCCTGGAAGCGGCCAACCCGAAATACGAAACCCGCATCTTCGGTCCCGACCAGGTCGAGGTGCAGGGCAAGTTGGTCGGCCTGATCCGCCGCTACCACTAAACGTTCGAGATTACGGAGCAATCGGCCCCGGTCTTCATGTGAGACCGGGGCCTTTTTGTATCAGGGCCTGGGCGCCAAACGCCCCTCCTCCGCCAGCCGCTTGGCGACGGTGTCGAACCCCGCCCAGGCGGCCGCCGCCAAGGAGGCGCCGGTGCTGACCCGCCGAACGCCCAAGGCGCCGAGGCTCTCCACGGACATCTCCAGTCCCCAGAACAGGACGTTGACCGGCTTGGGCGCAACGGCTTGGACAATCGCCCTGATCTCCGTCGGATCGGTCACCGCCGGCGCATAGAGACAGTCCGCGCCAGCCTGGGCATAGGCCTTGAGACGTTCCAGGGTGGGAGCGAGATCGCGATTGCCGCGCAGATAGCCTTCCGTGCGCCCCACCAGCATCACGTCCTGGCCAGAGGCGTCGATGGCGCCGCGCGCCGCCTTGATCCGCGCGACGGCGGTCGGAAGGTCGTAGAGCGCGCTGCCCGACCAGTCCTCGATCGACAGGCCCGCGACGCCCGCCTCAACGGCCAGGGTCACGCTTTCGCCGACGCCATCGACCGTCTCCGAAAAGCCGGCCTCGAAGTCGGCATTCACGGGCAGGTCGGTCGCGGCGCACAACTCGCGAAGATGCGCGATCACCTCGTCCCGGGTAATCTGGCCGTCATCCTTGCCCATGGCCCAGGCCGCCCCGGCGCTGGTCGAGGCCAGAGCCTTGAAGCCCAGCTTCTCCAGCCGCCGCGCGCTGCCCACGTCCCACGGGTTGGGCAGAGCGAAACAGCCTTCGGCATGCAGGGCGCGGAAAGCCGCGCGGCGGGTGGCGAACGGGTTCGACATGGCTGGTGCTCCTTCGAAACGCGTGGGCCCGCGCTCGTGACGACGCTTAGCGCCCGCCCGTGACATAGGGTGTCAGCAGGCGGCTCCAAGGGCGGTCCCCCCGCAACGGCTGGGCCCAGACGATCCGCCAGCCGTCCGGGCCACGATAGAGCTCGGCGGCGCCGCCTCGCTCAAAATCCTCGGCTGTCAGCAGCACGGTGTCGGCGCACAGCGGCGGGGTGCGTTCCGGCGCCAAGGCGCGGACCACCACGACCTCGCTGCGCACGCAGAGCCCCGACAGCGTCTCGGCGTCAGGAGTCTTGCGGCTCCAGGCGATCGACAGCCGCACGGGCGCGCCCAAGGCTGGCGCGCAAGTCCGCTTGTCACAAGCATAGAGGCTCCACGTCGCCGGCGTCAGGCCACGTCGCCGGGCCCACAGTTCGGCGCCGAAACGCTTGGCGTCGGTCCGCAGCAAGACCGCCGCATCGCCCGAGCGAACGGCGGCGGTGGCGCCGTCGGCGGCGACCCACGCGTCGGGCGGCGCCGGTCTGGGCCACAGAGCGACCGCGAGGGCGAGCGGCGCGCCGATCCAGCGGAGCTTCCCGCGCCACAGACACAGCAGCATCAAGCCGAGGAAAGCGATCACCAGCACCTGCGGGGGCGCGCTGGCGACGATCCGCTGAGCGCCGTGGGCGTCGGAAAAGCCGTTGGCGATCCCGACCATGCCGTCGATTCCCCATCCGGCGACGGCCAGGAACGGCGCGCCCAGACCGAATGGCTCCAGCAATGTCCCGACCGCCAGGAACGGCATGATCACGAACGAGGATAGCGGCGCGACCGCCAGATTGGCCGGCAAGCCCCAGACCGCCACCCGGTTGAAGTGCTGCATGGCGAATGGCGCGGTCGCCAGGCCCGCGACCAGGCTAGCCGCGACGCTGGCGGCCAGCCACGCGAACGCCGCCTGTGGCCAGCGTATCCACCAGGGCGTCGAGATCTCGCTCACGGGCGTGGGCCAGGCTTCGGCCAGCGCCACAAGGGCGGCGGTGGCGGCGAAGGACATCTGGAAACCCGGCTCGCCGGCGGTCTCGGGCTTCAAGGCCAGGATCAGCAGCGCCGCCAGCGCCAGGCCGTGCAACGTGATGGCGCGCCGGTCGAACAGGATGGCCAGGAAGGCGACACTGGCGGTGATCGCCGCCCGCTCGGCCGGCGGCGGCGCGCCGGAGATGACGAGATAGCCGAGCACCGCGACGAGGCCCGCCACGGCGGCGATCTTCTTGCCCGGCGCCCGCAGCGCCAGCCATGGCCAGGCGGCGACACCCAGGCGCGCGAAGCCAAATACGAAACCGCCGACGATGGCCATGTGGAGGCCGGAAATCGACAGGATGTGCGCCAGCCCCGAGGCGCGCATGGCCTCGGTCTGGGCCTCGGTGATCCAGGCCTCGTGCCCGGTGACCATGGCCGCGCCGATCCCGCCGCTGGTGGGGCCCATGCGCGAGAGGATCCGTTGCGCCAGGCTCCAGCGGAAGGCGTTGACCGCCATCGCCACCCGCAGAGCCGCGGGCGGCGGATCGAGCCGCGTCGGTTCCAGTTCGCCGATCGTGAAGCCGACGCCGCCGATCGAGTCGAACCAGGCGTCGCGGGCGAAATCATAGGATCCGGGCGCGGCCGGCGGTGGCGGCGGGCCCAGCATAGCCCTCAGGTGGATCGCCCGGCCGGGCTCTGGCGTCTCGTTCTCGCCGATGGTCACGCGGATCCGGTTCGGTGTCCGCGCGGGCGCCACGCCGGAGATCGCGACGGGCGCGATCACCAGGCGAGTCCCGCCCGCGCCGGGACTAACGACGTCGACGACGAAGCCGTCGACCCGACGCACCACCCGCTCGCCGGCCATGACGGGCCCCGCCACGCGCTCGCTACGGACCTTGGCCGCGAGCCCGCCGGCGGCTCCGAAGGCGGCCAGACTGGCCAGCGCCACGAGGATCGCCGGCCCGCTCCGGCGCCGACAGATCCACCAGATCGCGGCCAACGACAGGGCGAGTCCAGCGAGCGCCCAGAGGCACGGCTCGCGTCGCGCTTCCAGATAGGCCGCCGCGCCGAGACCGAACGCGACCGGCGCCCAGAGGAACACGCGATCCTGGTTGACTCGCAGTTCGGCGAGCGCCAGCGACGCTAGGGTCCGCCACGAGAACCGCGTCGCGGTCACCGTTGACGGCGTTTCGATCACAACCTCGCCTAACATCCCGAAACCGTTGAATTTTTGACGGCTGAGCCAAGTTCGCCGCGCTGCGGAAAACCGCTAGGCCCCGCACGAACCGGCGTGCTAAGACGCGCCGCCCCAAGTCGCTTAGCACTCGCTTCGCGGGCCGGGCTTTCCGACGCCGCTACGGCGCCTCGTCCTGCAGCCTTGAAGTCCATGTCGAACCCCATTCCTACCGGCTCCTCCACGACGGGCGTCGTCACGCGCTTCGCCCCCTCGCCCACCGGTTTCCTGCATATCGGCGGCGCCCGCACGGCGCTGTTCAACTGGTTATATGCACGGCATACGGGAGGGAAGTTCCTTATTCGCGTCGAAGACACGGATCGTGAGCGTTCGACCGAAGCGGCCGTCGCCGCGATCTTCGAGGGGCTGAATTGGCTGGGCCTGGAATCCGACGACGAGGTCGTCTTCCAGCACACCCGCGCGCCGCGTCACGTCGAGGTGGTGCAGGCAATGCTGGCCAAGGGCCGCGCCTATCGCTGCTGGATGACCGTCGAGGAACTGGAAGTCGCCCGCGAAAAGGCCCGGTCCGAAGGCCGCGCCATCCGCTCGCCCTGGCGCGATGCGCCCGAAGGCGATCTGGCGGTCCCGCACGTGATCCGCTTCAAGGGGCCGCTGGACGGCGAGACCGTGGTCAACGACCTGGTCAAGGGTCCGGTGACCTTCAAGAACATCGAGCTGGACGACCTTGTCCTGCTGCGCGCTGACGGCGCCCCGACTTACAACCTCGCCGTGGTCGTCGACGACCACGACATGGGCGTCACTCACGTGATCCGTGGTGACGATCACCTGAACAACGCCGCCCGCCAGAGCCTGATCTATCAGGCCATGGACTGGACCGTGCCCGCCTTCGCCCACATCCCGCTGATCCACGGCCCGGACGGCGCCAAGCTCAGCAAGCGCCACGGCGCGCAAGCGGTCGGTGAGTTCGCCGACCTCGGCTACATCCCCGAAGGCATGCGCAACTACCTGGCGCGGCTAGGCTGGGGTCACGGCGATGACGAGGTGTTCGACGACGCGCAGGCGATCAGCTGGTTCGACGTCAAGGACGTGGTCAAGGCGCCGGCGCGCCTGGACTGGGCCAAGCTGAACCACACCAACGCCCAGCATCTGCGCAAGGCCGACGACGACCGTCTGACGGACCTGGCCCTGGACGCCGCCCAGAAGCGCGGTGAGTCCTTGCCCGCCGACGCTCGTGAGCGCATCGCCCGCACGGTCCCCGAGGTCAAGGAAGGCGCCAAGACCATCCTGGAACTGGTCGATCACTGTGCGTTCGCACTGAAGACTCGGCCGTTCGCGCTCGAAGAGAAAACTCAAAAGCAGCTGACCGAGGAAACGGTGGAGCGGCTGAAGCGTCTGCGCGATCAGCTGGCGGTCGCGCCGTCGTTCGACGCCGCCACTCTGGAAACCGTGTTGAAATCCTTCGCGGAATCCGAGGGCGTCGGTTTCGGCAAGTTCGGCCCGGCCCTGCGCGGGATCCTGACCGGCGGCGCCCAGGCTCCGGATCTCAACAAGACCATGGCGGCGCTCTCTCGCGAAGAGAGCCTGGGGCGTCTTGACGACGCCCTAGCGCCGCGCGCATGAGGCGCTATAACGCACCCGCGAAAAGCGAAAGTTGGACTGCTCGTTCCAATAATGAAGGGGTCTACGGATGACCGATAAAGCCACGCTGACGATCGGCGACAAGAGCTACGACCTGCCGATCCTCAAGGGCAGCACGGGTCCGGACGTCATCGACGTCCGGAAGATCTATGCCGAGAGCGACCACTTCACCTTCGATCCGGGCTTCACCTCGACCGCTTCGTGCGAGAGCAAGATCACCTATATCGATGGTGACGCCGGTATTCTGCTGCACCGCGGCTATCCGATCGACCAGCTGGCCGAGAAGTCCTCGTTCCTCGAGGTCTGCCACCTGCTGCTGAACGGCGAACTGCCGACGGCCGACGAGTTCGCCAAGTTCGAGAAGAACATCACCTACCACACGATGCTGCACGCGCAGTTCGACGCCTTCTTCCAAGGCTTCCGCCGCGACGCGCACCCGATGGCGGTGATGACCGGCGCGGTCGGCGCCCTGTCGGCCTTCTACGCCGACAGCATCAATGTCGACGACGCCCGCGAACGCGAGATCAGCGCTCATCGCCTGATCGCCAAGATGCCGACGATCGCCGCGCGCGCCTACAAGTACACGATCGGTCAACCGTTCGTGTCGCCGCGCAACGACCTGTCGTACTCGGAAAACTTCCTGCGCATGTGCTTCGCCGTTCCGGCCGAGGACTGGAAGCCGAACCCGGTGCTGACCCGCGCCATGGATCGGATCTTCATCCTGCACGCCGATCACGAGCAGAACGCCTCGACCTCGACCGTCCGTCTGGCCGGCTCGTCGGGCGCGCACCCGTTCGCCTGCATCGCCGCCGGCATCGCCTGCCTGTGGGGCCCGTCGCACGGCGGCGCCAACCAGGAAGCGCTGGAGATGCTGGAGACCATCGGTTCGGTCGAGAACATCCCGGACTACGTCCAGGGCGTGAAGGATCGCAAGTACAAGCTGATGGGCTTCGGCCACCGCGTGTACAAGAACTTCGACCCGCGCGCGAAGGTCATGCAGAAGACCGCTCACGAAGTGCTGGCGGAACTGGGCCACAACAACGATCCGCTGCTGCAGGTCGCCCAGGAGCTGGAAAAGGTCGCGCTGAGCGACCCCTACTTCATCGACCGCAAGCTCTATCCGAACATCGACTTCTATTCGGGCATCACCCTGCGCGCGATGGGCTTCCCGACCAACATGTTCACCGTGCTGTTCGCCCTCGCCCGCACCGTCGGCTGGATCAGCCAGTGGAAGGAAATGTTCGAGGACCCCACCCGCAAGATCGGCCGTCCGCGTCAGCTCTACACGGGCGCCACGCAGCGCGACTATCTCTCGATCGACAAGCGCTAAGCGCAAGTCATCGGACACCGGATCAGGCCCCGCTTCGGCGGGGCCTTTTTCGTTTCAGCTTCAACAAGAGGGCTAGCGCTTCAGCAGGAAGCTCAGCACCTCGGCAACGGCGCGGTAGAGCGCCTCGGGGATCTCCTCGTCGACCTCGATGGTCGAGAGGGCCTGGGCCAGGACCGGATCTTCCTCGATCGGCACGCCGTGTTCGCGGGCCGTTTCGATGATCTTCTCGCCGACCCAGCCCTGTCCCGAGGCCACGACCTTGGGGGCGCTGGGGTCGTCGTAAAGCAAGGCGACGGCGATGCGGCCGCGCGGGCCCGAGGGTCCGGTGATCCCGCTCATGAGGCCTGATCCACGAAATGGCCCAGGGGACCGCCGCCGCGGGTCGGGGGCGCCCCAGAATGGACGGCGACGTCCGGCGTCAGCTCGGCCTGGCGCAGGGCCGCGCCCAGGCTTTCCTCGCCAGCGCGCAGGCGGGCGATGGTCTCGGCGCGCTCCGCCCACAACGACACGCGGGCGCGGGCGCCCGTCAGGGTGACGAGGGCGTGGACCGGGCCCAGGGGCTCGATGTCGATCGAGAAGCGGGCGCGATAGGTCCGCTCCCCCGGCCCGACCGCGCCGCCGCCGGAACCGCCGCCATCGTGGCTGATCTCGAATTGGGCGACCGCCACGCCTTGGGGCGTCATGAAGGGCAGGTCGAGGTTGAGGCGCGCGCCTTGGGATCGGGTTTCGACGGCCTCGGCCTCATGATGATGCGGCTCGGGCAGCGAGGCGATCTGCATCAGGTCCTGCCTGGCCAGGGCGCCGCTCGTCCCCTTCAACAGGCGTCGGACCATGTCCCCGCTCGATATGCCGGCCGGAACCTCGGGCGGCGTCGGCTTCTGACCGGCCATCGGACCGCCGGCATAGGGGGGCGGCGGGACCTTGGAGCGCGCGGCCTCCAAAGGCGCCGCACCGTAGCCGCGCGCGACGAGCGGCTTGGCGTCGGCAGACGTCGGTGGCGCGTCGTCATGAACGGCGTCCTCGGCGATCAGGCCCAGCTGGACCAGGGCGGACAACGCCGTCCTGACCGCGCTCGCCGGCGAAGGCGTGGCCTTGGGAGCCGCCACGAAGGAGGCAAAGCGCGCCGCGATGGCGTCGTCCTCTGGTGGCGTTTCCCGTGGCGAAGTCGCGGCGGCGCGGGGTGGCGGCTCCGCGATCTCAGGCTCATCCGTCACGACGACGGGCGCCGTCCCAACGGCTTGGCTTTCTTCCCGCGTGGACGCCGCGCCTGGACTGGGAAGCGTCTCTCCGGGCGCACGAACCGCCGGCTGCGGAGGCGTCGGGGCGGCCGGAATGTTCGATGTGGGAGGTCGGGGCCCGGCTTCGCGGCCTTCCGGCCGGGCAGTGATCTCTGGCGAGACCATCTCTGACGCCGCCGCTACAGGCGCGCGCGCCGGGTCAGGCGCCGGCGTTGGCCGACCGACCGACGCGGCCGGCGGGGCGGGCGTTCCGGTGGTGGCTTTCGACGCGATCGGCTCCGGTTCGGCGCCGATGCCTTCGGGCGGTGGCGCGTCCACGCTCGCGCCTTGAGGTGTGCGAGGCGACGCAGGCTGCGCGGGTGTGGAAGCCGCGGGCGTGGGCAATGGCGTCGGGGGCGCGCCCCGCGAGGCGGCGATGGCCGGTAGCGCTCGGGGGGCTTCGCCGTCCGCGTCCGGCGTTGAGGGCTGAGCGATTGAATCGTCGGCCGCCGCCTGACCCGTCGCCTGGGGCGCCGTCTTGGCCAACCAACCCGAGAGCGCGCTTCGGAAGACCAGGAGCGCGGCCTTCAGATCGCCGCCCTCATGGACCCGGGGGGCGCCTTCGACGACCGGCGCGACCGCCGCCCGCGCCATACGCGCTTCGAGGAACACCCCCGAGCGCTCGACCGCCTTGCGCAGGCCTCGCGGCGTGGCGATTTCGGCGGCCGGCGGCGTTCTGGCCAGCAGCGCCCGACCGGCTTCGCGGACCTCCGCAGGCATGTCGGCCCGATCCACGACGGCGCGCACATCGGCCATCAACGGCGCCAGTCCCGCCTGGCGAGGCACGGCCTCGGCGGCGGCGGTCCGAACGGCGCGGGCCATGCGGGTCTCTGGCGAAGCCTTGGCCGCCGAAGGGCTCTGCGCGACGGGCGCGCCCTTGGCGGGCGGCGCATCGGCGGCGTGGCTGGTGTCCTGCGCGGAGGTCTGCCCGGCCCGCTCAACCGGCATGTTGCTCTGGGGGGGAGACGTTGCCGGACGGCCGACGATCTCGCCTAGTTGGCTGGTGGTGTTCGCCAGCGCCGCACGCGCCATGGCCTGAAGCACGGCGACGGAATCCGGCGCGGCTCCAGCCGGAACGGCTGGAATGACGGGGGTCACGGGCGTGGTCGGGTCGATGGCCACGACGACTCCAGGGCGACGGGTAGCCTGAGGCTAGGCCTCGAGCGTTAAGCGCTAGTTAACCTTGAGCATGGCAGCGCGTCTCTATTTACGCGACCCGGAAGCTCGAAAGCGCCCCTGAACATTCGCCTCGGCTGAAGCTTTGAGCGACGGCCGCTGGATCTTAGATCCGCGAGCAACGCCCGAGCAACCGCACCACGATTTCTACGGGCGCGCGCGGTCGCCAGCGTCGCGGCGGCGCAGGAAGTCCAGCACCGCATCGGCCGCCGCCGCGGAGGGGTCGGGCATGCCGCGCCCCAACGTCTCGAGCGCCGCGAACTGCTCGGCCGCCTGCCGCGTCCGCAAGGCCGGATCATCCAATAGCCGCCCCACCTCGCGCGCCAAGCCCTCGCCCTCGCAGGCGCTCTGAATCAGTTCGGGCGCGATGGCCTTGCCGGCGGCGATGTTGAACAGAGTGATCCAGCGCGGCTTCACCAGACGCTTGAGGATGGCGTAGGTCACCCCGCTGGTCTTGTAGCCGACCACCATGGGCCGGCCGGCCAGGGCCAGTTCCGTCGTCACCGTGCCGCTGCAGGCCAGGGCGACGTCTCCGGCGACGAAGGCGTCGTCCTTGAGACCGTCGTCCTCGATGACATGCGCCCTGAAGGGCCAGCCGGCGACGCGGGCCCTCACCGCCTCGGCGACGGTGTAGGCGGCCGGCACGATCACCACCAAGTCGGGCCGCTCAGCCTTCAGGCGGCGCACCGCATCCTCGAAGGCCGGCATGACCCGCTCGATCTCGGACGGACGGCTGCCCGGCAGCACCAATAGAATCGGATCGCTAGCCGAGGCGCCGACGGCCGCCCGCAGACGCGCCCCATCGGCCTGGTCAAAGCGCTTGGCCAGGGCTAAATTGCCGACGAAGACGCTGTCGAGCCGGACGGCGTCGAAATACGGCCTGTCCATCGGCTGGATCGACAGCAGCAGGTCGACCGCCTTGGCCAGCGATCGCGCCCTCCCCTCGCGATAGACCCAGACTTGCGGCGCGACGTATTTCACCAGCGGCAAACCGGGGTCCAGTTTTCGCAACGCGTGGGCCAAGCGGATGTTGAAGCCCCAGCTGTCGATAAGGACCGCCACGTCGGGCTTTTCCCGGGCCGCCAGGGCCACGGTGTCCTTCAGGCGGGCCATGGCCCGGGGATAGGCCTTCAGGCTCTCCAGGACGCCCAGGATCGAAAGCTGGGCGATGTCGAAGGGGCTCTCGATCCCCTGTTCGGCCATCTTGGCTCCGCCGACGCCGACGAAGGTGACGTTTTCGCCCAGTCGCGCTCGCAACGCCTTGGCCAGGCCCGCGCCCAGCGCGTCGCCCGAGGCCTCGGCGGCCACAAGCATGACCTTGAGCGGCGTCTTCACGTGCGACCCTGCGGATCGACCCCCAGCACGAAAAGGCCCAGGTCGTCGGCGGCGGCGATCACCGCCTCGCGGTCGACCACCAGCAGGCGGCCGGTCTCGCCGACGACGCCGGCGAGGCCCGCACGGGCGGCGCGTTGGATGGTGGCGACGCCGATGGTTGGCAGATCGACCTTGGTCTCCTGGATTGGCTTGGGCGCCTTGGCCAGGACGCCCCGGGGCGCTTCGGCCGAGCCCCGGATCGTCTGAGGCAGTTCAGCGACCCGGCGCAGCATTGCGTCGGTGCCCTCCTGGGCTTCCACGGCCAGGACCAGGCCCTCGCAGACCACAGCGCCCTGGCCCACGTCCAGACGGCCGATCTCGCGGGCCACCAGCAGGGCCTTGTCGATATCGGCCATGTGCGCGGCGTTTGGCGAATGCTTGCCCAACCGCCCTCGTGGCAGGGTCATTTCGCCCATGACCTCATGGGCGCCCTCGATCTCGAAGCCTTCCTTCTCGAACTCGTCCAGCACGCGGCGCAGCAGGGCGTCGTCACCCTTGCGCGCGGCGACGATCAGGCCGGGCAGGACCTTCATGCCGCGGGCGTCGGGCATCAGGGCGGAAAAATCGGGCCGACTGACATTGCCCGCGAAACACACGACCTCGCAGCCCTCGGCGCGCAGGGCCTTGAACGCCTTGCCGAATTCGCCGAGGCCGACCTCCTGGCCCGGATAACGGGCTAGAACCGGATCGGCGAAGCTTCTCAGGCGCATGATGGCGAACGACCGCCCAGCGGCCTCGCAATGAGCCGCCAGTTCGACGGGAAGCGTCCCACCACCGGCGATCAGGCCTAGCTTACGCATCGAAAGCCTAGACCTCTCGTTCCGGCAGGCAGAGCGGGCGGTTGGCGTCGGCCCGGATGAAGTCGACGATCTCCATCACCTCGGCGTTGCCGGCATGGATTTCGGCGACGTCGTCGAGGCGCTCCTGGAAGGTGCCCTCGTCGGCGAACATGAGACGGTAGGCCGCGCGCAGGGCGTTGATCGACTCGCGCGAGAAGCCTCGGCGCTTAAGGCCGACCAGGTTCAGACCCTCGAGGTGAGCGTGGTTGCCCCACACCGAGCCGTACGGAATGATGTCCTTGGTGACGATGCCGCCGCCCCCGACAAAGGCGTAGCGTCCGATACGGGTGAACTGATGCACCGCGCTCAGCCCGCCCATGAACACGAAATCGCCGACCGAGACGTGGCCGCCCAGGGTGGCGTTGTTGGCGAAGGTCACGCGGTCGCCGATCACGCAGTCATGCGCCACGTGGGCCCCGACCATATAGAGGCTGTCCGAGCCGACCTTGGTCAGGCCGCCGCCGCCGACCGTGCCGGTCTGCATGGTGACGTGCTCACGGATCACGTTGCGGTCGCCGATCTCGAGGCGGGTGTCCTCGCCCTTGTGGGCCAGGTGCTGGGGCGGCGCGCCGAGAACGGCGAACGGATACAGCGTGCAGGCCTCGCCGATCGTCGTCGCGCCGTCGATGACGACGTGCGAGATCAGGCGTGTGCCGGCGCCCAGTTTCACCTGGGGGCCGACCGTGCAGAACGGGCCGATCTCGACGCCGGCGCCCAGTTGCGCGCCCGGCGCGACGATGGCGCTGGGATGGATCGTCATGCCTTGGGACCCGTGTCGACCACCATGGCGGCGAACTCGGCCTCGGCGGCGACCTTGTCACCGACCTTGGCCACGCCCTTGAACTTGAAGATCGACGAGCGCGCGCGGACGACCTCCACCTCCATCCGGATCACGTCGCCGGGACGCACGGGATTGCGGAAGCGGGCGTTGTCGACCGACATGAAGAAGATGGTCTTGCCCTCGGTGTCGACTTCCAGCGACTTGCTCATCAGCACCGCGCCCGTCTGGGCCAGGGCCTCGATGATCAGCACGCCCGGCATCACCGGGTTGCCCGGGAAGTGGCCCTGGAAGAACGGCTCGTTGATCGTCACGCACTTGATGCCGACGATCGACTTATGCGGCTCGTAGGCCTCGGCCCGATCGACCAGCAGGAACGGATAGCGGTGCGGGATGCGCGCCAGGATCTCCGCGATGTCGATGTCGGTCTGCACCGTCTGCTCGGCGTTCTGGCCCATACTCAGCCCCTCGTCCCTCGGCCGCCCGCCATGCGGGACAGCCATGCGGTCTCCCGGAGCCACCGCTTGAGCGGTCGCGCCGGAAAGCCCGTCCAAGTTTCACCTTCCGGCACGTCCTTGAACACCGAGGCGGCCGCCCCGATGCTCGCGCCCGAGCCGATGTTCAAGTGGTCGGCGACGCCGGCCTTACCGCCGAACGCCACGCCATCGCCGACGATCGTGCTGCCCGACAGACCGGTGTAGGCCGCCAGCACGCAATTGCGTCCCACACGGACGTTGTGCGCGACATGCACCAGGTTGTCGATCTTGGTGTTCTCACCGACGGTGGTGTCAGCGAAGGCGCCGCGGTCGACGCAGCTATTGGCGCCGATCGTGACATTGTCCTGGATCACCACCCGGCCCAGCTGCGGCAGGTCGACCATGCCGCCCTGGCCGATGGCCGCGCCGAACCCCGCCTCGCCCAGCACCGCGCCGGCCGAGATCGAGACCCGGTCGCCAAGCAAGGCGAAGCCGACTACCGCATTGGGGCCGATCACGCAGTCACGGCCGATCAGGACGCCCGGACCGATCACGGCGCCAGGGCCGACTCGCGTCCCGCGCCCGATGCGCGCGCCCTGGCCGATGGTCACATTGGGCGCCAGCAGAACGCCCTCTTCGAGCTCCGCTTCCGGATGGATCGCGGCCGCCGACGGCTCATGCCGACGCGGCGCATGGAGGCGCGTCACGGCGCCCGCCCAGGCGGCCTGCGGATGCCTCGTCACCAGGGCGACACAAGTGGAAGGCAGGAATTCCCGATGCTCGGCGCGCACGAAACAGGCGCCGGCCCGGGTGGCCGCGGCGATGTCCTTACGCTTGGCGTCAGAGAAGAAGGTGATCGCCCCCGCATCGGCCGCATCGAGCGGCGCGGCGTGGTCGATCATGCGGTCGCCCAGGGCGGCGTCCGCCAATTCGGCGGCGCCAGCCCGGGCCAACTCGGAAAGCGCTGCCGGACCCAGGCTGTCAAAGAAACGCGGGTCCGGCATGGCTCCTCACGGCAAAATCATTCCCCTAGGTAAACCCAAAGGAGACGATTCGCTTACTTATTGGTCGGTTGCAGCGGCGCGGCGCCCGGGACCTGTTGGTCCAGACGTTCGCGATCGAAGGTCAGGGTCTTGATGCGCGCGTCGAGGGCGGTGACCACGGCGTCGGTGATATCCATCGACGGGTTGGCCAGCATCACCGATTCACGATCCACCAGCATGCTGCACTTTTGAGTCTGGTAGACCTGCTTGATCGGCATATCGAGCTCTTGATAGACGCGCGCCAGCGCCTTCTGCTCGGTCGCTTCGACTTCCTTCTGGCGCAGCTGACCCTTGCGCTGCCAGGCGTTGGCCTTGGCCTGCAGGGTGGCGGCCTGTTGCTCCAGGGCGTCCTGAGCCATGGTCGCGCGCTTGGCGTCGAGCGCCTTGGCTTCGGTGTCCAGCGCGTTGCGCTCGCCGGTCAGTTCGGCGTTCACCTGCTGGATGATGGTCTTCAGGCGCGTATCGACGGCCTTACCCACTTGCGAGCTGCCGACAGCGCGCGGGCTCGAGAAGATGCAGACGCCCGGCAGAGCGGGGCCGTGCGAGACGGCCGGAGCCGCCGGCGCGGCAGGAGCCGTCTGGGCCGATGCGCTGGTCGCGATGGCAAGAGCGACGACGCTGGTGGCGGCCGCGGACAGGAACTTGGACATGTTTATTGGAACCTTGTGGAGGTGGAGAACCGGAACGTTTCGGTTCGGTCGTAGCTTTCCTTGGCCAAAATACGGCTGATATCGAATCGGATGGGACCCATGGGGGACTTCCAGTCGATCGAGATACCGGCCGTGGCACGCAGGCCGAGGTTATCCTTGATGTTCGGATCGAAGACGCCAGGAGACTTCTGGCGATCCACATCATCCAGCAGACCGGCCGTACCCACGTCGCTGAACAGGGCGGCCTTGATGCCGTACTGCTCGGGCAGGAACGTCGGAATGGTCAGCTCGAAGGTGCTGATGGCGTAGAGCTTGGCGCCCATCGAGTTGTAGGTGCTCGAAACGTCGCGCGGACCGATGCCGGCGATCTCGAAGCCGCGGAACGAGGTGCCGCCGCGATAGAAGCGGTCGTTGATGCGGACGTTGTCGCCGCCCCAGCCCTCGATATAGCCGAACGAGCCGGTGGCGCTGAACACCATGTCCTTGGTGATGCCGTAGTACCAACCGGCGTCGGCCTCGGTCTTCAGGTACTTCACGTCGCCGCCGATGCCGGCCATGTCCTGGTTCAGGTCGGCGAACCAGCCGCGCGTCGGGTTGATCGGATCGTTCCGCTTGTCGATGCGCAGGCCGTAGCCGATCAGCGAGGTGATGTAGGCGCCGCGCTGCAGGCAGAGGATCTGCGAAACCGAACCGCTGGTGCAGAGGTTGTCGGCCACGTCCACCTCGTCCTGACGAACGGTGTAGCGCAGGCTCATCGACGAATCGTTGGTCAGCGGGAAGCCGAACCGGATATCGCCGCCGACTGACTTGGTGTCGTAGGCCGCGTAGTCCGACAGGTCGTAGCGGAAGGTGTACAGGTTGAGACCCGCCACCAGGTTGCGACCCAGGAAGCGCGGCTCGCTGAAGCCGAAATCGATCTGCTGGCGCAGCGAACCGACCGAGACGCGCGCGCGCATGTTCTGGCCGCGACCGCGGAAGTTCCGCTCGGTGATGCCGACGTCCAGCACCAGCTTGTCGACCGAGCTGTAGCCGGCGCTGAACGACAGTTCGCCCGTCGGCTGCTCTTCGACCTTGACCCGCAGGCTGGTGCGGTCGGGGGCCGAACCCGGCGTGTCCTCGATCTCGACTTCCTTGAAGAAGCCCAGGCGACGGATGTTGTTCTTCGAGCGATCGACCAGGACGCGGTTGTAGGCGTCGCCTTCGGCCACTTCGAGTTCGCGGCGCAGGACGTAGTCCAGCGTGCGGGTGTTGCCGACGATGTCGATGCGATCGACATAGACGCGCGGGCCTTCACGAACCTGGAAGACCACGTCGACCGTCTTGGTCTCGCGGTTGGGCACGTAGCGCGGGCGCACGTCCACGAAGGCGAAGCCCGCCGCGCCCGCCGCGAAGGTCAGGGCGTCGGTGGCTTGTTCGATGCGCTCGTCTTCGTACAGCTGACCGGTGCGGATCGGCAGGATCTGGGCCAGCAGATTGCCGTCCAGCTTCTTCAGTTCCGTTTCGACCGTAACCTTGCCGAACTTGTACTTCGGGCCCTCGTCCAGGGTGTAGGTGACGGCGAAGCCGTTCTTGTCAGGCGCCAGTTCGGCCACGGACGACACGACGCGGAAGTCGAAATAGCCGCGGTTGCGGTAGTGCTTGCGCAGCTGCTCGCGGTCGTACTCGATCCGGTCGGGATCGTAGTTGTCGTTGCTGGTCAGGATCTTGTACCAGCGGCTTTCCTTGGTCACGACCACGTCACGCAGGTCGTTGTCCGAGTACTCGCTGTTGCCGAGGAAGTTGATCCCCAGCACGCCGCTCTTGGGGCCTTCGCTGATTTCGAACACCAAGTCGACGCGCTTCTGCGGCAGCTCGACCACCTTCGGCGTCACGGTCGCCGAGATGCGGCCCGAACGGCGATAGAGTTCGATGATGCGCTGGACGTCGGCCTGCACCTTGGCGCGGGTGAAGATGCCGCGCGGCCGGATCTGCACCTCGTCCTTCAGCTTGTCTTCCTTCAGGGACGAATTCCCCTCGAAGACCACCTGGTTGATGATCGGGTTCTCGACGACCTTCACGACGAGGTCGCCGCCCTGCATCTCGACCTTCACGTCGGCGAAGAGGTCGGTGCGGGCCAGGGTCTTCAGCGCCAGGTCGAGGCGCTGGGAGTCGACCGTGTCGCCCGGCTGGATCGGCAGGTAGGACAGGATCGTGCCCTGCTCGATACGCTCGTTGCCCTGCACGACGATACGCTGCACCACGCCCGTCTGGGCGCTCTGCGCGAAGGCCTGATGCGGAGCCACCATGGCCGTCGAGCCAAGGAGGAGCGCCATACCAGTGGCGAACGCGGCGCTGCGGGCGCGAAGTTTGTTCATGGGACCAATCATGGACGAAGAGCGGGCGTTCACGTGAACAGGCCGCCGATGAATTTGAACACGTCGTAGCGGTTGAGGTCGTTCCATGCCGCGAACAGCATGAAACCCAGGATCAAGGCAAGCCCCGCGCGGAAGCCGGCCGCCTGGAAGTCCGCTCTTAGAGGCCGCTTGGCCACGGCTTCATAAGCGTACATCAGCAGATGCCCGCCATCGAGAACCGGGATTGGCAGCAGATTCATGAAGCCGATGCTGACCGAGAGGCTGGCGATCAGCAGCATGGAGGAGACGAAGACCCGCAGCACCATGGTGGCGACGTCCGGCGCGCCCTCGGCGCTGGCCTTGGTCACCGCGCCGGCTGTGTGGCCGATCCCGATCAGGCCGCTGATCTGGTCGGCGGGCAGCTGGCCGGTGACGAGACGGCCCAGATAGAAGCCGATCGTCTTGATCATGCCCCACACCTCGACCGTGGCGTCGGGAATGGCGCTGAGGACCGTCGAGCGCTCCAAGTGCCGCTGGCCGGTGTTGCCGATGCCCAGGCGGCTGATCTTCGTGCGGCCGGAGAAGCGGTCCGTCACCTCGACGAGGCGCGGGGTCGCGGCCAGATGCACCTCTCGGCCGGCGCGCTGGACGGTGAAGTCGACCGTCATGTTGGCGCGCAGCCCAATGTAGTTCTGCAAGGTCTGGAAGCTCTCGATCTTGCGGTTGTCGGCCTGCAGGATCTTGTCGCCGATCTTGAAGCCCGCAGCCTCGGCCGCGCTGCCGGGCTCGATGCTGGTCACGACGGGGGTCGATCGTGGCGATCCGATCATCACCAGGAACACGGCCATGATCAGGATGGCGAGGACGAAATTCGAGATCGGACCAGCCGCCGCGATGATCGCCCGCTGCCAGACCGGCTTGAAATGGAAGTACCGCGACAGCGCCTCTTCGCCCTCGCGCCGGGTGATCGAGGCGCGCATGGCCTCCAGACCGTCCTGGTCGGGTACGCTGGCGGCATTCTCGTCGCCCGAGAAACGCACATAGCCGCCCAGCGGGATCGAGGCGATGCGCCACTCCACGCCGTGCTTGTCGCGCCAGGACATCAGCGGCGGACCAAAGCCCAGCGAGAAGCAGTCGATGGCGACGCCGCAGGCGCGGGCGGCCCAATAGTGGCCCAGCTCGTGGATGGTCACCACGACGGACAGCACGAAGACCGTGGAAAGGATGATGATCAGTATGTCGGTCATGTAAGTGGCCGGTCCCCCGGATCAGCGCCCGCGATGCTTTTGCGCGACAACCTCGGCCGCAATGCGGCGAGCGCTGACGTCGATCAACATCGCGTTTTCGACGGCGTCACTTTCCGCAATGGAGAGATTGCCAAGACTGTTCATACGCTCGAGGGTTCCCGCCACCGCGGCGGCAATATCGAGAAACCCGATCCTACGGTCAAGGAAAGCGGCCACGGCGATTTCGTTGGCCGCATTCATCGCCGTCGGCGCGCCGCCCGCAAGGCGCAGCGCTTCGCGCGCGATGCCGATCGAGGGGAAGCGTTCAAGGTCCGGCGATTCGAAGGTCAGCTGGCCGTAGGCCGCCAAATCCAGACGCGGCGCGGGCCACGGCAGGCGGTCCGGCCAGGCGAAGGCGCAGGCGATGGGGCTGCGCATATCGGGCGCGCCCAACTGGGCCAGGGTCGAGCCGTCGACATACTCCACCAGGCTATGGATCACGGATTGGGGGTGGATCACGACGTCGACGCGGTCTTCCGGGGTTCCGAACAGGTAAGAGGCCTCGATCATCTCGAGCCCCTTGTTCATCATCGTCGCGGAATCGACCGAAATCTTGGCGCCCATCGACCAGTTCGGGTGTGCGACCGCCTGTTCGGGGGTGGCCGTCTCCATGGCGGCCCGGGTCCAGGTGCGGAACGGGCCGCCCGAGGCCGTCAGGATCAGGCGCGCCACGCGGTGGGCGCAGGCGGGCTGCAGCACCTGGAAGATCGCCGAGTGCTCGGAATCGACCGGAATCACCGATCCGCCCGCCGCCTTGGCGATGGCCAGCAGCGCCGGACCGGCGCAGACGAGACTTTCCTTGTTGGCCAGGGCGATCACGGCGCCCGTGCGAGCGGCCGCCACGGTGGGCGCAAGGCCGGCGGCCCCCACGATCGCCGACATCACCCAGTCCGCGCCCATGGCGGCGGCCTCGCTGACCGCGGCCTCGCCGGCCGCCGCCCGCACGCCCGTACCGGCCAGGCCATCCTTGAGGACCTGAAGCTTGCTCTCGTCCTGAATGACCGCGACCAGAGGTTTCCAGCGCCGCGCCTGTTCGATTAGGCGCTCAACATTGCGACCGGCCGTCAGGGCCAGGATCTCAACGGGCGTTCCAGACTCTTCGAACAGGCTCAGGGTCGAAAGGCCGATCGATCCCGTCGAGCCCAGCACCACTACTTTACGGGGTAAGGTCAATGGCCCCATTTCCAGTGATCGACCAGGCGCACGGCGGCGATCACGATGGCCGCGAACATCAGGCCGTCGACGCGGTCCAGCAGGCCGCCATGTCCCGGAATCAGGTCGCCGCTGTCTTTCACGCCGAAGCGGCGCTTGAGCATCGATTCCCAGAGGTCGCCGGCCATGGTGGCCAGCCCCCCGAGGAATCCGACTAGGGCGGCCGCCGGCCAGACCAGACGCAGGTCGGCCAGGTTGGCGACGACGATGGCGCCCACGGTGGCCGCCACCAGGCCGCCGATGAAGCCCGACCAGGTCTTGTTGGGTGAGATCTGGGGCCACAGTTTCGGCCCCTTGAAGATGCTGCCGGCCACATAGGCGAAGATGTCGGCGAACCATGTGACCACGAACAGCATCAGGGTCCACCACAGGCCGTCCGAGATCGAGCGGACCCAGACCAGGGCGATGACGGCCGGCGCGATATAGACAACGCCATAGGCCGCGTCGGCCCGGCGCTCGACCGCCCCGCGCGCGATCAGGCCGGCCAGGAAGGCTCCGACGAGAACGACGGACCAGGCGATGAAGAAGTGGTGCAGGAACCCGGCCACGACCGCGATGGCGCAGAAGACGCCGACCACGGTCCCGACCGCCCGAGGGGCCTTGGGCGCACTGATCTTGCCCCACTCGCGAGCCAGCAGAGCCACGCAAACCAGGGCGAGCGCCAGAATCCAGTAGCCGCCCAGCCAGACGGCGGCCACGACCGTGGGCACGAGCACGGTGGCCGAGACCACGCGCATTCGAAGATTGCCCCAGTTGAAGCGCTTAGCCGGCGACGGCGACGTCATCGGCCGCGATCCCTCCATAACGTCGATCCCGTCGGCGGTACTCGGCGATCGCCGCCGCCAGGGCCTCGGGGCCGTAGTCAGGCCAGAGCACGTCCTGGAAGACGAGCTCGGCATAGGCGCATTCCCAGAGCAGGAAGTTCGAGATGCGGCGCTCGCCGCTGGTGCGCACGATCAGATCCGGCGCCGGCGCGGAGGCCGTCGAGAGGAAGCGTTCGAAGGTTTCCTCGGTGAGGTCGGACGCCTTGGCCTCGCCACGCTCGACCTTCTCGGCGAAGGCCCGCGCCGCGTCGGCGATGTCGGCCTGGCCGCCATAGTTGAAGGCCACCTGGAGGACGAATTCGGTGTTCTGCGCCGTCCGCGCCTCGGCGCGCTCGATCACTTCGGCGATGTCCGCCGAGAGGCCGACGCGGCGACCGATGATGCGAACACGCACCCCGGCCTTGGCGAGGCGCTCGAGGTCCGATTCGACATAGGCCTTGAGCAGGCTCATCAGCTCGGAGACTTCGTGGGCCGGTCGGCGCCAGTTCTCGGTCGAGAAGCCAAAGACCGTCAGCACGCCGACGTTCTGGCTCTGAGCGCCTTCCACGGTACGCTTCAGGGCGTTGACGCCGGCGCGATGGCCCAGGACGCGCGGCATCCCCCGCTGCTTCGCCCAGCGGCCGTTACCATCCATGATAATGGCCACGTGCAGACGATGGTCGGTCACGTCACCCCCGACGCGTCCCGAAACATCCTGCAGCCCGGTGGTCGGCGGCATTCGCTTCAACCTTCCCTCGTTCCCCCTCTAAACACGCAGGGAGGACGATTAGACCTGCATGATCTCTTGTTCTTTGGTTTTCAAGGCCTCGTCGACCCGCTTGATGGCCTCGTCGGTCATCTTCTGGACCTCGGTCTCCATCTTCTTGCGCTCGTCCTCGGCGATCGCGCCGTCCTTCTCGGCCTTCTTCAGGTCGTCGTTCGCGTCGCGGCGAACGTTGCGGACGGCGATCTTCTGCTGCTCGGCGTACTTGCCGGCCAGCTTGGAGAGTTCCTTGCGGCGCTCCTCGGTCGGCGGCGGAAGCGGAATACGCAGGTTCTGGCCTTCGACGACCGGGTTCAGGCCCAGGCTCGAGGCCCGAATGGCCTTCTCGACCGCGACGACAACGCCGCGGTCCCAGACGCTGACATTGATCTGGCGCGGCTCGGGCACGCTGACCGAAGCCACCGCGTTCAGCGGCGTGGTCGAGCCATAAGCGTCGACCATGATCTGGTCCAGCAGGCTGGCCGACGCGCGGCCGGTGCGCAGGCTGCTGAATTCTTCCTTCAGGGCAACGATGGCCTTGTCCATGCGATCGCGGTAGCGCGACAGGACAGGTTTTTCGGCGGCGGCCATGACGGGCTCTCCTCGCTAGATGTCTTTTTAGGCGGCGCGGTCGTCGGCGACCACGGTGTGGGTCCCCTCGCCTCGCAGGACGGTCAACAGGTTGCCGCGTCCCTTGATCGAGAAGACCACGATCGGAATGTTGCTGTCGCGCATGAGCGCCACGGCCGAGGCGTCCATGACGCGCAGGTCCTTGGCCAGGACGTCCATGTAGGTAAGGCGGTCGTAGCGCTCCGCCGCCGGATCCTTCTTGGGGTCGGCCGTGTAGACGCCGTCGACGCTGGTGCCCTTGAACAGGGCGTCACACTGCATCTCGGCCGCGCGCAGGGCCGCGGCGGTGTCGGTGGTGAAGAACGGGTTGCCGGTGCCGGCGGCGAAGATCACGACGCGGCCCTTTTCCAGGTGACGCTGGGCGCGGCGGCGGATGTAGGGCTCGCAAACCGTGGCCATCGGAATGGCCGACTGTACGCGGGTCTCGACGCCGATGCGCTCGAGCGCGTCCTGCATCGCCAGGGCGTTCATGACGGTCGCCAGCATGCCCATGTAGTCGGCGCTGGAGCGCTCCATCCCCTTGGCCGCGCCGGCCATGCCGCGGAAGATGTTGCCGCCGCCGATCACCAGGCACAGCTCGACGCCCGACTTGACGATCTCGGCCACGTCCTCGGCCACGGATTGGACGGTGTTGGTGTCGATGCCGTAGGGCGTGTCGCCCATCAGGACCTCGCCCGACACTTTCAGCAGGATGCGGCGGTATTTCTGGGGTGCGCTGGTATCGGACATGGGACCGCTATTCCTGAGTCGTCGGCACGCACTTTACGTGCGTTCTACAGAAGTGAGACGTGTTTTGCCAACCGGGCTGAAATCGCCGCGCGGCGGGCGCAAAAAGGGCGCGGCGCGCGCTCGATGCGCGCCGCGCCCTGATTGTCTGACCAAGGCCCGAAGGCCTCGGTGATCAGCCTTAGGCTTGGCCGGCCATGGCGGCGACTTCGGCGGCGAAATCGCCAACCGGAGCCTTTTCGACGCCTTCGCCCAGGGCGAGGCGCACGAAGCCCTTCACGGTCAGGGTCGAACCCAGTTCCTTGCCGGTCTCGGCGACCAGCTGCTCGACGGTCTGGTCCGGGTTCATGACGAAGGCCTGCTTCAGCAGCACGACTTCTTCCAGGAACTTGCGGATGCGGCCATCGACCATCTTCTCGACAACGGCCGGGGGCTTGCCCGATTCCAGCGCCTGCTCGGTGAAGATGGCGCGTTCCTTTTCGATCGCGGCCTGGTCCAGATCGTCCGGCGACAGCGACAGCGGCGAGGTCGCGGCGACGTGCATGGCGATCTTGCGGCCCAGTTCGACGATCTTGGCTTGATCGCCGGCGCCTTCGATGGCCACCAGCACGCCGATGCGGCCCAGTTCGGGAGCCGTGGCGTTGTGGATGTAGGTCGCGATGGCGCCTTGGGCGACGCTGAAGCGCGCCGAGCGACGCAGGACCATGTTCTCGCCGATGGTGGCGATCAGGTTGGTCAGCACGTCCGAGACGACTTCGCCGTCGGCGGTCTTGCCGGCGTTGATGGCGTCGACGCCATCAGCGTCCAGGCCGACGGCCGCGATCTTGCGGACGGCGCTCTGGAACAGCTCGTTGCGGCCCAGGAAGTCGGTTTCGGCGTTCACTTCGACGGCGGCGGCGGTCATGCCGGCGCCATCGTTGCGAACGGCGACGCCCACGAGGCCTTCGGCGGCGACGCGGTCAGCCTTCTTGGCGGCCTTGGACAGGCCCTTGGCGCGCAGCCAGTCGATGGACGCATCGATGTCGCCTGCGTTCTCTTGCAGCGCCTTCTTGCAGTCCATCATGCCGACGCCGGACTTTTCGCGCAGTTCCTTGACCAGCGCAGCCGTGATCTCAGCCATGGAAAATCTCCATATTCAAATGGTTAGCGACCGGACTTGTCGTCTGCCCTAGTCACAAAGAGTAGCGACCGGGCTATTAGCCCGGTCGCATGTCAGGGTCGCGACGGCCTCCGCGTCCCAGCCGAGCCGGGACCGAGGCGCGCGGGAAATCAGCCTTCGGCCGATTCCGGAGCAGCTTCGGCAGCGGCTTCCGGGGCAGCTTCCGGAGCGGCTTCAACAGCAGCTTCCGGGGCGGCTTCGACAACCGGAGCGGCTTCCGGTTCCGGAGCCAGAGCGCGGGCCAGGGCCGGCTCGCTCGGGTTCACGGCGGCGCCCAGGTCGACGCCCGAACCGGCCTGACCGGCGGCCAGACCATCCAGAACCGCGTCGGCGATCAGGTCGCAGTACAGTTGCAGAGCGCGGGCGGCGTCGTCGTTACCCGGGATCGGATAGGTGATGCCGTCCGGATCGCAGTTGGTGTCGAGGATGGCGACGACCGGGATGTTCAGCTTGCGGGCTTCCAGGATCGCGATCGCTTCCTTGTTAGTGTCGATCACGAACATGATGTCGGGGATACCGCCCATGTCCTTGATGCCGCCCAGCGACAGTTCCAGCTTGTCGCGCTCGCGGGTCAGCTGCAGCAGTTCCTTCTTGGAACGGCCGGCGCCTTCGCCGCTCAGAACGCCTTCCAGCTCGCGCAGACGAGCGATCGAGCCCGAGACGGTGCGCCAGTTGGTCAGGGTGCCGCCGAGCCAGCGGTGGTTCACGTAGTATTGGGCGCAGCGCTTGGCGGCCGTGGCGACCGGGTCGCTGGCCTGGCGCTTGGTGCCGACGAACAGCACGCGGCCGCCGGCGGCGGCGACTTCACGGACCTTCACCAGGGCCTGGTGCAGCAGCGGGATCGACTGCGACAGGTCGATGATGTGGATGTTCGAGCGCGAGCCGAAGATGTAGCGGTCCATCTTCGGGTTCCAGCGGTGCGTCTGGTGACCGAAGTGGGCGCCGGCTTCCAGGAGCTGACGCATGGAGAATTCGGGAAGAGCCATCGGGCCTTAATCCTTTTTCCGGTTGAACCTCCGCGGACACCCCCGTTCCAGACCATTCTGGAGCGGGACCGGAACGGCGACGCCGGGATGTCTCCCCGGTCGCTACCGAACGTCCACGTGTGGAATGGGCGGGCAAATAGGCGCTTGGCGGCAAAAAAGCAAGCCCCGACCGTCTTGGGACGGATATGCGCACGCGCCGACCGCCCCCTGGGCTGGGAACGGCGCGAATCCGCCTCGCCGACGTCGAAACCCCGCCATGTTTCCACAGGAGACTCGGCGGGGCTTCGCCATACCGACACAGAAGCGTGGGCCAATGCCCAGGCCTTCGCTCCGGAGGCAGGCCGGAGGATCAGGGCCATGCTCGCTGTGTTCGATCTGGACGGAACCCTGCTGGACGGCGATTCCACCGCGCTGTGGCTCTGGGATCGGGTGCGAAGATCTCCGCTCCGCGCGCTGGCCGCCATGCTGGTCGCGCCGATCGCCGGCCCGATGGTCGCCCTGCCCCGCACGCGCCGCGCCGGCGCCTCCATCCTGCTGTGGATCGCCACGGTCGGCCTGTGCGAGCGCGGCTTGCGCGAGTCCTGCGCCCTCTTCGGGAAACGCTTTCGCGACGGCCCCAGCGCGCTGACCTGGCGCGCTGGCGGCATGGCGACGCTGGACGAACATCTGATGGCCGGAGATCGGGTCGTGGTGGTGACCGCCGCGCCGACCCTCCTCGCCCAGGCTCTGATTGGACCGCTGGACCGGCCGATCGAGGTGCTGGGCACATCGCTGAAACGCCTCGGAGGCGGTTGGGTGGCCGACGTCCACTGCCGCAACCAGCGCAAGTGCCAGGCCCTGGCCGAGGCCGGTCACGGCGCGCGCTGGACCTATGCCTATACCGACAGCCTCGACGACCTGCCCCTGCTGCGTGGCGCCGAACGGCCGGTGATCGTCAAGGGCGGCCGGGCGGCCGAGCGACGGCTATTCCGGGCGGGGCTGGCCAATGCGCGCGCGGCGGCGTGGTGAGGCGAGGGACAGGACCGGTCGAAGCCGATACCGCCCCCGACGCTGACGTCTACTTTCGATCCTTGTCGGCTATTCGGAAGGTCCGGTGTCGAGCACGGTCAGATATCGCCAGCCGAATCTACCGTCCTTCATCTCCAGCAATACCAACGAGCCGACCTTGCGGTCACCGGCGGGGAGTGCCGACACCAGCATCTTCTGGCCTGCACGGCTGGAGGCGACAGTCATCTTGGTCCCCCCGCGCGCGTAGTATGTCTTCACTACTGTCCCGCTCATCATAACAGGGGGTGTGGGATCGAACGTAATGTTGGCGTAGATGACAGTTCCCCACGCCCAGGCCACACAAAGGGCGAGCGTCCCAAGCATGCGGAATGCGGCCTTGGCTTCGAAATCCGCTTTGACGAGGGCGACAAATAGAATGGTCGCTAGGGGCAGCGCCGCTAGGAACGGTTGAAGCGGCTCTATAGTCTTTTGCCGAAGAGCTCCCTGGAGTGCGAGCACAAGCACTGGTGCCCACAGCCCTCCAATGTCCACCGTCGAGCCTGGATTCGAGATGCTCGACGAAAATCGCTGATCGAACCACGCTATCGAAACAGCCACCCAAGGAGCGGCGATACACGCCGCACCCGTGAAAGGATTCGGCCAAACGAACTGCCATATGGCTAAGCCAAGCGCGGCCGCATTCACTGCGAGGCCGACGCGGCTTGCACTAGGGTCGGGTCCAATTCTACGAGCATAGATATCGGTCATCCCGATAACCTAGGATTGCAGGATTAAGTGTTTGTAGCCGATTGCTTCAAAGCAGCCAGCGCAGCTCATGAGCGTCACGGTCCAGACGCCATTCCAGTCGGACGCCATGTCAGTGAAAGCCCGCCACCCAATGCGGAATCTGGCTCGTGTTCAGCTAGGCTAGAAAAATGATTGATCTCTTCATCTTCCAGGATCGCCTCCCCCGACGCGGGGGATGTGCATATCTGCGTGATCGACCAAGCTGCTGCTATGGACCTGATCTCACTGGCCGAAATCGATCACTGCTTCTTTGGCTACATTTTGTACGGCGATGAAATCGGCAAGCGATATGTCGGCGTGTGGGGCAAGCGGACAGCGGCTAAATTCCGCAAAACGCTCCAAGAGCGCGGCGCGAATTTTAGAGTGCATGCCAGCCATCCACTGGCCCGGCTCATACGGTTCGCGACGCAAGGCTCTGCGCGGGCGGAGGCACTAGCCGGCAGCTAGCTGCGGCAATGTCCGCTCACCACCCATAGGCGACCTTGGCATGGTCGGTTAGCCTGAGGCCACGCTTCGGCATTCATGCTGGCAATGCTTTTAGGATCGCATGCACGAGCTCGCCGAATTTTCGATCAAATGGTCGCATCCTGACTACCCGCCGGAGCCTGTACTCGTGGGCGATCTGGCGAGAGCGGAGGAACAACTCGGCGGACGCCTCCCTGCTGTCTATCGCGAAGCGGTGATCGCCGTTGGTCTGCCGCGACCCACCATCGCGCTTCTTCATAGCATCTGCGAAGAGGAGGCCGATCTCGCGGACGTGTCAGACTTCCTCACGGCAGATGAGATGATCTCATCCACTGAAGCTTGGCGAGAGATGGGACTGCCGCACGGCAAGATCGCCTTTGCTTCGGACTGCATGGGCAACTTGTTCGCCTTCGACGGCAACACGCTGGACCAGAGTTCCGAAGTTTGGCTTTTCGATCACGAGACGGCTGAGACAGCTCTGGTAGCGGAGACCTTCCAAACCTGGATCAAGCAATACCTGGACCTGAGATTTGTCTCGCCGGATGAATAAGCAACGCCTCTAAGTCCGCTAACCACCCAAATCAGACCCTTGCCGCCCCAAACGCCCCCTCAGAGCGACCGGCCGTCCACCTGTTGCGGCTGGAGCGAGGAGACGTCGATGTCGTCCAGGCAGCGAACATTGATCGCCACCATCGCCTGACCGTTCGGAGCCACGCCACGTCCGAACGACTGGATGCCGCAGGTCGAGCAGAAGAAGTGCGAGATCTTGTGGGTGTTGAACTGGTACTCGGTCAGCGCGTCCTCGCCGCTCTCCAGATCGAACGCGTCCGCGCTCGTGAAGCCCAGAATCGAACCCAGCTTGCCGCAGCGCGAGCAGTTGCAGGTGATCAGGCTGTCGAGCGAGACATCGACTGCGAAGCGGACCCGCCCGCACTGGCAACCGCCTTGGTGATTGGCCATCGTCCATCTCCGTCATTGAAAAATCTTGAGGGCAATCGCAGCGCCGAACGCCTCGCCGTCGCTCGATCCTCATCCGTCCTAGGCGCCCGGCCAGCCCGACCGCCACCACGCTGTCTCCGCCACTCCAACCCGGTTCGAACGCAGCGGCTCCTTCGGGCGTCCACGCGACGCAACTGTGTGTAGGAATATATTCCTACACATCCTCCAGCAACGCCACACCCGGCGCGGTTTTCAATGCGCCGCGCAGAGCCGCATCGAGCGTGTAACGCCCCGGCAGACGCAGCTCGATCTCGCGACCGCCGGCGATGGCGGCGACGAAGGTCACCTCCCCGCCCTTCTGGGCCTGGGCCGGTTCGAGACGGCGCTTCAGTGCATCGATCTCGGCGGCGCTCGGCGACAGATGCACCCGAAGTCCGGCCACCACGTTCTCGATGGCCTTCTCGATCGGTTCAGCGTCATCGCCGAAGAAGCGCACCTCCCCGTCGCGGGCCTTGGCGCGAACCTTGATGGCCACGGCCTTGCCGGGCTCAAGGACGTCTCGACACTTGCGAAGGCTCTCCGGCGGGAACAGCACTTCGTACTCGCCCGTCGGATCAGACAGCGAGACGAAGGCGAACTTCTCCCCGCTCTGCGAGGCGCGTTCCTGGCGACGGCGGACCACGCCACACATACGGAACGCCTCCATACCGGCCTCGGCCTGGACCATGGCCTCGGCCAGCATGACCGTCCGGCGCCGCCGCAGCATGCCGACCATGTCCTCCAGCGGGTGGCCGGTCAGGTAGAAGCCGACGGCCGAGAGCTCTTCGTCCAGCAGGTCGACCTGGTTCCAGTTCTCGGTCTTGGCCAGGCGCGGGCGACCAGCGCCAGGATCGGAGCCGAACAGACCGCCCTGTCCCCCTTGGCGGTCGGCGTGACAGCTCTGGGCATGGGCGATCAACACGTCGGCCGAGGCGACGATCTGGGCGCGGTTCTTGTGCATCTGGTCGAAGGCCCCGGCCCGGGCCAGGTTCTCGATGGCGCGCTTGTTGACCTGCTTGGGGTCGATCCGCTCGACGAAGTCGAAGAGGTCGCGGAACGGACCGCCCTCCTCGCGGATCGCCACCAAGTGCTTCATGGCCTCCAGGCCGACATTGCGGATGGCCCCCAGCGCGTAGAGCACCTCGCCGTTCTCGACCTCGAAGTCGGCGCCCGAGGCATTGACGTCCGGCGCCCGCACCGTGACCCCGAACCGGCGGGCGTCCTGATGGAAGACCGCCAGCTTGTCGGTGTTCGACAAGTCCAGGCTCATCGAGGCCGCAAAGAACTCGACCGGCGTATTGGCCTTCAGCCAGGCGGTTTGATACGAAATGAAGGCGTAGGCGGCCGCGTGCGACTTGTTGAAGCCGTAGCCCGCGAACTTGGCCACCAGCTCGAAGATCGAGCCCGACTGCTCCTCGGGGACGCCCTTCTCCTTGGCGCCGGAGACAAAACGGATCTTCTGGAGATCCATCTCCTCCTTCTTCTTCTTGCCCATGGCGCGGCGCAGAAGGTCGGCTTCGCCCAGGCTGTAGCCCGCCAGGATCTGGGCGATCTGCATCACCTGTTCCTGGTAGACGATGACGCCGTAGGTCTCCTTCAGCACCGTCTCCAGCGACGGGTGCAGGGTGTCGACGGGTTTGCGGCCGAACTTGCAGTCGACGAAGGTGTCGATGTTGTCCATCGGCCCCGGTCGATACAGCGAGATCAGCGCCGTGATCTCCTCGATCGAGCCGCAGCGCATCTTGCGCAGGGTGTCGCGCATGCCCTGGCTTTCGAGCTGGAACACCCCGACCGTCTGGCCCGAGGCGAGCAGCTCGTAGCTCTTGGTGTCGTCGAACGACAGGCGGCCGAGGTCGACCTCCATACCGCGCTTCTTCAGGTGCTTCACCGCCCGGTCCAGCACCGTCAGGGTCTTCAGGCCCAGGAAGTCGAACTTGACCAGGCCGGCGCTCTCGACCCACTTCATGTTGAACTGAGTGGCCGGCAGGTCGGAACGCGGATCCTTGTAGAGCGGGGTCAGCTGGACCAGCGGCCGGTCGCCGATCACCACGCCGGCGGCGTGGGTCGAGGCGTTGCGGAACAGGCCTTCCAATTGCAGGGCCACATCCAGGCAAGCCGAGACGTTGGCGTCTTCCTTCTTGGCCTGCTTGAGACGCGGTTCCAGGTCGATGGCCTGGGCCAGGGTCACCGGCGCGGCCGGGTTGTTCGGCACCATCTTGCAGAGCCGGTCCACCAGGCCCAACGGCAGCTGCATCACGCGGCCAACGTCGCGCAGCACGGCGCGGGCCTGCAAGCTGCCGAAGGTGATGATCTGGGCCACGCGGTCGCGGCCATACTTCTCCTGCACGTAGGAGATCACCTCTTCGCGTCGCTCCTGGCAGAAGTCGACGTCGAAGTCGGGCATCGAGACCCGTTCGGGATTGAGGAAACGCTCGAACAGCAGGCCGAAGCGCAGCGGATCGAGGTCGGTGATCGTCAGCACCCAGGCGACCAGCGAACCGGCGCCCGACCCGCGGCCCGGACCGACCGGAATGCCGTGCGCCTTACCCCATTTGATGAAGTCCGACACGATCAGGAAGTAGCCCGGGAAGCCCATCTTCTTGATGATGTCGAGCTCGAAGGCCAGCCGGTCCCAGTACTGGTCCTCGGGCGCGGCCAGCTCCAGGCCCTGCAAGCGCATCTTCAGGCCCTCCTGGGCCTGGTGCGTCAGTTCCTCGGCCTCGTTGCGGCCGTCGCCCGTCGGGAAGCTGGGCAAGATCGGATCGCGCTTGTGCACCATGAAGGCGCAGCGACGGGCGATATCGAGGGTGTTGTCACAGGCCTCGGGCAGGTCCGAGAACAGCTTGCGCATATCGGCCGGCGACTTGAACCAGTGCTCGGGCGTGACCCGCCGGCGCTCGTCCTGGCCCACGAACGAGCCATCGGCGATGCACAGCAGCGCATCGTGGGCGTCGTAGAAGCTTTCCTTGACGAAATAGACGTCGTTGGTCGCGACCAGCGGCACGTCATTCTCGTAGGCCCAGTTGACCAGGCCAGGCTCGGCCGCCGCCTGCTTGGGCAGGCCATGACGCTGCAGCTCGACATAGAAGCGGTCGCCGAACACCCGCTGCATCTCGGCGAGGGCCGCCGAAGCCTCCGTCGACTTGCCGGCGGCGAACAGGGCGTCGACCGGGCCGTCCGTACCGCCGGACAGGAGGATCAGACCTTCGCTGAACTCCACCACCTTGGCCCAGGGCACGATCGGCTCCGGGAGTTCGGCGCTGTCGAGATAGGCGATCGACGAGAGTTCGGAGAGATTGAGATAGCCCCGCTCGTTCTGGGCCAGCAGCATGATCGTCGGGGCCCGCGCCCAACGCTCCGTCGGGCCGCCGCCGATACCCGTGATGGGAATGGCGCAGCCGATAATCGGCTGCACCCCCGCATCCTTGGCGTAGGACGAGTATTCCAGAGCCCCGAACAGGTTGGCGCGGTCGGCGATACCGGCGGCCGGCATGCCCACCGACGCGGCCAGCTTGCCAATCTGGTCGGCCTTGATGGCCCCTTCGAGCAACGAATAGGCCGAGCGGACCCGCAGGTGGACAAAGCCCTGTCCTTCCCCGTCCGCCATGACCGATCCTCCGCTAGACGACAGCCGTCTACACGACTCAGGCCACCAACTGGGCGACCGTACACATCATCCAGACGAAGCTGGCGACCGACACAAGGGCCAAAGACTCACGCGCGATACGGATCATCGGAACCTCCACAGATTTCTTGTTTTGTTCCATATTCTGGTTTTGTTCTGTTCACAAGATGTTCCGCGACGATCCACCGCATTTTCTTCCCCCGAGTCATTCGACAGGCCGCCCGTCCCTTCCTGACTTGGCCTCACACTTTCGCTTGCGGCGCGCTGGATGCGCTATGGCCAAGTCGTCCAGATCAGGCCAGATCTCCGCTATGCGCCTGATCATCGACACCGACACCGCCGGCGACGACGTCTTCTCGCTGATGCTGGCCCTGACCCGCCCTGGCGTGACGGTGGAAGCCATCACCATCGCCCACGGCAATGTCGGCTTCGTCCAGCACGCCGAGAACGCCCTGGTCACGCTGGAGCGGTGCGGCAGGGCCGGCGAGGTTCCCGTCTATCTCGGCGCCCAGACGCCGTTCACGCGCGCGCCGCTCGACGCGGCCTATGTGTTCGGCCACGACGGCATGAGCGACAGCGGCTTCGCCAAGGCCGCCCAGCGCCCGGCCGACGGCCACGCGGTCGACGAACTGGTGGCCCGGATCATGGCCGCGCCCGGCGAGATCACCCTGATCGCCCAGGCGCCGCTGACCAATATCGCCCTCGCCTATCTGCGCGAGCCGAGGATCGCCAAGGCGCTCAAGCGGCTCTGGGTCATGGGCGGCACGGACAATGGGGTCGGCAATGTCACGCCGGCGGCCGAGTACAATTTCTATGTCGACCCGGAGGCGGCCAAGATCGTCGTCAACGCCGGCTTCAACCTGTCGATCGTGACCTGGACCCTCACGCTCGAGGATGGTCTCTGGAGCACGGCCCAGTTGGCCGAGCTCGACGCGCTTGGGACGGAAAAAGCCCGGTTCTTCACTGATGTGAACCGCGCTTCCCTCGCCTTTGCTCGCGAAACGGAGGGGCTGGACGGCAGCCTGCACCCCGACGCCCTCACCTGCGCCATCGCCCTCGACGACAGCCTGATCCTCGAGGCCGAGGACTGCGTCGTCGACGTCGAGACCCTGGGTGAGCTGACACGCGGCTATCTCAGCGTCTCGCACGCGATCCTACCGGACATTGAGTTGGCCGACCCGGCCCTGAAGCGTCGGCCGCCCAACGCCCGCGTGATCAAGAAGATCGACCAGGCCGGCTTCTTCGCCGCGATGAAACGGGCTCTGCTTTAACCTTATCTCAGCGGACCGGGCGCAGACTGGGCGTCATGGGGAGAACCGCCTTCGTCGCACTGGGCTTGGCCCTGAGCTTGGCGAGCGCCGGCGCGGCGCGCGCCCAGGCGGACCTGTTCTCCCGCGACACCGTTTCCGGCCTCGTGGACCTGCGCCTTGTCGCCGCCGACGGCGAGACATCCTGGATCGACGGCCGTGTCGGCAAGGCGCGGTTCGGCGACGGCCATCAGGGCCCGCGCCTGGGCGAGGCCGCCCTGGTCTGGAACCCGCGCCTCACCGACACCCTATCGGCTGTCGTCGTCGCCGAGAGCCAGGATGGCCAACGGCACCTGGTCGATCTGGGCGAAGGCTACCTGGCCTATCGCTCGCGCCCCGGCGCGACCTTGCGCCTGTCGGCCAGAGCCGGCGTCTTCTATCCGCCGATCTCGCTGGAGCATGACGGCCTCGACTGGTCGGTGCCCGACACCATCACCCCCTCGGCGATCAACACCTGGGTGGCCGAGGAGACCAAGGTCGTCGGGGTCGAGGCCACGATCCGCCGCACCCTGGCCGGCCAGACCTTCAGCCTGACGGCCGGCGGCTTCAAGAACGGCGACACCTCGGGCACCGAGCTGACTTTCCGGGGCTGGGCGCTGCATGACGTCAAGTCGCCGGTGTTCGGCCGCTTCCCGCTGCCGCCCCTGAGCACCCGCATGGCCATGCGCCAGGCGCCGTCCACGACGCCGCTGGCCGAGATCGACGGTCGCATCGGCTATTACGGCCGCGTCGAGTGGCGCCCCTCGTCGGTGCTGGCCTTCGACCTGTTCGGCTACGAGAACGAGGGCGACCGCACCAGCGTCGACGACAATCGCGAATGGTCGTGGGAGACCCGGTTCTGGAACCTCGGCATGCGGCTCGATCTCGACGCCGTCGCCATCAAGGCCCAGGTCATGACCGGCGAGACCCTGATGGGTTATTCGAACGCCCTGGGCATCTGGGCCGACATGGGCTTCGAGGCGGCCTACGTCTCGGCGACCAGGGCATTGGGCCCAGGTTCAGCGACGGTGCGCTACGACCACTTCTCGACGACGGACCGCACCAACAAGCTGACCGACAACAACGCCGAACACGGCTGGTCGACGTTGGCCGCCTATCGCTGGGACGTGCGCCCCAACAGCCAGATCGTGTTCGAGGCGCTGCACATCCACAGCTTCCGGCGTGACCGCGCGCGGCTGGGCCTCGCACCGGCCCAGAACCAGACGGTCCTGCAGGCCGCCTTCCGCCGCCAATTCTAGACGCGCCTTACTGGAAGATCTGGGCTTCCAGATGGCCGTCCTTGAGGGCGACCACGCGGTCCATGTAGCGAGCCAGCTCCATGTTGTGCGTGGCGATCAGGGCCGCGACGCCTTGCTGGCGGGCGACCTGATACAGCGACTGAAACACGGCCGCGGAGGTCGCCGGGTCGAGGTTGCCGGTCGGCTCGTCGGCCAGGAGCAGCTTCGGGCGGTTGGCCAGGGCGCGCGCGATGGCGACGCGCTGCTGTTCGCCGCCGGACATCTGGGCCGGCTGGTGGTTCATGCGGTGGCCCAGGCCCAGGTCCTTCAGCAGTTCCTCGGCCCGCGCTTCGGCCTGCCGGCGGCTTTGGCCGGCGATCGTCAGCGGCATGGCCACGTTCTCCAGCGCCGAGAACTCGGGCAGCAGATGGTGGAACTGGTAGACGAAGCCCACCGTGCCCAGGCGGATACGGGTGCGGATGCGCTCGGAAAGCTTGGAACAGTCACGGCCTTCCAGGGCCACCAGGCCGCCGTCAGGGCGCTCCAGCAGTCCCGCCGAGTGCAACAGGGACGACTTGCCCGAGCCCGAGGGCCCGATCAGGCCGACGACCTCGCCGGGATAGACGTCGATGTCGACGCCGCGCAGCACCGGCAGCGGGCCAGCCTCGGTCTTGTAGACGCGCTCGACCCCGCGCAGGGCCAGGACCGGGCTATTCATAGCGAAGCGCCTCCACCGGATCGAGGCGCGACGCGCGCCAGGCCGGCGGCAGGGTCGCCACCACGCTCATCAGGGCCGAGGCCGCCACGATGCCGCCGACCTCGACCCAGTCGATCTTCGCCGGGATGTGCGAGAGCATGTAGACGTCGGCGCTGAACACCGCCGTGCCGGTGGCCCATTCCACGAAGTTCTGGATCGGGGTGATGTAGGCGCAGAAGACCACGCCCAGGGCCAGGCCGCAGAGCGTACCAGCCACGCCGATCGAGGCGCCGGCCATCAGGAAGATGCGCAGCACCGCCCCCTGCCCCGCGCCCATGGTGCGTAGGATGGCGATGTCCTTGCCCTTGTTCTTCACCAGCATGACCAGACTGGAGATGATGTTCAGCGTGGCGATGGCCACGATGCAGAACAGGATCAGCCGCATCACCTTCCGCTCGACCTGGAGCGCGGTGAAATAGCTGTGGTTCTTGTCCTGCCAGTCGCTGACCAGCGAGCCGGGGCCGCTGGCGACCTCGACATCGTGCTTGAGGGCCTTGGCCTTGTCGGGGTCGTCGACCTTGATCTCGATATAGTCGACCGAGGTGTCGCGGCCGAAGAACAGCTGGGCCTGCTCCAGCGGCATGTAGACGAAGGCCTCGTCGAACTGGCTCATGCCCACGCTGAAGACGCCGCCGACGATGTAGTTCTTCTCGCGGGTCGAGGTGCCGAACGCGGTGGCCGGACCGGTCGGCGAGATCAGGGTGATCGGATCGCCGACCTGCACGCCCAGGGCCTGGGCCATGCGCTCGCCGATCAGGACGACGTCGCCCCCGTACTCGCCCTGACCGAAGCCTTCCAGCGAGCCCTTCTTGATGTTGCCCGCGATCAGCGACATGTGCCGCAGATCAGAGGTCGTCACCCCGCGCACGATCGCGCCGGTGACCTGGGTCGGACCGATGACCATGGCCTGGGCCTCGACCATAGGCGCGGCCTGGATCACGCCCGGCGAAGCCTTGATCCGGCGGATCACGGTGTCACGGTCCGGGCCGTTGATCATCGGCGACTGGGCGTAGAGGTGGCCGTTGAAGCCGAGGATCCGGCCCAGCAGCTCGGCCCGGAAGCCGTTCATGACGCTCATCACGGTGATGAGGGCGAAGACCGCCAACATCACCGCGCTGAACGAGATCACCGAGATCAGCGCCACGCCGCCGTTCTTGCGCTTGGCGAACAGGTACCGGCGAGCGACAGAGCGCTCCCAGCGACTGAAGGGACCGGCGGCGCGGACGTCTGGCATCAGGCGGTCTTGCTCTTGGTCAGCCCGTCGAGCACCGAGTCCAGCGAGGCGGTGTGGCGCTCGCCGGTCTTGCGGTTCTTGATCTCGACCACGCCCTCGGCGATGCCCTTGGGACCGACGATCAGCTGCCAGGGCAGGCCGATCAGGTCCATGGTGGCGAACTTGGCGCCGCCGCGGGCGTCCGTGTCGTCATAGAGTACGTCCTTACCGGCGGCTTCGAGCGCGGCGTAGGCCGTCTCGCAGGCGGCGTCACAGGCCGCGTCGCCCTGGCGCATGTTGACGATGCCGACATCGAACGGCGCCACGCCTTCCGGCCAGATGATCCCGGCCTCGTCGTGGCTGGCCTCGATGATCGCGCCCAGCAGGCGCGAGACGCCGACGCCATAGCTGCCCATCTGCACCGGCACGTCCTTGCCGTCCGGGCCCGTGACGGTCGCCTTCATCGGCTCCGAATACTTGGTGCCGAACGAGAAGATGTGGCCGACCTCGATGCCGCGCGCCGACAGGCGTTCGCCCTCGGGAATCGCGTTGAAGGCCGCCTCGTCGTGCATTTCCTCGGTCGCGGCGTAGAGCGCCGTCCGCTGGTTCACCAGCGGCTGCAAGTCGCCGAACCAGTCGACGTCTGGACCGGGGGCCGGCATCTCGACCAGATCCTTGTGGCAGAAGACGGCGCTTTCACCGGTCTCGGCCAGCACGATGAACTCGTGGCTCAGGTCGCCGCCGATCGGACCGGTATCGGCGCGCATCGGCACAGCCTTCAGACCCATCCGCGAGAACAGGTTCAGATAGGCCACGAACATGCGGTTGTAGGCCTTGCGCGCGCCCTCGGCGTCGAGGTCGAAGCTGTAGGCGTCCTTCATCAGGAACTCGCGGCCGCGCATCACGCCAAAGCGCGGACGGCGCTCGTCCCGGAACTTCCACTGGATGTTGTAGAGGTTCTTGGGAAGGTCCTTGTAGCTCCGCACGTAGCCGCGGAAGATGTCGGTGACCACTTCCTCGGCCGTGGGCCCGTACAGCAGGTCACGCTTGTGGCGGTCGGTGATGCGCAGCATCTCGTCGCCATAGGCCTCGTAGCGGCCGCTTTCGCGCCACAGGTCGGCTAGCTGGATGGTCGGCATCAGGAGTTCGATGGCGCCGGCGCGATCCATTTCCTCCCGGACGATCTGCTCGACCTTCTTGAGGACGCGCAGGCCCAGCGGCAGCCAGGCATAGATGCCCGCGGCCTCTTGGCGGATCATGCCGGCGCGAAGCATCAACTGGTGCGAAGCGATCTGGGCGTCGGACGGTGCTTCCTTCAGCACCGGCAGGAAATAGCGCGACAAGCGCATGCGCGTGGAAACTCCGGGAATTCGAGAAGGGCCTGAGATAGCCTCTCGTCCGACAGCTTGGCAACGCGCGTGACTAAAGTATGGCTCCCGACGTGAATAAAAGAGAGGCCGCGCGGATCGCCGCGCGGCCTTTCAAGTCATCGTCGGGGAAGACGCCACAGAGCGAGACCGGCATGGCCGATCTCCTGAAGTCACCTTACCAACCGAACATGTGTTGGGGCACGCCATCACAAGGGAAGCGCTAACAATGGGGACATTCGCCCAAGGCTTGGGCGTTTGAAGGCAAGTTGCTCACGCCCCGCCCAAGGCTTGTGCAACCGGGCGTCAGGCGGCCGCTCGAAGGTTCGGCAGCGTGATCAGTTGGAAGTGCACGACCGCGAAGAACAGCAGGAACACGACCGCCGACACCCAGGTCGTGGTGATGAACTTGCGCTTCAGGTTCGGATTGATCGGCGCGCCCGGGTCCACGCCCGGCGGCGGCTTGATCCCCGCTTCGTGGAAGCTGCGCGAGCCCAGCGGCAGCACGGCGAACAGCACCGTCCACCAGATGGTCAGATAGATCGCGAACCAGGTAATCGGACTCATCAGTGATGCGCCTCCTTAGGCGTCTCCATGAGCTCGACCAGCAGGCCGCCCATGTCCTTGGGGTGAACGAAGATGATCAGGGTCCCGTGGGCGCCGATGCGGGGCTCGCCCAGCACGGTCGCGCCCTTGGCCACCAGGGCGTCGCGGGCCTCGTAGATGTTCTCGACCTCGAAGCAGATGTGATGCTGGCCGCCCTTGGGGTTCTTGGCCAGGAAGCCGTGGATCGGCGAGCTCTCGCCGTAGGGCTCGATCAGCTCGATCTGGCTGTTGGGCAGGTTGACGAAGCAGACCCAGACGCCCTGCTCCGGCATCGCCCACTTGTCGGTGACCGAGGTGGCGCCGAGCAGCTCGCGATACATCTTCACCGAGTCGTCGATGGACGGCGTGGCGACGCCGACGTGGTTGAGCTTGCCGATCATCCTAGAGAACTCCCGCTGCGCTTTTCTGGTTGTTGGCTGATGGCCTAGCACCGGTGCTGCGCTGCGGAAAGATACGGGCGACCACGGTGTTTCCGTGGCCGCCCGTCCAGAATCAGATCCGTAGGACCGTGGTCTCGACGACCGGCTTGCGCTCCCAGATGCGGAACGCGGCCTTCTTCACGGCGCGGGAGATGGCGCTCTCGATCGCCTCGTCGAGCTCGCGGGTCTCGCCCTGGAGCTTCTTGTAGGCGCCCTCGGCTTCCTCGGCGAGGTCGTCCAGGGCGTCGTCGAGCGTATATTCCTCGTCGCCCGTCAGGCCGATGCCGCGAACCTGCGGGCCCGAGACGATCTTGTTGCGGCCGTCCAGGACGATCGACACAGCCAGCATGCCGTTGAACGCCGCGTGGCGGCGCTCGCGCAGGGCGTCGCCGTTCTCGGGCGTGACGACGCCGCCGTCGACATAGAGACGGCCGGCCGGCACTTCGTCGATGATCTCGGGCATGCCCGGCGCCAGGCGCACCATGTCGCCGTTGCGCGGCGAAATGGCGTGCGGGACCTGCAGATCCTTGGCGAAGGCCGCGTGTTCGATCAGGTGGCGGCGCTCTCCGTGGGTCGGCACCGCGATCTGCGGACGCACCCACGAATACATCTGGCGCAGTTCCTCACGGCACGGGTGACCCGAGACGTGGATGCCGGGCGTATCGCGCTCGGTGTGCAGGCGTACGCCACGGTCAGCCAGCTTGTTCTGCAGGTTGCGGATCGGAATCTCGTTGCCCGGAATGACCCGCGAGCTGAAGACCACGTGGTCGCCCGAGCCGAGCTTCACGTGCGGATGGCTGCCGTCGGCGATGCGCGACAGGGCCGCGCGGGCCTCGCCCTGACTGCCGGTGCAGAGGAACAGGACCTCGTTCTCGGGCAGGTGCTTGGCCTGGTCGTCGTTGATGAAGGGCTCGAGGCCCTGCAGCAGACCCACCGACCGCGCGGCCGCCGCCATGCGGTGCATCGAGCGGCCCGCCAGAGACACCTTGCGGCCACAGGCCTGGGCGGCGCGGATCACGGTGTCCATGCGCGCCACGTTCGAGGCGAAGCAGGCCACGGCGATCTTGCCCGAAAGGCTCTTGATCAGATTGCCTAGGGCCTCGCGGACATCGGCCTCCGACCCCGCCGAACCTTCGACGAAGACATTGGTGCTGTCGCAGACCATGGCCAGCACGCCCTCGTCGCCAAGACGGCGGATAGCGGCCTCGTCGGTGGGAGCGCCCAGCTGAGGCTCGGGATCGATCTTCCAGTCGCCGGTGTGCAGAATCGTGCCCAGCGGCGTCTTGATCGCCAGGCCGTTCGGCTCGGGGATCGAGTGCGTCAGGGTGATCAGTTCCAGCTCGAACGGGCCGAGCGTGAACTTACCGCCCAGCGGCACTTCGGTGATCGGCACCTCGCCCAGCAGGTCGGCGTCACGCAGCTTCTCGCGCAGCAGGAAGGCGGTGAACGGGGTGGCGTATACCGGCGCCTTCAGGCGCGGCCACAGCCAGTGCACCGCGCCCAGATGGTCTTCGTGCGCGTGGGTCAGGACGATGCCGATGATGTCCTTCGCATAGGGCTCGATATAGCTGGGATCCGGCAGGATGATCTCAACGCCCGGCGTCGTCTGGTCGCCGAAGGTCACGCCGAGGTCGACCACGATCCACTTGCGATCGTGAGCCGGGCCGAAGCCGTACAGGTTGAAGTTCATGCCGATCTCGTTCGACCCGCCTAGCGGCAGGAAGACGAGCTCGTCGTTCTTGGATTTTTTCATTAGGTCTCGGAAATGGTGTTTCGTCGGTAGATTTCGAGGAGACCCCGGATCGTCAGATCGGAGTCGAAGTGGTCGATGCTGTCGGTGGCGCCCTCGAACAGCGAGGCGACGCCGCCGGTGGCGACAACGGTCATGGGCTCGCCGCGCTCAGCCTTGATGCGCGAGACGAGGCCCTCGATCAGGGAGATATAGCCCCAAAAGACGCCGGACTGCATGGCCGACACCGTGTCGGTGCCCACGATCCTGTTACCGGCGGGTCGCTGGATGGCGATCCGGGGCAGCTTCGCCGCGGCATCGTGCAGCGCCTGCATCGAAAGATTGATGCCCGGGGCGATGATGCCGCCCTCGAAGGCGCCGTCGGCCGCCACGATATCGAAGGTGGTGGCCGTGCCGCTGTCGATGACGATCAGCGGCCCTGGATAGACCATGGCCGCCCCGATGGCGTTGACCAGCCGGTCGGCGCCGGCCTCGGAGGGCTTTTCGATCCGCACGTCTATGCCGAGCTTGGCGTTCTCGCCGATCACCAGGGGTTCGACGTTGAAATAGCGCCGGCTGAGATTGCGCAGATTGAAGATCGACTGCGGTACGACGCTGGAGATGATCACCGCATCAATGGCCCGGAAGCCCAGCCCCTGCATCGACAGGAGCTGCGAAAGCCAGACCACGTACTCGTCGGCGGTTCGGGTGCTTTCGGTCGCCGAGCGCCATTGAGCCACCCACGACGCGCCGTCGTGAATGGCGAACATGGTGTTGGTGTTGCCCTGTTCAATGGCGAGAAGCATCAAGCGCCTCCGAAAAACACGTCGCCGGCGGTGACTCGGCGGACCCGGCCGTCATCCAGACGAAGCCGCAGCGCCCCGTCCCCGTCTAGCCCTTCGGCGATCCCTTCGACGGTTTCGCTCCCCAGGCGGGCGATGCAGGGTTCGCCCAAACCATGGGCGCGAGCAGTCCAGGCGTCGGCTATGGCGGGAAAGCCCAGGGTGTTCCAGGCTCGGAACCAGCGCTCGAACGCGCCGGCCAGGATCTCGACGGCTTCGGTCGGATGTGGCGGCGGAATTTCACGATAGGTGGCGATCGACGTCGCGGGGTGCTGGGAGTCGATCGGCTTGCGGCGCAGGTTGACGCCGATGCCCACGGCGATCCAGAGCCCGCCCAGCGGCGAAGCGCCGGACTCGATCAGGATGCCGCTGACCTTCAACCCGCCCAGCAGCGGATCATTAGGCCACTTCAAACTGACGAGGGAGGCCGGCACGTACTCGGCCAGCATGTCGGCCACGGCCAGGGCGGCGACAAACGAAACCTGAGCGGCTTCGGCGGGCGGCTTATCGGTGCGGAAGAGCAAGGTGGCGGCGAGGTTGCCCTCACCGGTCTCCCAGGCGCGACCTCGGCGGCCGCGCCCGGCGGTCTGGCGAAGACCGACCAGCCACAGGGGGCCGGCCTCGCCCGCCTCGGCCCGTCGACGGGCCTCGGCGTTAGTGGAGTCGATCTCGTCGAGGACGACGACGGGCGGCACGCCCGTCACGTCACGCGTGACCAAAGGCGGCCGCTGCGGCCTTGGCGGCGGGATCGAGCCAGATCAGGGCCACGAGCACGATCGGGAACGAGAAGATCGCGGCGGCGAAGCCGACGGCCCGCGCCGAGGGCGACGGGGCGTCGACCGAACCGGACGAGGCGTCGAACCAGATCGCCTTGATCAGGCGCAGGTAATAGAACGCCGCGACCACGCTGCCGACCAGGCCCAGCACGGCGGCCCACTGCATGACGACGTCGCCCGTGCCGATGGCGGCCTTGAAGACGTAGAACTTCGACCAGAAGCCCGAGAACGGCGGCAGGCCCAGGGCCGACAGCGAGAACGCCGTCATGGCCAGGGCGATGCCCGGACGTTCCTTCACCAGGCCGGCCATGTCCTCGATGGTCTCCATCGGCTTGCCGCCGCGGTTCAGCGCCTGCAGGCAAGCGAAGAAGCCGGTCACGTCGACCATGTAGAGGACCATGAAGACCAGCATCGACTGCAGGCCGACCTCGCCGCCGGCCGCGACGCCCAGCAGGGCGTAACCGACATTGGCGATCGAGGAATAGGCCCACAGGCGCTTGAGGTTGCTTTGGGCCAGGCCCGCGAAGGCGCCGACGAAGACCGACAGCAGGGCCGCGATCACCAGGACCTGGCGCCATTGGTCGACCGAGCCCGGGAAGGCGTCGCCCAGCACGCGGGCGAACATCATCATGGCGGCCAGCTTCGGCGCGGCGGCGAAGAAGCCGACGACCGGAGTCGGGGCGCCCTCGTAGACGTCCGGCGTCCACATGTGGAACGGCGCGGCCGAAACCTTGAACGCGAGACCGCAGATCAGGAACACCAGGCCGAACAGCAGGCCCACGCCGTGCGAACCGCCATGAGCGGCGGCCAGGGCGATCTGGCTGAAGTGGGTCGAGCCGGTGAAGCCGTAGATGAGCGAGCTGCCGTACAGCAGCAGGCCCGACGACAGGGCGCCGAGCACGAAGTACTTCAGGCCGGCCTCCGACGACTTGGCGTCGTCGCGGCGCAGGGCGGCCAGGACATAGAGCGCCAGCGACTGCAACTCGACGCCGACATAGAGGCTGATCAGGTCGCCGGCCGAGGCGGTGACGCCCATGCCGAGCGCGGCCAGAACCACCAGGATGGCGTATTCGAACTTCTGGTCGCCGCGCTGGGCCAGCCAGCGGTCGCCGAGCACGACGGCCACGGCGCTCGACAGGTAGATGGCCACCTTGGCGTAGGTCGCGGCGGCGTCGGCCGCGTAGACGCCGTTGAAGGCGTGGCCATGCGGGCCCAGCACCGCCGTGGCGGCGGCCGCCAGCAGAGCGGCGACGGCGGCCAGGGTGAAGATGGCCCCGACCTTGCCCCGGAAGGCGCCGGCGACCAGCAGAACCAGCGCCGCGATCGCGAGAACGATCTCAGGCAGGACGAGCGAGAAGTTGGCGGAAAAGGTCATAGGCTCCTCACCCGCCCACGGCGGCGCGCCAGGCGCCGACGAGCGCGTCGACGGACGTCGCGGTCAGGTTGAACACGAAATTCGGATAGATGCCGAGCACCAGGGTCGACACGATCAGCGGGGCGAAGATCAGGATCTCGCGCTTGTCCAGATCGGTGATCGTGGCCAGTTGCGGGTTGGTGATCTCGCCGAACATGACGCGGCGGTACAGGGTCAGGGCGTACATGGCCGACAGGATCACGCCCGAGGCGGCGACGAGCGCCGTCCAGGTCGAAGCCTTGTAGACGCCGGTCATGGTCAGGATTTCCCCGACGAAGCCCGACGTGCCCGGCAGGCCGACATTGCCCATGGTGAACAGCATGAAGGTCGCGGCGTACCAGGGCATGCGGTTCGTCAGGCCGCCGTAGAAGGCGATCTCGCGGGTGTGCATGCGGTCGTAGACGACGCCGACGCAGAGGAAGAGCGCGCCGGAGATCACCCCGTGGCTCAGCATCTGGAACAGAGCGCCCTGTTCGCCCGCGGCATTGCCCGAGAAGATGCCCATGGTCACGAAGCCCATGTGGGCGACCGACGAATAGGCGATCAGCTTCTTGATGTCGGTCTGACGGAAGGCGACCAGCGAGGTGTAGACGATGGCGATGGCCGACATCGCGAACACCAGGGGCTGGAACAGCTCGGAGGCGTTCGGGAACATCGGCAGGCTGAAGCGCATGAAGCCGTAGCCGCCCATCTTCAGCAGGATGCCCGCCAGGATGACCGAACCGGCCGTCGGAGCTTCGACGTGGGCGTCAGGCAGCCAGGTGTGCACCGGCCACATCGGCATCTTCACCGCGAAGCTGGCGAAGAAGGCCAGCCACAGCCAGGTCTGCAGCCACGGCGCGAACTTGAAGGTCATCAGCGCCGGGATGGACGAGGTGCCGGCGATGCCGATCATCGCCAGGATCGCGGCCAGCATCAGCACCGAGCCGAGCAGCGTGTAGAGGAAGAACTTGTAGGCCGCGTAGACCCGGCGCTTGCCGCCCCAGATGCCGATGATCAGGAACATCGGAACCAGGCCGCCCTCGAAGAAGAGGTAGAACAGGATCAGGTCCAGCGCGCAGAACACGCCGATCACCAGGGTCTCCAGGACCAGGAAGGCGATCAGGTACTCGACCACGCGCTTCTCGACCGACTTCCAGCTGGCCACGATGCAGATCGGCAGCAGGAACGCGGTCAGCAGGACGAACAGCACCGAGATGCCGTCGATGCCCATGCGGTAGTGCAGGCCCGCGAACCAGGCGACGTCTTCCACGAACTGGAAGCCGGGGTTCTTGGGGTCGAACTGGACGGTCAGGAGGATCGACAGGCCGAACGTGACCAGCGTGGTCACCAGCGCGATCCACTTGGCCAGGGTGTCGGTCTTGTCCCCCGCGCCGTGCAGGGCGCGCGCGGCGAGGATCACCGCGACGCCGACCAGGGGCGCGAAAGTCGTGAGGCTGAGAAGGCCGGTCATTAGCTCCGTCCCCCTCAACGGAATGCGTACAGGGCGAAGGTCAGCAGGCCGGCGACGCCGAGCAGCATGACAAACGCGTAGTGGTAGAGATAGCCGGACTGCAGCTTGCCGGTGCGCCGGCCGACCTCATACGAGACCGCGCTGACGCCATCGGGACCCAGGCCGTCGATGATCTTCTGGTCGCCGCCCTTCCAGAACAGGTCGCCGAGGAACTTGGCGAAGCGCACGAAGGTGGCGTCGTAGAGCTCGTCGAAGAACCACTTGTTGTAGAAGAAGACGTAGGCCGGACCCTGGCGCTCGGCCAGCTTCAAGCCCAGGCGCTCATTGCCCTTGATCAGGTAGACATAGACCGCGATCAGCAGGCCAAGCAGCGAGGCGATCAGCGGGCTCCACTTCACCCAGTTGGCCACCTCGTGCGCTTCGTGCAGCACGTGGTTGGTCGGGGCATTGTAGATCGCGCCGCGCCAGAACTCTTCCTGGTGGTGACCCACGAAGTAGTCGACGAACACGAAGCCCGCGGCGATGGCGCCGATCGACAGCGCGACCAGCGGGAACAGCATGACCCACGGGCTTTCGTGCGGCTTGTGGTCATGGCCATGGCCATGATCGTCGTGGGCGTCGGGCAGAGGCTCGTCGTGCGTCTCTTGCGCGTGGGCGCCATGGCCGTGCGCGTCATGAGCATGGGCGTCATGCGCATGGTGGTCGTCATGACCCCAGCGGGCCTTGCCGTTGAAGGTGAAGAAGGCCAGGCGCCACGAGTAGAACGAGGTCAGGCCCGCCACCAGCACGCCGATCACCCACGCGAACATGGCGATCGCGTTGTGACCACCGGCCGCGAAAGCGGCTTCGATGATGGTGTCCTTCGAGTAGAAGCCGGCGAAGCCCAGGTGCAGCGGCGGGAAGCCGAGGCCCGTGATGGCGATCGTGCCGATCGTCATGGCGATGAAGGTCACCGGCAGCAGCTTGGCCAGGGCGCCGTAGCGGCGCATGTCCTGCTCGTGGTGCATGCCGTGGATCACCGAACCGGCGCCCAGGAACAGCAGAGCCTTGAAGAAGGCGTGGGTGAACAGGTGGAACATGGCCGCCTGATAGGCGCCGACGCCCGCCGCGAAGAACATGTAGCCCAGCTGCGAGCAGGTCGAGTAGGCGATCACGCGCTTGATGTCGTTCTGGGTCAGACCGACCGTGGCGGCGAACAGAGCCGTCACCGCGCCGATCACCGTGACGATGTTCTTGGCCACCGGGGCATATTCGAACATCGGCGACAGCAGGCACAGCATATAGACGCCGGCGGTCACCATGGTGGCCGCGTGGATCAGGGCCGAGACCGGGGTCGGGCCTTCCATGGCGTCCGGCAGCCAGGTGTGCAGGAAGAACTGCGCCGACTTGCCCATCGCGCCGATGAACAGCAGGAAGCAGGCGATATCCATCAGCGGGAACGTGTGGCCCGCGAATTCCCAGGTGCGGCCGGCGTTGGCGGCGATCTGCGGGAAGATCTCAGCGAACTGGATCGAACCGAACGCCCAGTAGGTGGTCATGATGCCGAGGGCGAAGCCGAAGTCGCCGACGCGGTTGACCACAAAGGCCTTGATGGCCGCGGCGCTGGCGGTGGACTTCTTGAACCAGAAGCCGATCAGCAGGTACGAGGCCAGGCCCACGCCTTCCCAGCCGAAGAACAGCTGCATGAAGTCGGCGGCGGTGACCAGCGACAGCATGGCGAAGGTGAACAGCGACAGGTACGCGAAGAAGCGCGGCTTGCTGTCGTCCTCGGCCATGTAGCCCCAGGAATAGATGTGCACGAGCATCGAAACGGTCGTGACCACGATCAGCATGGTCGCCGACAGGGCGTCGATGCGGATCGACCAGTTGGCCTGGAAGTCGCCGATGTGGATGAACGGCAGCAGGTTGACCGTGAAGGCCTCCATGTGCCCCCAGGTCCACTGGCTGAACGTGTACCAGCTAAGGCCGCAAGCCAGGATCAGCGCGCCGGTGGTGACCGACTGCGAAGCCACGTCGCCGATGCGGCGGCCGAACAGGCCGGCGATCGCCGCGGCGATGATCGGTGCGAAAACGAGAATGGTGACAAGCGTCTGCATGACGTCGCTTAGCCCTTCATCATGCTGGCGTCGTCAACCGCGATGTCGCCGCGGTTTCGGAAGAAGGTGACGAGAATGGCCAGGCCCACGGCCGCCTCGGCGGCGGCCACGGTCAGGACGAACATGGCGAAGATCTGCCCCGCCACGTCGTGCAGATAGGCCGAGAACGCCACCAGATTAATGTTCACCGCCAGCAGGATCAGCTCGATCGACATCAGAATGACGATGATGTTCTTGCGGTTCACGAAGATGCCGAAGACGCCGATCGTGAACAGGATCGCGGCGACGACGAGATAGTGCGGCAGGCCGATCATTCGGAGATCCCCTCACCCGGTTTGATCTGGACCAGCTCCATGCCGGTCTTGGGCGTGCGGGCGATCTGCTTGCCGATGTCCTGGCGCTTGACGCCCGGCTTGTGGCGCAGGGTGAGCACGATGGCGCCGATCATGGCGACCAGCAGCACCAGGCCCGCCAGTTGGAAGAAGAAGACGTAGTCGGTGTAGAGCACGCGACCGATGGCCTCGGTGTTGGGCACGCCGCCCGGCGAGGCGTTCGGCAGGGCGTTCTTGGCGGCGGCGCCGTTGGTCGCCACCGTGGCCGCGACGAACACCATCTCCAGCGTCAGGACGCCCGCGACCAGACCGCCGATCGGCAGGTACTGGGCGAAGCCTTGGCGGAGCTCGGCGAAGTCGACGTCCAGCATCATGACGACGAACAGGAACAGCACCGCGACCGCGCCCACATAGACGACGATCAGCAGCATCGCCAGGAACTCCGCGCCCAAGAGGACGAAGAGGCCGGCGGCCGAGAAGAAGGCGGTGATCAGGAAGAGCACCGAGTGCACGGGATTCCGCGCCGACACGACGAGGAGACCCGCCGCGATGGTCGTGAATGCCAGCAGATAGAAAGCGATCGCCTGCAAGGCCATTGGCCCAGGTGCTCCCCTGAAAACTTAAGTCCAATGACGATGAGCCGAACGGCGCATCGCCTCCTTCGGATTCGCGCCCGTCTTTAGCGGTAGGGCGCGTCCAACTCCAGATTCTTCGCGATCAGGCGCTCCCAGCGGTCGCCGTTATCGAGAAGACGTTCCTTGTCGTAGTAGAGCTCTTCGCGGGTCTCGGTCGCGAACTCGATGTTCGGACCTTCGACGATGGCGTCGACCGGGCAGGCCTCCTGGCACAGGCCGCAGTAGATGCACTTGACCATGTCGATGTCGTAGCGGGTCGTGCGGCGGCTGCCGTCCTCGCGCGGTTCGGCCTCGATGGTGATGGCCTGGGCCGGGCAGATGGCTTCGCAGAGCTTGCAGGCGATGCAGCGCTCTTCACCCGACGGATAGCGGCGCAGAGCGTGCTCACCCCGGAAGCGCGGCGACTGCGGGCCGCGCTCGTTCGGATAGATCACGGTCTTCTTCGGCGCGAGCATGTACTTCATGGCCAGCCCGAAGGCCCCCGCGAAGTCCAGAAGGGCCGCGCCCTTGACCGCCTGAGTGATGCGCTGGAACACCAGAGCTCTCCTAACACTTTTCCTTGGGGAAGGGTTTTACGGACCTCCCCTGCTCTTTTTGCTGCCGCCGCATGGTCTGCTTGAGGATGCATTCCTTGGTCTTGGCGTCCGACTTGCGGCGCGCCTCGACCTGCTCCTCATGCGATCGCTGCGGCGGTCGCGGTACAGTCCGCCCCCAGGAAGAACAGCCGGCCAACAGGCCCACCGTCACGATCCCGAGGACAACCCGCCTCATTTCCCGGCTCGGGGAACGATGCAGGTGTAGTTCGACAGCTGAACGGGGTCGCCCCCGTCCTGCTTGAAACGGATCGTCCCGCCCTCGGCCTTGCACTGGTCGCCGGCGCGGCGGAGCTCGTCGTAGCCGACGACGCCCTCGCCCAGCGAGTAGGACCGATCCGGCGCCGTCACGGCCTGGCAGGCCGTAAGAGCGAGGCCGGAAAGGCCCAGCGCGATGGCCGCGAGGCGGCGCATCAGGCCCCCGGACCGAACACGCGCCACGCGGCAACCGCGGCCACCAGCACCAGCGAGGTCGGCAGGAACACCTTCCAACCCAGGCGCATCAGCTGGTCGTAGCGGTAGCGAGGCACGATGGCCTTCGCCATGGCGAACATGAAGAACCAGAAGCAGATCTTGGCGTAGAAGACCAAGGCCAGCAGCAGGTTGGCCGCGAACTTCGGCCAGGTGGCCATGAAGTCAGTCGGGAAGCCCGGGCTCCAGCCGCCGAAGAACAGCACGCTGATCATCGCGCACATCAGGACGATGTTCGAATATTCGGCGACCATGAACAGCAGGTACGGGGTCGAGCTGTATTCGACCTGATAGCCGGCCACGAGTTCGGATTCGGCTTCCGGAAGGTCGAACGGCGGGCGGTTCGTCTCAGCCAGGGCCGAGATGTAGAACATGCCCATGGCCACGACCATGACCGGCAGCAGGATGAGGTTCTTGAGGCCGCCGCCGAAGACGTTCCAGTTCCAGAACCAGCCGGTCTGCTTCTCGACGATCGTCGACAGGTTCATCGACCCGGCCAGCAGGATCACCGTGATGATGATCAAGCCGATCGAGACTTCGTACGACACCATCTGCGCAGCCGAACGGAGCGCACCCAGGAACGGGTACTTCGAGTTCGAAGCCCAGCCGCCCATGATGATGCCGTAGACGCCCAGCGAGCTCATCGCCAGCAGGTACAGGATGCCCACGTTCAGGTTGGAGACGACCCAGCCCGGCGCGAACGGCACGACGGCCCAACCGACGAAGCCCAGGATCAGGCTGATCAGCGGCGCCAGGATGAAGATGATCTTGTCGGCGCCGGCCGGGATCACGATCTCCTTCAGGACGAACTTGAAGAAGTCGGCGAACGACTGCAGCAGGCCGAAGGGGCCAACCACGTTCGGACCTTTGCGCATCTGGACGCCGGCCCAGATCTTGCGGTCGGCCAGCAGCAGGAAGGCCAGGCTGAGCAGGACCCAGATCACGACCAGCAGGATGCCGCCGGTCGTCAGGCCAAACCAGAGAAGCGGAGAAGTCGAGCCCACGGTCTACTCCGCAGCGATCTTGGCGGCGCCGGAAGCCACGGCCGCGCATTCGGCCATGGTCACGCTGGCGCGCGCGACAGGGTTGGTCAGGTGGAAGGCCTTGATCGGGCTTTCGAACGGCGCGTCCGAAGCCTCGCCCGCGCCGCCCAGGGCGCCGACGTCGAACGACGTGGCGACCGAACCGGGCGCGTAGTCGATCTGGCCGAAGGTCGGGTGGTCGGCGAACAGCTTGGCGCGCAGTTGGTCCAGGCTGTCGTAGGGCAGCTTGTGGCCCAGCACTTCCGAGAGCGCCCGCAGGATCGACCAGTCTTCCTTGGCCTCGCCCTTCGGGAACACGGCGCGCTTGCCCTGTTGGACGCGGCCTTCGGTGTTCACATAGAGGCCGTTCTTCTCGGTATAGGCCGCGCCCGGCAGGATCACGTCCGCCTTGTGCGCGCCGGCGTCGCCGTGCGTGCCGAGATAGATCTTGAAGGCGTTCGAGGCCGAGGCCTCGCACTCGTCGGCGCCCAGCAGGAAGAGGACGTCAACGGCGCCCGGCTTCAGCATGTCGGCGGCCGACAGACCGCCCTCCGCCGGGACGAAGCCCATGTCGAGGCCGGCCACACGCGCGGCGGCGGTGTGCAGGACGTTCCAGCCGTTCCAGCCGCTACGAACCACGTTCGCGGCCTTGGCGAGGCCGGCGGCGGCCTTGAGGATCGCCGCGCCGTCGGCGCGGGCCAGCGCCCCCTGGCCGATGATGATCGCGGGACGCTCGGCGGCCTTCAGGGCGGCGACGAAGTCGTTCTTGCTCTTGGCCAGGCCCGACAGGGTCTTGGCCCCGGCGCCGAGATAGTCGTAGTCGAACGTCAGGTCGGCTTGCTCGCCGATGACGCCGAAGCGGGTCTTGCCGGCGATCCACTGCTTGCGGAAGCGGGCGTTGAGGACCGGAGCCTCGAGGCGCGGGTTCGTGCCGACGAACAGCACGACGTCGGCGTTCTCGATGCCGGCCAGGGTCGAGTTGAACAGCCAGCTCTCGCGCGGACCGGCGCCCAGCGCCACGCCGTCCTGGCGGGCGTCGAGGTTCTTCACGCCCAGGGCGGTGAAGAGGTCCTTGGTCGCCTTCAGGCTCTCGGCGTCCTGCAGGTCGCCGGCGATGACGCCGACGCGCTCAGGGCTGGTCGCCTTGATCTTGGCGGCCACGGCGGCGAAGGCTTCGGTCCAGGTGGCCGGCTTCAGGCTGCCGCCGACGCGGACGTACGGACGGTCCAGGCGCTGACGGCCCAGGCCGTCGACGGCGTAGCGGGTCTTGTCCGAGATCCACTCTTCGTTGATGTCGTCGTTGTTGCGCGGCAGAACCCGCAGTACGGCCGAGCCGCGCGCGTCGACGCGGATCGACGAGCCCAGGGCGTCCATGACGTCGACGCTTTCGGTCTTCTTCAGCTCCCACGGACGGGCTTCGAAGGCGTAGGGCTTGGAGGTCAGGGCGCCGACCGGGCACAGGTCGATGACGTTGGCGCTGAGCTCCGACGTTACCGCCGCGCCCAGATAGGTCGTGATTTCAACGTCTTCGCCGCGCGAGATCAGGCCGATTTCCGGTGAGCCGGCGACTTCGGTGATGAAGCGGACGCAGCGCGTGCACTGGATGCAGCGCGTCATCACGGTCTTGATGAGCGGGCCCATGGCCTTCTCTTCGACCGCGCGCTTGTTCTCTTCGTAGCGGCTGTCGTCGCGGCCATAGCCGACGGCCTGGTCCTGCAGATCGCACTCGCCGCCCTGGTCGCAGATCGGGCAATCCAGCGGGTGGTTGATGAGCAGGAACTCCATCACCCCTTCGCGGGCCTTCTTGACCATCGGAGTCTTGGTGAAGATCTCCTGGCCCTCGGCGGCCGGCAGGGCGCAAGACGCCTGCGGCTTCGGCGGGCCGGGCTTCACCTCGACCAGGCACATGCGGCAGTTGCCGGCGATGGACAGGCGTTCGTGGTAGCAGAAGCGCGGGATCTCTTCCCCAGCCAGCTCCGCGACCTGCAGAACCGTCATGCCGGGTTCGAACTCGACTTCGACGCCGTTGACCTTGGCGATAGCCATAATCGTTACTCCGCCGCGATCAGCTTGGCGCCCTGCACGTGCAGGCGACCGCTACGATAGGAAGCGATCCGCTCCTCCACCTCATGGCGGAAGTGGCGGAACAGGCCCTGGATCGGCCAGGCGGCCGCGTCGCCCAGGGCGCAGATGGTGTGACCCTCGACCTGGGTCGTGACGTCCAGCAAGGTGTCGATCTCTTTCGGATCGGCCTCGCCGGTCGCCATGCGCTCCATGACCCGCCACATCCAGCCGGTGCCTTCGCGGCACGGCGTGCACTGGCCGCAGCTCTCGTGCTTGTAGAAGTACGACAGCCGGGCGATGGCGCGGACCAGGTCGGTCGACTTGTCCATGACGATGACGGCGGCGGTGCCGAGGCCCGAGCGCAGGTTGCGCAGGGCGTCGAAGTCCATCGGCAGGTCTTCGCACTGCTCGGCCGGAATCATCGGCACGGACGAACCGCCCGGGATGACGGCCTTCAGGTTGCCCCAGCCGCCGCGAATGCCGCCGCAGTGATCTTCCATCAGCTGACGGAAGGGGATGCTCATGGCTTCTTCGACGTTGCAGGGCAGGTTCACGTGGCCCGAGACGCAGAACAGCTTGGTGCCGGCGTTGTTGGGACGGCCGAAGCCCGCGAACCAGGCCGCGCCGCGACGCAGGATGGTGCCGGCGACGGCGATGCTCTCGACGTTGTTGACCGTGGTCGGCATGCCGTAGAGGCCCGCGCCAGCCGGGAACGGCGGCTTCAGGCGCGGTTGGCCTTTCTTGCCTTCCAGGCTTTCCAGCAGGGCCGTCTCTTCGCCGCAGATATAGGCGCCGGCGCCGTGGTGGACGTAGATGTCGAAGTCCCAGCCGTGGACGTTGTTCTTGCCGACCAGCTTGGCCTCGTAGGCCTGCTTGATCGCCGCTTCCAGGCGCTCGCGCTCGAAGACGTACTCACCGCGGATGTAGATGTAGCAGGCGTTGGCCAGCATGGCGCGCGAGGCGATCAGGCAGCCCTCGATCAGGAGGTGCGGATCATGCCGCATGATCTCCCGGTCCTTGCAGGTGCCCGGTTCGGACTCATCGGCGTTGACCACCAGGTAGTGAGGACGACCTTCCTTCACTTCCTTGGGCATGAACGACCACTTCAGGCCGGTGCCGAAGCCCGCGCCGCCCCGGCCACGCAGGCCGGAGTTCTTCATGTTGTCGATGATCCAGTCGCGCCCGGCGTCCAGGATGTCCTTGGTGCCATTCCAGCAGCCGCGCTTCTTCGCGCCCTCGAGGCCCCAATCGTGGAGGCCATAGAGGTTGGTGAAGATGCGGTCCTTGTCTTCGAGGATACCGACCATGACTCAGCTTTGCGGATCGAATGGATGGGCGCGCACATAGCGCGTCCGACGAATGATGACATAGGCGAAAAGCAGCCAGCCCGCGCCGATCGTGACGAGGCCGGCGACGACCGCCCAGAACGGCGCGCCCTCGATGGTGCGACCCCAGATCAGCAGGATCGCGCCCACCAGGCACGCCACGAAGCCCACGCCGCGTTCACGGCGATGCAGGCCCCGGATGGTGTCGGCATAGGCCGCTCGGCGCGTATTGAGGTCGCTGTCGTCGATCATGACGAAGTCCCCTCGCGCTTGGTCGCGCGCATCCAGCCCAGGATGAACCAGATTTGCGCGCCCAGGCCCGCGACGATGGCCAGGATGAAGACGGGCTTGGCCCAGCCATATCCCAGCGCCACCGCGGCATAGATCGCGACGCCGGCCAGCACGAAGCAGACCACGTCGATGACGAGCATCGTGGTCAGGCGCTTCTTCTGAAGGACGGCGTCAGCGGTCATGTTAGGCGGTCGGCTCCGACTTGGCCTTCGAAGCCTTGGGCTTCTCGGGCAGGTTCGGGATCTTGATCTTCTTAGCGTACGAGCCGTCGTACAGCTTCGGGTCGGTCAGGGTGTGGATGGCGCCCTTCGGTTCCGAGGCGCCGCGACCGTCATAGCTGCCGGGCTTGGGCGACTTGCCGGCGGCGAAGTCGTCCAGGATCTGGGCCAGGCTCTCCGGCGTCAGGTCCTCGTAATAGTAGTCGTTGATCGCGGCCATCGGGGCGTTGCAGCACGCGCCCAGGCACTCGACCTCTTCCCAGCTGAACTTGCCATCGGCCGACACGTGGTGGGCGTCGCCGATCTTGGCCTTCAGCACGGCCCTCAGGTCCAGCGCGCCGCGCAGCTGGCACGGCGTGGTGCCGCACAGCTGGACGAAGGCCACCTTGCCGACCGGCTGCAGCTGGAACATCACGTAGAAGGTGGCCACTTCCAGCACGCGGATGACCGGCATCTCAAGCTGCTTGGCGATCTCCTGGATCGCCGGCTCGGAAATCCAGCCTTCCTGCTTCTGGGCCAGCCACAGCATCGGGATCACCGCCGACTGCTTGCGGACGGCGGGATACTTGGCTTTCCACCAATCGGCCTTGGCCTGGCTGTCCTTGGAAAAGGCGAAGCTGGCCGGCTGTTCCTTGGCGAGGCGACGAACACTCATCGGGCGAAATCCACTCGGACGATCTTGTCGCCCTTGAAGGTGTAGATGGCGGCGACCTGGAACGGCGCGTCGCCGTTGCCGCGGTCGACATGCTCGTGGTCGATCACGTTCGCACCAACCACGATGCGGTTCAGCAGCTTCGCGTGGTTCTTGGGGAACTCGGCGAAGGTCTTGGCGTAGAAAGCGCGATAGGCGTCGATGCCCGTGCGCGCCACGTCACCGTTCAAGCCCGCCACGACGACGTCGTCAGCGAAGTGGGCGCAATGCGCGTCCAGATCCTGGGCGTTGTAGGCGTCCAGTTGAGCTTGGGCGATAGCTTCAAAGCTCACCGGTCGACCTCGCCGAACACGATGTCGAGCGAGCCCAGGATGGCCGAAACGTCGGCCAGCTGGTGGCCGCGGTTCATCCAGTCCATCGCCGCCAGGTGCGAGAAGCCCGGCGCCTTGATCTTGCAGCGGTACGGCTTGTTGGTGCCGTTGCTGACGACGTAGACGCCGAACTCGCCCTTGGGCGCTTCGACGGCCGCGTAGACCTCGCCTTCCGGCGTCTTGAAGCCCTCGGTGTAGAGCTTGAAGTGGTGGATCAGGGCTTCCATCGAACGCTTCATCTCGGCGCGGCGGGGCGGGCTGACCTTGTTGTCCTCGGTCAGCACCGGACCCGGCGTGGCGCGCAGCATCTGCACGGCCTGCAGGATGATCTTGGTCGACTCGCGCATCTCCTGCATGCGGCAGAGATAGCGATCGTAGCAGTCGCCGTTCTTGCCCAGCGGGATGTCGAACTCGAACTCGTTGTAGTTCTCGTACGGCTGGTTGCGACGCAGGTCCCAGGCGATGCCCGAACCGCGCACCATCACGCCCGAGAAACCCCAGGCCCAGGCCTCTTCCTTGGTCACGACGCCGATGTCGACGTTGCGCTGCTTGAAGATGCGGTTGTCGGTGATCAGGCCTTCGATATCGTCGCAGATCTTGGGGAAAGCCTTCGCCCAGGTCTCGATGTCGTCGATCAGGCTGGGGGTCAGGTCCTGGTGGACGCCGCCCGGGCGGAAATAGTTGGCGTGCAGGCGAGCGCCGCAGGCGCGCTCGTAGAACACCATCAGCTTCTCGCGCTCCTCGAAGCCCCAGAGCGGCGGCGTCAGGGCGCCGACGTCCATGGCCTGGGTCGTCACGTTCAGCAGGTGATTGAGGATGCGACCGATCTCGCAGAACAGCACGCGCACGATCTGGCCGCGCTTGGGCACTTCGACGCTCAGCAGCTTCTCGATGGCCAGGCAGAACGCATGCTCCTGGTTCATCGGCGCCACGTAGTCGAGGCGGTCGAAGTACGGGATGTTCTGCAGATAGGTGCGCGCTTCCATCAGCTTCTCGGTGCCGCGATGCAGCAGGCCGATGTGCGGATCGACGCGTTCGACGATTTCGCCATCCAGCTCCAGCACCAGGCGCAGCACGCCGTGCGCGGCCGGGTGTTGCGGGCCGAAGTTGATGTTGAACTTGCGGACCGGCGTTTCCGGGATGGCCGGGGTCGTCGGTTGGTCGCGGAAGAAGTCGGTCGCCGCGGCGGGCGCGTTGGTGCCAGTCATGACTTAAGCGTCCCCTGCCCGCTTCTCGGCCTTCTCGTCGCCCGGCAGGGCGTACTTGGCGCCCTCCCACGGAGACATGAAGTCGAAAGCGCGGAACTCGGTGATCTTCACGGGTTCGTAGACGACACGCTTCAACTCGTCGTCGTAGCGAACCTCGACGTAGCCGGTCATCGGGAAGTCTTTCCGCAGCGGGTGGCCGTGGAAACCGTAGTCCGTCAGGATTCGGCGCAGGTCCGGGTGGCCGTCGAAGAACACGCCGTACATGTCGAACACTTCGCGCTCGAACCAGTCCGCGACCGGGAACACCGGCGTGGCGCTCGGAACCGGGGTGTCCTCGTCCGTCATCACCTTCAGGCGGATGCGCGTGTTCTTCACCATCGACAGCAGGTGGTAGACGACGTCGAAGCGCGCGGCGCGTTCCGGATAGTCGACCGCCGTCAGGTCCACCAACTGATGGAAACGGCAGCCCGCGTCGTCGCGCAGGAAGGTCAGGGTCTCGACCACGACCGAGGCCTTGGCCACGATCGTCAGCTCGCCGAACGCCACCGAATGGCCCAGCACGCCGGGCGCGCGGGCGACGATGTCCTGGCCCAGGATATCGAGGTCTTGGCTCATCGCTCGATCGTCCCCGTGCGACGGATCTTCTTTTGAAGCTGCAGCACGCCGTAGACCAGCGCCTCGGCCGTGGGCGGGCAGCCCGGCACGTAGATGTCGATCGGCACGATGCGGTCGCAGCCGCGCACGACGCTGTAGCTGTAATAGTAGTAGCCGCCGCCGTTGGCGCAGCTGCCCATCGAGATGACGTAGCGGGGCTCCGGCATCTGGTCGTAGACCTTGCGCAGGGCCGGAGCCATCTTGTTGGTCAGGGTGCCGGCGACGATCATCACGTCCGACTGACGCGGGCTGGCGCGCGGCGCGAAGCCGTAGCGCTCCAGGTCGTAGCGCGGCATCGCCGAGTGCATCATCTCGACGGCGCAGCACGCCAGGCCGAACGTCATCCACATCAGCGAGCCCGTACGGGCCCAGGTGATCAGGTCGTCGGCGGCGGCCGTGATGAAGCCCTTGTCGGCCAGCTGCTGCGAGACGCCGTCGAAGAACGGGTCGTGCAGCTTGGGGTCATAGCCCTCGACCGTCGAACGACCGCCGGACAGCGCCGGGACCGAAGCCGTATTGGCGGGAACGATCACTCCCATTCGAGGGCGCCCTTCTTCCATTCATAGATAAAGCCGACGGTCAGGACGCCCAGGAAGACCATCATCGACCAGAAGGCGAACTGGGCCACGTCGTGCGGCAGCTTCATCAGCGTGACCGCCCAGGGGAACAGGAACGCCACTTCCAGGTCGAAGATGATGAAGAGGATCGAGACCAGGTAGAACCGGACGTCGAACTTCATGCGCGCGTCGTCGAAGGCGTTGAAGCCGCATTCGTACGCGGACAGCTTTTCCGGGTCCGGCGCCCTGGGCGCGAACACGGCCGCGGCCAGCAGGAAGACGATGCCGATGGCCGCCGCGATCCCTAGGAAGATCACGATCGGCAGGTACTGGAGAAGGAAGGCGGTCATGACAGCCCTTGGCTTGAATCGAGCGGGTTGTAGCCCACTGTCGCCAGCGCTTCAAACACCCCCGAACACATTGAGAAACGATCGCAACTGGCGCTGTTCCCGCGAACGTTGATCTGTCGCCGAGCGGCGACGGCGCTTGTGCTTGAGAGCGCCGGCCGGCCGGGCCCGTTCCACTTCATCCCCACGAAAAGACTCAGGCCTGGCGGACGATTTGTCTCTTCTTCGAGATGCCCGTTGACACGAGTCTTCCTCCGACATATCAGACGCCCCTCGCCGATCGGCGGGTCGCACTTTCGCTTCGGCGAAGGGATATGCGGATGTAGCTCAGTTGGTTAGAGCGCCGGCCTGTCACGCCGGAGGTCGCGGGTTCGAGTCCCGTCATTCGCGCCACCCCTTCCAAGGTGGTAAGCTACCCTCCTCTCGGTCTACGGACGACCGTCGCGCTTTAAGCGCACGACGCGGATGTAGCTCAGTTGGTTAGAGCGCCGGCCTGTCACGCCGGAGGTCGCGGGTTCGAGTCCCGTCATTCGCGCCACCGTCCGGTGGCTTCCCCTTCAAATCGAGAATAGCGGCCGCAACACCTTGTGTTGCTGTCTCGCTGCGCCATGTAGCGGACATGACTCGTTCCGCCTATCCACCGTTCTCCGTGCTCGACCTGGCGCCGGTCCCTCACGGGACGAGCGTCAGTCAGGCCTTGGCCAACAGCCTCGATCTCGCGCGCCACGCCGAATCCCTAGGCTTCCATCGCTATTGGCTGGCCGAGCATCACAACATGCCGGGAATCGCCAGCGCCGCGACGGCGGTCGTGATCGGTCACGTGGCCGGCGGAACGTCCTCGATCCGGGTTGGCTCAGGCGGCGTGATGCTGCCCAACCACGCGCCCCTGATGGTGGCCGAGCAGTTCGGGACGCTGAACGCGCTCTATCCCGGCCGCATCGACCTGGGCCTGGGCCGCGCGCCCGGGACCGACCAAGCCACCATGCGGGCTCTTCGCCGCTATGCCGGGGCCGTCGATTCGTTCGCCCAGGACGTCGTCGAGCTGCAGCACTGGTTCAAGCTGGCCGATCCGGACCAAAGTATCCGCGCGGTGCCGGGCGAAGGCCAGGAGGTGCCGATCTGGCTGCTGGGCTCCTCGACCTGGAGCGCGCAGCTGGCGGCCGCGCTAGGCCTGCCGTTCGCCTTCGCGGCGCATTTCGCGCCCGACTCGCTGCTGGACGCCCTCCTCCTCTATCGTCGCCACTTCAAGCCCTCGGAGGTCTTGGAAAAGCCCTACGCCATGGTCTGCATCGGCGTCTGCGCGGCGGACACCGACGCGGAGGCCACGCGCCTGTCCACCTCGACCCAGCAACAGTTCCTGGCCCTGCGGCGCGGCCGCCCGGGCCTGTTGCCGCCACCGGTCGACGATATCCGGGACCACGCCTCCCCGGCCGAGCTGGCGGGTCTGGACCATACCTTCCAGTACGCGGCCGTCGGCTCGCCCGAGACCGTGCAACGCAAGATCGATCAGGTGTTGGAGATGACCCAGGCCGACGAACTGATGGCCGCGTCCCAGATCTATGATCATGGCGCCCGCAAGCGCAGCTACGAGATCCTGGCCGCCGTCCGAGGCTAGTGGTCGCGCATCTGGGTCAGGCCGCCGAACGCCCGGTGTCCGGTCAGGCCGCCATAGACGGCGCAAAGGCGGCGGAACACGGCGTCCCAGCCATGCCGCTCGACCGCCCGGCGGCGCGCGGCGGCGCCGACAGCGGCCAAATCCCGGGCGAACAGAGCCTCGACCGCCTCGGCGAAGGCCCCCGCCTCGGAGGCGACGGCCAGCTGGCCGACCTCGTCGTCCACCGATTCGGCCACGCCGCCGGCGGCGACCCCCACCACGGGCAGCCCACAGGCCATGGCTTCCAGCACGATCAAGCCGAACGGCTCGTTGTCATTGGCATGGACGAAGGCGTCGCAACTGGCCAACACGCTCGCCAGCTCGGCCGGATCGCGGACGTACTCCAGGCAGATGACTCGGTCGCTGACCGGAGCGCCGCCGCCGGCGCCCACGAACAGCAGCCTGTACGGCGCCCCCAGCCGCTCGACCGCGGCGACCAGGACATCCAGCCGCTTCTCGCGGGCGGGACGGCCCGCGAAGACCAGCAGCCGCTCGTCGGGCGACAAGCCCAGTCGCGCCCTCAGCGCCTTGGGATTGGCCCGTGACGGGTGGAAGAGCTCGGTGTCGACGCCGAGCGGCAGGCCGATGGCGTTGTGCACCCCGGCCTCGATCAGCCGACCGGCGATGAAGCGGCTCGGCGCCACGGCCTGGTCGAACTGACGGTAGATCGCCGCCCAGCGCTTCTGGACCGGCTTCTCGGCCCATTCGCCGATATGCAGCGCGGCCAGGGCGCCGAGGTCGGTATGGCAGAATCCAACGACCGGGATGCCCAGGGCGTCGCCTGCCCGCAGCGCGGCTAGGCCCGGGGTATAGGGATCACCCGCCTCGATGATGTCTGGCCGCTGACGCGCCAGCCGCTCCATCCAGGCCTGCTTGACCACGGGCCAGCGGTAACCGGCTCCGAACGGCAGGGGCGCGGCATAGATCGAAACCTGTCCCTGGCCGTCGTAGGAATCCCGCGCGCCTGGCACGACCAGCGTGTGCCGGACATCCGGACGATTGGCCGCTAGCCAGGCGCGTTTCGAGGACAGGTAACGGCGCACGCCGCCGCTACGGGGGGCGTAGAGCATGGTGGTGTCGACGAGGCGTACGGTGTCGTCAGTCGGCGGAGCGATCTCGCGAGAAAAGCCATGCAGGCCAGGCGGCCAGTCCGATCTCGTGTCCGTCACGCCGAATCCTCATCGATACTCCAGGCCGCCCCATTCGGCCTTGGAACGATAAAGCTTTTGCGACACTCAGGGTTCCTCGTCGTTCCCGGACGATTTCGGGGTCACGCCGCGACGTCCCAGAGCCTCGCGCAGCAATACCTCGACTTGCGCATTGACGCTACGCAACTCGGCGCTGGCCAGCCGCTCGACCGCGGCCAGGACCTCGGGCCGGACACGCATCAGGAACGCGCGCCGGCCACCTCCGCCCGCCTTTGGCGCCTCGTTTGGACCGCCGGCCACGTTAGCCGTACAGCGTGCCGGTGTTGACCACGGGCTGGGCCTCGCGGTCGGCGCACAGCACCACCAGCAGGTTGGAGACCATCGAGGCGCGACGATCGTCGTCGAGCGTGACGACCCCGCGCTCGCTCAGCTGGCTCAGCGCGCTTTCGACCATGTCGACGGCGCCCGCCACGATCGTGCGGCGGGCGGCCAGCACGGCTTCGGCCTGTTGGCGCTTGAGCATCGAACCGGCGATCTCAGGCGCATAGGCCAGATGCATCAGATGGGCCTCGTCGATGGCGACGCCGGCGACGGCGGTGCGCAGCTGCAGATCCTTTTGCAGGCGGTCGCCGACTTCCTCGGCGTGGGCGCGCAAGGTGGGCTCACCTTCTTCCGCATGGTCGTAGGCATAGTGCGAAGCCACTTCGCGCAGCCCCGTCTCGATCTGGATGTTCACGAAGGTCAGATAGTCGTCGACATCGAACAGGGCCTGGGCCGAGTCTTGCACTCGCCAGACAATGTTGGCGGCGATCTCGATCGGATTGCCGCGCTTGTCGTTGACCTTCAGCATCTCGCTGGTGACGTTGCGCACACGCAGGCTGATCTTCTTGCGGCCGTACCAGGGCAGGATCCAGCGCAAGCCGGTCTGGCGGTCAGTGCCGATATACGAGCCGAACAGCGTGACCACGAAGGCCTCGTTCGGCTGGACCGAGTAGAAACCACAGGCGACCAGGGCGAGCAGGAACACCAGCAGGCCGCCCAACGCGGTGTAGCCGACGCCGCTGTCGCCCTGGCTGAAGCACCAGAGCCCCACGCCCAGCATGATCGGCAGGGACAGCAAGGGAAGCCCGCCGCCCATGCCGCCATGGGCGCGCTCGGTGGTCGGATTGATAGTGCGGGTCTCGGACATGACGCTCCTCCAGCGTTGCAATCAAAGTGATATCACTTTGATTGCAGGCCGCAAGGTGAAGCCTGGACGCGCGCCATCACGCTCTGGTGAAAGTCCGGAGCCGGGCTTTTTGAACTTGGAGGATGGTGGTGGGCAGTGAGGGGATCGAACCCCCGACCCTCTCGGTGTAAACGAGACGCTCTACCGCTGAGCTAACTGCCCTCTTCGCGTCGGCGCTTCTAAAGCGCGTTAGGCGAAAGTGTAAGCGGTTTCGCCGTCGAAACGCGCTTCGAAGCCAAGAATCTGAACCAGCCTCCGGGCAGGTGCAGGGCCGTTGTCGGTAACGCTATGCGGAAAACGAAAAGGCGGAGCACCAGCCCCCTGGCGCCCCGCCTCTCGCTAAGCGAAAAAACTGATTAGCCGTTGAGCGAAGACTTCAAGCCTTCGCCGACCTGGAAACGCGCGGTCTTCGAGGCGGGACGGTTGACCGTCTCGCCGGTACGCGGATTTCGAGCGGTGCCGGCGGCGCGGGTAACGGCCTTGAAGGTGCCGAAGCCGACCAAGCGAACGTCCTGACCCGACTTCAGAGAGTCAGTGACAGCGTCGATAAAGGCTTCCAGAGCGTCCTTGGCCTGGTTCTTGGTGATGCCCGCCTTTTCGGCGATCGCCGTAACGAGTTCGGCTTTTGTGGTCATGTTTTTCTCCCAGCCTGAGCGGCGCCGTTTTTTCGCTTACGGGGCTGCGCTCGGCGGGGATTATGGCGGTTGAAAATGCCTCGTCAAACGCGAGCGGCGCGGGAATCTCCCGCGCCGCATAAGTTATCGTCGATAACTTGCGTCTAGTGGGTCAGGATGGTGTCGCTATCACCCTCGTCTTTCTTCGCGGATGCAGCAATCGGCTCCTCGGCCTCGTTCCACTCGACGGCCGTCAGCGGCCCGGTGAGGGCGTGCTTGAGCACTTCATCCACGGTCGAGACCGGGATGATTTCCAGCCCGTCCTTGACCGACTGCGGCACCTCCGCGAGGTCCTTTTCGTTCTCCTGCGGGATCAGCACCGTCTTCACGCCAGAGCGCAAAGCCGCCAGCAGCTTCTCTTTCAGGCCGCCGATCGCGGTGACCCGGCCGCGCAGGGTGATCTCGCCGGTCATGGCGATATCCTTGCGGATCGGAATGCCGGTCAGCACCGAGACCATGGCCAGGGCCATGGCGGCGCCGGCTGACGGACCGTCCTTGGGGGTGGCCCCGTCCGGCACGTGGATGTGGACGTCGGTCTTCTCGAACACCGGCGGCTTGATGCCGAAGTGCAGCGCCCGCGAGCGAACGTAGGACTGGGCCGCCGAGATCGACTCCTTCATCACTTCCTTGAGGTTGCCGGTGACCGTCATGCGGCCCTTGCCCGGCATCTTCACGGCTTCGATGGTCAGGATGTCGCCGCCGAATTCCGTCCAGGCCAGACCGGTGACGATGCCGACCTGATCGACTTCGTCGGTCTCGCCATAACGGTACTTCTGGACACCGGCATATTTGGCCAGGCGCGCGTCGTCGATCGTGATCGCGGTGACCTTTTCACGGGCCAGATCGCGAACGGTCTTGCGCGCCAGGCCGCCCAGTTCCCGTTCCAGCGACCGCACACCGGCTTCGCGGGTGTAGTAGCGGATCAGATCGCGGATGGCCTTTTCGGGCACGACGAACTCAGTCGACTTCAGCCCGTGGTCCTTCATCAGCTTGGGCAGCACGTGACGCTTGGCGATCTCCAGCTTCTCGTCCTCGGTGTAGCCGGGGATGCGGATGACCTCCATGCGGTCCAGCAGGGGCTGGGGCATGTTCAGGCTGTTGGCCGTCGTGACGAACATCACCTGGCTCAGGTCGTAGTCGACTTCCAGATAGTGGTCGCCGAAGGTCGAGTTCTGAGCCGGGTCCAGCACCTCCAGCAGGGCCGACGACGGGTCGCCCCGATAGTCGCTGCCCATCTTGTCGATCTCGTCCAACAGGACGAAGGCGTTGGTGGTCTTCGCCTTCTTCATGGTCTGGATGATCTTGCCGGGCATCGAGCCGATGTAGGTCCGACGGTGACCACGGATCTCGGCCTCGTCGCGCACGCCGCCCAGCGAGATGCGGGCGAACTCGCGACCGGTCGCCTTGGCCAGCGAACGGCCCAGCGAGGTCTTGCCGACGCCAGGAGGGCCGACGAGGCACAGGATCGGCCCCTTCAGCGAGTTGGTGCGCGCCTGGACGGCCAGGTACTCAAGGATGCGTTCCTTCACCTTCTCCAGGCCGTAGTGGTCCTCCTCGAGCACCGCCTCGGCCTCGACCATGTCGATCTTCTTGGTCTTGGCCTTGCCCCAGGGGATCGACAGCAGCCAGTCCAGATAGTTCCGGACGACGGTGCTCTCGGCCGACATCGGGCTCATGTTGCGGAGCTTCTTCAGCTCGCTCTCGGCCTTGGTCCGGGCTTCCTTGGAAAGCTTGGTCTTCTTGATGCGCTTTTCGAGATCGATCAGCTCGTCGCGCGAGTCGTCGGGGTCGCCCAGCTCGCGCTGGATCGCCTTCATCTGTTCGTTCAGATAGTACTCGCGCTGGGTCTTCTCCATCTGGCGCTTCACGCGCGAGCGGATCTTCTTCTCGACCTGCAGCACCGAAATCTCGCCCTCCATCAGGGCGAAGACCTTCTCCAGGCGCTTCACGACGTCGAAGATTTCCAGCAGGTTCTGCTTGTCGCCGATCTTCACCGACAGGTGCGCGGCGATGCTGTCGGCCAGCTTGCCCGGTTCGGCGATCTGCGGGATCGACGCCAGGGCCTCCGGCGGCACCTTCTTGTTCAGTTTGACGTAGTTCTCGAACTGCTCGACGACGGCGCGCGACAGGGCTTCGGCCTCTGGGCCGGCGCCTTCGTCCTCGCTGACCTCACCGATCTGGGCCTCGTAGAAGGACTCCTGATCGGTGAACTTCACCACGGCCGCGCGGCCCTTGCCCTCGACCAGCACCTTCACGGTGCCGTCAGGCAGCTTCAGCAGCTGCAGGACGGTGGCCAGCACGCCGACATCGAAGATGTCGCCCGGAGCCGGATCATCGTCGGCCGAGTTCTTTTGCGTCACCAGTAGGATCTGCTTGTCGCCGCGCATGACTTCCTCGAGGGCGCGCACGGATTTGTCGCGGCCCACGAAAAGCGGCACCACCATGTGCGGAAACACAACGATGTCCCGCAGCGGCAAGACAGGAAGCGTACGAAGTTCGGACATGTGCTCAATACTCCCGGCCTAGGCGCGTCTAGACGCCTGGCCATGCGGGCCGCCGTAACTTCAGACGATGCGCCTGAGTCGAACGACCCGTCCGCCCGGGACTGGGCGAATGTTCGTTATTTATGTGGACGTTTTACAACAGGGTTCAAGCGTACTCGCCTGCCAGCGGCGACAAGTCGCGCAGCCTTGGCCAAGCTGAAGTGGATATGCCCCCATATCCCCGGTCTCAAGGTCAGTTCTTCCAAGCTCGGACCAACACGCGCGATCGAGAGGCTCGTCGGGGCCGTGGCGCCGACGCACCACTGGTCGCGCAATGCGCCGAAGCGCCCCGAAAAGCCGGCTAAAGGCGCGTGAGCACCGTCTTCACGAACCAGACATAGGCCAGGAACATCAAGGCGACGATCCAGGGCGCGTCCTGACGAGCCAGGATCAGGTATCCCAAGCCGCCGATCAACAGCACCAAAAGGGGCACCGCGATCCAGGACCCCACGCCGTTACCGATAGCCGCCACCCATCCTCGGCGCTTCAGCAGATCGGTGGGATCATCCGGCGCCCCAGGATCGAGGCCCAGCAGGAAACGAGCCGCCTGGCCCCACAGCGTCTCGCGCAGCGCCGCGCCGTGGTCACCCTGCACATACTCGATCTGGAGGACGCCGCCATGCGTCTGCCTGAAACCGTCGAAGCCCGCGGAGCCGAGATCGGAGCCGGGCAGTCGCTGAAGAAACTTCGGGAAGAGCGCCACGATGAAGTCGTTGCTGGCGACATAGTTCATGACGGCCTTCACCTGGCCACGCCGGGTGAGCGTCTCCCAGTCGAAATCGCGGCGCACGACACTGCCCGCGAAGACGATCCGGTCGAAGCGGATCGCCTCGGACAGCTTCATCGCCCCCGCCAAAAGGGCCGTGCCGTTGCTGTGCCCCATGTAGGAGAACTCGGCGTTCGGATAGAGCGCCTTCGCCCGGACATACTGATCCATCAGCCATTCCACGCGGCGGCGGCGCAGCGCCTTGAAGACGAAGGGCCCCATCGGGAAGAAGCCGTAGCTGGACGTCACCGTCCGGCAGACGCCCGCACCGCCCGCGAGCGCTTTCGCGCGCCCCGCGACCTTTTTCGTCCAGAAGCCGTAGTCGCGGATCCCGTGAATGACGAACACCACGCGCCGGACGCCGGCGCCATTGTCGATAGCGCTGGCGACCTCCTCGTCGAGGTCATCCTGCCCCTCGCCCAGGTCGTCGGCGACCACGGCCGAAAGGCTGGCCTCCCGCAAGGTGTCCGGTGCGCCGGCGAGCGCCAAGTCAAACACCTTCGTCCGCGCAGGCCCCTCAACCGGCGCATCGAGCCTCACCATCGACGCATGACCGGAGGCCGGCGCTTCGAGGTAGATGAAGTCCTTGCCAGTGATCAGGTCGACATTGTCCTTTGGCGAAACGATATCGTCGATGGTGCCCAGGACTTGCACCGTCAGCGGCGTCCTGTGCGCGCGCGCCATGGCCAGCCATTGCAATCGCAGACCCGTCACGAAGGGCGCGCCTCGGCGCAGTTCGAGGATGTAGCCCGAAGTGCCCAGCCATTTCTGCATAAGGCCGTAGAGGAAGAACTCGGCGATGGAGAGGCTCCAGAATTGGAGCTTTCGGGAAATCCCAATGGCCACGCTGTCGGACCATCCCCGATTGATCGCGGCCATGAGCACGACCCGCTCCACCTTCGCGGCCCAGGCATGCACCGGCGCGCCCAGATCGCCGGTCTTCAGCGCGCCGGCGGCCTGCAGCCACGCCGCGCGAGCGACCATCGCGCCGGCGCTGTGGCCCACCAGGATGATTGTCGCGTAGTTCCGCCGCCGATCCAGCGCGGCGATGTCGGCGGCCAGACGCTCGGCGACCTGCTCCGGCTTCTTGATGCACAGCAGGCCCGTGCCGAGCGACGCGATGAACTGATCGGCGCCGGGCTTGAGGCGCCGGGCCTCGTCCGACATCGCTCTCATCTTCTCGACGGTCCCGCCAAGGCCGTGGGCGAAGACGATCAGCGTCTCGCCGCCGCCGTCCACGAACCGGCCGCGCAAAACACGGCCGTCGACTTCGAACGTCTTCATCGCGCGCCCCCACTTCGCCGAACACCGTTCACCAACGCGAAGAGGCGGTCAACACATCCGAGGCGTGCAGTCACACGCGCGCCGAAACGAAAAACGCGCCCGTATCGCTACGGGCGCGTCGTTCGTTCTTCGATCAGAGGGAGGTTAGGCCGAAGCCGCGCCACCCTTCTTCTCGGCGTAGATCAGCAGCGGCTGGGCCCGGCCTTCGACGACCTCGGCATTGACCACCACTTCCTCGACGCCCTCGTAGTTGGGCAGCTCGAACATGGTCTCCAGCAGGATGCCTTCCATGATCGAGCGCAGGCCGCGCGCGCCGGTCTTGCGGAGGATGGCCTTCTTGGCGACGCCGTGCAGGGCGTCCTCCGTGAAGGTCAGGCCGATGTTCTCCATCTCGAACAGGCGCTGGTACTGCTTGACGAAGGCGTTCTTCGGCTCGGTCAGGATCTTGACCAGGGCGACCTCGTCGAGGTCCTCCAGGGTCGCGACCACCGGCAGACGGCCGATGAATTCCGGGATCAGACCGAAGCGCTGCAGATCGTCGGGCTCGACGTTCCGCAGGATCTCGCCGGTGCGACGGTCTTCCGGATCGGCCACCTTGGCGCCGAAGCCGATCGACTTGGCCGAACCGCGCGCCGAGATGATCTTCTCGAGGCCGGCGAAGGCGCCACCGCAGATGAACAGGATGTTCGTCGTGTCGACCTGCAGGAACTCCTGTTGCGGATGCTTGCGTCCGCCTTGCGGCGGCACGGAGGCGACAGTGCCTTCCATGATCTTCAGCAGAGCCTGCTGCACGCCTTCACCCGACACGTCGCGGGTGATCGACGGATTGTCGGACTTGCGGCTGATCTTGTCGATTTCATCGATGTAGACGATGCCGCGCTGGGCGCGCTCGACGTTGTAGTCGGCGGCTTGCAGCAGCTTCAGCACGATATTCTCGACGTCTTCGCCGACGTAACCGGCTTCGGTCAGCGTCGTGGCGTCGGCCATCGTGAAGGGCACGTCGATGATTCGGGCCAGCGTCTGGGCCAGCAGCGTCTTACCCGTACCGGTCGGACCGACCAGCAGGATGTTCGACTTGGCCAATTCGACGTCGTTGTTCTTCGACGCGTGGTTCAGGCGCTTGTAGTGATTGTGAACCGCGACCGCGAGCACCTTCTTGGCGTGACCTTGGCCGATCACGTAATCGTCGAGGACCTCACAGATTTCGCGCGGCGTCGGAACGCCGTCCTTGGACTTCACGAAGGCGATCTTGTGCTCTTCGCGAATGATATCCATGCAGAGCTCGACGCATTCATCGCAAATGAACACCGTCGGTCCCGCGATGAGCTTACGCACCTCATGTTGGCTCTTTCCGCAGAAAGAACAGTAGAGAGTGCTCTTGGTGTCGCCGCTCGCGGCTTTCGTCATGATCGCTTCTCACGCTATGGCGACTTACGGCTTTCGCCGCTGACGCCCCTCCGAGCGCATCGCCGCCACCGAAGCAAGCAGGATATACGCCGGGAGTTGTCTAATCCTTGACATTCCCCGATCCGGGCTCGGTTCACAAGCCTTGGCGGCTCCTTTCAAGCCTCAAACGCTCGAAGGCGCCCGATCGTGTCATGGCCTCGTCATCTAAATTGGGCGATTGGCCCTCGGGCGCAAGCGTTGGTCGCGTTAGCCCTTACGGTTCCCGGTGTAAGACCGTATTAGCAGAGCAGGAATCGTAGGATTGGAACGTGCCTAGCGCGTTCGCATGGAAGGTTTATGGCGAAGCGTTCGTTGATGGCCCAGGGTTTGAGCGCGTCGCGCCCGATGACCGGCGACATGGGCGACGAGCCCGCTCTGGTGGCCTTCGACTTCGACGGCACCCTGACGGTGAAGGATAGCTTCAACGCCTTCCTGAAGTGGCGCGCCGGCCCCCGCAAATGGACGCGCGGCGTCATTCGCCTGACCCCCGCCCTGATCACCTACGTGTTCGACCGTAACCGTGGAAAACTCAAGGCGGCCGCGGTTCGCGAGTTCATGAAGGGCGCGACCGTCGCTCAGATCGAGAACGACGCCAGGGCCTTCGCCGAGGCGTTCGCCCCGTCCCTGCTCCGCCCCGACGCCGTGGCCGTCTGGCGGGCCTGGCGGGCCAAGGGCGCCAAGCTGGTGATCGTCACCGCCTCCCCCGAAATCACCGTCGCGCCATTCGCTCGGGGCCTCGGCGCCGACATGCTGATCGGCACCCGGCTGATGACCAACGAGGACGGCCGCATCCTGGGCAGCCTCGAGGGGAACAACTGCCGGGCCAAGGAGAAGGTGCTCCGACTGCGCGAGGTCTTCGGTCCCGACGTGCATCTCACGGCGGCCTATGGCGACACCTCGGGCGACACCGAGATGCTCGCGATCGCCGACGAGAAGGGCTACCGGATCTTCCGAGGCAAGCCCGCCACCTGAGCGGATTTGCCGCAGGCCCCAACCTAGCCTTCGAGGCAAAGAAAAAGCCGCCGACCCTGAGGTCGGCGGCTCGATTGTTTCGACGCCCGAAGCCTATTCGGCGATGTCCGGACCGTCGCGGCTTTCGTTGATGTGGTCGATCAGACCCCAGTCCTTGGCCTCTTCGGCGCTCATGAAATGGTCGCGGTCCAGCGTGCGCTCGACCTCTTCATAGGTGCGGCCGCAGTGCTTGACGTAGATCTCGTTCAGGCGACGCTTGGTCTTGATGATGTCCTCGGCGTGGCGCTCGATGTCCGAGGCCTGGCCGCGGAAGCCGCCCGAGGGCTGGTGCACCATGATGCGCGAGTTGGGCAGCGAGATCCGCTGGCCAGGAGCGCCGGCGCACAGCAGCAGGCTGCCCATCGAGGCGGCCATGCCCATGCACACCGTCGAGACCGGGCTCTTGATGTATTGCATGGTGTCGTAGATCGCGAGACCAGCCGTCACCACGCCGCCCGGCGAGTTGATGTACATGGCGATCTCTTTCTTGGGGTTTTCGGACTCCAGGAACAGCAGCTGGGCGCAGATCAGGCTGGCCATGCCGTCCTCGACCGGACCGGTCAGGAAGATGATCCGCTCCTTCAGCAGGCGCGAGAAGATGTCGAACGCCCGCTCGCCGCGGCTGGTCTGTTCGACCACCATCGGAACCAGGTTCATCGCGGTCGCCATCGGATCGTACATCATGGGGATCACCCTCTTTGTGTGTCTGGGCGGTGCAAGAACGAATCAGCCCCCGCGCGCCGTCGCTATCGCATATCGCGTGGCGCTTAACAGGTTGCAAGGAGCCGCCCGGTTCGCGCCGATACGAAAAAGGCGCGGCCCTCGCGAGCCGCGCCTCGTTTCTTTTGGCCTAGGCCGGCATTAGCCGCCGTAGCCTTCCGGCAGGTCGTCTTCTTCCAGGAGCTCTTCCTTGGAGACTTCCTTTTCCTCGATCTTGGCCTTGTCGAAGATCAGGTCGACGACCTTGTCCTCGTAGATCGGGGCGCGCAGAGCGGCTTGCAGGTCGGCGCGCTGGCGGTACATGTCGAACACCTGCTGGGCTTGCGCGCCGTACTGGCGAGCTTCGCGCATGATGGCGTCGGTCAGTTCCTGGTCGGTGACGACCACGTCGTTTTTGCGACCGATTTCGGCGAGGACCAGACCCAGGCGCACGCGGCGCTCAGCGATCTTGCGGTACTCGTCCTTCAGCTGGTCTTCCGACTTCTCGGCGTCTTCCGGCGGCAGGCCGCCACGGGCCTTGTCGGCCTCGACCTGTTGCCAGATGCCGGCGAACTCGGCGTCGACCATGCGCGGCGGCAGCGGGAAGTCGTGCTTGGTGTCCAGCACGTCCAGCAGCGCGCGCTTCAGCTTGAAGCGCGAGGAGTTGTCGTAGCGGCTGCCCAGGTTCGACTTCAGCAGTTCCTTCAGGGCCGCCAGGTCCGACAGGCCCAGGCGCTTGGCCAGCTCGTCGTCGGCCTTGCCGTCGACCGGGGCGCGGACTTCGTGGACCTTGGTGGCGAACTCGGCGTCCTTACCGGCCAGTTCCTTGGCTTGGTAGTCTTCCGGGAACTTCACCTTCACGACGATGTCGTCGCCCGGCTTGGCGCCGGTCAGTTGCTCTTCAAAGCCCGGGATGAATTGGCCCGAACCCAGGACCAGCTCAGCGCCTTCGGCCTTGCCGCCGGCGAACTCGACGCCGTCGATCGTGCCGACGAAGTCGATCAGCAGTTGGTCGCCATCCTTGGCCTTCAGGCTCTTGCCCGTGCGCGGCTCGTAGGTGCGGGCCTGCTTGGCCAGCTCATCGAGCGACTCGTCGACTTCGGAGTCGGCGACCTTGTAGACCGACTTGGTCAGCTCGATCGTGGCCGGGTCGATCGGCTCGAATTCCGGCATCACTTCGACGGCCAGTTCGAACGCGAGGTCTTCACCGCCGGCGATGACCTTGTCCATGTCCGACGACGGGTTCAGCTCGGGCTGACCGGCCGGACGCAGCTTGTTCTCTTCGAGGACCTTCTGGGTGGTCTCGTTCAGCGCCTGCTCGACGACTTCACCCATCAGGGCCTTGCCGTAGAGGCGACGAACGTGGGCCGTCGGCACCTTGCCGGGACGGAAGCCCTTCACGTTCATCTGCGGGGCGACTTCGGCGATCCGCGCATCCAGACGCGTGGCCAGTTCACTCGCGGGCACCGTGACACCAAAAACGCGGCTGAGGCCTTCGCCCGACTTTTCAACGATCTGCATCGACATTCTTATTTCTCGGGTCGGGGCGCCGGGCGCCCGATCTCCGCCCTATGGGTCCAAAAGATCGACGCCGCCCGCGAGAACCGGGGCGGCGAAAGAGCGCCCTTATGTCACGACGTGCGCGAGCATCCAAGAGCGGCGGCGATAAAACTCACACGGGCGCGAAGGGCCCGGAGAGATGGTGGTGCGGATGAGAGGACTCGAACCTCCACGCCTCTCGGCGCCAGAACCTAAATCTGGTGCGTCTACCAGTTTCGCCACATCCGCGTGGGTGCGGGCTTACGGATTTGAAGCCTCGCATGCAAGTCCGCTTAGCGTCGGGCGTGGAGTTCCGCCAGGACGGCCGGCGCCAGGTTCGGCAGGTCCTCGGCGATCAGGCCGGGTCCATGGCGGGCGCCGCACTCCGCGTGGATCCAGGCGCCCGCGCAGGCGGCCTCGAAGCTCTCCATGCCCTGGGCGATCAGGCCGCCGATGAAGCCGGCCAAAACATCGCCTGAGCCGGCGGTGGCCAGCCAAGGCGTTCCGTTCAACGACACGGCGGCTCGGCCGTCCGGCGCGGCGACCACGGTGTCCGGGCCCTTCAGCAGCACGACGGCCCCGGCCAGCCTGGCGGCCTCGCGCGCAGCGGTAATCCGCTCGGCCGATCTCGCCATCAGACCCGGGAAGATCCGCTCGAACTCTCCGGGATGCGGCGTCAGCACATCGTCGCGATCGAGGCAGGCGAACAGAGCGTCCGGTTGGTGCCGGAAGCTGGTCAGGGCGTCGGCGTCGACGACCAGGGCCGCGCCGGTGCGCGCCAGGGCCTGCAGATTGCGAGCGGTCGCCTCCCCCACACCGGCGGCCGGCCCGATGATCACCGCGTCCGCCTGTTCGGCGGCGGCCGCGAGGTCGGCGTCGCTGTCGAACGGGACCAGCATGACCGCTTCGAGATGAGCCGCATTCACGGCCAAGGCGCCTGGTGGCGACAGTAGCGTCACCGCTCCAGCCCCGATCCGCAAACCGCCACGCGCGGAAAGCCTTGCGGCGCCCGTGTTCCAGGCCTCGCCGCTGACAACCTTGAGACGGCCGCGCGTATGCTTGTGGGCGTCCAGCGCCGGCCAGGGAAAGCGGCGCGCCCAGAGCTCCGGCCCGTTCTCGAACAGCTGCGGTTCGTCGGACGGCCACAGACCGATATCGGCGACGACGATCTCGCCGCACGCCTTGCGCCCTTCGATCAGGACATGGGCGGGCTTGCGGCGGTGAAAGGTGACGGTCAGCCCCGCGCTGAAGGCCTCGCCGCCCAAGGGACGGCCGGTGTCCCCATGGATCCCCGACGGCGTATCGACCGCGATGACGGTCAACGACAGTTCCCGGCTGGCGCGGGCCAGTCGGGCGACATCCCCTTCCAACGGCCGAGACAGACCGGCGCCGAACAGCGCGTCTATATAGAGTGCGCCTGGCGAGGGCTCCGGCGACAGCGGCCGGACCTCGCCCTTCCAGCGCGAGGCGGCCCAGCGGCAGGCGACCGTGGCTGGCGGATAGGCGGCCTCGACCACGACCTGCCAGCCTCGTCGGCGCAGATGGCGGGCGGCGACATAACCATCCCCGCCGTTGTCGCCGGGCCCGCACCAGATCACCACCGGGCGATGGGCGTGGCGAGCCCGCACGGCCTGAGCCACGGCCTCGCCGGCGCGCTCCATCAGGACCGGGGTCGACGTCCCCCGCGCCACGGCGGCGCGATCGGCCGCGGCCATCTGGGCGACGGACAGGATTTCTCGGACCACGCGTATTCCCTCAAAGCACCTGGCTTTGAGCTTCGCGTCCTTTCTCCTTCAGGATCAAGCGATCACCATCGACGTCGAAGACCGTTCGCGAACAGTGATCGGGTCGGAAGGCCATCACCTCGGGCGAGCCGGTGGCCGCCGACACCGCCGCGTTCAGGGCGACGAAGTGACTGAACACCGCCGCGCCGGCATGTTCGCGCAGCGCCGCCGCGACGCTGTGGGTCCAGTCGACATAGTCAAGGTCGCCCTCGACCTCATCCCATCGGCCGCCGAAGGCCTGGCGCAGCCAGTCCGGCCGCTGGTCCGCCGACAACGCCGCCGGTGTCGGGATCTCGCCGACCCGGTGATCAATCACCACGTCCACGCCCAGGGCGTCGGCCAGCGGTTCGGCGGTTTCGCGGCAACGTCGCAGCGGCGAGGAGACCACGCGCCTCGGCCGCTGCTCCGCCGGCAGGGCCAGGATCTCCTTGGCCACGGCCAGCGCCTGCATAAGGCCCGCGCCGTCCAGGCCCGGATCCTCGTCATCGCCGCCCCAGGTGGACGCCGGGCGACCGTGGCGGATCACATGCACTCTACTCATGACGCTTACTCCGGAACGAAGAGGTTTCTCACGCCGTCGGGGTGCGGCCCGACGGTTCCCGATCGCCCGACACCTTCGCGGCTCTCGAGATCGCGCAACACCGCCGGATCGTCCGGGGTCTGGGCCACGAAGCGGCGGCCCTGATCGTCGCGACCGATGACGATGCCCATGCGGACGCCGTCGCGACCATGGACAACAGTGTAGGTCTCGATGACCGCCCTGCCCTCCGGCCGCTCGACGATCTCGGGATGCGGCAGGGCGTCGATCTTCGCCTGGATCACCGACGGCGGCTCACGCGCCCACTCTCCCTCCACGGGCTTGGTCGAGTAGACGCCGACTGACTGCTTGGTCAGGAACCAGCCGTTGGCGGTGGTCAGGCCGTAGGCCCCGGGACGCTCGCGGAGCTTGGTCACCATCTCGGCGATGGCGTGCAGGGCGTAGTTGTTGCCGGGCCCGCCGAAGTACGGCAGGCCGCCGGTCACGGTCAGGCCGCGCGGGTCGTCGAGCGCCAAGCCCAGCTCCTCCGCTCCAATCCGAACCGCCGAGGGGAAGCAGGAGTAGAGGTCGATAAGGTCGATGTCCTCGAGCCCGATCCCGGCCATCTCCAACGCCCGCTCACCGGTCAGGCGCATGGCGGGGCTGGAATGGTAGTCCTGCCGCTCCAGCGGATACCAAAGGTCGGACGCGTCGGCGCAGCCGTGCAGGAACACCCAGCGGTCTTCCGGCACCCCGAGTTCGCGCGCCTTGCGAACGCTGGCGATCAGGACGGCGGCGGACTGGTCCACTTCCATGATGGCGTTCAGGTACTTCGGGTAGGGAAAGCCGACCATGCGATTGCGGTCGGTCACCGTGACCAGCTCCTCGGCCGACCGTTCGACAGGAAACCAGGCGTGCGGATTGGCGGCCGCGACCTGAGTGAACGGCGAGAAAAACGCGCCCAGCTGGGCCTGGTGATCCTCGATCGATCGCCCGTCCCGCGCCCGCAGTGCGTTTTCGAACAAGGGGTAGGTGTTGACCGGATAGCCCAGGCCGTGGGCAGCCTCCTGCTTCGTGACGCCCGGACGCGGATCGCCGATGCGCTGGGGCGTGCTGTCGATATCGTCTCCCCAGCCCTCGAAGCCCAGTCCGCCCTTCATCCGCTTCATCAGCGAGCCGAGGAATTCGGCGCCGGCCACCAGGGTCAGATCCGACTCACCCCGCGCGATCCGTTCGCAAACGATGTTGACCGCCTGCTGGGGACTGTTGCCCCCGGTCTCGGTATAGACGCTCCAGCGCGGCTGGGCCGACACGGCCCGGGCCAGCGAGGCCGGAGGATCCGCCAGACGCGGCAATGGCAGCTTCGACAACCCTCCAGGCGCGTCGATACTGAACGCCACGACCGCCAAAGCGTCGAGCTCGGCAAGAACAGACCCCTTCGCGCCGGCATCGAGAACCGCGCGTTCCGCCGCAACTTTCAGCAATTCCAGCGGGGATGGTGAATTTGCCGGTTCGCCCCGATACGTGAATTGGCCCGCGCCGATCAAAACCGGTGTGTCGTCGCGCACTTCGACCCCCATTCAAACGTTCGTTAGGTGCGATCGTAGGCGCCAAACGGCGCGTCGCAAGGCCATTTAGCGCCCATTCCAGAGATGCACATTCCCAAGGCGCCGGGCGCCCAGAATTTGATCACATGCCTAGAAGTCAACCGATCGGTCAGGTTTGTCGCGGGGCGTTGCTTGCGAGGGTCCGATCGGCGTGATGGTTGCCCGCTCAGTGAAGGCGGTTCGCCGCCCGGGCCCGAAAGTGGAACCGATGAAGAAGATCGAAGCCGTCATCAAGCCGTTCAAGCTGGATGAGGTGAAGGAGGCCCTGCAGGACATGGGCGTCCAGGGCATGACCGTGCTCGAAGCCAAAGGCTATGGCCGTCAGAAGGGCCATACCGAACTCTATCGCGGCGCCGAGTACGTCGTGGACTTCCTCCCCAAGATCAAGGTGGAGGTGGTCGTCGAGGACAGCCAGCTGGAACCCGCGCTGGAAGCCATCACCCGCGCCGCCCGCACGGGCCGCATCGGCGACGGCAAGATTTTCGTCTCGGAGATCACGGAAGTGATCCGCATCCGAACCGGAGAAAACGGCCCGGCCGCCGTCTAAAGGCCGGATCGTCAAACACTTAGAGAGCCTACAAAGGGGATACGCAATGACTACCGCCAAGGATATCCTGAACCTGATCAAGGAAAAGGACGTCAAGTACGTCGACGTCCGCTTCACCGACGTGCGCGGTAAGCTGCAACACGTCACGTTTGACATCGACCTGGTCGACGACGACTTCCTGAACGACGGCACCATGTTCGACGGCTCGTCGATCGCCGGCTGGAAGGCCATCAACGAGTCGGACATGAAGCTGCGCCCGGACCTGTCGAGCGCCATCATCGACCCGTTTTACCAGCAGACCACGCTGGCCCTGTTCTGCGACGTCGTGAACCCGGACGACGGCACCCCCTACAACCGCGACCCGCGCTCGATCGCCAAGGCCGCGCTGAACTACGTGAAGTCGGCCGGCGTGGGCGACACCGTCTACTTCGGTCCGGAAGCCGAGTTCTTCATCTTCGACGACGTCCGCTGGTCGACCGCGCCGAACAACACCGGCTATTCGTATGACTCGAGCGAACTGCCGGTGAACTCCGCCAAGGAATATCCGGAAGGCAACATGGGCCATCGCCCGGGCCCGAAGGGCGGCTACTTCCCGGTCAACCCGGTCGACAGCTGCCAGGACCTGCGCGGCGAAATGCTGGCCGTCATGGGCGAGCTGGGCATGAAGCCGGAAAAGCACCACCACGAGGTGGCCCCGGCCCAGCACGAACTCGGCCTGAAGTTCGACACCATGGTCGTCATGGCCGACCGGATGCAGCTCTACAAGTACGTCATCCACAACGTCGCGGCCGCCTACGGCAAGACGGCCACTTTCATGGCCAAGCCGATGTTCGCCGACAACGGCTCGGGCATGCACGTGCACCAGTCGATCTGGCAGGACGGCAAGCCGCTGTTCGCCGGTGACAAGTATGCCGGCCTGTCGCAGGAGTGCCTGTGGTACATCGGCGGCATCATCAAGCACGCCAAGGCCATCAACGCGTTCTCGAACTCGACGACGAACTCGTACAAGCGCCTCGTGCCCGGCTACGAAGCCCCGGTGAAGCTGGCCTACAGCTCGCGCAACCGCTCGGCCTCGATCCGCATCCCGCACGTCGACAGCCCGAAGGCCAAGCGCCTGGAAGCCCGCTTCCCCGATCCGATGGGCAACCCCTATCTGACCTTCGTCGCCCTGCTGATGGCTGGCCTGGACGGCATCATCAACAAGATCGATCCGGGCGCGCCGGCCGACAAAAACCTCTATGACCTGCCGCCCCGCGAGCAGAAAAAGATCCCGGAAGTCTGCGGCTCGCTGCGCGAAGCCCTGGAAAGCCTGGACAAGGATCGCGCCTTCCTGAAGGCCGGCGGCGTCATGGATGACGACTTCATCGACAGCTACATCGAGCTGAAGATGGAAGAAGTGATGCGTCTGCAACTGCACCCGCACCCGGTCGAATTCGAGATGTACTACAAGTGCTAGTCGCCTAGCGCCTAGGCATAGGACGAGGGCCGGAGAGCGATCTCCGGCCCTTTTTCGTTGCGGCGCACAATAGGTCCTCACCGATAATTGGGAATGACTTATTACTTACGGGCAGCGACTGAACAAAATTGTCGCAACTTCGCAACATAAGCGACGCAATCCGCCGTTTCGGGCAAAATCCGTGTGGTCGGAGATATCCCCGAGGCCGAGACTTGGCCTATCGCAGCGCAAACGGAATCGCCGCCAACGCCTCTGCTCGGAACTGGGCGACGCGGCGTCTCAAGATCATCACAGGATCTCTCCATGCCCCAGCTCAACCGCTCCCTTCGTCGCGCCCTGACGGTCTCGTGCGGCCTGACCGCCCTCGCCTCGGCCATGGTCGTCGCGCCGGCCGCCTTCGCCCAGGAAACCAAGGTCGGCGAAGTGATCATCACCGCCCAGAAGCGTAGTGAAAACCTGCAGGACGTCCCGGTCTCGGTCGCCGCTATCGGTGGCGAGCGCCTGCAATCGACCTTCGCCGCCGGCGACGACATCCTTGCTCTCTCGGCCAAGGCCCCGGGCCTCTACGCCGAGTCCTCGAACGGTCGCGTCGCCCCGCGCTTCTACATCCGCGGTCTGGGCAACGCCGACTTCGATCTGGCCGCCTCGCAGCCGGTGTCGATCATCCAGGACGAAGTCGTCCTCGAGAACGTCGTCCTGAAGAGCTCGCCGCTCTATGACCTCGACCACGTCGAAGTCCTGCGCGGCCCGCAAGGCACCCTGTTCGGGCGCAACACCACGGCCGGCATCGTCAAGTTCGACACCATCAAGCCGTCGGATACGCCGAAGAGCCGCGCCAGCGCCACCTATGGCAGCTACAGCACCGTCACCTTCGACGCCGGCGTCGGCGGCGCCCTGGTCGAGGGCAAGGTCGCGGCGCGCGCCTCGATCCTGTACCAGCACCGCAACGACTGGATCGACAACAGCTTCACCAACAAGAAGAACGCCCTGGGCGGCTTCAGCGAGCGCGCCGGCCGCCTGCAGGTGCTGTTCACGCCGACCGAGCAGCTGGAAGCCCTGTTCAACGTTCACGGCCGTAACCTGAACGGCACCGCCGCGGTGTTCCGCGCCAACGTGCTGACTAAGGGCTCGAACGCGCTGAACGCCAACTATGATCGCGACACCGTCGCTTTCGACAACGCCGCCAACAATCCGCAGCAGTACAAGGGCTACGGCGCCTCGGCCAATGTCAGCTACGACTTCGGCGGCGCCAAGCTGACCTCGATCACCGCCTACGAGAACACCCACGGCTACAGCCTGGGCGACATCGACGGCGGTAATCCGACCGGCCCCGGCTTCATTCCGTTCCAGTCGAGCACCCAGGACGGCATCAAGAACCTGTTCCAGTGGACGCAGGAAATCCGCCTGGCCAGCGACACGGACGGCCCGCTGAGCTGGCAGGTCGGCGGCTTCTACTTCGACACCAAGTACGACATCCGCACCAACCCGTTCTTCATGCCCGCCACCACGCTGCGCCAGAAGAACAAGGCCTGGGCCATCTTCGGTCAGGCCTCGTACAAGATGAGCGAGCAGCTGACCCTGACGGGCGGCCTGCGCTACACCGACGACGACAAGGACATGAACGTCGTCTCGGGTCCGAACGCCGCACCTTCGGTCTCGGTCTCGGACTCGCAGGTCAGCTGGGATCTCTCGGCGTTCTACGCGATCGACGAGAACGTCAGCGCCTATGCCAAGGTCGCCTCGGGCTTCCGTGGTCCCTCGATCCAAGGCCGCGACATCGCGTTCGGCGCGCCGGCTTCCTCGGCCAAGTCCGAAACGATCATGTCGTACGAGCTGGGCCTGAAGAGCGAGCTGATGGATCGTCGGATCCGCCTGAACGGTGCGGTCTTCGCCTACACCATCGACGATCCGCAGTTCAGCGCCGTCGGCGGCGGCGGCAATTCCAACCGCCTGATCAACGCCAAGAAGGGCGAGGCCTATGGCCTTGAGCTGGACAGCGAGTTCGTGATCACCCCGGACTTCGTCGTCACCGCCGGCTACAGCTACGCGCACACCAAGATCAAGGACAAGACGCTGGCCGTGGCCACCTGCGGCGTCTTCGGCACGCCGATCTGCACGATCACGGACCAGCTGAACGCCGCCAGCCAAGCCCTCGTGAACGGCAACCCGTTCCCGAACGCACCGGAGTACACCTTCGACTTCACCGCTCGCTACGCCTACCCGATCGGCGCCGGCGAGGTGTTCGCCTTCACCGACTGGAAGGTCCAGGGCTACACGAACCTGTTCCTGTACCAGTCGAAGGAATTCTACTCGAAGGGCGACTTCGAAGGCGGCCTGAAGCTGGGCTACGCCCACAAGGAAGGCGGCTGGGAAATCGCGGCCTTTGCTCGCAACATCACCAACGAGAGCAATATCAAGGGCGCGATCGACTTCAACAACCTGACCGCCTTCGTCAATGAGCCGCGCATCATCGGCGTCTCGATCGACGCGCACTTCTAGAACCCGAGAGGGTTTCGAAGACAGAGAGGCCGCGGAGCGATCCGCGGCCTTTTCTTTTGGCGTCAGGCCTTCAGGCCGTGGCCGCCGACAGGAATGGTCTCGAAGTGCTGCGGGAAGCCGACGATGATCGGCCGGGCCTTGGTGATCGCGGCCTGCACCGCCGGCAGCTTCAGCGACGCGGCATGGGCGTCCTTGTCCGTCCAGACCTCGGTGATCCAGATGGCGTCGACATTGGCGGGATCCTTGGCGATCACATAGCTCAGGCAGCCCGGCATATCCCCGGTCCCCTCGCCCAGGATGGCCAGCAGTTCGTCCCTCTTGCCGGGCGCGGCGAGCATCTGTCCGATCAGTCCGTACATGGGCGTCTTCTCCTGGGCGTTTGCGACGGGCGCGAGGGCGGCGACGGCCAAGCCGCCCGCCAGGACATCGCGCCTTGCGATCGTGGTTTCAGTCATGCGCAGGTCCCTCCCCGGACACTGTGGCCAGGCGCGCGCCGGATCATGTCAGTAGCCTAGCCGGCCTTGCACTCGCCCGGCGCGGCGACGCTGACGCCGGCGCTCGCCGCCTGGCAGGCGTTGCCATAGGTCTTGCCGTCGCAACCGCAGACCGGCTGGTAGATCATCGGACAGACCTGCGGCTTCTTCCTGCACACTCCCGCAGCGTCGGCGATACGCTTGCAGGTCCCGACGTCCATCTGGCAAGTCAGTCCGGCCTCGCACTGGAAGCCCGCGAAGCCGCCGCACATACCGCCCTCGGCCACCGGCGTTCGCGGCGATGACATCGGCGGCGCGCCCGGTCCTGGCCCCGCCGATCCTGGCGCGCTGCAGGCGACCAGCAGAAACGCGGCGAAGCAGGCGAGTACATGGCGCATGGTCGACCTCCGATGGATCAGCTGATCTGCTGAACGCGCGAGCCGCCGCCCTGGCGCCGCGCAAGGTTTTTGCGGACAAATGCGTCCGGCAAGCTTTGCATGGCTTGATAACGCGGTTCTTTTCGTCTGTCCTTCCCGCCTCTTCGAGAGTCGGGGTTTTTCATGATCAGATGGCGTTCCGTGGCGATGGCCACGAGTCTGCTTGCGCTGGGGCTTTCCGCCTGCGCCACGACCGGGACCGAAGGTCCCGCCAAGACGGCGGCCGGGCCGGCCAAGCCGGCCGAAAAGGCCGAGGTGAAGCCGCTGCCCAAGGGCCTGGACGGCCAGGCCTCAACGGGCTTCCCGTCGACCTACAAGCCCCTGCCCTCGCGCGCCACGGCCTTCGTCGGCGCCACGGTGCTGACCGCCACCGGCCAGCAGATCGAGAACGGCGTGGTCTTCGTCTCGGAAGGCAAGATCACCTCCGTCGGCGGTCCTGACACCCCTGTCCCGGCCGATATCGCCGTGGTCGACGCCAAGGGCAAGTGGATCACCCCGGGCATCATCGACGCCCACAGCCACCTGGGCGTCTATTCCTCGCCCGGCGTCTCGGCCCGCTCGGACGGCAACGAGGCCACCGATCCCAACACCGCCCAGGTCTGGGCCGAGCATTCCGTCTGGCCGCAAGATCCGGGCTTCAACCGGGCTCGCGCCGGCGGGATCACCACGCTTCAGATCCTGCCCGGCTCAGCCAATCTGTTCGGCGGCCGCTCGGTGACGCTGAAGAATGTGCCGGCTCTCACCATGCAGGGCATGAAGTTCCCCGACGCCCCCTACGGTCTGAAGATGGCCTGCGGCGAGAACCCCAAGCGCGTCTATGGCGGCAAGAGCCGCTCGCCCTCCACGGCGATGGGCAACGTCTTCGGCTATCGCAAGGCCTGGATCGACGCGGCCGACTACGCCCGCAAGTGGGACGACTTCCGCGCCAAGCAGCAGAAGGGCGAAAAGGCCGACGCGCCGAAGCGCGACCTGCAGCTGGAGACCCTGGCCGGCGTACTCAAGGGCGACATCCTGGTGCAGAACCACTGCTACCGCGCCGACGAAGAAGCCGTGATGCTCGATATCGCCAGGGAGTTTGGCTACAAGATCACGATGTTCCACCACGCGGTGGAGAGCTACAAGATCGCCCCGCTCCTCGCCGAGGAAGGCGTCTGCTCGGCCACCTGGGCCTCGTGGACCGGCTTCAAGATGGAGAGCCTGGACGGCATCGACGCCAACGCCGCCATCCTGTGGAAAAACGGCGCCTGCGTGGTCATCCACTCCGACGATCCGATCATGACCCAGCGGCTGAACCAGGAAGCCGCCATCGCCATGACGGCCGGCAACAAGCTGGGCTATGGCATCACCCGGGCCGAGGCGATCAAGTGGATCACCGCCAACCCGGCCAAGGCCATGGGCATCGCCGACAAGACCGGCACGCTCGAGCCCGGCAAGGCCGCCGACCTGGTGGTCTGGAGCCGCGACCCGTTCAGCGTCTACGCCCAGGCCGAGAAGGTCTTCATCGACGGCGCGCTGATCTATGACCGCCAGGACAAGCGCTTCCAGCCCAAGTCCGATTTCGAGCTCGGCCAGCCCGGCCAGGGAGCGTTCAACTGATGATCCGGTCTCTGCTTCTCGCCAGCGCCGCCTGCGCCCTGGCTCTTCCCGCGGCCGCCGAGACGGTCGCCATCGTCAACGCCCGGATCGAACCCGTCTCCGGCGCCGCCATTCCGGCCGGCGTTCTGGTGATCAAGGACGGCAAGATCGCCGCCCTCGGCGCCGGGCTCGCCGTACCCGCCGGCGCCCGGGTGATCGACGCCAAGGGCGGGGTCGTCACGCCCGGCCTGATCGCGCCGTCCTCGAACCTCTCGGCCTCCGAGATCGGCGGCGTTCGCGAGACCCGCGACGACGGCACCGGCAGCGCCCTGTCGGCCGCCTTCGACATCAGCTACGCCGTCAATCCGGCCTCGCCGATGATCGGCCTGGCCCGCGACGGCGGCGTCACCAGCTCGGCCGTCACCCCGGTGCTGTCCGGGACCGGCGGCGGCGCTCACGAGCACGCCGACGATGGCGTGGTCGAGGAGATGACCGCCGGCGCCGCGGGCGATGGCGATCCGCCGCTGTTCGGCGGCCAGGCGGCGTTCATCCGCCTGAAGGCCGGCGCGGCCGATATCGTCGAGGCCTCCAAGCTGGCCGTCACCGTCTCGCTGGGCGAGAGCGGGGCCCGGGCGGCTGGCGGCTCGCGCGGCGCGGACCTCGTCCTGCTGCGCTCGGCCCTGGAGGACGCTCGCGCCTTCGCCGGCCGCCGCGCCGCCTTCGAGCAGGGCGCGACCCGCGACTTCGGCCTCTCGCGTCTGGACCTCCAGGCCCTGATCCCGGTCGTGCAGGGCAAGACCCCGCTGCTGATCCGTGTCTCCCGCGCCTCCGACATCCGCCAGGCCCTCAAGCTGGCGGCCGAGGAGAAGATCCGCGTCATCCTCGAAGGCGTCGAGGAAGGCTGGATCGTCGCGGCCGAGATCGCCAAGGCCGGCGTGCCGGTCATCGTCGATCCGCAGGACGACCTGCCGGGCAGCTTCGAGACCCTCGGCTCGCGGCTCGACAACGCCGCCCGCCTGCACGCCGCCGGCGTGACGGTGGCGATCAACGGGGCGCGGGACTTCAACAACCTGCGCCAGGAGCGCCTGAACGCCGGCCTCGCGGTGGCCAACGGCCTGCCCTACGCGGCCGGTCTGGCCGCCGTGACCCTGGTTCCGGCCAAGATCTGGGGCCAGGACGGCAAGATCGGCTCGCTCGAGGTCGGCAAGGTCGCCGACGTCGTGGTCTGGAACGGCGACCCGCTGGAAACGACGAGCTGGCCGCTGAATGTCTTCGTCGGCGGCGTCGAGCAGCCCAAGGACAGCCGCCAGAACCAGCTCCGGGACCGCTACGCGGCGACGGACGCCAGCGGCTATCCGCCGGCCTACCGCTAGGCTTTCCACCCGACCTGACGATCCGCCCCCGGCTTTCGCTGGGGGCGGATTTCGCTTTTCAGGGGAAGCCGGCGAGCCCATACGAGGCCCCCGCGTTCGAATCGCCTAAGACTCCGTCCTGATGTCCTCCGATAAGACCCCCTCCCTGTTCGACGACGACGCCCTGGCGCCCGTCCCCGCAGCGCCGTTCAAGGCCAGCGTGGAGCCGCACGTCGAGCCGACGCCGCGCCCGATGCCGCCGCCCCCGCCGTCCAAGGCGACCCCGCCGCCGGCCCGCGCCTCGGCGCCCGGCGAATATTCGGCCGCCGACATCGAGGTGCTGGAAGGGCTGGAGCCCGTCCGCAAGCGCCCCGGCATGTACATCGGCGGCACCGACGAGCGGGCGCTGCACCATCTGTTCGCCGAAGTCCTCGACAACTCGATGGACGAGGCCGTGGCCGGCTTCGCCAAGACCATCGAGGTCAAGCTCGACGCCGACGGCTTCCTGTCGGTCAAGGACGACGGCCGCGGCATGCCCGTGGACCCGCACCCCAAGTACCCCGGCAAGTCGGCGCTGGAGGTCATCATGACCGTCCTGCACGCCGGCGGTAAGTTCACCGGCAAGGCCTATGAGACCTCCGGCGGCCTGCACGGCGTCGGCGCCAGCGTCGTCAACGCCCTGTCTGAGCGCGTCGAGGTCACCGTCTGGCGCGACGGCTTCGAGCACCTGCAGGTGTTCTCGCGCGGCAAGCCGCTCGGCCCGATCGAGCAACTGGGCCCGTCGCGCAAGAAGGGCACCATGGTGCGCTTCAAGCCCGACGACGAGATCTTCGGCGAGGGCGTGGCGTTCAAGCCGGCGCGCCTGTACCGCATGACCCGGTCGAAGGCCTATCTGTTCCGCGGCGTGCAGATCAAATGGTCCTGCGACCCTTCCCGCATCCAGGACCAGACCCCGCCGGAAGCCGTCTTCCACTTCCCCAACGGCCTGGCCGACTTCCTGGCCGAGCGGACCAAGGGCCTGACCACGATCACGCCCGAGAGCTTCTCGGGCCGCATCGAGCGCCAGGGCGAGGCCGGCGCGGTCGAGTGGGCCGTGACCTGGACGCCCCAGGGCTTCGGCGAGCACGACGGCTTCATGCAGTCGTACTGCAACACCGTCCCGACCCCCGAAGGCGGCACCCACGAGAGCGGCTTCCGCGCCGCCCTGACCCGAGGCCTCAAGGCCTATGCCGAGCTCAAGGGCGAGAAGCGCGGGACGATCATCACCGCCGACGACGTCGTCGCCCAGGCCGGCGCCCTGATCTCGGTGTTCATCAAGAACCCGGAATTCCAGGGCCAGACCAAGGAAAAGCTCTCCACCTCCGAGGCCCAGCGCTTCGTCGAGGCCTCGCTGCGCGACCCGTTCGACCTGTGGCTCTCCTCCAGCCCGAAGAACGCCCAGGCCCTGCTGGAATTCGTCATCGAGCGGGCCGAGGAACGCCTCAAGCGCCGCAAGGACAAAGAGGTCACCCGCGCCTCGGCGACCCGCAAGCTGCGCCTGCCCGGCAAGCTGGCCGACTGCGCCGGCGGCGCGGTGGACGGCGCCGAACTGTTCATCGTCGAAGGCGACAGCGCCGGCGGCTCGGCCAAGCAGGCCCGCGACCGCAAGTACCAGGCCATCCTGCCCCTGCGCGGCAAGATCCTGAACGTCGCCTCCGCGTCCGGCGAGAAGTTCACCGCCAACAAGGAGCTGTCGGACCTGATGCTGGCCCTGGGGGCCCAGGGCGGCGCCAAGTATCGGGAAGAGGATCTGCGCTACGAGCGGATCATCATCATGACCGACGCCGACGTCGACGGCGCCCACATCGCCTCCCTGCTGATCACCTTCTTCTACCGGACCATGCCCGACCTGATCCGGGGCGGTCACCTTTTCCTGGCCCTGCCGCCGCTGTACCGCATCGCCCACGGCGGCAAGAGCGAGTACGCCCGCGACGACGCCCACAAGGACGAGCTGCTGGCCACGGTCTTCAAGGGCAAGAAGCCCGAGATCGGCCGCTTCAAGGGCCTGGGCGAGATGATGGCGGCTCAGCTCAAGGAGACCACCATGGACCCCAAGAAGCGCACCCTGGCCCGCGTGACCCTGCCGCGCCACGAGGAGAGCGTCGAGGAACTGGTCGAGACCCTGATGGGCCGCAAGCCCGAGCTGCGCTTCCGGTTCATCCAGGAGAACGCCGAGTTCGCCTCGGCGGATCTGGATCTGTAGCTCGTAGACAAATCCTCCCCCTAGCGGGGGAGGTGTCGGCCCGTAGGGACGACGGAGGGGGAAGAGGCCGGGCCAGGAGAACTGGCCCCCCCCGCCC